>NZ_CP130886.1:4244387-4850728 GCF_030622045.1 Planctellipticum variicoloris | reverse complement strand
CTGCTCGCCCCACTTGTGCAAGGCGTGGAGAGCGCGACGCTGCATTTCTTCTGGCGACGGAAGCCCCCCTCGGGGAATGACTCCGTCGAGCGCTGCATCTGCAAGCGTTTCCTTGTATTCAAGACAACGAAGCCGCTGCTCATCCCACGACCACCGGTTGCCCAGGCCATCCGTCAGAGTAACTTGAGGGATGATGATCTCAGTCTTCCCGAATGCAGATCCTTGCCGCCAAAGGCGACCGATGATCTGTTCGTACTCGGCATGCGACCACGGCAAAGAAACGAACACGATCCGGTCAAGTACGAACTGCAACCCATCAACGCCCGTACCGACCGGAGAGGACCCGATTAGAACATCGGCGGTTCCGGCACGGAAGTCCTTCACGAACTCTTCGACGGCAACTCGCTCTTTGCCAGTGAACTGCTGCACCCGCAGCCCCATGCCTTCAATCGTTTCCGTCAGTTGCTGATCAATCTGCGTCACAAAGTGAGTGTAGACCAAGGTGCCACGTCGGACCCAGTTGCCGAGATGCCGCAGCTTCGCCTTCAGCAGGGTCTGCTCCATCTGCAGGACGTCCCGAGGCCTCAGGTGATTGAGTTCTTCAAACAACTCACAGCCATCGATCTCTTCCAGGTGTTGTTCCAACTGCAGGTCGTACCGTGGTACGAACCGGATGCCGTGGCGCTTGAGCAAAAAGTGCACCCCGACGGCATTCGGAATGGTAGCCCCAACGGGGACTTGCGAGAAGTCGTCGTCCGGTCGGACTAGTTCAAGGAGTTTCACCGCCTCTGTCAGATTATTGACGACGGGAGTGGCTGACATCGCCAAGATCCGCAGATTTGGATTCTGAGCTGCGGCGGAGCGAATCATCTGGTTTACCTGTCTTCGCCGTTCCGACATCCGCGATTCCGCAGCGTGGCGTTGGCGAACGTACTGCACTTCATCGAACACGACGAAGTCAAGAACTGACCGCTGACACAAGAGCGTGATCAAGTCGTCCGTCCACTCCCGCTGAAATGCCTCATAATTCACGACCAGGAAGTTCCTGCGGCCTCTGCGAAAGCGAAACTTCAATGGATGCCCTTCATGGATGTAAAGCGACTTTGCATCAAATGCTCGGCGGATCGTCTTCTTCCATCCGGTCAGTGTCGAATTCGCAGCAAGAATCAGAGTCAATCGTGCGTCTATAATGGCCGCCGAAAACGTGGCCGCATTCGTCTTACCGGCTCCGACACCGGACCAGTTGCCGAGCCGTTTGCGATGGAGCAGGCGGTGCGCCGTCAATCGCTGCATGATATTGAGTGCTACAGGCTCATCCTTCGCGTTGATAATCCGGTAGCCGTCGGGGATGCGGAGCGACAGAACCGACTTGTACTCCTGTTCAAAGCGTTGACGAATGAGCTGGGCGTACTTTCCGTCGGGGAGCTGAGAAAGCCGTTCAAGAACCGTCGACTCACCGGAATTCATCGCTTCCTGCCACAGCATGTCAAGCCGTGCAGTAAGCATGAACTCGATTGCTATGTTGCCATCCCTGTCATCGGTGACGCCATGTTCGATGGCACGATCCACGGTCTTCAACGCTTCAAAGGTGTCGAGAGATCGGAGCCGACGCTCGTCGCTTGGGGCAAGCTCCCAAGGAGTAACGGCGTGTACGATCTCCTGTGTACGGTCCGCAACATCGTCCGCTCGTAGTCCCGTGAGAAGTGCCTTCTCTGCTTCGCGAACGTCTTCGACGGTACGAGCGTGCAGCAGGCCGCGCAGCAGCTTGGTACCGAGCAAACGCGAATCCCGAGTAAGCATCCCGTTGTGCATGAGAATGAGGTAGAGATCGAGCTCTGTCAGGGTCTCAACGCATTCGCCTAGCGAACGCAAAAAGGCGACAATTCCGTTGTGGGTCAAGCGTGTCTGGTTTCCAAGAAAATCGGCCCATCCCATCCATCCTTCGTCTCGATATCGCGTATCTGGAGAGAAAGGGATGTCAGTTGGCCGGCCGGCAGTTCTGCCCCACTCGTACCAGTCACGAGACTCCTTCAGATTAAGCGTACGAGCGAACGCCCGAGCCTCCGTAAAGCTGCGAACGACTTCGTGCCCGGACGCTCTCGCGGGGGTCTTGTTGAACCAATCGGGCCATCCTCGCCACCCTTTGTCCTTGTAGGCGTTGTAGGGATCAGCGGGAAGTGCCGCCGGCTTGTCAGCCGTTTTTACCCAGGCATTCCATTCCGCAGCGCATGTGATTCCGAACTGAACCATCAGCTGCTGCGCCAATGCGCGGGCTTCTTCGAACGGAAGAAATGCGACCCGCACTTTTGGTCGTGAGTCCTCGGAGAAGGGGCCGGTTCCCAGAAAATATGGCCATCCGCCCCAGTCCTTTTCGTATGAGATCCTTGGATTGGACGGAACGTTCGCAGGGCGACCCTTCCAAGTATTAAAGTCTTTTGAGTTCTTGAATGCCTGCGAAACAACGATGGTACGAGCCTCTTCGAACGGGAGCCAGACTCCAGCAGCGGGCATCGTTGAGTACCTCTGAAGTGTGCAGAGCGACGGGGCTCACAGTTTTCAGGCCTGGCGAATCTGGGCCACACGTCGGTCTAGTGTCTGGTGAGTCAAAATACTCAGGAGCAGTAGGATTCGGAATCCAAGTAAGGCAGCCGTTTGCACTTTCACTAAACCGACCGGGCCAAGTCGAGTCCGTTCTTCGGGTGGACGGTGCGACCTCAGGGGGAGACATTCGCATCTCCAAAGTCTATCACAGCTGGCGTGCGGCCAGAAAGCTTGAAAGATTGAAATTCACCTTTAATCGATCGCGGCAGCGCATGGCCAAGTTCTAGCGGGTAGGGAGTTCGGAGTTAAACTGTACGATCAACCGAGGGCTTACAATGGCGCACGAACTCGCAACGACCAACGGCCGCACGGCTATGATGTACGCGGGGGAGATTCCCTGGCACGGACTCGGAACCCGGCTCGAGGAACCGGCCACGGCCCGCGAGGCCATCGAAGCTGCCGGTCTCGACTACCTGGCTGAACTACGGAAGATCCAGACGGATGATGGGACGCCCGTCCCAAAGCGGAAGGCGGTCGTCCGATCCGATTCCGGGGACGTCCTCGGAGTCGTCGGGAGCAGCTACGTCCCGGTCCAAAATCACCAGGCTTTTGGGTTCCTCGACGCCATCGTGGCGGACGGAAGTCTGCGGTAACCACACCGCCGGGGCTCTCGGGATGGGAGAGCGGGTCTGGATGCTGGCGAAGTTGCCGGATGACATTCGGGTGAAGAACTCGGACGACGTCACCGAGAAATATCTGCTCCTGTCGAACTCTCACGACGGAAGTTCGTCCCTGCGGGTCCATTTCACGCCGATCCGCGTGGTCTGTGCCAATACACTGGCCATCGCGGCGAGTAACGGGAGAGGTCAGGGAGTCTCGATCATTCACAAGGGCGATTTAGCCGCCAAGGTCCGACAGGCTCAGGAAGTTCTGGGGCTGGCGAACCGCTTCTACGACGACGCCGAGGCCCAGATCAACCGTCTGGCCAGCCACTATCCGAGCCTGAGGCAGCTGGAGGAATACTTCCACCAAGTCTATCCTGACTCGCCCCACGGAGAATCCACCCGTACAAAGAATGTCCGACAGGAGTTACTCCGGCTGTTCGAGCAGGGGATTGGACACGACCTGCCGGCCATCCGCCACACGACCTGGACGGCCCTCAATGCGGTGACAGAATACGTCGACCACTATCGGTCCACCCGCGGCAAGACCTCGACCGAGCGTGCCAGCAACCGGCTGGAGTCAGCTTGGTTCGGCTCGGGAGCCCGGCTCAAGGAGCGAGCCTGGAGTCTGGCATTGCAGATGGCGGGGTAGCTGATGGCTCCGCAATCGCCGAGTAGACTCTCTTCGTCAAAGTGAATGTCATGGACATTGTATCTGCCGAAGGAAGCGACATCGCGACAGGCCATCGCGTGGTTGAAACGCTTCGTCCACGATTTCGGGCTTGGATTTCACCTCGATACGTCACCAGACGACTACTCAACTCCTGACGGGCTGCGATGCTTTAACGCAGACGAGTGTCGCATCCTTGAAGATTCGATTCACAGGCTATTCAAAACACTCGGCGATGAGCTGCCTTACGAGGTCTGCGCCGACGAAGCAACTGCAATGCTCGCGGAACTGGTTCATTCAAAGCCGCCACTGAAGCATCACAGCCCCGTGTTCCAGCAAGAACTGCTGAAATCAGGGACGCGGGAGCAGATTATTGAATGGCTATGCTGGAACGATCCAAACGGGTGCTACACCGACGATGACTCAGCTTCTGAAGGCTATTCCCCACTGACGCTTGCACAGGTGCGTCACATCATGGACGAACAGGTTCGACGTCAACGCTCAACTTGAGTCGAGTCCCAGCCACGACAGCGACGCCTCCCTGATCCGGGTAACTGGTCACGGAGGCGTTCTTCTTTTCACGGAGCACACGAATGCTGAAGGTCAACGTCGGACTCAGCCGGAAACTGTCCCGCGACTTCAATTCCACGGGATTCAGCCTGAATCTCGAAGGAGAAATCTGCGTCGGACTGGACGATCCCGAGACCATGGTCGAGAAGGTCAAGGAATTCTACGACCTGGCCGAAGAGGCTCTGAATCAGCAGATCGAACGGTACGAAGGGGAATCCGCCATCGGGAGCCGGGACGAGCGACGTTCAAACGGTTCCAACGGCCATTCCAATGGGCAGGCCGCGAAGGAACAACCGAGTGCTGCACCGTCGAATTCCCAGAACGGGAACGTTCACGGCCCCTCCAACGGGAATGGTCACTCTGCCAACGGTGATGCGGCGACGAACAAGCAGGTTCAGTACCTGCTCAACCTCGGGAAGCGGCAGGGGCTGACGCCGCCTCAACTGGAGGGCCGGATCGAGGGGCTTCTGGGCAAGAAGATCGGCGTCTACGACCTGACCAAGCGAGAGGCCGGGGACGTCATTGACGCGCTCAGCCAGAACGGGGCTCCGGTCACCAACGGCAACGGTCGCAATCGGATCAGCCGCTGAGGGAGACATCAATGGACCCTCAAGTCGCATGGGATGAGATGCTGGAGGCCATCCTCCAGCGAGACTGGGAACTGGCCGTCGAACGCGCCGAGGCTCTCCTCGAATGGATGAGAAATGGTGGTTTTCCGCCGGAGACCGCCAAGATCACCATGCGCAAGCGATGGAACCGTTCGATGGCAGAGTTTGGTTGCCTGATCGCTCTGCAGTTTGCCAGGCAAGTGCAGAGACGCCGGAATCAGAAGAGGAGAAATGACTAATCGCCCCCACTGGAGCTACAGCTCCATCAGCCAGTACCTCCGCTGCCCGCTCCAATACTACTTCCAGCGAGTGCTGGGACTGCCGAGTCGATCCATCGGCAGCGGTTTGGTTCTCGGTTCCGCCGTCCATGCAGGGTTGGCGGAGTACCACCGGCGGCTGAAGGAGCACGAATCCATCGACTCGGAGGCCATTCTGAAGGTCTTTCACGAGTGCTGGGGTGAGAAGGAAGCCGGTGAGACGGTCGTTTATCGGAATGGAGAATCCCGAGAAGACAACCGGGAGCAGGGCATCCAACTCCTGAAGCTCTATCTCGACGAGCCGCCACCCGATGGAATCATCGCCGTGGAGCAGCGAGTTCTGGTGCCGCTCTACAACAGCCGGGGGGAGTATCTGGAGATCCCCTTGGTCGCTATTGCAGACCTGATCACCGCCACGGAACAGGATCTGACGGTCCGAGAATTCAAAACCAGTGGTCGGGCCTACTCCGCGGCTGACGTGGAATCGTCCCTCCAGCCGACGTGTTACGTCCATGCTGTCCGGGAGACGTTCGGGCGAGATGCCAACGTCGAATACACGGTCCTGGTCAAAACCAAGACGCCGAAGGTTCAGCGGCTCAGGACCAGCCGCTACTCCGAGGACTGCGGCCGTCTGGGGGACGTCGTTCAGACCATTCAGCGGGCGGTCGACCTGGGGATCTTCTATCCGGTCGAGAGTCCGATGAACTGTGCCACCTGCCCCTATCGGCAGCACTGCCGAGCATGGGGACAACCGTCACGGGCGACGGAAATGCCGGAGTTGGACAAACTGGAAATCCCGCAGGAGGCGATGGCGTGCTCACTGAACTGAACGGCAAGAGCGGTTGTCTGTGTGAGCCGGCACGCAAAGGGGAGCTGCGATGCCCGTTGAACGTTCGCCCGACCAGCGAAGACGTGGTCACGGGGGAGATCTTCGGGGTCTTGAAGGTTCTCAACCCCCGCTGGTGGCTCCCCGACCTGCTCAACACGGCTCTGGGAGCCGAACGATTCCGTCGGCAGATCTTCCGGGATCTCCGAATCGAACTCTGGCAGAAACAGCGAACCTATCCCCGGCAGCATTTGAAGTGGGACGAAGGACAAACGGAGGTCGATGTCGTCATCACCTGGGAGAATCCGGCGACGACGGTCTTCATTGAGATGAAATACGGATCACCGTTGTCCTCCAAGACGGCCAACAATAATGGCTCCGGGGGATTCCCGTCCGACCAGCTCATCCGGAATGCCCGCATCGGCCTGCGGGAAAATGGCTGGTTCGAGGAGGATCTGCTGTTTGAAACCCCGCCGCGGGACTTCGTCCTGATCCTGCTGACGCCATCAACTGGCAACCCTTTGGTGCAGGAATACCGCGATCCTGACCGTCTCCGAGCGGCAATTCCCCACGGGGAGCGGCTGAAGCGGCTGCCGTGTCCCCTCTTCATCGGTGAGTTGAGTTACCGCCACGTGAGGGACCTCCTCCAGCAGCAGCGGAGATGGTTCACGCTGCCGGAACGGAAGCTCGTTGATGGGTTGAGTGAGTACATCGACTTCAAACTCAATTAGCCACGAATCCACAAATCGGCCTTCTCCATACGCCGCTCCGCTTCTCGATGGAGCCGCACGGTTCAATCAGGTTTTGTGGAGTTTCAACCGGAACGCCAGCCCGACAGTACGTCGGCTTACCGAACCGTCCTAGAAAACGACAACGCTCACCGAGGTAGGCCCCAACAGGCATGTTGATTCCGAACAAAGTCAAACCCACCCTCCCCATGCCGGACACGCACCGCCAAGGAACGGAGCTTGGTCGGTCAAGAGTTCGGCACGGAGCGGGACAGGTTTGCTTGGGTGGACCGGACGGCGCAACGGGAGTTCGTGTCGCATGGCGTCCACTAGATCCTATCGACCAGACTTCATCCGTCCTGCAGATTCAATTTCTACGAACTGCGTTTTGCGACGCCGCGGTCGCGGCAACGAATTGCGGTTTGGTTGGAGGAATTCGCTTGCCGTGACAGTCTCTCCGGGAAATCCGTAATTCGATCTCCAGCATCAACAAGCAGCGTGATGCGACAGACCATCTGATGCTTCCGAAAGCACTGAACAATACGGCATTGATCGTGTTTTGACTCATCAAACTTACGAGCGATGTCGATTGAAAACTGCGTATGAAAACCGGACATATTGCCCCAACGTCGTTGATTTCGCAATTAGACGGAGAGAACACGATGCTGCACTGCCGTCGATTGGCCGCCGGGCTGCTGCTGCTGTCTTTCGCGTCGCCTACGTGGTCACAGGACTGGGGCGCTGACATTTCGCGCGACGCGGAAAGCCTCTTTTCGTGGCGGGAAGAGGAATGGGAGTCGCCGGCCGTCGAACGAGATCGGCTGGTCACTGATCGACCGCATCTATGCGAAGCCACAAGCTTGGTCGGACTCGGGCGAGTCCAGTTGGAAACCGGCTATTCATTCTTCAATGACGGAAACGCCGGAACTCGGATGCAGACTCACTCGTTTCCCGAACCGCTGCTGCGTTGGGGAGTGTTTGCCGAATGGTTCGAGTTTCGGCTCGCCTACAATTACCTGTCAGAGGTCGCCAATCCCGATGCCGGTCCCACAACTCGCTTCTCCGGAAGCGATGATCTCCTGATCGCGGCTAAAGTGGCTCTGATCAAGCAGAGCGGCTGGTTGCCGGACTTCACAGTGTTTCCTCAGCTCCGAGTACCTACTGGCTCGCAGGGCATTACTGCGGGCGAGCCGCTGCCGGGGGTAAACCTTGCATACAGCTGGGCGGTGTCCGAACTGATCGAAATTGAATGCAACACCGTGCTCAATCGTCGTCAGGATGACGCCAATGCACTCTACCTGGAAGTCTTTCAGGCGGTGAACATCGAATACGACCTTGGCGAGCGATGGTTGCTATTCACGGAGTACGCGGCTTTTGTACCGTCAGGTAGCAACTCTTCCGTGTTCGAGCACTACTTTCACTACGGTGCACAGTACTACATAACTCCCAATATTCAATTCGACGTGCATTCTGCCGTTGGCCTCAATCGTGCCGCTGACAATCTCGCATTCACTGGAATCGGGTTATCTCTGCGACGGTGAGCGATGCGAGACATTATCAGAATCACCGCCACGGCCACGACGTCGGCGGCATCCGATCGTAGAATCGAGGGCTTTGGGAGCATGGACTTCGCGGTTTTGCCAATTCTCGCTGCCTTGCCGTCTCGACTTTCCAACATCGCCCTGCGCTGATCTCTCGCGAAATCACTCGAATGCGCCCGTAGCCGGACCGGTCAGCTTCCAAGTGAGCTGCGGCGGCCGTTTCGGCCGCTGGCTGGTCAGGTACCGGCATTCGAGCACCCGCACGTTCCTGGGGTGAATCATGATCTACGGATCGAGCCGGACTCGGTCACCGCCCCGCTCCTCATGCTCCTGATGCGTCTGCCGGTCCTTGCCGATTGAGGCTTGCCGTAAACCAATCTACCGGCATACTTCCGTGGACTAAACCTAAACCGCTCACACCCCAGACCTCGCAGGAGCCGGGATCCCAAGTTGATCAATGTCCCCATGATTCGTCAATCGAGTGGCGTCTTTGCCGCTAAAGCGGAAGAACAAGCCAGGATGGACTACGTATTCGCAGATCGTGCAGGTGATGAGGCCACCGAGAATCACAGTAGCGACTGGATAGAGAATCTCCTTGCCGGGTTGGTGGCCCCCTAACACCAGTGGCACTAGGCCGATACCGGCGGTCAGCGCCGTCATCAGCACCGGGGCCAGACGCTCCAGACTGCCGCGCAGCACCATTTGCTGCGTGAAACCTTCACCCTCCTCGCGCATCAGGTGCATGTAGTGGGAGACGAGCAGGATGCCATTCCGCGCCGCAATTCCCCCGAGCGAAATGAAACCGACCATGCTGGCCACAGTCAGCGTCTGGCCGGTCAACCACAGTGCGAATGCGCCGCCGACGAACGCTGTCGGGAGTGCGAACATGATTTGCAGGACGATGCGCGCAGACGGGAATAGCGTGTACAACACGAGGAACACGCCCCCGAGGGATACGAAGCTCAACAGCGTGATCGTGCGAGTCGCTTCCTGCTGGGCCTCGAATTGTCCGCCATACTGAACGAAGTATCCTTCGGGTAATTGGACCTTCGCCTCGACGGCCTTCTTGATATCCGCCACAACGCCGCCGAGGTCGCGGTCAGTGGTGTTGCAGCGAATCGTGATCCGCCGCCGGACATTCTCGCGGTTGATCGTGTTGGGGCCGCCCGATTCATAAATTCTCGCTACGGTGGACAATGGAATCCGTCCTCCCTGCGGAAGATTGAGCGACAACCGCTGAATCAAATCGAAATCAGTGCGGTATTGGTCCTCCAGACGAACCAGCAGGTCAAAGGTACGCTGCCCATCCAACACCGTCGAGACGACCCGCCCATTGAGGGCTGTCTCGATAAACTCGGTGACGTAACCGGCCGTCAATCCATACGCAGCCAGCTGTTCGCGATTGACGTCGATGCGCAGCTGGGGAATCAGTTGCTGCGGCTCCACAACCGGCGGTGCAAGTCCCTCAACCCCGGTAATGGCGGATTTGATCTCCTGCGCCTTACGTCGCAAGACGTCCAAGTCATCTCCGTAGACCTTGATCGCGATCTGCGCCGACACCCCGGACAACATGTGGCTGATCAGGTGCGCAAGCGGCTGCTCAGCTTCGTACTCAATTCCGGGAATCTGTTCCAACTCTTTTCGCAACGTCGCCAGAGTATCAACACGGGAGACGCCGCTGTGTGGATTCAACGTAACGATGTACTCGGTCATATTCACGCCTTCGGCGTGCTCGTCGAGTTCAGCACGACCGCTACGTCGAACCCACTGCATCACGAGCTGTTTCGGATGCTCATCGTCGACCATGTGACGGCGGAACGCCTTGTCCACCATGGCGCTGGCGCGATTTGAAGCTTCTAAAGATGCGCCCGGCGGCAAGACAACGTTGACTTGCGCGGCTCCCTCGTCGAACTGCGGCAAAAAGTCGGTTCCGAGTTGCGTGATGACGACGCCGCTCCCCAGTATTGCAGTCCCCACGGCCAGCAGGATCACAGTGAGTCCGAGCGGGTGCATGCTGGTACGGACAATGGGGGTCGCAATCGACTTCAAGAACCGCAGCAGCGGGCTGTCTTTCGAGCCGTGAGATTGCGCCGCTTTTCCCGACAGAAGCAAGCTTCCTAAGACGGGCGTCACAGTGAGCGAAACCAGCAACGACGCGAGGATGGAGACAATGTATGCAATTCCAAGCGGCACAAATAGTCGCCCTTCGACACCCGACAGAGCGAACAGCGGCACGAACACGAGAATCACCAGCATCGTACCGTAGACGATGGCTCCGCGAACTTCGAGGCTCGCTTCATAGATCACGACCAGCGCCGCACGAGGTGTGGCGAGGGCCGCATTCTGTCCCAGGCGTCGAAACACGTTTTCAATATCGACGATCGCGTCATCGACAAGTTCCCCCATCGCTACAGCAAGTCCACCCAAGGTCATGACGTTGATCGACATGCCGGTCCAGTAAAAGAACAAGCCTGTCAGGACGATCGACAATGGAATGGCGGTCAGCGTGATGAACGTCGTGCGGACGTTGAGCAAAAAGAGAAAGAGAATGATCAGGACCAGGATTGCCCCATCGCGAAGTGCCTCCAGAACATTCTCGATCCCGCGATCGATGAATTCTCGCTGCCGGTAGATCTCAGTCTCAATTACGATGTCGGACGGAAGTGCCTTCCTGACCTCTTCCAATGCAGTGACCACTTCTTCAGTTAATCGGCGCGTATCGCCTTGGGGCTGCTTGGCGATTGTCAGCACAACGGCGGGATGGCCGTTCACCGAACTGTCGCCGCGCTTAATCTGGGCTCCTTCGCGAATCTTTGCTACATCGCGTAGCAGCACGGCCCTGCCCGCTCTTGACTTCACGACCGATTCCTCCAGATCGGCCACCGACTGGATGCGTCCCACTCCACGGACAAGGAATTCCATTGATCCCTGTTCGACATACCCTCCAGTCGCGTTCTGATTGCTCTCTCGCAGGGCGCTTTCGACGTCTTGAAGCGTGACTTCGAAGGCCGTCAGTTGTTCGGGGTCCACCAGCACCTGGAACTGCTTGCGTCCACCACCCATCGTGATCACCTGTGCCACGCCGGGAATTGTCAACAAGCGAGGTCGAACGACCCAATCGGCAAGTGTGCGGACTTCCAATGGGGGAGTCTTTCCCTCTTTGCTGTACATGCCCACCATCACGATTTGCCCCATGATGGAGCTGATCGGTGCAAGTTCCGGCTTAACGCCTGGTGGCATGCGACTGCTGACTGTGGCGAGCCGCTCGTTAACTGTTTGGCGGGCAACATAGATGTCGGTGTTCCAGCCGAACTCAACGTAGATTACGGACAGGCCGATGCCGGACGAACTCCGAACGGCCTGCACACCTGTCGCACCGTTGAACGCGGTTTCCATCGGAAACGTGACCAGGGTCTCCACTTCTTCCGGCGACAGGCCGGGGCATTCGGTCATCACCGTGACGCGGGGCCGCGTGAGATTGGGAAAGATGTCGATCGGCAGACCGATCATGGTCCGTGTACCGAGACCCAGGGCGATGATTGCCAGACTGACAACCAGCAACCGATGGTGCAACGAAAAGCGAATGAGCCAGTTCATGAAAGAGCCAATCCTTTGGGCGTCAGTTTCCAGCTTCGACTGCAGTCGAACTGCGCAGAACCCGCAGTCCGTTCATAACCACCAGCAGTGAAGCTCCTGCGTCAGCCGCAATCGCCCCCCACATTGATGACCAACCTAGAATCGTGAGCGTAGCGAACAACACTTTGATTCCCAGCGAAAACGCAATGTTCTGGCGGATGACGGAAAGCGTGTGCCGGGCATGCCGAAACAACCACGGCAGCCGCGTGAGATCGTCGGACATCAGCGCCACGTCGGCCGTTTCAATCGCGGCGTCACTTCCGATGGCGCCCATCGCGATCCCCAACGTGGCACGGGCTAGTGCGGGGGCATCGTTCACACCATCGCCAATCATGGCCACCGTTCCGTAGCGGACGAGCAGGCGTTCAACGGCCGCGACCTTTTGGGCCGGGAGCAATTCGGCCTCAAAGTCATCGACCCCCACTTGGCGGGCGATAGCCTCGGCAGTACCGAGATTGTCGCCCGTCAGCATGACGATGGACGCTACGCCGGCCCTTCTCAGAGACTGCAGAACTTCCACCGTACCCGGACGAACCGTGTCGGCGAGTCCGATCATGCCGCAGACGTGCTGTTCGTTGCCGACCACGACTACGCTGCAGCCAGCATCGGACAACGCTTCAAGTTGCGAGTGAACATCCGGCGTCTCTTGCCCACGTTCTTCCAGCCAGCGATGCGAGCCGAGCCAGAACAATCGGCCGTCCCAGCGTCCTTCAGTTCCTTTGCCGGGGATCGCCCGTGCATCTCTGGCCGGTTCGAAGGGCAACCCCAGTTGATGGACGTGTTCGATAATTGCTTGTGCCAATGGATGCAGGCTGCCGGCTTCCAGAGATGCGGCGCGTGTGAGCAATTCAACTTTGGAATGTCCGTTCAGCGGTAAGACTTGAACAACTTTGGGACGTCCGACGGTTAATGTGCCGGTTTTGTCGAGCGCCAGCGCCTTGATATGGGCGGCCTGCTCCAACTGTGCTCCACCTTTCACCAGCACGCCTTGTCGAGCTGCGGCCGCTAAGCCGGCGACGATGGTGACGGGGGTGGAGATCACCAGAGCGCAGGGGCAGGCTATCACCAGTAAAACCAGCGATCGATATGCCCATAGGGAAACGGGCTGATCTAAGACGAGCGGGGGCAGAAACGCTACGAGGATCGCCGCTACGAACATCAGGGGGGTATAGACGCGAGCAAATCGTTCGACCCACTGTTCGGAGGGGGCTCGCTGCGACTGGGCTTCGGTGACAAGATGAATAATGCGGGCGAGCGTTGTGGAGTCCGCCGTCTTTGAGGAGCGCGCTGTCAGCTGACCATCCCCGTTGATGGTCCCGGCAAATACAGAATCTCCCGGCTGCTTGGACACGGGAACGCTTTCGCCAGTGATCGGAGCCTGATTCACGTCACTGCGGCCCGTCGTCACTTCACCATCCAGGGGGAACTTTTCGCCCGGCTTGACGACGAATAACGCTCCGACAGGAATCTCAGCGGCAGGGAGCGAATGCTCGCGGCCCGCATCATCGACCGTGCGAACGACGGATGGCGACAACTCCATGAGGGCGGCAACCGCTCGCCGGGCGCGACTGACGCTCCAAGTCTCCAGCGCCAGTGAGACCGAAAATAAGAACGTAACTGTCGCAGCCTCTAACCAGTCTCCCAGCAGCACGGCTCCACACACTGCGACGGTCATCAGCAGATTCATGTCGGGACTCAGGCGACGCAGCGCGGCCCATGCCCGCGGCGCAATGGGCCAGCCGCCGATCCCGATCGACGCGAGACACAATGACCGGAAAATCCAGAGTTCGGCAAGTGCGGGAGTGTGCCCTTCGATGCGGTACGACCACATCTGAAGCGCGAATGCCGCCAACCAGAGCACGCCGCAGATTCCGGTGAGCGCCGTTCGCGTTCCCAACCACGGCGTATCGGGCGGATTCGGAGACAGTGAGTAGTCTCGCCACGGTTCAGCACGCAGCCCCGTCCGTTTGATCGCTGCGAGAATCGCATCCACCGCGATACCGTTTACGGCGTGAATGGTCAATTTCCGATTGAGAAAATCAAATGCCAAGGTCTCCTCGCCGACGAGCGGAGCTAGTTCTCGGCGCAGTAAGTTGGCCTCTTCGGCGCAGTCCATGCCATCGACGCGGAATGACTGCATTGATTGCTGACTTGAGATGGGCACGATACCAGCTTTCACTCACGCCAAATGTGCTTACAACTCAACGAAGGGCGCAGTCGCCCCCCGCGGGCCGTACATTATGAGGAGCACGCCAACTAGCGCAATCGCCCCTCCGGCCACGTCCCACAAATCGGGACGATTGCCGTCACACCACCAACCCCAAAGCAAAGAGAGCGCGATAAAGAAGCCGCCGTAAACCGCGTAGATGCGGCCAAAATGACTGACTTGAAACGTAGGAATCACGCCGTACAGCAGCAGCATGACACTACCGAGCAACGCCCAGCTCCAGGGCTTGCCTTCTCGCAAAGTCTGCCAGACGAGCCAGCCGCCACCGATCTCGAAGACTCCAGCGACGATAAACAGCGCAAGGCCCCAGAGAATTTGCACGGATTCGTCTCCTCGACGAGACTTAGTGATTGTGTCCCGCATGCGGATCGACGCCTGACCCCTGCTGTTTCTTCAGTGCCAGATTGATCTGATACGCCTGATTCATCGCGATCTCGTCACCCATGAAGACGCTGCCATCGCTGCGGAGCACCACGAACCGCGGATCGCGGTGCTCGACGACGACCGGCACGCGTTCCAGGAGTTCGCCGTTGGCGCGGAAGACGTACACGTCTGGCCCTTCGCTAACGACGGCCTCCGCAGGCAACACGATCTGGTCGGTCAGCTTCTGCACGGGGAGCAGCAGCCGCACCTTCTGACCTGGCTTAAACCGCCACGAACGGTAGATCACTCCGTTGTCCGCCTCCGCGTCGCGGATGACTTCGTTCTTGAGCGGGACGAAGAACCGCAGCGTACGTGTGGCCGCGTCGAGCGAATTCTCGACGTAGCGGATATGCAGTCCCTCCCGCAATTCTGCGGTGTCGGATTCGCCTTCAAACAGTGCCGTGAGCGGAAGCTGCTGTTGGACGGCGAGGGTGATCAGCCGGCTGTCTCGCTCAAATGCGCGGCCTTCGAGATACAGTTCCGTGTGCAGTCCCAGATCGCACAACTCGTCACCGGGCTGTACGAGCTTGCCGGGAAAAATGTCGATGTTTTCGACAGTAAACACAGTGTCTGCGGCTGCAGACTCTACCTGTTCCGGGACTCCCACAAAGCCGGTCGGGACGATCGACGGATGGTCATGGCCTTCCTCATTCGAAGGGGGCTTCGGTGCTCCGCCGGGAACGTGAATCGTGAAATCGCGGAGCAACGTTTTATGCTCAACCATCTCAGTGACTTGATAGGGTGTCAGTCCGCGAACCAGCAATTCCTGGATCTGCACCAGTTTGCGAGAGTCGAGCCGCTTGCGTTCGTATTCCCTTTCTATTTTGGTACGAGCGGGAACCGAACCGCCGTCCACGAGAGGCGTAAGCCGCCTAAGTTCCGCATCAACCAGCTCGATGTCTTGCAGCGTCTTCAGTAACTCGGCCTGCGCGGTAGTCAGCAATTCACCCGTCGGTCGAATGTCCAGCAAGGGGTCGCCGGGCTTTACGGCCTGGCCAGGGAAAGCGTGCACCTTGACCACGACGCCGGCCAATGATGTCGTGATGCGGCGTTCGCTGTGTCCCGGCTGCTCCACGACCACGCCGGGAATGACGAGATTCTTTGTATAGTTCGTCAACTCGACCGGGCCAAGCTTCAATCCGAGATTCGCCCGCGCCTGTTCCGAAAGTGGGACGTTGTTTTGATTGCCCTCCGCCCCATGCCCTTCTTCAGCACCGTGGTCGTGGCCCGCATGGTCGTCATGTTCCGCCTCGGCCGGAGCTGCGGACAGTTTCGCGTTCAACAACGGAAGCCAGCGGTCGCGGGTGGCGGTAGTCGCTCCGGCAGCGAGTCCCGTCAATACGGCGAACGCTCCGAGCGTCAGCAGTCGTTTGGGCAGGCGCATGATCGTGGATCTTTGACGAGATGTCTGTTGTGTGGATCGCAGCCTCGCGACGGCCGCGGGCAGGAATCACTCGTTTACTGGCAGGCTCCCAGGACCACCCGGCGCGACGAGCGACCGTCGACACCGGGCAGAACCAGGCGCGTCAATCAGCGACCGCAGAGTTTAGTGCTTGTGGTCGTGTTTCAACTCGAATTTGGCGCTGTACGCCTTGCCTTTGATCTTTACGGCCAACCGTGCGTCATTGTTCTTATGGTGGAGATCATGCACCAGCTCTTCGTTCTTTACCTGAAAAGCCGACGCCATTCCCGTTGGATCAGTCTTGAGGCGGACCGCCGGCAGCTTGAACTGCTCGGGCTTTCCGTCATGCTTGAGATTGATCAGCGCTTCCTTGGCGTCGATCGGCACCATAGCCTTGGCCGCAGCGTCGAGCACATAGAGCGTCAGCGTGTTGGTCTTTTCGTTGAGCATGACCTCGATGTGATACTCCTCGTCACCCAGCTCCAAGAGTGATCCGCCATGCGGTCCCTTTTCGGGGTGAGCGTGTTCGGCGGCCGGCGGAGCCGACCAGACGTACGATACCATCGCGAGGGAAAAGATGGCTCCGACCAGCGCGAGATCCATATCGCACCACCGAGCCCACTTAAATCCAGCCATGAGAGAGTCCTTTCGTTGCGAGAATCTGGACGCCGACAAATGCGTCCAGGCGGGCGTCAAGAGTGTCGACGCCACGGAGTTGTCCGCTCAAGCGGACCACACGATCCGCCGGGGTGGAAGGAACCGCCAACCGTCATCCCAAAACGGCCAGCGTAGAGAATCGCGCAAGCGAGACCGACTCGGGGTCCGTCATGCGACAGAGCGCAGCTCGCAGGCGAAAGAGGGCCTGAGCGCGACTAGATGACCCACACGCCCAACACGGCGCGCTGGCGCCGTGGAGCTGGCGGTCGAACTGAATAACCAGCGATTGCAGCAAACGACTTGCAAAGACGCTGATCGACAGCAGCTTCCAATCGTGGAAGAACTGCCTGGCTCAAACTCAAATCCAGCAGGAGTGAGTCCGCATCGCCCTGTGCCAGATAGAACAGGTGCGTGGCAACACACAGATGATGCGAGGTGCCGTCACGAGCGGGAAACGAACTTTCGTGGTCGTGGTCGCCGTGATTCTCGCAGGCCGACTTCGCTTCCTGCGCTTCGACTGATTCTTCGCATGACTCGCAGCTTTCGGCGCAGCAAGTGAATTGCTGCGGCACGAAGCAAATTAACGCCAGAACTGTGAACCAGGTTCGCACGGAGCATCCCTTAATGATCTAAACAATTATCGTCACATCCGTTCCGGGGTCAAGTGCGAATCTTGCCGCAATTCGCATCTGTGAAAGGCATTGCAGCGAGAATACCACTGCGGGTCAGCCGCTGCTGCACAGGCTGTGCGGGAGCCGCCTCGCTTCGCCATTCGAGATCCTCCTTGCCGAATTCCTCGGCGCGAAGACTCTCATTTCTTCTGGTCTATTTCCACCAAAGCAGGCCAGAGACAGACAGGAATGTCTGTCCTACCGGAAGAGAATTCCTCTGAAAAGGTGGCCCAGACATTCCTGTCTGGGCGTTTCGCTGGAATTGTTCAACTCGCTGCTATGGCCGACGACGCAGCAATCCTATTGTTTCCTTGCGTCGAACTGAACAAAAAAAGGCGCTGTCTTACGGGGATCGGCTCAGTGAAACAGTTTAATTCGCAGTTCCCGCGCGAGACTCGGATCGTAACCGACGGAATTCGTTGCGACAACGACTGTCAGTGATTCCAACATTCACCTACCGTCCAATCTGGGCCGCTGGCAGCAGTTGCTTGGCAGCCCGATCCTGGACTTCCTGCAGCAGAGCACGTTGCCGTGAACCGCCGCCGCCTTGCGTTTGAATGGCAGAGCCGATCGCCGCCGGGTTCAGCCCCCCCGTCAATTGCAAACCTGCGATCTCCACCGCGACCTTCTGCGCTTCCGTGACGGCTTCGATTCTCGCGATTTGACTTTGGGCAAACGCCTCCTGAGCGAACAGTACATCGCGGAAGCCGACTTCCCCGCCTTTGTAAGCCGCCATCGTGAGTTTCAGGTTCTCTTCTGAGGCCGGCAGGATAGACTTCGTCAACGTTTCGGCTTGTACGCGGCTGGATTTGTAGCGTCGGAAGGAATCCGCCAACTGGTCGCGAAGGACGAGTTGTACGCGGGCGACGTCCGCTTGATCCACGCGGACATCGGCCATAGCCTTGTCGATGTTGCCTTGGTTGCGGTTGAAGATCGGCAGCGGCAACGCGACGAGCGTGCTCGCCGTAGTGGACTGCGTCACGCGATCATAGTCGGCCACGACTTGCACAGTCACATTCGGAATCGCCTGTGCCTCTGACTGCCGTAATGCGGCCCATCCGTGATCCAACTCCGATTCAGCAGATTTCAATTGCGGACTTTCCGCCAACAGTTGCTGCCATTGAGATTCCAGATCGAGATCCGGAATCTCGTCGTTACCTGGTTCTGATAGTGTTGTCACGGGGAGCGAGGGTACGCCGGCCATCGTCGCCAGTTGCTCCCACGCGGCCTCCAGACGATGATTGGCCTCCGCCAACGTGATACGGGACGAATTCACTAGAACTTGGGCTTGAAGCACATCCGTCTTCGGCACGGATTTTCCGAGAAACTGCTTCTCGGCCGTCGACAGACTTTCTTCGGAAAGGCTCACGAGCTGACGATTGACGGCAACGGCCTTCTGCGCCCCCAGGACTTCGTAGTATCGGATTCGCAAATCGTTGATAACTCGCATCCGCTGGGCTTCCTGGTCCCACTGCAACCGCTTGACCTCCTGAGAATCCGCGGCCTGCGACAGCGGGATTTTCTTGGCAGTCACGAATTCTTGACTGAGGAACACGCCGTTGGACTGCTTCGGCGCCGATTGATTCGCCGAAGTGTTCAAATAGCCGATTTGCGGATTGGGATACAACCCCGACTGACGATACGCCCCCCATTCCTGATCGACAGCCGCGCCGGCCTGAGACAAGGTCGGATTGTTCTGCAGGGCGAGCGATTCCAGTTCTGCGAGCGTTAAGACCACCGATCCAGAATTGTGCTCCAGCGAGAGTTCGCCGGAACCAGCCTCGGTCGGTGCTGGCACGAGCGGCGGCTCCTCACTGCTCGTCAACTGAATCTCGCCAGCCTCAGTGTTCAGCGACTTGTTCTTCACACTCAATCGCGAGGTGTCCGACTCGCCAACACCCGCTCGCGCGTCTGACCGTCGCGGTTCTGATTTGCCGATGCGAATGGCCGATGTCTGCGCGCAACCGGCCGACAAAGCAACGACGTACAGCGACAATAATCCAGCAAGAATTCGATGCCCCACGATGTCGCCCTCCCTGGCGGATCACATAGAAACGGGAAACTTGGTTTGGTTGTAGCTGCTCGCCGGTCGTTGACTCCGCTGCGGGCGTCGAACATTCCTTCGAACGACGCCCGCTCGCAAGAGAGTCACTCAGCCTTCAGGCGTCGGCGGCTGCTTGCCGTTCTTAGCTTCATGCTGGGCCGCGAACTTGGCCTGCAGTTCGGGATGACACTTGAAGCACTGCGATTCGGGCCGGTCATGCTCCTTGCACCAGTCCCCTTTCTTCTGGAATTCGGCCGCCAGCTTGCTGTTGCACTGACCGCAGACTTCTTCGGGGACGCCGTGCTCATTGCACCACCAGCCATCGTGGCTATGACCGGCCTCCTTCTTGTCATGGTCATGGCCATCACCTTCGTGGTGCTCATCGCCGTCCTCGTGGCCGGGATGGTCAGCATGATCCGTTTTTGCGACTTGCGGTGGAGAGGGATTCTGGCCGCAGCCGACGAGGCCGTAGCTGGCGGCGATCAGGCAGGTCAGCAGCAGATTCTTCTTCATCAGACTCATGGACGCGTTCCTTCTTGAGGGGGGGCGGAAACCAGTGATCGGAGACTATGCAGCATTTTTGGCATTAGGATCAGTAGCCTCAATGACTTCGCCGTTGCTCAAACAAAGGCGACGAACCGCCCTTCCGGCCGCGGCTGGGTCGTGAGTCACCATGACAATCGTGCGGCCTTCACGCACGAAGTTGTCAAACATCGAGAGCACGGCTTCGCGGCTATCGGGGTCGAGGTTTCCGGTCGGCTCGTCGGCGAGAATCAAGCGTGGGTTGTTGGCCAGCGTGCGAGCGAGGGCGACCCGCTGTTGCTGGCCAGTGCTCAGTTCGCTCGGTTTATGATCGATGCGGTTGCCGAGCCCTACTTGCTCCAAGAGCGCGACGGCTCGGTCGCGTTGCTCAGCTTTGCCGACACCGTGCAGGAACAGTGGGACTTGGACGTTCTCCAATGCCGTGAGGTACGGCACGAGATTGAACGTCTGAAACACGAAGCCGATTCGCTCTCTCCGACGTCGTGTCCGTTCTGCGATCGGCAGGTCGTACAGCGACTCGCCCTCGAAGAGGACTTTGCCGCTGTCGGGCGACAGCATGCCGCCGAGCATCGACAGCAGTGTTGTCTTGCCACTGCCGCTGGGACCGACGACCGCCACGTACTCGCCAAGCCCGATGTCGAGCGACCCGGCTTTGAATGCGACAACCTCTTGGCGCCGCCGGCGGTAGACCTTGGTGATGTCTTGAAGATGGAACATGACGCTAGACCTCCTGGAAGCAGAAGCACGGATCGAGCTTAGCTGCTGAACGAGCCGGCCACAGCGCGGCCAGTGTTGTGATGATGAGTGCCGCTCCGGTGGCAAGTATGATCAAGTCCGGCAGCGGTTTCACGACGACCCCGGCCCATCGCGCGCCGAGTACCATCGCCACGGTCAGGCCGAGCACACTGCCGCCAGCCGCTCCGATGATTCCGAGCACCCATGCTTTCAACAGGAACATGCGGGTGACGAGACTTGGCGTGGCGCCGAGCGCCATCAGTGTGCCGATTTCACGGCGACGTTCGCGCACGTTCGACGAAATCGTGCTCGCGACGCTGGCTCCTCCGACGATCACCAGAATGCCCAAAACGTACAGTGACATTTGGCCCATCAGGCGATTGATTCCCACTTGTGTCGAGACGACCTGTGAAATGGTTACGACCTTCGCATCAGGCAGCAGTTCAGCCAGCTTGGAGACGAGTCCACCGGCTGCGTCCTCACAGCAGCCCATGACTTCAATCGCGTTGACGACTTCGCCCGCGCTCGTCAGTCGTTGGACCGTGTGCAAGTGTGCGAAGACGCGCGAGTCATCGACCGTGCCGGTGCGCGGCAGCACGGCTAGCACTTGCAGCTTTTCGCCGAGTAGTTCGACCGATTGGCCCGGCTTCAACCCGGAGAACTCGGCGACGTCGGCTCCGATGACCGCCTCATTACCCTTCAACTTGTCGATGGTCCGTTCGCTGGCAAGCAATTCGGGCGCGGCGTCATACGTCTTCGGCCCGCATGAGGCTTTCTTGCAGCCTTCATGCTTGTTGCTGAACAGCGACACCGATTGCCACGCCGCCTTCGCTTGAAACTCACTTTGCGGCAGGATACCGGTCAGCGTCACGTCGCGGTTCGCGACCTTCGCACTCACGCACAGTTTGGGCGAAAGGCGCTCAACGCCCGGCAGATTTTCCAACAGGATGCTGGAAACATGCGATTCCGGCAGCGTCCGCTCGGTGAGGTCGGCTGAGTAGTAGTCCTGCAACGTCGCGTCCTTG
Organism: Planctellipticum variicoloris; assembly: GCF_030622045.1. Lineage (NCBI taxonomy): Bacteria > Pseudomonadati > Planctomycetota > Planctomycetia > Planctomycetales > Planctomycetaceae > Planctellipticum > Planctellipticum variicoloris. The sequence continues at coordinate 4,828,962 of NZ_CP130886.1, read as the reverse complement.
GGCAGAACGAGCATGTTCGCACCGAGCGATTGCAGTTGCTGCCCAACTTCGCGCTCCGAGAACACGGTGACGTGACGAATCGCGACCAGCGCCATCACGCCAAGTAAGATGGTGAGCGTGCTGGTAAGCATAGCCGAAGGCCGCTCCGCCAGTTCGCGCCAAACGAGGGTTCTGAGGTTCATGGGTTCTTCCTTGAAGGAATCGGGAGCACGCTATCCGTGCGCTCTGCGATCAGTTTCTTCGAGTGCTTGAAGATGGAGTCGCCGTCCGTTGCGCGGGAGCGTGTTGATGATGTTTGCAGTTCGGGTCGTCGCAACACTTGCCAGCCTTGGCGAGGGCGGCGGCGATCTCGTCCTTTGACGCGCCTGCATCGAATTTGCCCACCATCACACCGGGGGGAGCCAACAGGACCGTGTGTGTGGCTTTGGCCTTCGAGTCGATCTGCATCTGTCCGACAAATTTGCCTTCTCGCGGATCATCTGCCGACATGCTGGCGGTAACGATGCGGCCTTTGAAGTGGGGGTCGCCTTGGAAATCCTTGATCGCGACAGGGGCCGGAGCTTTCGCCAAACCTTGCACGGTTACTAGAACGAGTTTGTTCTCTTGCAGGTTCTTCATCGCAAACATCATCGTTGGCGTGACGAACGCCTCGCTCAGTGTCTCGGCCGTGACCTTCTGGGCAAACATGCCGGTCATGGCTCCGTTGGGTGCGAGAGCGATGATCATTGGCATCGGAGCGCGGCTCACATCGTACTTGGCGACCAGGGCCTGATCGCCTGGATTGCCAACCTGAACATAGGCCGCGACGACCTGCTCAGACTTGCCAGCCACGGCGTCTTTCAGGGTCGTGGCCATCGCGTTCGACGCGGCGTCTTTCTGTTTGTAGAACATCAAGAACGTGTACTTGCCGTCCTGGGCCGCTTGATCAATCATAGCCTGCGCCCCTGTAGCCGGAGGCTGCTTGGGTTGTTGGGCCAATGCAGACCCGCTCAGATTTGCGCCAGCCATCGCCAGCAAAGTCACCCACAGAAATCCATGTCTCATTCGTCGTTCCTCCAGACAGAAAAGGGTGGTTCCTTCGATCCCGCCAGCACCAGATCGGCGGGGGTTTCTTCGCGAGTCTCCTGGCGATGCTCTCGTCGAGCCGCAGGAGTGTTGAAGATCAGATACAGCACGCGGAGCACGAGCAGTGACATGATCATGGCTCCGATGACTCCGCCAATGACGACAGTCGCTAGCGGACGTTGCACTTCCGCCCCCACGCCGTCACCGAATGCCATCGGCAGAAAGCCGAGACTGGCGACCAGCGTCGTCATGAGCACCGGTCGAAGGCGTGTAATTGCCGCCTGCGTGACCGCCTCATCGAGCGGTAGACCTCTGTTCCGAAGCTGCCGGACGTACGAGACGAGGATCATGTCGTCGAGCACTGCCACTCCCGACATGGCAATGAAGCCGACACCCGCCGAGATGGAGAACGGCATGTCCCGCAGCCAGAGTGCGAAAATCCCGCCGACCCACGCAAACGGGATGCCGGTAAAGACCCGCAGCGCATCCACGATGCTGTGGTACGTCATGTAGAGCAGGGCGAAGATCAGAGTCAGAGCCAGCGGCACGACAATCATCAGCCGGGTCTGCGCCCGCTGGAGATTCTCGAACTGTCCGCCGTACTCGACGCGGTAGCGGGCCGACGGCAACGCCACCTTCTCGGCAATCTTCTGCTGAGCCTCAGCGACAAAACTTCCCAGGTCGCGCCCGCGGACGTTGGCGGTGATCGTGATCCGCCGCTGCCCCCATTCGCGAGTAATCGTGGACGGCCCTTCTACGATCTCGACCGAAGCGAGCCGGGACAGGGGAATCCGCTCTCCGGCGGGAGTGGAAATCAGCATCTCGCCGATCGACCGCGGACTGTCCCGGAACTCTTCCGGCAGTCGGACGATCAACGGAAACCGCAGCTGCCCCTCGACAACCTCGCCGACCGACTTGCTGCCGATCGATTCCACCAGTTCGAGCACGTCCTGAGCGGTCACGCCGTACCGGGCAATCTGGTCCTGTTTCACCTTGATCTGCAGCATCGGCTGACCGGTGACCTGCTCGACGGCGACATCGGCCGCGCCATCGATCGAGTTCAACACTCGTTCAATCTCCTGTCCCTTGCTGACCAGGACATCGAAATCATCGCCAAACAGCTTCACTCCCAGATCGGCACGGACGCCGGAGACCATTTCGTTGATGCGCATTTCGATCGGCTGCGAATAGGCCAGACGCTGTCCCGGCATGTCCCGCAGGGCCTTGTCGATGAGCTGTGTCAGTTCCGCCTGCGTCGCCGCCTTCTTCCACTCGGAACGCGGCTTGAGCGTAATGAACGTGTCCGTCAGCTCGACCCCCATCGGGTCAGTGGCCACCTCGGCGGTCCCCACACGACTCCAGACGTTCTCCACTTCGTCCGGAAAACTCGCCAGGATGACCTTCTCCATTTCCGTGTTGTAACGAACGGACTCGCTCAGGTCGGTTCCGGCCAATCGGACGACGCCGATCGCAATGGCGCCCTCGGACAGTCGCGGGACGAATTCGGAGCCCAGATTAGGGGCGATCATTCCGAAGGCCAGAATCAGGACACTGGCTGCAAAGCCCATCACCGCCAGCTTGTGATGCATCGCAAACCGAAGAATCGGAGCGTGGATTGCGTGAGCAATCCGCATCAGGAATGGCTCCTGCTCTGCAATTCGCTTAGGCAACAGCAGGCTCGCCAGGACCGGCATCAGGGTCAGCGACAGGATCATCGAACCGATGAGAGCGAAGATCACCGTCAGCGCCATCGGCCGGAACATCTTGCCTTCGATCCCTTCGAGGGTCAGGATCGGCAGGTAGACGATCATGATGATCAGTTCGCCGAACATTGTCGGTTTGCGGACTTCGACGGCGGCGTCGCGGATAATCGCCAGGCGCGTCTTGCCGCTGTTCGAGTCCTGCGCCAGGTGCCGCACGCAGTTTTCGATCATCACCACCGAGCTGTCGACCACGAGTCCGAAGTCAATCGCCCCCAGACTCAGCAGGCTGGCTGAAATTCCAAAGCGGTACATCCCGGTGAACGCAAAGAGCATCGAGAGCGGAATGGCCAGCGCCACGATCGCAGCGGCCCGCAGGTTGCCGAGGAAGGCGAAGAGCACGGCGATGACGAGCAATCCTCCCTCGAACAGATTCTTCCGCACCGTATCGATCACGTAATCCACGAGCTGGGTCCGGTCGTAGACCGGCTGGATCTGCACATTCGGCGGCAGGCTGGCTTCCAGTGACTTCAGCTTGTTTTTCATCGCCCAGGTGACCTGATGGCTGTTCTCGCCCATCAGCATGAATCCCAGGCCCAGGACCACTTCGCCTCGGCCGTTGGCCGTCACGGCACCTCTACGGATCTCGTGTCCAATTACGACATCTCCAACATCGGCAACCTTGATCGGCACCCCGTCTTTCGCGGTGATCACGATCTGCCGGATTTCGTCAAGATTCGTCGTCCGACCCAGTCCCTGCACGAGCAGCATGCCGCTGGGCTGGCTGATGTTGCCGCCGCCGACGTTGACATTGTTCTTCTGGACGGCCTCGATCACCTGATCGAACGTCAGGCCGTGCTTGATGAGCCGATCGGGATTGAGGCGGATCTGGTACTGCTTGACGTAGCCGCCCCAGCTGTTGATCTCTGCAGTCCCCGGGACCGTCCGCATCGGGGGCTTGATGACCCAGTCGTGGATCGTACGCAGCTCCGTGACGTCAGTCCCCTGGCCCGTCACCACATAGTGAAAGACCTCCCCCAGTCCCGTGGCCACCGGACCCATTCGGGGGCGTTCAATTCCCTGGACGATTTCTACAGAGCCGAGCCGCTCGTTGATGAGCTGGCGGGCGAAGTAGATGTCGATCCCGTCGTCGAAGATCACGACGACCTGGGACATGCCGAATTTGGAGATCGAACGGAGCTGCTGGAGTCCCGGCAAGCCGCTGATGGCCTGCTCGATCGGGAAGGTGATCTGCCGCTCGACCTCTTCCGGACTGAGGGCCGGCGCGGTCGTATTGATCTGCACTTGCACCGGCGTCGTGTCCGGGAAGGCGTCGATGTCGAGGTGCTGCAGCGCGAAGACGCCGGCTACGCCGGCAGCCAGTACGCCGAGGATCACCAGCACGCGGTTGTGCAGGGAGAAGTCGATGATGCGATTGAGAAAGTCCATTTTCGCTCAACATCCCTTCGCGTTAGTGCTCGTGACAACCACAACCTGCGCCGAGATTGCTGCGAAGGAGTTGAGCGAGCAGAACATTGCTGCCTTTTGACGCGATGACCTCACCGGGAAGCGCGCCCGCCAGGAGTTCGACGTAGTGACCGTCGCTCGCGCCGAGGCGAACCTGCCGGACGTGGAAGAACTTCGGCGAGTCGTCGTCGAAGTAGTTCTTGTCCCGGACGAACACGAAGTGCGCGTCCGAGGTGGACTGGACCGCGTCGCGCGGGACGACGATGGCATTCGGCTCCTCGCGGAGCACGATGCGTCCTGCACCGAACGTCTTGTCGCGTAATGTCCCGTCCTCGTTGGCGATGACGATCCGGGCTTTCAAGGTACGGGTCTGGGGGTCGACGGCGGAACTGATCCACGAGATTGTGCCGCTGACCGGTTGCTCGCCATTGTCGGTTTGAAACCGGACAGGCAAGCCCATGCGGATGTACCTGGCGTCTTCTTCGCGAACATTGAGCATGAGCCACATTCGGCGCGGATCACTGACAGTGAAGAGCAATTGGGAGGCATCGACGACCTCGCCGGCCAGCACGTCCGACGCGACTACGGTTCCGTCGTAGGGCGCAACGACTGGGATCAAGTTCGCAGTCCTTGCTCCCACCGGCAGCGAGGCGAGCAACGACTTTGGAACTCCGAGGTCGCGGAGCTGATTGGCAAGCGTCTGCGGCGTCTCGGATTCAAGTTCCTCCGGTAACTCGAACCCCAGATTCGCCAGCACCTGGCGGGCGGAAATCACCGCCACTTCCGCCTCTCGCAGGGCGGCTTCCGCTTCGATCAGCGTTCGCTGCGGTACTGCCCCGCTGCCGGCAAGTGGTCGCAGACGTTCGACGGTGGCGTTCCGCGTCTGAAGCTGTACGATCGCCTGCAGCAACTGTGACTTGGCCTGTCCGACCTGCGATGCGTCGACCACAGCCAAGACATCACCAGCGTGAACCGCATCGCCCACCGTCTTCAGGACGGCGGCCACAGTTCCGGGAACCTTCGTCGAAAGATGCGCAACACGCGTCGGGTCGAATTGCAGCTCTCCGTTGGCCGTCACTGCGTCCAGCATCGGACGCTCCTGGACCACGTCCACGTCGACACCGGCCTTCGCGACACTTTCCGACGACGAAAACTGGACACGGCTGGAGTGCATCGTATTGCGGCTGTTGTTTTCCGGCCGGGCCATCACCGCGATCGCCTGCACCGTGTCATACTTCGGCAGCTGCGGCTCCCCGCGAACCTGGGCAAGTTCGGGATGGTGAATCACGCACTCGGCGACGCCATGTTCCTGACAGAAGCCGAAGGGCTTTCCCCTGGGGAGCAGGTCGGCACGACATTCAATGCACGACGACTCAGGAACCAGGTGCTCGGCACACCAGTCGTCGGCGGGAACTGCAACGGTTCCCGCCAGCGCGGATAACTTCGGCAGCTTCCAGCCTGTGTGATGGCCCACAAACATCACGCCGCCGAGCAGCGAGAACACCACCAGGTTGGGAATGGCGTTGAGCGCCGCCATCCACCAGCGTCGGTGGGGACGTTTGGCGAGGGAGTGCGTGTCGACGGGCTGTGGCATGGCCACCGGACGCGCCGGGGCCGGACTTGTCACGGACATACAGTCTCTCCCGAGTTCGTTGGGTGAGCGGAGACCGGCCAGATCACGAAGGGTCTCTTCGCGCAGGCAGGGTCGTCGAGACGGCGAGGACACGTCGGCCAAGCAGGTCTTTGAAATCGACCATCAGCTCAGGACGGCAATGCCGAGGAGAGAGGCTGCGATCAGCAGCGCATGACGACCGTCGAAACAACGGTCAAATGAAAGTCCGGAACGGCGGGCGGTCCGCTCGACGGACTGCTCAACACAGGCGACGCGGAAACTTCGTAAGCGGAACACTCAGCAGACAGCCCGGCAACAATTTGAACCAGACGCTCCGGGTCGCTGGCGGACGAAGACCGAGCGACTGACGTCGGCTGCCCGGCCGGGACCATCACCGCAACGTGGATGCACCCGCAGGGATCATCGACGAGACGTTCCTCACGGCCGTTGTCCGAGGGCAGGTCGGCGTGTTGGTGCTCGCAGCACGATTCCGCACATCTGTCGTCGGCATTCTCACATTCTTGCGAGCGACACGCGACCTGCGACTCATCAGCATGTTCGTGACAGCAGGTGCAGGAACCGGGCCCCGAATCAACGCAGCAGAATGAGCCGTCGCTTCCGATGCACAGGTAGACCGAACCGCCACTCCCGGTAAGGAGTTGCGCTGCAACCAGCATCAGAATGAAGAACGACTTTGCCATTGAGCCACCAGACCCGAAAACAGGTACTTCCGTTGTATCGGCCATCCAGTGGAACGTCAATGACTGGAATTCCAGGATTGATTCAAGCTGCGTCACTGGAGCCCCGTTGTGACTGATGGTCCCTGCAGCGATGATCACGGGGCGAGTCGCATCCATGCCCCAATGGCGATGACTGCCAGGCACAGTCCCATTCCCATCGCTGACCAGAACCCCAGACTGAGGCGTTCGGCGAAGGCCAGCGGGAAGAAGAACGGAAGCGTTAATGGAACAAGGATCAGAGTCTCACGTGCCATCCGGGAAAGACTCTTCAAATCATGCTGATGAACCCACGACATGCTGAAGGCCAGGATGCTGACCAGTGGCAACGACAGCAATAGCGCCCCCAGTCGCGGTGAGCGTCTGGAGATCTCCGAAACGGCAAGGATTACCGCCACGGAGATTGTGATCCGAATCACGATTGAGAGCATGGGCATCCTCCCCGGCGGACATGATCGTGGTGATGGAGTGGACATGTCTGTAGCTGGACTTGCCCCCCCCATGTTTCGAACTCCAACGAATGCGAGCCCGCGATTTCATTTCCTGATTCTGCATCAGGATCTCTGTGGCTACGGAAACTCCTCTACCTGCGCGATGCCGGCCATTTCTGCGGCGGCCATCCAACGGTTTTCCAGCGACGTCAGATACCCCAGGCTCGATTCCACGAGCGTCCGCTGCGACTGCAGCAGCCGCAGGAAATCAAACTGCCCCTGCTGGAAGCCCTGCTGGGCGACGCTCACGCTTTCCCGCGACTGGGGCAGAATCTTCTGTTCGAAACGCCGCACCTGCTGATCGGCCTGTCGGAACCGGCCTGTCGCGTCGGCCATCTGTCGGGCGATATCGTTCTGGACCTGCTGCACGGTTTCAATCGCCCGGCCGACAGCCGCCTGAGCCGCGTAACGGTTGCCCTGATTGCGGTTCCAGATCGGCAGTGGAACTGAGAGTTGCAGAATCCCGTAATTGTGCAGCGGTTCCACCTGGTACATGTACCCCGACTGGACCGTGACGTTGGGAAACGGCTCGACATCGGCACGGCGAGCCAGAAACTCCGAACGGGTGATTTCCTGCTCCGCAATCTGAACGTTGGCATTCCGTGGGACGTAGTCGTCGACCGCGATCTGCGCGGCGAACTCATCGAGTGCGATCGTCAACTGCCCGGAAACCCCCTCAATCTGCAACGACCGCTGGCCGATCACGGCCGCCAGTTGCCGCCGCCAGGCTGCCAATGCCGTCTGTGCATTTTCCAGGGCCACTTCGGCCTTCTCCAGCTCGATATTCAGCAGTAGCGTGTCCCCCCTGGTTCCCTCACCGGCATCCTGCAGCTTTTGTGCGGCGGCCTGTGATTTGCGGGCGATTTCGACCAGCCGGGTCAAAACATCTACTCGTTTTTCTGCCGCCAGCGTTGCGAAATACGCTTGGCGAACTGCGGTCAGCAGGTCGAATCGCCTCCGCAGAAACTTCAACTCCGCCTGATACAGCGCACGCTCCGCAGCACATTGCTGCAGTTCCAGCTTGTGTTTTGTCACAATTTCCTGGCTCAACATCGCCAGGTACTGGGACTGCCCGGCATTGAGTTGTTGGGTGCCGCTCATCAGGATTGGATTCGGATACCGCCCCGCCTGATCCCAGTGCCCCCGCGCCATTTCGATGTCGGCGGACGCCTGCCGCAAATTCGGGCTGGACCCTTCGGCAATTCCGATCAGATCTGCCAGCGTCAGCCCGGAGCCGATGAGACTCCCTTCGTCGGCGCTGTCCGCGGATGCGGTTTGCGGCGACGGCGGCAAGGGTTCCTGCTCAGCGAAGGCCACGTTGGCGACCACCAGTGGCCAGGCGGCGGCCATGACCCACGCTACGATTCGAGACGAACGGAGCGTCAGGCGGAAGCGTTCCGAGCAATACTGCGTACCGCTATCGCCGTCATTGAGATCTGTGATTTCCGATGCCATGCTGTTCCTTCCATGAAACAAAGGCCGTCCATTTTGCACGGAGCGGAACCGGAATGTCCGCGACGTGCTCCCCGAATTCCGTCTGCCGAGGTCTGCCCGATCTTCGAGTTGCCTGCAGCAACCCCCTGAACCGACATGCCAGTCGTAGTAATTGGGCCTGCAATTCAACGCCAGAATCGGCCTCAGCGGAAATGTCCAACAACGCCACCGAGACCGAGTCGACTTGAGACGCTCCATAAGCCCTATTTGTGCTCGTGCTCGCCGTGCGGTTCTTCCTTGAATTCACCGGCGTAAGGCGTTCCTTCCACATCACCGCTGATCGTGCCGGCAAACTCCCGGACGATCCCCAGGTTGTCGTGGGTTCCCACGAACCGGGACGCCATCCCTTCGGCCTCACCTTCCAGCGGCGATGCAGCCAGCTCCACCTGGAACGCCGGCTCCGCAATGGACAGCAGCAGCTTGCCGTCGGCGGTCTTCACGGGAGCTGGCGTCTTCTCGTCGCTGCCCAGCACGTAGATTGTGGCTTCTTTCTTGTCGTGGTCGACCGTGAACTCCACGTGGTACTTGCCGCCGCCCCAGTCGGCGAGCGTCCCCTCGTGCGGGCCGGCTCCGTGACCGCCGTGGGTGTGTCCCCCTTCGCCGTGGTCGTGATCTTTGGATTCGGCGGGAGCCGTCTTGGCTTCCGGGGCCGGAGCCGGGGCCTGCTGCTGGCAGCCGGCAGCAGCCAACAGGCAGGCCGTCAGCAGGGCGGTCGTGTGCATCGAAAACAGCTTCATCGGTTTCTTCTCCCAAAACGGAACAGGTTGGTTCGGGCCGCTCTGGCCGTCCCCGGATCAGTGATGCGTCTGGAGCCAGTGCTCCGGATTCGCGTCGGTCTCGTCTTGATGGGCCAGTTTCTCGGCATCCCGGCCGCTGAACTTCCAGAACAGGCCGGGGTGAATCAGGAACTCGCAGAACGTGGAGGTCACCAGCCCTCCGAGGATGACGGTCGCGACGGGGTACAGAATCTCCCGCCCCGGCTCCTGGCCGCCGACCACCAGCGGAATCAGTCCGATACCGGCCGTCAGGGCGGTCATCAGGACCGGGGCCAGCCGTTCTAGACTGCCCCGCAGGACCATCTCCGGCGTGAACGCTTCTCCTTCAACCTTCATCAGGTGGAAGTAATGGGTCACGAGCAGAATGCCGTTGCGGACGGCGATGCCCCCCAGCGAGATGAAGCCGACCAGGCTGGCCACGGTCAGCGATTGCTGAGTGAGGACCAGCGCCAGGACGCCGCCGATGAACGCCGTCGGCAGCGCATTGAGAATCTGCAGCACGATCCGTACCGACGGGTAGAGGATCATCAGGACGACGAACATCCCGACGACGCTGACCCCGGCCAGGATCAGAATCAGATTGGTAGCCCGCTGCTGGCTTTCGAACTGGCCGCCGTATTCGATGAAGTAGCCCTCCGGGAGCACCACCCCGGCCTGGACACGCTGCTGGATCTCTTCGACTGCGCTGGCCAGGTCGCGATTCTGAGTATTGCAGCGAATCACCATCCGCCGGCGCGCGTTCTCCCGGTTCACGGCATTCGGCCCCAGACCTTCGCCGATGTCGGCCAGCTCTTTCAGCTCAATCTGGCCGCGATTGTCGGGCAGGTCGATCCGCAGTCGTCCCAGGTTGGCGTAGTCCGTCCGGTAGCCTTCTTCGAGCCGGACCAGCAGGTCGAACCGTCGTTGCCCTTCCAAGACCTGCGAGACGACTTCCCCCTGCAGGGCCGTCTGCAGCACGCGGGCGACGTAGCCGCGGGTGACGCCGTAGTAGGCGAGGTCGTCCCCGCGGAGCTGGATGTGCAGTTCTTCCGTCTGCTGGATCGGTTCCACGACCGGCGGCGTCAGGCCGGGGACGTCGCGGATGGCCTGCTGGACTTGCTCGGAGAGCTGGCGCAGCGTGTCGAGGTCGTCCCCGACGATCTTGATGGCAATCTGGGCGTAGACGCCGGAGACCATGTGGCTGATCAGGTGGGCCAGCGGCTGTTCCACTTCGATGTCGACGCCGGGGGCTTCCTTGCGGAGTTCGGACAGCAGTTCCTGGATGATCTCTTCGCGGTGCTTGCCGCTGTGGGGATTCATGCTGAGGATGTATTCCCCGGCGTTGACCGGGGCGGCGTGCTCATCCAGTTCGGCCCGGCCGGTCCGGCGGACAAAGTACAGGATCGCCCCGTTCGGTTTCTGCTCAGAAACCTGCCGTCGTCGGAACACCGCGTCGATGGTTCCCGAGACCTGATTCGAGGCGGCCAGCGAAGAACCGGGCGGCAGCGTCACGTTGACGAGAACGCTTCCTTCGTCGAATTGCGGCAGGAAGTTGCGGCCGAGGTGAGAGACTTCCCAGGCCGCATACCCCACGCCGGCCCACGTGAGGAGAAGCAGGATGACCGGGTGGGCCATACTGAAGCGAATCAGGAATCCGGCCAGCCACTTCAGACTCCGCAGCAGCAGCCCGTCGTGGTCCCGGTGCGTCGCCCGCGACTGCGGCAGCAGGTAGTACGAAAGCACCGGCGTGACGGTCAGCGACACGACCAGCGACGCCAGAATTGAAACGATGTAGGCCACCCCCAGCGGGGCAAACAGACGCCCTTCGACTCCGGAGAGCGCAAACAGCGGCAGGAACACGAGAATCACGACCGCCGTGCCGAACACGATGGCGCTGCGGATCTCCAGGCTGGCTGAGTAGACGACCCGCAGCGCCGGCAGCGGCTGAGCCAGGGCGTTGTTCTCCTTCAGCCGGCGGAAAATGTTTTCGACGTCGACAATAGCGTCGTCGACCAGTTCTCCCATCGCGACGGCAATCCCTCCCAGCGTCATCACGTTGATGGAGAGATGGGTGCCGGTGACGTAGCCCATCATGCGGAAGACCAGCGTGGTGATCACCAGCGACAGCGGAATGGCGGTCAGCGTGATAAACGTCGTCCGGAAATTCAGCAGGAACAGGAACAGCACGATCAGCACCAGCACGGCCCCGATGACGAGCGCTTCGCCGACGTTGAAGATCCCGCGGTCGATGAAGTTCTTCAGGCGGAACAGTTCCGAATTGATCACGATGTCCGCCGGCAGCGACGCCTCGGCGTCTTTCAGTGCCGCTGCCACGCGCTCGGTCAGGTCGCGGGTGTCGACGTGGGGCTGCTTGGCAATCGTAAAGACGACGCCTGCCCGGCCGTTGACGCTCCCGTCGCCTCGCTTGAACGTCGGACCTTCGACGACGCTGGCGACCTGTTCGAGCAGGATCGACCGGTCGATTCCTGCCTTGACGGGAATCTTCATCAGGTCCCTCAGCACGCGGTCGGGTTCAGGCCCCAGGCGACCGAGAATCCGGATCGGCCGTTCGGTTTCGCCCTGCACGGCAAACCCGCCGCTCGTGTTGATATTGCTCTCCTGCAGCGCGCGTTCGACGTCCTGCAGAGAGATGCCGTATTCCAGCAGCGCCGCTGGATCGACCAGCACCTGGTACTGCTTGCGGTCACCCCCCTGGACGAACACTTCTGCAATGCCGGGGATCTTCAGCATCCGCGGCCGCAGGACCCAGTCCGCCATCGTGCGGAGACTCATCGCCTGTTCTTCAGCCGTCGGGATCGTGATTTCGTGCGCCCGTCCGTCGATGGTCAGCGTCACTTCCCGGTGCCCCAGCATGACCGCGTCATTGAGCGACGACGGGGACGGCCACTCGACGGCACTGACCTCGACCTGTTCCCAGGTCTCGGGCCGGTGTCGATCTGTCGGCTGCCAGACCTTGATCTGCGGCGTGTCGGACTCTCCCACAAATTCCGCCAGCAGGCCAGTTTTGCCGATGGGGACCAGTTCGCCGCCATCAGGTCCCGTCTGGCGGTAGATGCCGGCAATCAGGATCTGCCCCATGATCGAGGCGGTCGGCGTCATCTGCGGCCGGATGCCTTCCGGCAGAATCCCGGCCAGCGTCGCCAGGCGTTCCTGGACCGTCTGACGCGCAGCGCGGACCTCCGTGTCCCAGTTGAACTCGATGTAAATCACGTTGAGCCCGGCCGTCGTCTGGCTGCGCACGGCCTGGACCCCGTTGGCTCCGAGCAGTGCCACCTCGATGGGCTGCGTCACGAGGTTCTCCACCTCTTCGGTGGCCAGCCCCGGACACTCGGTAATGATCACCACCCGCGGCCGGTCGAGGTCGGGAAAGACGTCAATCGGCATCTCCGTGGCCAGGTAGGAGCCGTAGACCAGCAGCACGAGGCTCAGGACGACGACCAGCAGCCGGTACCGCAGCGAAAAGCGAATGACAGCGTTGAGCATGAGACAACTCCTCTCTCAGTGGGTCCCGTGGGTCGTGCCGTCAGCGTGGACGTGGACGCCGGCGGGTACGCCGCTGGCCGCCTGCGCCTTCAGCACACGATTGAGAGAAGCCGCTCCGTTCTGAGCGACGTAGAACCCCGGCAGAATCTGGCTGTCCCGCCCGAGGACGATGTCGAGCCGATCTTCGTGCAGGACGTGTACCGACTTGCGGTTGAAGAGGTCTCCGTTCTGGCGGAAGACGTAGGCTTCCGGCCCGTCGCGGACAACCCCGGCCGCCGGCAACACAAAGACGTCCTGGAACTCTTCGACGGGCACATGCAGCCGCACCCGCTGACCCGGCCGGAACCGCCACACGACGAATGTGTTGCGGTCCTTTTCGTATCCGCGGGACTGATTGTCGAGCGGAATGAAAAAGCTGAAGGTCCGCGACGCCGGGTCAATCGCGTTGGCCAGGTGTCGAATCGCGAATGTCTCTGTGAGGGCCGGCCAGCCCGTGGCGTCATCTTCGGCGAACTCAACTCGCACGGGCCAGTTGAGTTGTGCGGCCCGCTCCAGCGCCGGCGCTTCGTTCTTGAAGGCGCGGCCTTCGATGTAGAGCGTGTGGTGGTTGGCCAGATAACTCAGCAGTTGCCCGGCCTGCACCTGCTGTCCCAGGTCGACTTTCAGCTCCTGAACCTCGTAGGCCGGGCCATTGGATGTCTGATCGATGAGCAACGGCCTGCTGGCCTGTTCTGGGTCGGTGGACAGTGCAGTCGCGGTCCCAGCCTGCAAACTGCCGCTGAACGGCGGAGGCGCGACGATCTCGATCGTCGTCACGAATTGGCCTTCAGCAACGCCCTCAATCTGGGGCGGGCTGAAGCCGCGGGTCAACAGATCCTGCCGAAACGCTTTGATGGCGGCGTTCTGGCGGCGGAGCTGGTTCTCCAGTTCGATGGCGCGGGCGGCCGGCAATGCGCCGCTCTCCGTAGCAGTCTTGATCCGCTTGTACTGTTCGCCAATCAATTCGGTTTCGCGGGTGGCCTTGAACAGCTCCGACTGCGTGTTCTGCAGATACTCGCTGAAGACCCGCAGCGAGAAGAGCTTGTCCCCCGGCCGGACCGTGTCCCCCGGATACGCGTGAATCGCCGAGACGACCGCCACCGCCGGCGACGTGATGCCGCGGTCGGACCAGCCGGGGCGGTCGACGATGGTTCCCGGCAGTTGGATCGTCCGCCAGTAGGTTTGCAGCTTCAGCGGTTTGATGACCAATCCCAGATTGCGGCGGGCCTCCGGGCTGAGTTCCAGCACCTCAACCTTCTCCGGCGGCGGCGGTTTGTTGGGGGCGGCGACGGTGGGAGCCTCACGACGGAGCAACGGCAACCAGCGGTCGCGGGTGGCAAACAGACCACCGCCGACGCCGGCCAGGATTACGACGGTCAGTATCCAGCGGACAAGCGATTTCACGGCCAAACCTCCAGCGCAGGCAGAAGCGCAGGGCAGCGGACAAGGAGACGCGAGCCGACGCAATCAGCAACGCCGACAACCAGTACCAGCAGGGCGGCGAGAATGCCGCCAGCAGCGTCTCAACCCACAGTTCAGCGCCGCGGGCGTCTCAGGGACGCCGGGCGCGGGGAGCCATCAGCAGCGCAGCACGCAACGGGATTCGAGGCCAGCAATACACGAGTCGCCATCTGGCGGACCGTGCCACATGCAGCGGCCGGCAGGTCGTCCGTCCAACGTCCCCATCACAACGGTCAGGCATCCTACCTGATCGAGCGACGCCTCGAACGCAAGCCGATACGGTGCCACGCGGACCACCGGCAGGATGTCCGCCGCGGAAACATACACGGCGTCACGGTCGTGCTTGTTGGCTGGGTCCGAAACTGGCGAGCCCGGTTCATGTTGCGCATCGTGAGAATGAGAATTCCCCTCATGACTGTGGGCATGCAGGTGAAGATGTGCACGGCCAACTTGTCCCGAGTGACTCACCTCACCGTTATCCCAATGCGCATGCGACAGCCACCCGCCTTGACCGGGCAGTGCTGCGGACATCAGGAAAATCGTGAGGAAGATACGCATGTCAGCCTTTTTCGGATTTGCTAATTCTAAATCACCGGCCACGATTCTGAAACACTTCGATGGTCGTTCCTACAGCGCCGCCGGTCGCCGGTGGTTGTGTCGGCGGATGTAGGAGCGGACGTTTCGCATCAGTTGCGGCATCGTCGAGCATTTGTGGTTCCGTGTCACGTTGGCGTGTAAGTCCTCCCACGTTCGTTCGATCCGGTTGTGATCCGGACAGTACGGCGGCAGGAAGTGCAGGCGCAGCCTGCGCCCCAGCGGCGTCGCCAGACTCTCCCGCACCAGTCGGGTCGTATGGATCGCGTAGTTGTCCAGGACGACATGGATCTTCTTCGCCTGCGGATAGCGCTGCGTCAGCTCCCACAGCAGCAGTACGAACAACGCCGTGTCCTTCCGGTCGCCTTCGATCGCGATCAACTCCTTCGTCCGCGCATCCTGAGCCCCCGCCAGGTAACGCTTCTCGTTCTTCCCCGGCGTGAGAACCTGTTTCTGCTGCCCGCGGAGCATCCAGTCCTCGCCGATCTTCGGATTGAGATGGATGTCGATCTCGTCCTCCCAGACCGCCACTTCGCCCGTCGGCAGATGCGCCACCAGTTCCTCGATCTGCTCCAGACACTGCTGTTTTTCGGCCTCCGGCCACGGACACTCGACCGTTGGCTTCGGTCGTCCGCGCCGCGCCCCGATCAGCCGCAAGGCCCGGCTCATCGTCGACAGGCTGATCTTCACACTCGTCCGTCGACGGAGCGTTGTGATCAGCATCTCCCGCGTCCAGGTCGGCCGCTTCCAGCCGTCCTGCAGCGGATCGCCGGCCACGACCTCCCGCAACTGCGTCAGGTACTCCTCGGTCAGTTTCCGTGGCCCGTTGCCGCCCCGCCGGTCGAACAAACCGATCTCGCCGTCCTTCCCGTAACGCTGCTCGGTCCGATACACGGTGCTGCGACCGACCTTGAGCGAGCGGGCAATCCAGGTGGGAGAACGTCCTTCCAGTCGATGGATCACGATCAGATACCGCGTTCTCAGCCCGGCGTCCTTCAGAAACTTCAACTGCTCGGACAACCGCTGCTTGGCGCGCTCCGCCCGGGGTGAAAGAATGCCTTCCATGGGGAACTCCTTCCTTGGTTTGGAGTTGTGATACCTCCAAGGTAAGGGTTCCCCATCTCGTTTCCACTGCAATCCCTCCGCTCTGCCGCGCGCCTCACATTCGTGGCCGGTGATTTAGGGCTTGAATCATTCCAATTGCAATGGAGCAAAAATGGCGGATTTGGGTGATTCAACCAAATCTTGCTCATCTGGAGAAAGTCAGAAGAATCTGAGCACAAGGAACGCATGACCATCCAGGCCGAGAGCCGCGACCGGCTCGGAAGAGTCCGAGCCGGTCATCGTGATGGGGTGAGCGTGACCGTGGTGCGTATGCCCGTGCAAATGGACATGCGGCCGCGCAGCATGATGCCCAGGCTCGGCAACGTCTCTCGCCCGGTCCGGGCAGGAGGGCTGAGATCAGGAGTAGCGTAAACAAGTACCGCATGGAATCCCTCTCGAACCCATCGAAAGTCTACACGGCACTCCGCCTGGGCGCAAAGTGCGTGCAGATCAGTGAGGAGGAACCCTGCGGAATGATTTCGACCGAAGTCATTCCGCAGGCAAGGTCTTATCTCCCCCCTTCTTCCGCAGCCATTGCCCGATCCACTTGGAAATCCAGGCACGATGTTTCGGCTGGACAGATTGGCAACTCTAATGGATCTCGGCACGGCCTCTCGCAGTCCAATGAGCCGTAGCCACCGTTTCCTCTTGCGCCGCGGTGGAAAGTGACTGTCGGAATCGACGATGCCTTGTCCTCAATCGGCAGCGGCTGGCAGGCTTCTGCGGATCACGAGTTAGGACTTGTTGGCAATCGGATGCTCCGGTACGGCCCGAGAGTCAGGTCTCGTCAGACACAGGATAACTCTCAATCGCCCCTTGACCCGGCGGCAGCCTTGCATAGGATATTCGAATCTCCGAATATAGTCGCCCAGGCGAAACCATGACCGCTCCCACAGATCCCCTGGCTGCCGCCGAGCTGCTCAAGGCGTTTTCCCATTCGACGCGGCTGGCGATCCTGCACGAGCTGCTGGCCGGGCCGAAGTGCGTCACGGACATGGAAGAGCTGCTTCCGGCCCGCCAGGCGAACATCTCCCAGCACCTGGCCGTGCTGCGCCATGCCCGGCTGGTGGACTACGCTCAGGATGGGGCGGTCCGTTGCTACTACCTCAGCCGGCCGAGGCTCGTGGAAGATCTGCTCGCCCTCGTTGAGCGCGACGAGCCGATTGTGAAACGGACGCCGCAGGAGATTCAGGCCGACAAGGATCGCCTGGCCAGAGCGCTGGCCCGTTCGCCGAAGGCCAAGGCCGATTCCTCTGCGGGCCGCAGGAAGCTGGCCCGATGAACCGCCGCATCTACCTGGACCACAACGCCACGACGCCGCTGGCCCCCGAGGTCGTGGCCGCCATGCGCCCTTTCCTGGAAGAGGCGTACGGGAATCCATCCAGTTTGCATTGGGCGGGCGTTCCGGCCCGCGATGCCGTGGAACGCGCACGCTCTCAGGTTGCCTCGCTGCTGTGCTGCGACGCGACCGAGGTGGTCTTCACGGCCGGCGGGACTGAGGCCAACAACCATGCCATCACGGGCGCGTACTTCGCCCGTCGCGGCCGCGTGTCGACTCCGCACATCATCGTCAGTCAGATCGAGCATCCCGCAGTCCTGGAACCGTGTCGATTTCTCGAATCGCTCGGAGCCAGAGTGACGCTGGTCCCGGTGGATCGCTGCGGGCTGGTCGATCCGGATGACATCCGCCGGGCCATCGGCTCGGACACGATCCTGGTGTCGATCATGCATGCCAATAACGAGGTCGGCTCAGTCCAGCCGATCGAGGAGATTGCCCGGATCGCTCGGGATCACGATGTCCTGTGTCACACGGACGCGGCTCAGTCGGTCGGCAAGATCACGGTCGACGTCGAGGCGCTGGGCGTCGACCTCCTGTCCGTCGCCGGTCACAAACTCTATGGACCGAAGGGCGTCGGAGCCTTGTTCGTGCGCGAAGGCGTCGAGCTGGTGCCGTTGCTGCACGGCGCAGGCCACGAAGCGGGACGACGCGCCGGGACCGAGAACGTGCTGGGAATCGTTGGGCTCGGGGCGGCTTGTAGCGTGTCGCAACGGTGGATTGCTGAACCGCACATCCGAGACTTGCGAAATCGGTTCTGGCAGAACCTGTATGCGGCCTGCGGAGATGGCGTGGTTCTGAATGGCGATCTGATGCACGGCCTGCCTAACACGCTCAGCGTTGGCTTCCGCGGATCGTCCGGGAATGCCATCCTCGCCAGGCTTCCGAACGTTGCCGCCTCGACCGGGTCGGCCTGCCACGCCGGCGCAATCACCATCAGCCCCGTTCTCGCGGCAATGCACGTCCCTGAGGATGTTGCGCTCGGAACCATTCGGTTCAGTCTGGGCCGCGGCACGACCGTCGACGAACTCGATCATGTTGTCGCAGCCCTCGTCGAAATCCTGCGTTGATTGAGGTTTCTAGTTCTCTCTCCCCATCGGAAGGAAAGTCGATGTTCAAGCATGCTGCATTTGGAACTCTGCTGGCAGTGGCGATGGTTGCACCGGCCTGCCAGGCCGCGGAGCACACTCGCGATTCGCTCAAGACCGTGAAGGAGAACGTTGATGCACGCAAGGCCGTGCTGGTCGACGTCCGCGAGAAGTCGGAATGGGACAGCGGGCACGTCGCTGGAGCCGTCTTCCTGCCCCTCAGCGAACTCCGCAACGGCATCGATCTGAAGCGGTTGATGGAGAAGCTGCCCAAAGGAACCATCGTCTACACGCATTGCGCCATCGGCAAACGCTCGCTGACGGCGGGGGACCTACTGTCGAAGCATGGCTACAACGTTCGTCCGCTGAAGCCCGGCTATTCCGAGCTGCTGCAGTCTGGTTTTCAGAAGGCGGACAAATAGCGCCACCGCCCGATATGTTGGGAGGCGAACTTCCTCAAGGAGTCACCGATGGCCCAATTTCTGTTCATCCTCAACGGACCGCCGTACGGGAACGAGCACTCGTACAACGGCCTGCGTCTGGCGGATCACCTGGTCCGCCACGAGGGGAACGAAGTCCGCGTCTTCCTGATCGGCGACGCAGCCGCCTGCGCCAAGCGCGGGCAGAAGGTTCCGCAGGGATTCTATAACCTCGAACTGATGCTGCGTCCGATCGTGCGGCACCAGGGGCAGATTGGCGTGTGCGCTTCCTGCATGGATGCTCGCGGCATGACCGACGCCGAACTCGTCGAAGGCTGTCAGCGCAGCAGCATGGATGAGCTGACGAGTTGGACGCTGTGGGCCGACAAGGTGCTGGTGTTCTGACAAGGTGGGCGAGTGGCGGACGCTGACCGCCGCTCGTGAGGAGTGACATTGATGACGGAGTCCAGCGGTCTCGCGACCGGCGAAGAGTCCCGCGCAAGCACATTGGCGACCGCCGCTCTGCTGATGAGCCTGGCGGGATCGGCGGGAAGTCTCTCCCTGAGCCTCGGCATGGGACTGAAAGCCTGCCCGCTCTGCTTCTATCAGCGATCCTTCATGATGGCGACCGCGGCGATCCTGCTGTTCGGTCGCTGGCTGGAGCGGGATCGTTCCGCACGGATGTGTGTCCTGTCGCTGCCGCTCGTGATCGCAGGGCTGGGAGTCGCAATCTTCCACACCTGGCTCGCCAGAGCCGGCAAACTGGAATGCCCGACCGCAGTGCTCGGCTGGGGCGACGCTCCCACGCAGAGCCTGGTTGCGTTTCTCGCCCTGACAGTGGTCAGTCTCGGCGCAGTCTGGAGAAGTGTTCCAACGAACGGGGGAAGTCTATCACTCCAGGTTCTCGGAGCAATTGTCCTTGGCAGCGTCATGGCCTGGCTGTCGGTGGCGAGTGCTCCTCCGCTGCCACCGTCACCGACTCAGCCCTACGATCCCATCAAGCAGCCGCTCGATATGTGTCGGCCGCCTTATCGCGGGGCCGAGTGAGAAAATGATACCGTCAAGTCCCTTCGTGCAGTGCGGCGGGGCTGAGGCAGGCGCGTTGCGGCGGGAGCCCTCATGTCCGGATCACTGGAAGCGACTCTGCGCCTCGGCGTGATGTTTAGCGTGCTCGCCGCAATGGCGGTCTGGGAGATCGTCGCTCCGCGCCGTCGCCTGACGGTCGCCAAAGCTCCTCGCTGGGCCAGCAATCTCGGTCTCGTGGTTCTGAATACCGTCGTGGCGCGGCTGGCAGTTCCCGTCACCGCCGTCGGGCTGGCGGACGTGGCCCAGTCCCGCGGCTGGGGGCTGTTCTCCCTCGTGGACTGGCCGGCCTGGCTGGAGATCGCTCTTGCCGTGGCGGTTCTCGATCTCGCCATCTACCTGCAGCACGTGATGTTCCACGCCGTGCCGCTCTTCTGGCGGCTGCACCTCGTGCATCATGCCGATCTCGATTTCGACGTGACGACGGGGCTGCGATTCCACACCGTGGAAATCCTGTTATCGGCTCTGATCAAGCTGGGGGCGGTCGCCGTGCTGGGGCCGTCTGCCCTGGCCGTGCTGATCTTCGAAGTCGTCCTCAACGCGACCGCCATGTTCAACCACAGCAACGCGCGGATTCCGGTTGCCGTCGATCGCTGGCTGCGGCTGCTGGTCGTGACGCCCGACATGCACCGGGTCCACCACTCGACCGTTCCCGTGGAGACGAACAGCAATTTCGGCTTCAATCTGCCGTGGTGGGATTTCCTGCTGGGGACTTATCGTGCGCAGCCCTCCCGCGAGCACACGACGATGGAGATCGGGCTTCCTGAGGTTCGTGACGAACGGACCGCCGACCGCCTTCCGTCGATGCTGCTGTTGCCGTTTCGCACTGATTGGCGGCGAAGGTCGAAATAACGCGTGAAGACTTTTCAACTGTAACATCGGCACGTACGGTGCCGCCCCGATACACGGCTCCCGACAAGCGTGGTCGTTTCACAGGTTGCACGAGGCCCCACCATTTTGCAGACCGATGAGTTGCGATTCGATACAGACACGAATTCTGTTTGACAGCCGGAAGAAATTCGCCCACACTGGGATTGGTTTCTGCGTATCATCCGGCAGGTGATCCGAATGCCTGTGAACCGTTTATTCGCCGCATTATTCGCAATAGTGATCCTGGTTCCCCCTGGGACCTGCGGGATCAGTTGCGCTCAACATGTGTTCGGCGTCGATGTTGCGGTTCCCGCTTGCTGCCACCTCATTTGTCCGGAGAAGACCGGGAATTCGGATCACCGGCCGTCGACCATTCCGCCGCGATGCTGCTGCGTCAAAGACGGCATTGTTCTGCAAAAGAACGCTCCGCCTTCCGATCACGCATCGGCTGTAATGCCGGTGGCGATCTGTGATCTGATCGGCCTGCATTCTTCCGCGACTCCAGTCGCGCATGCACCTGCGGTCGATCCGCCAAGGCTGCGACTCCATGCACGTCTGTGCGTGTGGCGGTGCTGAGAGGCCCGCGTGCCTAAGAGTGAGAACGCTGGCAGGCCGCGAACGTCGCGCTCCAGTGTCGTTCTCCCCGCCCCCCAATGCTGTCACTCCGTAACGCCTTACTCCGCTCAGACGGGATATGGCCGAACCTCGTTTCTCGCCGCACAGGGCACGTGCCCCGGCGCGGAGTTTTCTGTATTTATTTTTCCCGAGGTGAGTTGCTCACCCTCAGTTGAGGATTTCCGATGAAGACGTTTTCGAAGACTTTCTGCACGCTGGTTCTGGTTCTGACTTCCGCCACGCTGGCCTTCGCACAAGCCGGAGCGCCGATCAAGGCTCGCGGCGCCTTTGGCGAAGGCTTCTGGGAGGCCAGCAAGCGCCAGCAGCATGCGCAGGACCACGCTCAGATGCTCTACAACTACGGCCAGGCCCAGCAGCCAGTGGCCGTCGAAAAGGTGAAGGAGCACAGTACGGCCATTCGTCAGAACGTCACCGCGTCACAGAAGGCGCTGACCGAAGCGAAGAAGGCCTATGCCGACAACAAGGACGTGCAGGCTGCCGTGGCGAAGATCGAATCCATCCACAAAAAGGTCGGCGCACACTGCGACCTGCTGGATGCCCAGGCCGGAGCGGCAAAGACCGACAATGTGGCGATCCACGCGTGCTGTGCCGACATTTACCACGACATTGCCGAGGCCGACGCCGAACTGGCAAAGTTGATGAAGACGCTGAAGATTGCACCACCGGCGCCACCCAAGAAGACCCCGGCTGCGACTCAGCCTGAGAAGAAGTAAGCCAAACGGTCATCGCTCGTTTCAGGCGGCGTCAAAGTCTGAACGGCGGCGACCATCCATAACATCGCATCGAGTGACGAGTGCCCGCCGGGTTTCATGTCTGGCGGGCATTCGCGTTTCGCAGGGACCGATCGCCGAGGCTCAGCCCAACCGAGTCGCAGGGAAACGACTCCGTCGTGAGAGTCTCGATCCGCGAATGAGTCGTATCACTTGGAAGGATGCTCCGCAGTGCCGGCGTCCCGGCCGATAACCAGGAGTGTCAGGTCGTCAGCGAGCGCCCGGTCCCCGACAAACGCCCGCACGGCGGACAGAATCGCGTCGTGCAGCCCCTCCAAGGAGCCACGTCCGATGGTTGCAATCAGTTCCTGGAGTCGCTTCTGACCAAACATCTCACCGGTCGGTGAAAATGCCTCGATGAGGCCGTCCGTGAACCACACCAGTCGATCATCCTCGGTCAGTTGAACTTCACAAGGCTGGTAAACGACATCTGCCAGAATGCCGACCGGCACGGCGGACGCTGACAGCTCGCGGAATCCGAGCTGAGAATTCCAGAGCAAGCCGGATGGATGGCCCGCATTCACATAGACGAGCTGCCCCGTGTCAGGATGCCAGACCGCGATTAATGTCGTGACAAATATGCCATCCGGAAGCAGCGACGCGATGTGCCGGTTGACTTCCCGCAGGATTTCATCGGAGTTCTGATGGATCTGCGATGCGCACAGCAATAATGCCTTCAGGAGCGTCGCCGCCATTGCCGCAGGAATCCCGTGCCCGGCGACATCGGCGATAACTATGAGCCAAGTGCCGTTCGAGAGGGGAATCAGATCGTAGTAATCGCCGGCCACATCTTCGGCGGGCTGGTAGTTTTGCCGAACGACGAGCCCAGGAACGCGTACTTCGGTGGGCAACAGGTGCTCCTGGATTTCGCGTGCCCGCTCCATTTCACGCCGACGTCGGTGTTCTTCGTTGGCAAGTTCCAGGCTCATGGAGTTAAACGACTGGGTGAGTGTCTGCAGTTCACGCCCCCGTGGCACTTCGAGCGTTGCGCCAAACTCACCGCCGGCAACCGCATCCACCGATGCCGCCATGCGTCGCAACGGCCGCGTGATCAGCCGGAACAGGACGGTATCCACGATTGCTGCCGCGACCACCGCCAGGGCCGAGAGACTTGCCAACCGCCAGAGGACTTCCTGCCTCGCGCTCCGCCGAATGTTGGTGGCCAGTTCGGCAATGATCACCGCGGTGCCCTCGTCTTCGTATCCTCCCAGCACAACAAGCTTGCTTTGAACTACGAATCGCGACCGACCATCGCGAAATGCGTTCAGCAATGCGGCGTTCTCGTCGGCGGACAACTGGCTGTGTCCGTGGCTAAGTAGGACGTCGCGACCGCGAACTACAAAGATGACGTGTCCGGGCGACCGATTGACACGCATTTTCTCGCAGACTCGTTCGATGAAGTCCTCCGTCGACTTCGTCGACGCCTCATTCGGCAGATGGACCACCGCCTGATGGACGGCGATGGCTTCATCGGCCAACCCGGCTTCCTTCTCCAACAGGGCCTGATCCATTTCATCTCGGTACTCGAAGACGAGCAGCACGGCGAGCATGATTGCCAGCGGCAGGTTTACGGCCAGCAGCAAGTGTGCGCCGAGTGGCCACCGTCGCATCGCGATCCTGAATCGGCTCAAACGACTCGACGGTTGTTCTGTCGTCGTTGGCAAGGTCACTGTCACTTCTGAGAATCCCCTGAAGGTCAGTCGAACTTGTGACCGTCTCAGGCCGTTCGGATCTGCGGTTGCGAAATCGATCGCTGATGAGAGCGCTCTTCGACACGCGTGCGAAGTTCAGGCGATGCGCCCACCGGCTCAGTCGCGTCACTTTGCCCCTGCCTGCAGTACGATGATGGCATGCGGAGCGACGTCGACGGCCTCAGAGAGCGTCTCGCCGAGCGGTTCGTTTGCGGAAATGTCATGTGGCGACTCAAGGGCCGTATTGATCATCGGCTTCCACTCGCGCGGGAACTCGTTTGGAATCCGGAAGCGAAGCGTAGACTCCGACGCATTGATCATGGCATACAGGTCAGCGTCGCCAGTTTCGTGGCCCTTCAGCAGAAACGCCAGCGAACGGGACGATTCCGAGAGTTCGACGGGACCTCCGGGGCCAAACCACTGGACGTCGTCTCGCCAGAATTGGCTTCGCGCGATCGACACATGCGCCTTGCGGAAGGCGATCATTTCTCGAAAGAACCGAAACACGTCGTGGTGCTGATCAAATCGCCCCCAATCCAGCCACGACGTCTCATTGTCCTGATTGTACGGGTTGTTGTTGCCCCCCTGTGTCTGAAGGAACTCGTCACCCATGCGAAACATCGGCGTACCGTTCGAGAGCATCAGCAGGCAACAGAAGTTCTTGACCCGCTGTTTCCGCAGCCGCATGACATCGGACCGAACGTCGATATCCCCCTCGACACCGCAGTTGTGACCGAACTCCGTCGCGCCGTCGGAGTTTCCATGTCCGTTCGCCTCGTTGTGATGATGATCGTAAGCGACCAGGTCGTACATCGTCGACCCGTCGTGGGAAGTCACGTAGTTCAGGCTCTGCCTGGGCCGGAGCGAGTGGAAAAGATCATCGGGAAACAAGTCGCAGCTGCCATACAGGCGCGTCATCAGCTCGCCGACCAGGCCCGGATCGCCACGCACGAACCGCTGGATCGAGTCCCGGTATCGCGAATTCCATTGCATCCACAAACTGCCGGGAAACTGCTGGCCGAGCAGGAAGGCTCCACCGGCATCCCAGGGCTCGGCGATCAATCTCACGTCGGCAAGTTCAGGATCGCCGGCGATCTCCGCGAAGATTGGAGGATCTTCGAAATTCACGGCACCGTCAGACTTTCTTGTGAAAACGGAGGCCAAGTCGAAGCGAAAGCCATCCACGTGCATCTCCGTGGCCCAGTAGCGCAGACTGTCGACGACGAGCTGTCGTACGGGGGCATTGGCCGTCCGCAGCGTGTTCCCGCAACCGCTGAAGTTCACGTAGCCGTCCCCGGAATCTTCGGAGAGCAGGTAATACGTGGCGTTGTCGATCCCCTTAAAGCTGTATGTGGGGCCGTCTGAGTTGCCTTCGCACGAGTGATTGAAAACGACGTCCAGAATGACCTCGATTCCCGCAGCGTGCAGCGCCTGCACCATTCGCCGGAACTCACTCCGCTGGGCACAACTGTCAGCAGACATCGCGTAGCCGTGGTGCGGTGCGAAGAACGTCAAGGGCATGTAGCCCCAGTAATTGCCGTCCTGGGGATCGAACTGGAACACTGGCATCAACTCGACGGCCGTCACGCCCAGTTCGGACAGGTAAGGAATCTTGTCGATGACGCCTTGAAAGGTTCCCCGCCGCTCCGGCGGCAGTCCGGAACTGCAATCCCGCGTGAAGCCTCGAACGTGCATTTCGTAAATAATCAGGTCCGATTCGCGACGGACGTGCTTGTCATCGTCCCATTCGAACCGGCACTGACACTCGTCGAGGAGCGCAACCGGAGCCTGTCCCATGTTCGAGCCGGAACGCATGGCGGCAGACCTGTCGAAGGCCGGCGGGAAATAGACGGTTCTGGCGTATGGGTCCAGTAGGATCTTGTTCTGGTCGAACGCATGCAGCGTCGATTCGTCGTGGTTGTTTGGCCCTCCGATCCGATAGGCGTAGTATCTGGCGTCATTGACATCGCTCACGGGAATATGGCAGTGCCAGACTGGGCCGGACTTGTTTCGCAATGCGTCAAATTGGAAGGCGAAAGTGGGACGGTCGCAGTTGTCTTGCTGAAAGAACAGGAGTTCCACGGTCTGCGCATGGCGCGAGTAGAGTGCAAAGTTGTAGGCCTGCTCGGCTGGAAGCCAAGTCACGCCAAACGGAAAAGGGAGCCCCTCTGCCTCGCTCCAGCGGCTTGATGGACGCGGCCCGATCAGACTGTCCATCGATGTCTTGCAGTGCCGGCAGCGGTAGGCGGGTTCGGTGGATTCCGGCATGTCTACGCGTCCTGAGGGGCTGTCGACAATTACGGACAGTGAGTCGGATGAATCTCCGAAGCGCGGCACTCGACTGCTCAACGCCATTTCGACTCAACTCGCGAATCCGGCTCCACCAGAGTATATCGGGACAGGCCGTGAACGGAGCGATGGGGAATGGCGACCTGCTGAACGGCGGTGGTGCGACTTCGAAGAGTTCCGTGAACACGGCCTGTCCGATCCCGACCTGTCAGGTCGACAGAGGCGGACTTGGGAAGTGATTTGGCTGTCCTCCATTTCCGACGGACTGTGACCGCTGGCAGCTCCCGAAAAGGACGCGTGTGCAGGTTGGTGTCTCGAATTCACCTTGACCAAAGTGGACTCTAGAGCATACTTAAGGGACGGAAAACGATGCGACAATCAGTCCTAAGCATCCGTCGCTTCCGGGTTTTGACTGGATTTCGCCGAACCGAATGCCGAAGTTGCATCGATGTTCGGTGGAATGTTTTTAACCGCAGGTTCAATCGAGGCGTCGAGACTTGGCCGCCACGCAACACATTGTCACACGCTGCTTGATCTGGATGGTTGCCCTCGCGGTGCCCACCCAGGACGTGGCGTTTGCGTCGTGTGGTTGCCACGGTAGCCAGATGTCTCAGATCCGGTTGGACGCGTCGGCGGGTGACTGCTGTGCCTCGCAGCCCCGCAGCCATTGTGATGGCTGTCAGCCGCGGGATCGCAAGTGCTGCGAAACTGGTGCCTGCCCCTGTGGCGCCGGCTGTCAGTGTGGCGACGGCCGCGAGTCGGGAACGCCTGCCGTTCCTGCGAATGAGAGCCGGGCGGAGCGTGTTCTCGTGTGCGTGATTGCCAACACGCCAACGGCGCGTCGCGTGGCGGCTGGTGTGCCGTCGCTCCGTAGCGCTGTGTCTGTTCCGTCGCAGGAATCCACTTCGCTGGAATGCTGCGTCGTTCTTTGCCGCTTCACGGTCTAGGCGGCCTGCGCGGGGACATTCTGCGCATTGTGCGTCCGGGAGTTGGCGAAAGCCCTCCTGCGATTGCCCCCGCCGTCCACGTTGTCGCCGGCTGAGACTTGGGGCTCATCTCGGTGGCGTCTCGTGGCACCCTGCTTCTCGGAATTCTCCGTAGCTGGTCCGTTGATGAGCGTGCGCTCCCGGACCGAGCTGCTGGAACTGGCGCATTGGCTCTGGAGCGAGCTTCTCATGGAATCCTCACATTCGCCGACGTCGGAGACGGGTGGTCAGACGACCGAACCGATTGCCCCTGCGGCCGAAGCAGAGAATCCACCTGCAGTGAGCGAGACACGCGCCGTTCAATCCGCGTCGCGGGCGTTGGTCATGTTGCTGCTCCAACCGGTGCTGGTGCTGGCCGCGGGCACGTTGCTGTTTGTCGGGCTGGGGCTGGCGCAGCGGAAAGGCTGGATTTCCGGCGGCCACGGAGCGAAGACCGCGCCGGGCAATGGGGCCGTCGATCACAACGTCCAGTACATCTGCCCGATGATGTGCACGCCGCCGCAGGCCGAGCCCGGACGCTGCCCGGTCTGCGGGATGGAACTGGTTCCGTCTTCACACAGCCAGCATGGCGAACTGCGGTCCGTCCACATCGATCCGGCAGCGCGGCGAATCGCCAACATTCAGACGGTCGCAGCCAGGTCGCTGTCGGTCACCCGTTCGATCCGTGCCATCGGCGAGCTGCGCTATGACGAAGGGACGCTCAAGACGATTTCAGCCTACGTCGACGGTCGTCTCGACCGGTTGTTTGCCGACTACACGGGCATCGTGGTCAAAGAGGGGGATCACCTCGCGCTGCTCTATTCGCCGCAATTGTATTCGGGACAGGTGGAACTGCTCCTGGCCCGGAAGGCCCGTGAGCGGAGCCAGGCCCTGTCGACCACGAAGACGCTCTCCAGCGGGCCGGATTTATATGCCAGCGCCCGGGAGCGATTGAAGCTGCTGGGGATGACCGACATGCAGATCGGCCATCTTGAAGAGCGGGGTGCGGCCGACAGTCGCCTCGAACTGTGCGCGCCGATCAGCGGGACGGTGATCGAGAAGCTCGCGGTCGAGGGGCAATATGTCAAGGAGGGGGATCCGATCTGCAAGCTGGCCGACCTGTCGTCGGTATGGCTGATGCTGCGGCTCTTTCCCGAGGATGCGACAGCGATCCGCTACGGCCAGAAGGTGGAGGCCGAAGTGCAGTCACTCCCCGGCCGGAAATTCTCCGGCCGCGTGGCGTTCGTGGATCCGCAAGTCGATCCGAAGACCAGGACGGTCGGCGTGCGCGTGGTGATTCCCAACGAAAAGGGCATGTTGCGCGTGGGGGATTACGCGAGGGCAACGATTGAGGTTCCATTCGGAACTCAGGAGGAATCGCTCGTTTACGATCCGGAACTGGCCGACAAGTGGATCAGCCCACGCCATCCCCAGGTCATGTCATCCACGCCGGGCCAGTGTTCGGTCTGCGGAGTGGAGCTGGTTCCGGCGGCATCCCTGGGGTTCATCGGCGAACCGATTGCCGGCAGCCAGGCGATTGTCATCCCGCGCGATGCGGTGCTGATGGCCGGGAGCCACAGCGTCGTGTACGTGGAGACCGAACCGGGACGCTTCGAGATTCGCCGCGTCGTGCTGGGGCCGACTACGGGCGACCAGATCGTTATCCGCAGCGGAATTGGCGAGGGAGAGCGGGTCGCGACACGCGGCAACTTCCTGATCGACTCCCAGATGCAACTGGCCGGCAACCCTTCGCTGATCGATCCGACCAGAGCAGAACCGAAACGCGAAGAACTGCTGACGCCCGAAATGCTCGCGGTGCTGGACAAACTTGCGACCAATGATCGACGCCTTGCCGTCGAACAGCAGATCTGCCCCGTGACGAACCTCCGGCTGGGTTCAATGGGAGTCCCTCCCCGCGTGATTGCCGATGGTAAGACCGTGTTCCTCTGTTGTCCGGCCTGCGAAGGCAAGTTCAAGGCAGCCCCCGACAAGTACCAGGCCGTGCTGGCTAACCGCAAGACATCCGCCGGACCACCACCGTCGTTCGAAGATCCATTGGCGGGACTCTCGGCGGAAGACCGGCGACTCGCCAAGCGGCAGGAGGTCTGTCCGGTTGCCGATCTGAAGCTGGGAACAATGGGCCAGCCCGTGCGGCTGAGCGTGGACGGGAAGCCTGTTTTCCTCTGTTGCGAGGCCTGCCGCAAGTCGTTGCTGTCCGAACCGGACAAGTACCTGAAGAAGCTGGCGGCGCGCAACAGCAGCGAAGCAAAGCCCTCGGCCGAAGGCGAAGCGGCGGCGGGCGCTCCCTCGCTGGACGATCTTGAGATGTTTGAGATCGAGGAGATCTCCCCTCCCGAATCGCAGAAACCTAAGTCTCGTCCCGGTCGAGGGGAGACGCGATGATCGAGAAACTTCTCGCCTTCTGCATTCGCGAACGGATGCTGGTCGCCTTGGCATCGATCGTCATCGTCGCCTGGGGCTGGTATGCGACGCAGAAGGTCCCCCTCGACGCAATCCCGAACGTGGGCGAAAACCAGGTCATCGTGCTCGTCGAGTGGCTCGGGCGATCCCCCAAGGACGTCGAAGACCAGGTCACCTATCCCCTGTCGGTGGCCCTGCAGGCGGTCCCCGGCGCGAAGAGCGTCCGTGGCCGGAGTATGTTCGGTTTCAGCTTCGTCCAGGTGACGTTCGACGATGCTGTCGACTTTTACTGGGCACGGTCGCGTGTTGCCGAGCAGTTAACGACGGCGTCGGGGTCGCTGCCGGACGGTGTGACTCCGGTGCTTGCCCCGGACGCCACCGCCTTGGGCCAGATCTACTACTACGTGCTCGAAGGTCCGCCGGGCATGGACCTGGCGGAACTCCGCTCGAAGCAGGATTTCTTCGTCAAGTACGCGTTGCAGTCGGTCGACGGCGTCGCAGAAGTCGCGTCGGTCGGAGGCTACGTCAAGCAGTACCAGGTCGACGTCGATCCCGACAAGCTCCGCTTCCACAACCTCCCGCTGCAGAAGGTCATTGTGGCAGTCGAGGCCGCCAACATCGACGTCGGGGCAAAGACGGTCGAAATGAGCGGAATGGAGTTCATCGTCCGTGGGAAAGGCTTCATCGGCTCGGGGCGGACCGAACTGGAGACGATCGAGCAGATTGAGAACACGGTGGTGATCGAACGGGAGGGGATTCCAGTTCGCGTCCGGGACTTGGCGCAGGTCCAGACCGGCCCGGCGTTTCGTGACGGGGCTCTCGATTACAACGGCCATGAGGCGGTGGGCGGCATCGTCGTCATGCGCTATCGCGAGAATCCGCGCGACGTCATCCTGCGGGTGCGCGACAAGCTGAAGTCGCTGGAGCCCGAACTTGGCGGGGTCAGGATTCACGGTGTTTACGACCGCACGCTGCTGATCGACGAAACGGTCACCACGCTGACCGATTCGATCGGGCAGGAAACGCTGATCACGATCGTGGTGATGGTGCTGTTCCTGCTGCACGTGCGGGCCAGCATCGTCATTGCAATTACGCTGCCGATGGCCGTACTGATGTCCTTCATCGGCATGAAGGTGTTCCAGGTCGACGCGAACATCATGTCGCTCGCGGGCATCGCCATCGCCGTCGGCACGATGGTCGACATGGGAATCATCATCCTAGAGAACATCTACGGCGCACTCTCCGAATGGGAAGAAGCCGGATCGCCCGGCGGAGCCCAGCAGCGTCTGAAAGTCATCCGCGAGTCGGCCGCGGAGGTCGTCCCCGCCGTGATGACCGCCGTCAGCACGACGGTCGTGAGTTTTCTGCCGGTCTTCTTCCTGACCGGTCGCGATCACAAGCTATTTGCCCCCCTGGCCTGGACCAAGACGTTTGCGCTCGTGTCGAGCCTGATCGTCGCCGTGACGGTTATCCCGATGCTGTGCCGGGTCTTCCTGAGAAGCTCCCGGCTGCCGCGCTGGTCGGCGTGGCTGGCCGGCACTGGAACGGCCAGCCTGGCGGCGTCTCTGTGTCATTTCGTCTGGGCCGACCACGTCACGAGCTGGACGACGTTGAGCCTTCCGTGGGCGACGGGCCTTGCCGGCACAATCGGGTTTGTCGGCGGCTTCCTCGTGACGCGGGAGCGCATCTGGCCGATCGAGCAGAACCCCGTCAGCCGGCTGCTCCGCTGGCTCTATGGCGGTCGTCTACGTTTGGCGCTGAACCACAAGGGCCTGATGCTGTCGTTTCCGGCAATGGTTGTCCTGCTCGGCTTCGGGGCATGGTTCGGACTGCCGACGGTCCTCCGACCGGTCGAACAGCTTGTGTCGCTGACCGGCTCTGACCTGAACGAGATCCCCGGCTATGTCGACGCCAAGCACGTCTTTACCGGCCTGAAGTCGGATGACTGGATCGCGCTGGATGAAGGAACCTGGTTCTACATGCCCAGTCTCTACCCCGCGGCCAGCTTCAACCAGGCGATGGAGATTTTGCAGGCGCAGGACACTCTGATCGGGCAGATTCCGGAAGTTGCCAACGTGCTCGGCAAGATCGGACGCGCCCAGTCGGCCCTTGACCCCGCCCCGGTCGCGATGGTCGAAACGTACGTGATGCTCAAGCCGCGCGACCAGTGGCGACCCGGCATGACCGAGCGGAAGGTCTGGGATGAGATCAACGCCGTGGCGACGTTGCCCGGCGTGACGCCGGCGTCACCGCTGCAGCCGATCGAGGGTCGCGTCGTCATGCTGCAGGCTGGCATCAAGGCCTCGATGGCTGTGCGGATCTATGGCGGCACGCTCGACGGCTTGGCCAAAGCGGCCCTGGCGGTCGCGGAGCAGTTGCGAGACCACCCGCTGGTCAACAGCCGCACGGTCAATCCCGACATCGTGATGGGGAAGCCGTACGTCGAGTTCGAGGTCGACCGGGAAGAGGCAGCCCGTTATGGCATGACGACGATGATGGTAAACCAGATCGTCGCCGCGGGGCTCGGTGGAGTGGACGTCACGACGACTGTGGAAGGTCGGGAACGGTATCCGATTCAGATCCGTTTCAGCCGCGACGTTCGCGAACACGCCGACGAGCTGTCGCAGATTCCCGTCGTCACGGAGACGGACGATGTCGTGCCGCTCGCCCGCCTGGCCGACGTCACGACAACGTGGGGGCCGGGCATGATCAACAGCGAAGATTCACGGCTGGTGGCGCATGTGATGTTCTCTCCATCCGGAGCGGCTGGCGATCTGGAAACCGTGGACGGGGTTATGAAGGCGCTGACGGCCGCGCGGGAGAGTGGCAAGCTCTCGTTTCCCGAGGGGAACTTCGAGTTGCAGCCGGTCGGATCGTTTCAGAACCAGATCGAGGCGAACCGCCGGCTGATGTGGATCATCCCGCTCGTGGTCCTGATCAACTTTCTGCTGATATACCTGGAATTCCGCAACGTCCCGATTGCGCTGACGGTCTTTACCGCACTGCCGGTTTCGTTCGCGGGCGGGATGATCCTCGTCGCACTAATGGGGGTCGAGTTGAACACGGCGGTGTGGGTCGGCTTCATTGCCACGTTCGGGCTGGCGGAAGACGACGGAGTCGTGATGGCGACCTATATCCGCCAGCTCCTGAAGCGCCGGACGATCCGCTCGGTGGAAGACATTCGCAACACCGTTTACGAGGCCGGCTTGAAGCGGATCCGTCCCTGCATGATGACCACGATTACCACGCTGGTCGCGCTGGTTCCCGTGATCGTCGCCACGGGGCGCGGCGCCGACGTCGCCCGCGCCATGGCCTGGCCGGTCCTCGGAGGCATGCTCGTCGAGCCATTCGCCTCGTTCATCGTACCGACGCTGTATAGCGCCTATCTGGAATTCAAGTTCCGGGCCGGGCTGCGGGACGAAATCTGGGATGCCCCGACCGAACCCATTGAAACAATGGCCGCGCCTTCGGAACCACGTGCGGCTTAGGGAGAGCCCCGTCGTCGCGGGAGGCGTCGGCGGGAATGGTTCCGCGGTTTATAACTCTCGAAAGGAGAAGTTTCCATGCTCATCAAACGATTTGGACTGCTGGCAGTCGTGCTCTGCGTGAGCCCCTTCGCGCTTGCTGCGGGCGACGTGGCGGCGGACAAGCAACAGGTGCGGATCGACGTCCAACAAATCTGCCCGGTCTCCGGGAACAAACTGGGCGAGCACGGCGCACCGATCAAGGTGTCGATCGGCAAGCAGAAGGAACAGGTCTACCTCTGCTGCCGGGCCTGCCTGAAGCAGTCGATCTCCAAAGAGCATTGGGCGATCATCCACGACAACTTCCGGCAGGCACAGGGAATCTGCCCGGTGATGAAGAAGAAGCTGCCAAAGGACGCCAAATGGACGATCGTGGACGGCCGGATCGTCTACGTCTGCTGCCCTCCGTGCATTGAGAAAGTCACTGCTGATCCGGAGACGTATCTTCGGAACGTCGACGCATCCTATGAAGTTGCGTTGAAAGAGCGGGATGCTTCGAAGTGATCGGAGCGGTTGGGCCATTGCGGTGCGAGCGTGTTGCCGGGGATGCTCCGTGACGTTATTCCAGATAGCGGCATCTCGCATTCGCAGTGGTACGGCGTTGACCGGTGCTTTCCCAAGTCCTGAAAGGGCAATCCGATGACGCAGATGTCTCACGCCACGGCGCGGGATCGGATTCTGCAGACGCTGTCGAGCAACGACCAGACTGGCTTGTCTACGTCGCAGGTGACTGCAGCCCGTGAGCAGGCAGGCTGGAACGAACTCGCCGGCGTCGCTCCGGAACCGGCGTGGAAAAAGTTACTCGCGCAGTTTGGCGATGTCGTCGTGTGGATTCTGATCGCTGCCGCGCTCATCTCCGGTGCAATGGGCGAGTGGACCGACACCGCGGCGATCCTCGCCATCGTGCTGCTCAACGCGTTCCTGGGATTCTTCCAGGAAGACAGGGCCGAGAAGGCGCTCGCGGCGCTGCAGAGCCTGGCTGCTCCGACGGCCAAGGTCATTCGTGACGGAAAGCTCGCTCAGGTTCCCGCACGAGACCTCGTGCCAGGTGACATCGTCGATCTGGAAGCAGGAGACAATGTCCCTGCCGACTTGCGTCTGTTGTCTACCTCCTCGATTCGCGTTCAGGAGGCCTCGCTGACCGGCGAAAGCGAGCCGGTCGAGAAAGACGCCGAACTCGTCCTCCCGGAATCTACTCCGCTCGCCGATCGGAAGAATCTGGCTTTTATGAGCACGGTGCTGGCGAACGGCCAGTCGCGGGGCGTGGTCGTGGCGACGGGAATGCAGACGGAAATTGGCCGGATCGCCGGCATGCTGCAGACCTACGAGCGTGAACTGACACCCTTGCAGCGCCAGCTTGCCAGACTCGGCCGCGTACTGGTCATCATCTGCCTGGCGCTCGTCGGTCTCGTCTTTCTCCTCGGACTACTGCGCGGCAATTCGTGGTTCGAGGCGCTGTTGTCATCCGTCAGTCTGGCGGTTGCTGCCGTGCCCGAGGGGTTGCCTGCCGTCGTGACGACAACATTGGCGCTGGGGTTGCAGCGCATGGCGAGACGCAACGCCCTGGTCCGGAAGCTGCCGAGCGTCGAGACGCTGGGGTGCGTCTCGGTCATCTGCTCAGACAAGACAGGAACGCTGACCCACAATGAGATGACCGTCCGGGAATTGCTTGCGGGCGGAGTTCATTACCGGGTAACCGGTTCCGGCTACGCGCCGCAGGGAGAGTTCTTCGAGGTCTCATCTAAGGGCGAGCGGCCCGTCACACTGACGGACGTAGATGCGAAAACGGCCATGCGAGTTGCGGCTTATTGCAATCATGCGCAAGTCCAGCCGGGAAAGACCGAAGGCACCTGGAACGTCATCGGCGATCCGACCGAAGGGGCGCTGGTCGTGCTGGCGATGAAAAGCGGACTGACGTCGCGCGAACGATCTCCCCGCGTTGTCCAACAACTTCCCTTTGACTCGGACCGCAAAGCTATGTCGGTCCTGCTCAAAGACGATACCGGTCGCCGAATTCAGTACACGAAGGGGGCTCCAGAAGGCATCCTCGCCAATTGCGTCTCTGAGCGTCTGCATAACGAGGTCGTCTCAATGACTGATGATCGCCGGCGTGAGATCATGCAGGCCAATGTCGAAATGGCTTCACGCGCCTTGCGTGTCCTGGCATTGGCCTGTCGAGACGACGACGGAACCGCACCGGCGATCGACGAGACACGACTGACGTTCGCCGGCCTGGTCGGGATGATCGACCCACCCCGCGCAGAAGTGAAACAGGCCGTGGTGCGCTGTCGCGAGGCAGGCATTCGCCCGGTGATGATCACAGGAGACCATCCCGCCACGGCCGCGGCGATTGCCAGGGAACTCGGCATCGCTGCAGTGACCAACCGTGTCGTGACCGGGCAGGAACTCGACGCGATGACCGACGCGGAACTGGCAGGGAATGTCGATCATATCGCCGTCTATGCACGCGTGGCTCCCGAACACAAGCTGCGGGTCGTGCGCGCGTGGAAAACTCGCGGAGATGTCGTCGCGATGACTGGCGACGGCGTCAACGATGCTCCCGCAGTGAAGGCGGCCGATATCGGCATCGCGATGGGAGTCAGCGGAACGGATGTGACGCGCGAGGCCGCGGCGATGGTGCTGATGGACGACAACTTCGCCTCGATTGTGAACGCGGTCGAAGAGGGACGCGCGATTTACGACAACATTCAGAAGTTTCTGATCTTTCTCCTGTCGTGCAACGCCGGAGAACTGATGCTGATGCTGCTGGCGTCGCTCTTGGGATGGCCGATTCCGCTGTTGCCGGTGCAACTGCTGTGGATCAACCTCGTCACCGATGGTCTGCCGGCCCTGGCGCTGGCGATGGAGCCCCCCGAGCCCGGCCTGATGCGTCGGCGTCCAAGGCGGTCGGACGAGCCGATGTTGTCCTGGTCGCTGGGCGGAGTGGTCCTCGGTCAAGGATTGCTGCTGGCGGCCGTCGGTTCGATAGCGTTCTGGTATGGCTACGAACAGGAAGGCGACCTCGACCAGGCTCGAACGATGACTTTTTGCGTTGTCGTCTACGCCGAACTGTTGCGCGCCCTCGCCGCTCGCAGCCGCGTCTGGACCTTCTGGCAACTTGGGCTGTGGACGAATCCCTATGTCTTCGCCGCGGTTGCCATCTCCGCCTTGCTGCAAGTGGGTATCATCGCGTTGCCCTTTGCCCGGCCGATCTTCGATGTGACGACGCACACGCTGCTGGAATGGTTCGTACTCTTGGCACTGGCGCTCACGCCAGTCACAGTGATTGAACTGGTGAAGCTGTGCCGACAGTGGATCGGACGGGACCATCAGGCAGACTCTTCGGGAACATCGTCATGAACGTGAGACGACATCTGGTCAAGCTGGGCGTCGCGACCGCGGTCGTTATCGGACTCGTGTTGCTGGTCGTCTGGCTGCCGAAGACCTCCGGCAAAGCGGTTGCGGGCGGGGAGATCTGGACCTGCTCGATGCATCCGCAGGTCCGTCTCCCCGGACCGGGAAAGTGTCCGATCTGCGCGATGCCGCTGATTCCGACGTCGAAGCTGAAAAGCAAGGGGGATGGCGTGAGCCCTCGCGGAAACCTGGAGACCGAGGCGATCGCGCGACGGGAACTCTTCAAGGAGATCCGAACCGTCGGCAAGATCGATTACAACGAGTCCCGCGTCGAGCTGATCTCGGCACGCATCGCCGGCCGAGTGGATCGACTGTATGTCGACTTCACCGGAATCGAGGTCAAGGAACAGGATCATCTCGTGGATCTCTACAGCCCGGAGCTGTATTCCGCGCAGGCCGAATTGATCAGGGCCCTGGAGGCTTCCGAGTCGGGCGATAAGAAGGGAGCCGAGCGGCTCGTCGACCGGTTCACCGAAGCGAACCTGCTGGCGGTGCGCGAGAAGCTGCGTCTCTGGGGATTACTCCCCGAGCAGATTGCCGAGATCGAGAAGACTCGCAAAGTCCGAACTCACATCACGATCTACGCGCCGCTGGCCGGCACCGTCATCGAGAAGGACGTCCGGCTGGGACAGTACATCAAAGAAGGAGACCAGCTTTACCGGATTGCAGAACTCGATCCGATCTGGCTGTACCTCGATCTCTATGAGTACGACATCGCTTCGGTGCGCTACGGGCAACCGGTCGATGTTGCGCTGGAAGCCTTCCCCGGCGAGACATTCCGGGGAATTGTGACGTTCATCGACCCGTTTCTCGATGACCGCACGCGGACGATCAAAGTCCGCGTGAACCTGAAGAACCCGGATCGTCGTCTGAAAGCCGGCATGTACGCTTCGGCGACAATTCGCGTGCGTCTGTTGAGCAACGGGAGTCCGGCTCCGACGGGGCTGGAGGGAAAGTTCTCGTGCCCGATGCATCCGGAAGTGATTCAGGACGGCGGCGGAAAGTGTCCAGTCTGCCGGATGGATCTGATTCAGATTCCCGACGGCGGACCGTTCTCGGCAATGGCTGGCCACAAACACGACGAGCCGGGGCCAGTCGCTGCAGCGCCGGCAGACCGGGCGGCCCTTCCGGAAGCGACAACTACGTTGCCGGCAGACCCGCTCGCGATTCCCGCGTCAGCGGTACTGGACACGGGACGCAGGCAGATAGCCTACCGAGCGACAAAAGACGACAACTTTGAGCTGGTCGAACTACAGCTCGGCCGTCTCGCGACTTCGACCGACGAAACCGGCCTCGCGACGCTCTATTACCCCGTACTCAGTGGCTTGAACGACGGTGATCGCATGGTCGTGCGCGGTGGTTTCCTGCTCGACAGCCAGACTCAGATTGAAGGTCGACCGAGCCTGCTCTTCGCGAAGGGACAGGCGGGATCCAGTCTGCACGGCGGGCACGGATCCATGCCGATGCCCGCGCCGGCGGCAGGTGAACACAAGCATTGAGCGACGCGCACGATCGGAAGTGGCTGTCTTCGTCCACGATTTGAACGCGGGACACATTCATGGTGAGCCTCCTGATCCACTGGTGTCTCAATAATCGCTTCATGGTGATGCTGTTGACGTTGGTCACGGCGGGCGCCGGGTACTACTGCCTGATCAACACCCCGGTCGACGCCATCCCCGACATCGGCGAGAAACAGGTCATCGTCTTTGTCGACTGGCCGGGCCGCTCTCCGCAGGACGTCGAGGATCAGGTTACGTATCCGCTGACGATCAGCCTGCAGGGGACTCCGCAAGTCAAGACAATTCGCTCGGCGTCCGGCTTCGGCTTCTCGATGGTGTTTGTGATCTTCCGCGACGAGGTGGATTACTACTGGGCGCGAACGCGAGTGCTGGAGCGGCTGAACGTCGCGATGACGAAGCTTCCGCCGGGTGTGGTGCCGGTCCTCGGACCCGATGCAACGGCCCTCGGGCAGATTTTCTGGTACACGCTCGATTCCGACGAACGGGATCTTGCCCAGTTGCGGACGATGCAGGACTGGTACGTCCGCTACCAGCTGCAGGCGGTCGAAGGGGTGTCGGAAGTCGCCAGTATCGGCGGATTCGTCAAGCAGTATCAGATCGACGTCGATCCGGAGAAGCTGCGGGCGCATCGCGTAACTCTGCCGGAAGTCTATGAAGGGGTGCGCAAGAGCAATATCGACGTCGGAGCCAAAGTCGTCGAGAACAACGGTTTCGAGTTCTTCGTGCGCGGCGTGGGTTTCGTAAAGACGGTGCAGGATGTCGAAAACATCGTGATCCGCGAGGTTGACGGAACCCCGCTGCTCGTGAAGAACGTGGCGACCGTACAGCTCGGCCCGGACTTCCGCCGGGGCATGCTGGACAATGCGGGACAGGAAGCGGTCGGCGGCGTGGTCGTCATGCGGTACGGCGAGAACCCGCTGCGCGTGCTCGAACGCGTGAAGCAGAAGATTGCCGAAATCGAACCGGGGCTGCGTATCCAGCGTGCGGATGGCGCGCCGGTCCCTGTGAAGATCACACCGTTCTACGACCGCACCGATATCGTGAACGAAACGATCGACACGCTCCGCGAAGCGCTCACCGAGGAAGCGCTCGTCGCCGGCGCGATTGTGATCATCTTCCTGCTGCACCTGCGGAGTTCGCTCGCCATTCTGCCGACGCTGCCGCTTTCGCTGGGGATGGCGTTCATTGCCATGTACCTGCTGGGGATCGACAGCAACATCATGTCCCTGGCCGGTATCGCGATTGCCATCGGCGACGTGGCCGACATGGGTATCATCATGACCGAGAACATCTATCGGCGTCTGGCTGCCGAGCCGGAACGCCCCTACAACGATGTGATCCACGAAGCCGCGACCGAAGTCGGCGGTCCGATTCTCACCGCCGTGACGAACACGATCATTTCGTTCATTCCCGTGTTTGCTCTGACCGATCAGGAAGGGAAGCTCTTCAAGCCGCTGGCGTATACGAAGACATTCGCGATTGGAGCGTCGGTGGTGCTGGCGTTGACCGTGGTGCCGGTGCTGAGCTACTACGTGCTGAAGCCGATCCGCTGGTCCCGGCGAACCTCCCTCCTGTGGGGCGGAGGACTCGGACTGGCGACCCTCTACCCCGCCTATGTGCTACTCCACGCGGGGTTTGGAACCCGCAGCCCCTGGAGCGGCTGGCCGATGGCGATCGGAATCAGCATCATGGTCGCCGCAGCCGTCTATCGCATGGGCCGCGAGCAACTGGTGCCGCTCGAAAAGAACGTGGTCTCGCGCGGCATCCACGGAATCTTTCACCCGTTGTTGCACTGGACGCTGGACCACAAACCGACGTTTCTGGCGATTCCGGTTTCGATGGTTCTGCTCGGCATGCTCGTGTGGCTTGGATTCGCCAGCATGGCGTACCCGGTGTCGGCAACGCTGAAGCTGGCAGGCGCCGATATCACGAAGAATGCCGCATGGAATCGTCTCGACCAGGTCTTTCCGGGAATCGGGCGGGAGTTCATGCCGCCGCTCGACGAAGGCTCGCTGCTCTATATGCCTTCGCTGCTGCCGTCAGCCTCATTGACGGAGGCTCGCGATGTCATCGCCCGCCAGGACGTCGCGATTCGTGCGGTGCCGGAGGTGAAATCCGTCGTTGGTAAGGTGGGCCGGGTCGAATCGGCGCTGGATCCGGCCCCGATCGGCATGTTCGAGACGATCGTTATCCTGAAGCCGGAAGACGAGTGGCGACGCGTCTCTCAACAGCGCTGGCACAGCGAGGTCGCCTGGTTGAACTGGTCTCGACCAGTGCTGACGTACCTCTGGCCGGAAGTGCGGCCGATCACCAAGGAGGAAATCCTTCAGGAACTCGAAGCCACGACGGCGATTCCCGGCGTCCTGCCCACCTGGCTGCAGCCGATCCAGACGCGCATCGTCATGTTGCAGACCGGGTTTCGGGCGATGATGGGCGTGAAGGTCTTCGGCTCGGACCCGCGCGAGATCGAGCGGATTGGGCTGCAGATCGAACAATTGCTGCAGAAGGTGCCAGGTGCAGTCGACATTGTCGCCGACCGCATCGTCGGCAAGCCCTATATCGAGTACGAAATCGACCGAGCCAAAATCGCCCGCTATGGAGTCCATATCCGCGACGTGCAGGACGTCATCGAAATCGCGATTGGCGGCGAGAATCTCACGACCACCGTCGAAGGCCGTGAACGCTATCCGATGCGTGTCCGCTACCTGCGCGAGTTGCGGGAGCGATTCGACGATCTGGAACACATCCTGGTGCCGACGTCGAGCGGTGCGCACATTCCCATCGGGCAGGTCGCCACGATTCGCTACACGATCGGTCCGCAGGAACTGAAGAGTGAGAACGGCCTGCTGGTCGGCTACGTCACAATGAATACGCGCGACCGGGACGAAGTCAGTGTCGTGGAAGACGCCGAGCGGCTGCTGCAATCCGAGAAACTCCGGAGCGACGAGCTCGTCGCCGTCGGAAAGCATGCGGAGGCCAGCCTCGTCCTGCCTCCCGGCTACTACTGGAAATGGGGCGGTCAGTTCGAAAACCAGCAGCGTGCGACGAAGCGCCTGTCGTTGCTCGTGCCCGTCGTCCTGTTCGCGATGTTCGTGATGATCTATCTGGGGTTGGGCAAGTGGTGGCTGGCCTTTATCGTCTTCTTCGGTATTCTGGTCTCAGCGTCCGGCGGCTTCGCGCTGTTGTTCTTCTACGGCGCGAACGTCAGCGTCGCTGTCTGGGTGGGCTTCATCGTACTGTTCGGAGTGGCGGACGACGCCAGCGTCGTCATCCTTAGTTTTCTCGAAGACAATTTCCGCGGCAAACACCCGCAGAGCGTCCCCGAGATCCGCGGACTGGTGATTGAAGCCACTTTGAAACGCGTCCGCCCGCTGCTGATGTCCACAGCCACCACCGTCATTGGCCTGATGCCGATTTTCCTGACGCACGGTCGAGGCTCCGACGTAATGCAGCCGATGGCCATCCCCAGCGTGGGCGGCATGGGAGTACAGCTCGTGACGTTCCTGATCGCGCCGTGCATTTACTGTCTGGTCAAGGAAGCGCAATTCCGACGGGACAGTTTCATTGCCGCGAAGACTGCCACTGACTCGGCAGGCCAGTCATCTCCAGCGTCGAAGACACCGTGATGCCGTCGATCCTGCGTTACGACGAGGCGACATCGGACTGGGTGATGTTCGCCAGGATCCCGATTGCCGAGATTCATCGCGAAACAGGGATCTGATCTGAAGCTCAACCCATAACGACTCCGCCGCATTTCACGGCGAGGGGGCGGGCGGAGGAGACACAGCCGGAGTCCGGTGGACTGTATAGCTGCTCGCGACGGGCGTCGGGCATCCGGAATAACTCACATACGGCAGCGGCGGATCGGGGCAGTAATTGTAGGAGACGCAGCCACACGGGGACTCGTGGTACGCATGGGCGCAACCGGAAAGCGAGGCAAGCACCAGCAACCCAAGCCGGCGAATCGAGTGCGTCGGGTGCAGCATGACCGTCTTCCCGTCGTTGCTAAAAAGGATCCGCCGGCAGAGCGATCGCGCCTGGAACGGGAACGGGTGGCATCGGACTCGAAATTGC
Source organism: Planctellipticum variicoloris (assembly GCF_030622045.1). Lineage (NCBI taxonomy): Bacteria > Pseudomonadati > Planctomycetota > Planctomycetia > Planctomycetales > Planctomycetaceae > Planctellipticum > Planctellipticum variicoloris. Next base: position 4,786,839 of record NZ_CP130886.1, on the reverse strand, counting down.
CCCGCCCACCACTCGCTCCAGCGTGCTCAGCGTTTGCCGCAACTGGCTTTCCTGCTGGCTGAGCATGACTCGGAACTTCAGCAATTGCCGCCAGTTGTCGACGAGCTGCAGGAAGTCCGTCTGTCCGACCCGATATGCTTCCAGGGAGACTTCGAGCGTCTGCTCCGCCTTGGGAATGATCTCATTCTTGAACAGGGCCACCAGGTCGCGCTGACTGAGCGCCTGCGCGAAGAGATCTTTGACCTCGGCCTGAGTGCGATCCTTCATCGCGTCGTATTCGCGGGCGCTGGAAACGGCTTGCGCCTCAGCTTCGCGAACGCCGGCCTGCAGCTTCTTGCGGTAGAGCGGTACGTTGATCTGCGCCCCGATGTTGAACATGGAGACGCCGTCAGCGGCAGCCGATAACGCCCCGGACGTCGTCATGCCGCCCCACATGGCGTTCAGCGTGACATCGGGATAATACTGCAGCCTGGCCAGCTCCACCTGAGACAGGTCGCGGCGGACCGCCGCCAGTTGGGCATGCAGCTCCGGACGAGCGGTAATCGCCTGCTGGTAAAGTCGCTCCAGATCCTGCGGAACTTCCTCTTCGGGCCACTCATTGAGAGCCTGTAAGGGGGTCTCGGGCGAGACGTGAAGCAACTGAGCTAGGCGTGCGCGGGTGCTCTGGAGCTGTTGACGCAACTGGATCAGTTCTGAGTCCACGTTGGAAACTTCGACCTGAGAACGCAGCACGTCCTGCTGGCTGACAGCCCCCGTCGTGTAACGAATCTCAGCGATCTCGCTCAACTCCACCAGCAGACCGCGACTCTGTTCCGTGATGTGGATCGTCTGCTGCGAAAAGGACAGCGCGTAGTAAGCCCGCTTGACCTGCTCGACGATTTCCAGCTCTGCGGCGACAAGCTCGGCACGGGCGACATCGGTGCCGGCTTCTGCGACTTCCGACCGCGTTTCCAGCTTGCCGAGCCACGGCAAATTCTGGGACGCCATCACGTTCGCCGTCGAACGTCCTCCCGCGGTCTGCAGCACATACGGAGAGAAGGGATACCCATTCACTCCGAGCATCGGATCTTCGAGACTCGCCGCCTGGGGCACGCGATAACTGGCGGCTTCGACGCGTTTCCGGGCCGCCTGAATCCGGGGATTCTGCGAAAGCGCGACGGCGACGTATTCGTCGACGGTTGACGGTCCGGCCAATTCCGAAGCCACCGGAGTGATGGCTGCCAGTGCCGGCTGCGAGTCCATCATCGCCCGCGCGACGTCGGACTCCAGTTGCGCATATTCCGAGTCATGAATCGTCCGCGCCGACCGACAGCCGCTCACCAGCAGAACAGCGGCCAGGCTGACGCAGGAAGGCCACTGTGAGCGGAACGACAACATGACGTAAGTCCCCACGGGCCGAAGGTCCTCATGAATGCGATGCGAAAATGACTCCGCCAATCCACAGCGGCCGTCGCACGAGTTCGCCGGCACATTCGCTGCTCTGGGTCTTATCGGAAAAGTCAACCCATCGAGACTCGTTGACGCAAAACCCGCCTCACAGAGAACGCGGTCCCCCTATCTTTCCAGCGGACGTTGCCGCAAAGGAATGGCTCTTCGAGTTGGTGCGCAGACCGTTTTCAGCACTTCGCTCGAAGACTCGAAGAGCAGTAAGGCGTTCGGCGTTCCACGAAGACGCTCGCGTTCGGCCCTAGTTTCGTGTCGTCGTACCGGGTGTGGCGGCGGTCTGAATATGCAACGCCGGGCCGCTCGACAGCGCGGTACTGTGTAGGAAGCGGAATCCTGCGGGCGTAGTGGAAAGCTTCGTCGACTGGTCAGTTGTCCTCGTGTGGGATGTCGGCAATTACGCTGGATCACGCAGGCGGAATGGCGGCGAAACTGCGAACTCTCGCAATCCGCCGCACAACACAGCTGCGGTGCGAGCGATCAGATGATGGCACCGACTGAAACTTTCGGACTGCAGCAGCCTGAATCTCTGACCGTTGGCTTGCTGAGAGCAGAGTGCCACTTAATAGACTGATCTCATACCTACCGTATCGCGATTATGCGAGACAAGTCGGAAGGAATCCAAGGTACGAATCGGCGATTCCTCTTGCTTCAACAAGAACACTGGCTTCCTGCGGGTAGTCGGAGAAGTGACTGTTTACCCGACTCACGAACAAGGAACGCGACGATGGCGAAAGCAAAGCAGCAACCGGCCCACGAAATCCGATTCGGAGCCATCAAGGCGACGATCTGGGAGAACCAGACGACCGTCGGCACCCGTCACAACGTGACGGTCAGCCGGATCTACAAGGACGGCGAAGAGTGGAAGCAGACCGAGTCCTTCGGACGCGATGACCTGCAGCTGCTGGCCAAGGTCGTCGACCAGGCTCACACCTGGATTCATCAGCAGGGAGCGTAACGCACGGTCGTTGACGGAGTGTTTTGCGACCGGTATGACCCACCCGTGGCCGAGGACGATGCCACCCTGTTCGACGGTCCTTTCTGGCGGAGCAGAACGTGGCGGTTTCGGACAAAGCCTTCAACGCGATTGTCGAACGATGCTGGTTAGCCCTGCAGCTCAAGTTCCAGCACGGGACTGAGTCTCGGGCGAGGCCGTTGCTGGATGCGGAATTCCGACTGATCGAGCAGCGGGGATTCCAGGAAGCCCTCGTGGAGATTGTCGAGTTCGCGGATCGAATTCATAAGCAGAAGGCCGTGTTTCACGCCATCGGGGCGGGTGGCTCGTCGGTCATTCTGTTTCTACTCGGATTTTCGGATGTCGATCCCGTCCGCTACCGGACCCATTTCCAGCGACTCTGGTGCACATCAAACGGTGAGCCACCGACGGTGCAATTCGTCGTGCTCCCGGCGGATGGCAAGCCGTGGGACGACATCCCTCGACCTCTCTGCGTCACAGTTCATTCTATGACCTCCCTGGAGGCGATCCCCGAGATCCTCCGCCGGCAACTCCCGGATGTCACGGTTCGGAGGTCTGAGAAAGCTGTCTTTGCCGCGATCCAATCCGGCGACACTGACGAAGTCTTTCAACTGGACTCTGAACCTGTTCGATCCCGGCTGTCTCAAATCCGCCCATCGGGAATCCGAGCCCTGGCGACGGCGACTGCCGTGGAGCAAATCAGCCTCAGTCACCCTGAGATTGCCGAAACATGCATCGCCGGGCGAGGGGAAGAACCGACACTGCCGATCCTGTTCCAGGAAACCATCATGGAACGGCTCCACCGGCAGGGACGGGTTCCGTGGAACGAGACCTATCGCTTCGTCCAAGCAGCAGCGAAGGGGAGGGCGAGCCATGTCGATGCCATGAAGTCTGGGTTCGACCTGCAGGTCGACCAGGAGCACGCCGCTGAGGACGGAGCACTGCCGGATCAACTGGCGGAGGCGAGTCGATGGGCGGTTTGCCGGGCTCACCATGTGGCGAACGCCATCACCAGCTACCGAGCGGCCTACTATCGGACGTTTCATCGGCAAGCCTTTGAGAACGCCCTGCAACGAGTCTCTGATTGGGATCGAGCAAACTGATGGCAAAGCGGCTGAAGAAGACCTCTGCAACCGGTTCCACTGGCCCGAAGCCTGGCAAGCAGGATCGGCCGGACCGAGATCGACGAGTCCGCCAGGCGGATCGACTGGCCCGCATCCTGCGAGTTCTCGAATTGATCCAAAGTCGAGGACGCTGGACCACGAGAGCGATCGCGGAAGAAATCCAGTGCTCGGAACGGACCGTTTACCGTGACCTGGACGTCCTCAAGTTCGCCGGGATTCCGTATTTCCGCGAAGGCTATCAGCAGTTCGTCCGAGTCCGTTCTGATTTCCGGTTCCCGGTGATGTCATTGACCGAAGACGAAGTTCTGGGACTTTCCCTGGCGACGGTGATGTCAAAAGCTCCCGGCCTGGATGTCACTCCCGGAGCCGGTCCGACCACCCGGAAGCTGGCGGCGGTCTCCCGTGAAGAGACTCAGGAACTCATCGACGACGCGATGCGGCTCGTTTCCGTCCTGGACCTGAAGCTCGCGGACCACAGCCGGCACCATGAAGTCATCAAGACGATTCAGCTGGCACTGCTGCGGGGCTGTCAGATCTCCGGACAGTACGAAAGTCCGTATGAGCCGGCCGCGGTGAAGCTCAAGCTGCATCCCTACCGCCTCTGTCTGATCAAGAACGCTTGGTACGTCATCGGACGCCAGACTGAGGACGCGGCACCGAAGACATTCCGAGTGGCTCGCTTCAAGGCCCTGCGTGCGGTCGCGGAACCTGCAGTCGTGCCAGAGGATTTCGATCTGCGGGACTACTTCGGCAATGCCTGGGCGGTGTACCGGGGGGATCGCTCTTACGACGTCGAGCTCTGGTTCCCCAAAGCTTCCGCTCCGCTCGTGATCGAGACTATCTGGCATCACACGCAACGGGTGACGCGGCAGAAGGATGGCAGCGTGATCCTGCGGTTCCAGATCGACGGTCTGAACGAAATCCTGCACTGGCTGCTCTCGTGGGCTGGCCGGGTGCGGGTGCAGCAACCCGCCGAACTGAAAGAACTGTTCGTCAAAGCCTTGAAAGACGCGATCTCCCTCCAGGCAGCGGCCGATCAGGTCTGACCCGCCCCAGTCAGGTCCTTCGGGTATCAGGGGAAGAGACGTCGGACGGTGGTGATCGCATGCAGATCACGGTCCGGCGCTTGCAGCCCTGATCTGGAGGATGACCGTTGAAGACGTCGCAATGCTGGAGTGTTCTGGTTCTGGTCGGGATGATCGGGTGTTCGGCCAATATGGTCGGTACCGAGGCCGCAGCCCGAAAGTTCTTTGATGTCGAATTCCAGAAGTGGATGGCCGGCGAGAAGAATTCCGTCTCGACCATGAAGTCTCGGGTCAATCTGCACCAGGAACCGATCAGCTACGAAATCCGTAGCGTGGTCCCGGACGAACCCGACTTTCTGGCGTACGACAAGTCCCGCGAACTGCCGAAGGATTGGAGAAGCTGGCCAGCCTTCAAGCTGAATGTCGCCATCGAGTGGAAGTCCCAGGTTGGGACGCCGCTCACGAATGTCACGACCTACACCTTGACCTGGAATGCCGACGAGAAGCGGTGGTACGTCATGGAACGCTTCTGATTGACCCAGCTCACCAATTCCGGTCTGTCGGCTCGAAATGACCGAAGTCGCCGGAAATCACCGGTGGCTGACCCTGACTGACCCGCCCTTGTCGCACCGAGCGGATATTTCTGGGGATGACTGGCTCCCGGAGAGACGCAATCCCCGCGAGGGGGAGGCGAGTCGGAACAATCCCGCTGGCTGCCGGCCGTGAGTCCTCGTGATTCGCCAAGCCGGTCGGACCAGCACACCAGGGGTGATCGGCCGACACACCGCCATGAACAACCCAAGGCTCTCCGGGAGCCCGTTCCTTGAGGCATCAAGCCGGATGGTCACCGCCGACGATGGAGAGGCTCATGCCGCGACGGAGGCTCCGGCCGTCAGTCCTGTATCACTTCGACCAACAGACGCTGAGGCGAATCCAGCGGACTCCAGATTATGGCTTCCATGTGGGAGTCTGGTGGCAGGATGACGAACGTGTCGTGGCGTTCCTGCAATCGATTGCTGAGATCAAAGCCACAGGGTATCTCATCGACTCGGATCTCTCCCACGATTCTGCCTGGGAGACAGCCCGTCGCGAATTGTCCTGTGCAGAGGCGACCGAATTCTTCGACGTTCCCCGCGGTCGCATCCTGTGGGATACCGCACATCAGGCCGGCATCATCTATCACGGAAACTCGACTCCGGCCGAAGTCTTTGACGATCTGGCCCGCCTCTATCGGCTCCCTCGCTGGCAAGCCCGGTTGGACGAGCACTACCTGACCGGCGAGGCACTGGAAGAATTCTACCGGCTGGACTGAAGGCCAGCCCAGATTCGGCGCCGCAGGCAACCCTTCTTCATCACAGGACGTTCAATCGCCATGAGCTACCGCCCCAAGGTCTACACGATCGGCCACGTTCTGGGAATGACTGGAATAGTGGCCGCAACGACTGCAGTCATTTACGTGTCTCGGCACAGGAACCCGGACCTGGTGTGGTTCATCGAGAATGTCGGCCTCTATATCGGCATTGCCTGCACCGTCCTCACGTTCCTGTTCGGTCTGTCGATCCTCGGAACCCGCTGTTACGACGAGGAGACCAACCGGCAACTCGAAGCCGAACACGACCGGGCGGTGTTCGAGTGGAACGGCAAGAGTCCGGAAGAACGGGCCATCATCACGGCCGCCCGACAAAACGAATTGCTGCAGCTCACACAAATCCTGCAATACGACAGGATCATCCGCAATCAGGAAGCATTGAACCGAAATCGTCCAGGCTGACAACGGACGATTGTGCGCAACGGCGCTTTAATCCACGGATCTCCGGCAACCTCTCGACGATCTGACTCAAACCCCGATTTTCAGCTCCAGCAAGCAAAGCAATCCCAGCATGCAAGTCACGATTCACCGGGGAACTCACGAGATCGGTGGCAATTGCATCGAGATCGCCACGGATCGAACTCGAATCATCCTCGACATCGGGATGCCGCTGTTCAACGAGGACCGGGAGCCCCACGATTCGGCCCAGCTCCGGCGACACTCTGCAGAGGAACTCCGCCGAGTCGGAATTCTGCCCCAGGTGCCAGGGCTGTTTGAGGACGGCCCGGCTCCGGATGCCATTCTCCTCTCCCACGCTCACGAGGATCACACCGGACTGATCCGACACTCTCAAAATGAAATCCCGATTTATGCCGGAGTGGGGACGAGCAAGATGATGCTGGCCGGAGCGAAGTTTGCCGGTCAACCGACACTGCCGAGACATCGACATCGGGAACTTCCTTCCGGGCAGACCATCCAGATCGGGGACTTCGCGGTCACCGTGTTCTCCGTCGACCACTCCATCTACGGGGCTCAGGCATTCCTCATCGAAGCCGAGGGCAAGTCGGTCCTCTACTCGGGGGACCTGCGGCTCCACGGCCGGAAGCCAGGGATGCACCGGTCGCTCATTGAAGCCGTCAAAGACCGGGCCATCGACGTCCTCCTGATGGAGGGGACGCACATCAGCCATCCCGACCATTGGGGACCGAACGAGTACGAACTCGAAGACGAGATCACGGAGCTGGTCCGGTCGGCTCCTGGGCTGGTCCTGGCGTCATTTTCACCCCAGCACGTCGACCGGCTGGTTGGCTTCTACCGTGCGACGATCAAAGCCGGCCGAACCTTCGTCGCCGACACCTACACCGCCTTCGTGATGCACCTGCTCGCCTCAGAGACTTCCATCCCGAGGCCGGAGTCGGCCGAGAATGTGAAGGTCTTCTTCCCGAAGTTCTTTCTGGAGACTTTCGAAAAGAAACGACTCGAAGGATTTTTCTTTTTGATGTCCCCGGCCCGGATTGGGGTGGAGGAAATCCGCTCGAATCCGTCCCAGTACGTCATGCTTTTCCGCCCCAGCATGCTGGAGAGCGACTTCGGCGGAACCCTTCCGCCGGGCACGCGATGCCTCTACTCACGCTGGACGGGTTACCTCGACCGCCCGGACTGGCAGCCCGTGAAAGACGCTCTGACGAAAGCCGAAGGCGACCTGATCGAGGTCCACACCAGCGGCCACATCTTCCACGGCGATATCATCGACCTCGTTGGTCAGCTCAGCGCGAAGCTTGTGGTTCCGATTCACACGTTTGAACCCGAGAAGTTCCAGGCGTTTCTATCGACAGTGAAACTCCTGGCGGATGGCGAAACGATGGAGGTGACGTAAGCTTCTGTTCGTGACGAATCAGGTCAGCCAGGACGCGGTACGCGAGAAGAAGCCATCGATGTCCGACTCTGCCTGTGCAAACCGCATCGAGATCGACGTCGGGCGCCGACCGTGTTTGATCAGATCGCGCCAGCCTGGGCTGCGTTCCGACCGGTCGTGGTAGTTGAAGTACTCCGAATCGGCAAGCACGATGACTGCCGGCGGCGCTGCGAGATTTGGCTCAATCCCCTCAAAGCCCGCTGGAACGGGAATTCTCTGCTTCAAGTCACGGAACTCTGAGATCAGTCTCTCGAAGGTGCCGGCCGATGTCAGGCAGGACAGGTAGTCCAAGCCTTCGAGAACTGCAGAGATAGGTGGACAGCTGTTGGAACCGAGTTTGCCCTCGAAAACGACGAGGCCGCCGATCTGCGTCAGCCCGACCAGGTCAGCTCGTCGCCCATTCTCGTCAGCCTGATTTGGCACTTCGTAAGAAAGGAGCCAGACAGGCGTGCCTTCGATCAGAAGGGCGCCCTTTGTTTCCTGCCAGCAGCGATGGCAGAGTCCATAGACTGCCCGCTTTTCGGGAACTTTCACGTTGAACTCGTGACGAGTCCGGTCAATCAGAATTCGCGATCCGGAATACGGTCGATCGACCTGCCGTTGCCGTTCAAACTCCGTCTCCAGCATCCAGCTCAGCAGCACCGGCCACTCGGGACGTGGGCCGACATCCTCTCTCAAACCATTCATCCAGCTGCGAAACGTCGTGTCTGGCAAGGTGGCTGCTCCGATCGCGGCTGCGAAACTGATGGTGGCGTCGCGACAGCGCCATCTCTTCGTCGGAGCATTGAAGCAGTTGATAGTGCCAACAGATGGGCACTGCCAATTCCCAGTTTCGGACTTTCCTGCGGCGGCTGCGTGACGACAGTGGCGTTCGCGAGAATTCCGGCACAATGACTTTCCGACCCGTCGTTTGCAGCGGATCGCACTGTCACTGCCGGACTGTCAATCATCTTGAACCACAAGACCGTGAAGTGACCCACAGGTGTCTCATTGGTCTGCGACGATCTCGATTCTTGTCACAGGAGTCGGGAGTCACGGACGGGCGTGGGCACAGAGAAGAAGCGAACTGATGCGGAACGCCGGGCGCGGCAGTGCGAGCGTCTGAGTCGCCTGCTTCGTATTCTGAAGCTGATCATGGGGCCGGGGCGCTGGGATGCTGAGGCGCTGGCGCGCGAACTGGAATGTTCGCGCCGCACCGTCTACCGCGATCTGCAGACACTGTCCATGTCCGGTGTTCCCTGGCGGTACGACGATCAGCTCCAGGCCTATCGTGTGATGCCGGGGTTCAAGTTCCCGGCGCTCCCCGGCAGTCCGTCGAACGGCACACCGCCGAGCATCCCTCAGGAACTGCTTCAGTCGGCCCGCACCGTGCTCAATAGTGGCGAAGCATTTCTGGGGGCGTTACGGCAATTCTGCGCCGCACTTGAAGAATTCAGGCCTGCCAGCGGCGACGATTTGTAGGCCGATTACGGCATGGCAGAGATCGCTGAAGCACGGACGACCGAACGAGTGCTGGAACGCAGGGGAAAATGCCTGGCATAGCCGGTCGGAGCCATCAGCGACGGCGGTCCGGATAGAGTTCATCGACATGACGAGCCGCGCCGTTGGGAGCGTCAACCAGGATCATCAGGTCGTTCGGGGTACAGGCGAAGTATCGGCAGAGAGCTTCGACGAAGGCCGTGTTGGTCACGACGGGCCGGTCCGGAGACGTCAGGCTCGACAGTACCTGAGCGGAGATTCCAGTGATCTCGGAGACTTCTCGCATCGGAATACGACGGCCTTCCTGCCGTTCTTTCGCTGCCAGTAATTCCCGAAGCCGAAATCGGATCACTTGAAAAAATCCTGGGGAGCGGTTGATCTACTGTCTCGTAGTAGCCTAGAATCTGGCTGTGGTCAATCCACATCGATCAGTGGAACCAGACAGCCGACCGGATGCCAAGGCTCAAATCTAAGAAGCGGCGAGCCGATGCCGGTCTGCAATGTCTGCTGCTGCTCGTACGCAGTTTAAGCGTGCGTGAGCCATGTCCGGAAGGCTCCCTCTCTCCGGCCGGCAAGAGATCTCCGTCACCCGCGTGTGCGCAGCACAATTGCTGCCGGAGGTCCCTTGTCATGTCGAGCAAAGTTATTGGTGCGCCGGCCCCGGATGAATCGACCGCCCTCGTAACGGCAGAAGCCGCAGCCCAGCTGTGTGGTATTTCGTTGCGGACCTGGCGCAGACTCGAAAGGGAGGGAATGGTCCCGAAACCGGTTCAGCTTGGTGGGCGTATTAAACGGTATCGCCGCGCGGAATTACTGGCCTGGATGGAGGCCGGCTGTCCCTCGGGCGAGCAGTGGGATCACATCCGCCAAGTGGAACTGCGCCGGAGGGCCAAATAATGGGACGAGTCTTCAAAAAGCGAAATCCTTGGACTGATCCGGTCACCGGCAAAACTTCAGAGCGCGAATCGCGGAAGTACTACATCGAATTCCGTGATGAGCACGGCAAGAAGCGCCGGAAAGCCGTCAGCACGGACAAGTCCGTCGCGACACGCAAACTGGCTCAGGTTGAGCGAGATGTTGATCGGCGGCGGAACGGGGAAGTCGACCCGTATGAAACGTATCGGCGACAGCCGATCGCCGAACACCTGCAAGACTTTGAGCAGTTTCTGCGTTCCAAGGGGAACTCCGAGAAGCATGTCGCGCAGGTCGTGAAGCGTGCGACCGACGTGATGACGGACTGCGGATTCGTTCTGCTTGCCGACATGCGCCCTGCCGCGGTTCAGAACAACCTGCACGACCGTCGGAAGGCCGGTCGCTCTCCGCAGACTTGCAATTTCTATCTGCAGGCCGCGCAGCAGTTTGTCCGGTGGCTGGTCCAGGATCGCCGCCTCCTCGACAACCCGCTGCGCGGTTTGACTCCGATGAACGTCCGAGTGGACCGTCGCCACGACCGTCGTCCCGTGGAACTGGACGAATTCGACCGACTGCTCCGTGCCGCCGATGAGGGAAAACCTGTTGAAGGAGTTGCGGGGCCGGACCGCCGCATGGTGTATCAAATGGCAGCGGCGACCGGTCTTCGTCGAGGTGAGCTGAGCTCCTTGACACTGCGATCACTGGATCTGGATGGCGAGTATCCGTCAGTCACCGTGCTGGCGGCGTACTCGAAGAACGGCCGGGACGATACGTTACCTTTGCATCCGGTAATCGTCGAAGAACTGCGACGCTGGCTGGCAACGAAGAAGTTTACGCCGTCTCAACCACTGTTTCCTCTAAAAACAGCCGGGGGAGCATTGCGGGATACAGCCAAGATGATGCAGCGGGATTTGGAGGCCGCGAGGCAGGCGTGGATCAACGAGACGGACGACCCCGATGAGCGGGAGACGCGAGCGAAATCGGATTTTCTGAAGTACAAGAACAGCGCAGGGCTGTTTGCGGATTTTCATGCCAACCGGCACACGTTCGTCTCGAATTTGGCCAAGGCGGACGTGCATCCGAAGATGGCGCAGACCCTGGCCCGGCACAGCACGATCAACCTCACCATGAATACGTACACCCACGTCAACATGGCAGAGAAGTCCCGTGCCGTCGGTCGACTCCAAGCCCCCGGAGCGAACGATCACGTCGTTGCAGCCGTCAGCCCGGAAGCGACCGTTCTTGAGCCCGCCGAGGTGTCCGTTTTGGGACCCTCAGGTGTCCCAAATGGGGCCCCAGATCAGTCCGCTTCTGGCACGGATGTGGCATCCGCTGGCACGATCACCGAGGAGAAAGTCGACTCTCAAAGCCATCAAGGCCAGGAGTCGAACACCTTGCCGGAGAGCAGCTTAGGCACTTCAGGGCCGCTGCTGGCATCGCCTGACACTGGGGCCGGGCGAGCGAAAAAAGAAGTACACCTCGCTGGGCTCGAACCAGCAACCTTCGGTTCCGTAGACCGATGCTCTATCCAATTGAGCTAGAGGTGCATCCGCCGCCAGACCAGACATCCCGGCCCGCCAACGGGTTCGCCGGCAGGCTCGGACTCTCGTCCGGAAGCCCCGGTATGGTGACAGATCGACCAACCTTTTGCAACGAATCGCCGCGACGAAACTTCGACCAGCCGCAACGTTCACGCGCATTCGCCGACTATCGTTCGTCCGCCGCGCTCGTCAGGTCTTCCAGCGGCGACGCGTACGTCAGCAGCTCACCCGGCCCGAAGTAAATCGCCAGCTCCTTCGCCGCCGCTTCCGCGCTGTCGCTGCCATGCACCAGGTTCATCTGACGGCTCAGCCCCAGATCCCCGCGGATCGTCCCCGGGGCCGACTGCCGGCCGTTCGTCGAGCCCATCATCCCCCGCACCACCGTCACCGCCTCCGGACCCTCCAGGGCCAGAGCCACGACCGGGCCGGATGTGATGAAACTCTCCAGCAGCGGATAGAACGGCTTCGAGACGTGCTCCGCATAGTGCTGCTTCGACAGCTCGGGCGTCACCTGCAGCATCTTCATGCCGGCAATCTTGAGCCCCTTCCGCTCGAAGCGGGCCAGGATCTCGCCACACAGCCGGCGGGCCACGGCGTCGGGTTTCAGGAGGACAAGCGTACGTTCGGCTGGCATTTTCGTCGGTTCCAGGAATGAAACAGGCCCCGGCACAAGCGCCGGGGCCGAGATTCTGGCAGAACAGGCCGGTCGACGTCAATTCGCCGGGACCGGCTCGGTCATCAGTTCCCGGAACTGCCGGAACAGATAGCTGCTGTCGTGCGGACCCGCGGCCGCTTCCGGATGATACTGCACGCAGAACGCCGGGAATTCCTTGTGCCGCAGGCCTTCGACCGTCTGGTCGTTCAAGTTGATATGCGTCACTTCCAGGCAGTCCGGCAGATTCTCCGACGAAAGCGCAAAACCGTGGTTTTGCGAAGTGATCTCCACCCGCCCGGTCGCCTTGTTCAACACCGGCTGGTTGCCGCCCCGATGACCGAATTTCAGCTTGAAGATCTCCGCCCCGCAGGCCAGCCCCATGAGCTGATGTCCCAGGCAGATCCCGAACACCGGCACCTTCCCCAGCAGCCCCTGAATCGTCTCGATCGCATACGTCAGCGGACGCGGATCTCCCGGGCCGTTCGACAGAAACACCCCGTCCGGATTGTGAGCCAGCACTTCCTCGGCAGTCGCGGTTCCAGGCACCACCGTCACCCGGCAGTGCATATCCCGCAGATGTCGCAGAATGTTCCGCTTCATTCCGTAGTCGATCGCCACCACATGCGGCTCGCCCGGCAGGTCCGTCTTCGAGCCGGGCGGCCGACCCAGATCCGACAGCGGCTCGCTCCATTCGAACGATGCAGCCGGCATGACTTCCCGGACGAGGTCCTGTCCGACGATCTGCGGGGCCGCCTGGGCCTTGCGGATCAGCGACGCGTCGTCGAGATCGACGGTCGAGAGCACCCCGGTCATGGCCCCCTCGTTGCGGATCCGCCGGACCAGTGCCCGCGTGTCGATCCCTTCGAGGCCGATCACGTTGGCCTGCTTCAGATATTCGTCCAGCGACTGCTCCGAGCGGAAATTGCTCGGAATCTGGCACAGCTCCCGGATGATGAACCCGCGGATGAAAGGCTTGCCGCTCTCGACATCCTCGGCGTTCACCCCGTAGTTGCCGATCAGCGGATACGTCATCGTGACGATCTGACCGCAGTACGAGGGATCGGTCAGGATCTCCTGATACCCGGTCATGCTGGTGTTGAACACGACTTCCCCGTAGACCTCCCCTGACGCCCCGAAGGCGTTTCCGGAGTACACGGTTCCATCGGCGAGAGCGAGCTTGGCGGGAGCAGGCATGGCACGCATCGGGCAGGAGGCATCGAACGGGGGCAAAATTGTGACGGTTGTACCACAGCGTGAAACGCAAAAAAAGCGACTCGCCCAATCGCAGCCCGACAGCGGTCCGCTCGCAAAAAAAGCGGCTCCCCGCAATCACGAAGAGCCGCTCTTCAATGACATTTTCGTCAGCCGCAGGTCGGCTACGGCGTCTGCTTCAGCAGGAAGTCCTTGAAGCGGATTCCGTCCTGGTCGGCGCTGCTGATGCTCTGGAACAGCTCCGCGATAATCCGGTGGAAGTGCTTCTCGCGCACGGAATAGAAGTTGTGCTTCCCGTCCCGGCGAGCTTCGATCAGCCCCGCCACGCGCAGCAGCGCCAGGTGATGGCTCACCGCCGGCTGGCTCTGGCCGAGCTTCTCGCACAGCGCCGTCACGTGCATCTCGTTCTCCCGCATCAGATACATCAGAATGCGGAGACGAGTCTCGTCCGACAGCAGTTTGAAGACCTGAACCAGATCTTTCTCGAGCTGATTCGACAATTCGGGGAAAGAAGAACCCGTACGTTCAACGACTGGTTCAGCGACATTCGCAACCATATGCTTCTCACTCTCTGGTGGTGGTGGCGGCGATGGAGTGGCCTCTCCATTGCCACCGAAACCCGTTCCTGGTTCGGACAACTGTGGGAATCCTTCGAATTTCTCGCAGCAACCTCGGCTGATGTGCACTCCGTGCCCCCCAGAGCTTTCGCTCCAAAAAGCTGGCGACTCAGTGAATTCGGAAGAGGCTGGTGAAAATCACTGGAACGTCGCGACGGAGACCGGCAGCCGCAGGGCCGGAAGTCTCGTCTACTACATCTGCAGCATTACGACGGTCCAAACCGCAGAACAGCGAAAGACAGATGAGATTGAGACGATGTGGTCGATCATGGGCAAAATTGCAGACCGGTAGGGCCCGCAGTCTTCTTTTGAACGAAGGACGGCGGCATTATGCCGCACAGAACCCGCAGAGTCAACGACCCTGTCGAGAATTCCCGAAAGGGGTAATCACACACAATTCCTTAAGAAATAAGGACTAGCGACGCGATCAGCATCGGTCATCCGCACCGGATGCCGATCGCCAGAGAGAGCTCTCTCCGCTCTAATGAGCAAAACAAATGCCGCTGCGTCATAAATACGCCGCCGACGGTTTTCTCCCATCAATAGACGCGTCAACATGCTCCGATGTTGGAAAAAAACGTGCCTCACATCCAAGAATTTGCAAATTTGTCCAGACTCAACGCCGTCGTCACCGGAGCCTCTTCAGGCATCGGCCGCGCCATCGCACTCGAAATCGCCCGGGCCGGCGCCAATGTCGTGATCCACTATTCCCGCTCCCGCGAGGCCGCAGAAAAAGTCGCCGATTCGATCCGCCAGCTCGGCCCAAACGCCCATCTCCTCCAGGCGGATTTCACAGAACCGACTGCTGTCAAACGGTTTGCAGAACAAGCCTGGGATCTGACGGGGGGAGTCGATCTCTGGATCAACAACGCCGGCGTCGACCTCCTCACCCGACCGGAAAACCAACTGTCCTTCGAAGACAAACTCCGACTCCTGCTCCAGGTCGATGTGCAGTCAGCTCTCGAACTCGCGAAGTCGATCGGTCTCCGGATGCGGGATGCCCGCGGCGGAGCAATCCTGATGATCGGCTGGGATCAGGCTGATCGCGGCATGGAAGGAGACAGCGGCGAACTCTTCGCCGCTGCAAAAAATGCCATCATGGGCTTCACCCGTTCCCTCGCCGTCAGCCTCGCCCCGCACGTCCGCGTAAACTGCATCGCCCCCGGCTGGATCAAAACCGCCTGGGGCGAAACCGCCTCCGACGCCTGGCAGGAACGCGTGCTCCAGGAAACTCCCCTCAAACGCTGGGGAACCCCCGAGGACATCGCCCGCTATGCTCGTTTTCTCCTCAGCGCCGACGCCAGCTTCATCACCGGGCAGGTGATCAACGTCAACGGCGGCGCCGTTCGCTGAACTCAATCGAACCAACTCCCGCCAGATGGCGCCCCGGAATGCCTCGCGAAAAAATCCTGTTTGTGACCGGACGGCTGGCCGCTCCTGCTCTGCAGGATGTGGTCGCGCCCCTCGCTGCGCAGCAGGGGTTCGATTACGAGATCGCCGTCGTCGGCATCACTGTCGCCGCCCTCATGCAGTCCCCCTGGCTGGCCCGCAAATTGACGGTCCCCGCCGGCATCTCCCGCGTCATCCTGCCGGGCTGGTGCGGCGGGTCCGTTGATTCCCTCGCCGAACGCTTCGGCGTCCCCTTCGAACTGGGGCCGCGCGATCTCTTCGACCTGCCTCAGCACTTCGGCCGCGCCCGCCGACCGCTCCCCGCGTTCAACGATTACAGCATCGAAATCCTCGCCGAGATCAATCACGCCCCGCAGCTCGCTCTCGACGAACTGCTCCGGCAGGCGGATCACTACCGCCAGTCCGGAGCGGATCTGATCGACCTCGGCTGCGTTCCCGGAGAATCCTGGCTCGATGTCGCATCCGCCGTCCGCGCCCTCCGCGCGGAAGGTCACCGAGTTTCCATCGACAGCTTCGACCGCCAGGAAGTCGCCGCCGCCGTCGCAGCCGGCGCGGAACTGGTTCTGAGCTGCAATCACACCAACCTCGACTGGGCGATCGACATTCCCGCCGAGTTCGTCGCCATTCCCGACGAACCCACCGATCTCGCCTCGCTCGATCTCATCGCCGCCGCGTTGCACACGGCCGGTCGCCCGTACCGGCTCGATCCGATCCTCGAACCGATTGGCTACGGCTTTGCGGCCTCGCTGGCCCGCTATCAGGACGTCCGCCGGTCTCATCCCGACGCCGCCATGCTGATGGGCGTCGGCAACGTCACCGAACTGACAGAAGTCGACACTGCCGGCGTCAACTTCCTCCTGGCCGCCTTCTGCGAAGAGCTCCGGATCGGCAGCATCCTGACCACCGAAGTCATCAACTGGGGCCGCACCGCCGTTCGCGAATTCGACCTGGCCCGCCGCTTCGTCCGCCACGCCATCGTCAACCGGGTCCTCCCCAAACACTGGGGGGGCGAGCTGGTCCTGCTGCGCGATCCCAAGCTCCGCGAACTGGGTGAAGACAACCTCCGCACACTCGCCGGTCAGATCACCGATCCCAACTTCCGCATCTTCGCCGAACGGGGCGAGATCTTTCTTCTGAACCGCGACGGCTGCTGGCACGGCGGCGATCCCTACGACGTCTTCGACCGCATGCTCGCCGAAATCGGCCCCCTCTCGGCCGAGCACGCCTTCTATCTGGGGATGGAGCTCCAGAAGGCTCGTACGGCCCTCACGCTCGGGAAACAGTACATTCAGGATGAAGCCCTCCGCTGGGGGTTTCTGACCACCGAAGAAATCAGCGCGGTTCAGCGCCGCAAACGCCACGCCGCCGGCGCCGCGGAATCCCCCGCTCCTCAGGAACCATCGCCCCGATGTCCCCCCGCCCGGAGTTAGCCTCCGTCGTCCACGAGGGCAGGGGAGGCCCCCTGATCCTCGAACTGCCGCAATTGCCGGACGTCGCTGCGACGGTCCGCCGGTTCGCGGACTGGCCCGATCTGATCCTCTTCGACAGCCCCCTCCAGCGCCCCGGCCTGGGCCGCTACTCGATCCTCACCGCCGATCCGCTCCAGCGCTGGACGCGACAGACGCCCCAGTTCGGAGTCGATCCGTTCGCGGAGCTCCGTTCTGTCCTCACCCCCTGGCAGTCGGAGTCTCTGCCGGACGAAATTCCCTTCGGCGGCGGCCTCGCCGGCATGCTCGGCTACGAACTCGGCCGCTGTTTCGAACGTCTCCCCACCTCCCGCGACGACGAATTCGCTCTCCCCGTCGCCGCAGTCGGCTGGTACGACTGGGCCCTCGTCTGGGATCACGAACTGCACCGCGCCTCGGTCATCGCCCAGGGCTGGCCCGAAACCAATCCCGCGTCGCGCCGCTCCCGTGCCGATCAGCGCCTGCGGCAAGTTCTCGCCACGCTGGACGGGCCGGTCGCAGCAGAGACTGATCGCTTTCGCGTTCCGCCATTGCCGACAACCGACCTCGCCCCGCAGTTCTCGGCCCCCGGACTGCCGAACCTGACCAGCAACTTTTCCCGTCCCGCCTACCTGGCGGCGGTTCAGTCGGTGATCGACCGCATCTACGCCGGAGATATCTTCCAGGCCAACATGACCCAGCGGCTGCTGCATCCTTACTCCGGCAGTCCTCTCGACCTCTACGCCGCGCTGCGGCGCTGCAACCCCGCCACATTCGCCGGGCTCTATCTCCGCGACGACTGGGCCGTGATCAGCGCCTCGCCGGAACGCTTTCTCCAGGTCCGCAATGGCGAAGTCGACACTCGCCCCATCAAGGGAACCCGTCGTCGCCGACCGCTCCCCGAGGCCGATCTCTACACCCGCGACGAACTGCGGGAGAGCGACAAGGATCAGGCTGAGAATGTCATGATCGTCGACCTGCTTCGCAACGATCTCTCCCGCGTCTGCGCCGCCGGCTCAGTTTCCGTACCGCAGCTCTGCGACGTCGAAACCTACGAAACCGTCCAGCACCTCGTCTCTGCCGTCCGTGGCCGGCTGCGCCCGGGGCAGGGGATCTGGGATCTCCTCGCCGCGACCTGGCCCGGCGGTTCGATCACCGGCGCCCCGAAAGTCCGGGCGATGGAGATCATCACCGAACTGGAACCCACCGCCCGCGGTCCCTATACCGGCAGCCTGTTCTACCTGACGCCCGATGGCGGCTTCGACAGCAACCTGCTGATCCGGACCTTCGTCCAGCGCAGCGGCTGGCTGCAGTGCAGCGTGGGCGGCGGCATCGTCGCCCAGTCCGACCCCGCCGACGAGTACGCCGAAACCCTCCACAAGGCCGCCGGCATGCTCCACGCACTCCGCGAGGCGCGCCCGCGATGATCCTGCTGATCGACAACTACGACAGCTTCGTCCACAACCTCGCCCGCTACCTGGTCGAGCTGGGGGTCGAAACCGAAGTCGTTCGCAACGACGCTCTGACCGTCGCGCAGATCGCCGCCCGCGCCCCGCAGGCCATCGTGATCTCGCCCGGACCCTGCACCCCCCTCGAAGCCGGCGTCTCGCTCGACGTCGTCCGTCAGCTCGGTCCGACGATACCATTACTCGGCGTCTGCCTCGGCCATCAGGCCATCGCCATGGCTCTCGGCGGCCGCGTCGTCCGCGCCCCGCAACCGGTCCACGGTCGCACCTCGCTCGTCCATCACGAGTCGACGCCCCTCTTCGCCGGCCTGCCGAATCCCTTCCGGGCCTCCCGTTACCACTCGCTGATCGTCGAACGCGAATCACTCCCCGCCGATCTGATCGCCAC
This sequence comes from Planctellipticum variicoloris, assembly GCF_030622045.1. Taxonomy (NCBI): domain Bacteria; kingdom Pseudomonadati; phylum Planctomycetota; class Planctomycetia; order Planctomycetales; family Planctomycetaceae; genus Planctellipticum; species Planctellipticum variicoloris. The sequence continues at coordinate 4,767,922 of NZ_CP130886.1, read as the reverse complement.
CGCATCAACCGCCGACGGTCTGATCATGGCCCTCCAGCACGCCACCTGGCCCCTCTACGGCGTGCAGTTCCACCCCGAGTCCATCCTGACCGAAGGGGGCCACCAGCTCCTCGCCAACTTCCTCCACCTGGCAGGAATCGAAGTCCCCGCCCCCCCCACCGACCACCTTTCAGAACTCCCTCCCCCCCCAGCAGACCGCCCCTGGCCTCCCCCCGACCGCCTCCCCGCCCACTGGTAACTCCCCCCGGGTCACCGCCTCTTCCATTTTGCACTTTTCATTTTTCATTTTTCACTTTGCACTCTCTCTTCGGCCTCCTCCCCCGCAATCTTTCACCAGTCCAACCAGCCGATTTCGCCCGCAAGCTTTCGCTCGTCCGAGCAGCCGCTTTCCGATGCACCCTCCCCGGCAATTTTCGACGCCGCCAACCGATCCGACGCATCCTCGCATCCCTCGATAGCGCAGAGTTCGGACGAGGCCCTCTGGCGCGGTCAGATTCTCGCCTCGGGAACGGGAACGCTCCCAGGCCGCGCAATCGGACGGAGATCCGGACCATGTCGAATTCAGTTCCCAATGGTCGATCGTGTGCCACGGGCGCCTTGCCCCCCCGTGCGAACGGTTTCACCGACTGCACGCGCCGCAAGCCGTCCGCGGTGCGTCGTCCGGCTCCAGCTCGGAATCGGGCCTCCGGCGTCTCCCTCTGCCTGATGGTCTTCCTCGTTTCGTTCGCCTCCGCGACATCCGCCGCGGAGGCGCCCCTCTGGCAGGCTGACTATCAGCAGACGCTGCAGCTTGGCCGCGAGAGCGGCCGCCCGGTCCTCCTCCACTTCGGCGCCGCCTGGTGCGTCCCCTGTCAGAAAATGGAACGCGAGGTCTTCGCCACGCAGGAAGTCCGCAGCGAGATCGCTCAGAAGTTCGTCGCCGTCCGCATCGATTACGACCGCGATCGCGCCGTAGCCAGCCGCTACGACGTGCAGGTCCTTCCGACCGATATCATTCTCGATCCCGTTGACGGGCGGCTCGTGGCCCGGACCAATCAGCCCCTCGGAGCCATCGCCTACCGGCAGTTCCTCCAGCAGCAGTCCGTTCGCTATCAGCAGCTCTTCGCTGTCAGGAAGCCCGTCGCGCCGCCGGCCGCGACCGCCGGCCCCCAGCCGGCCGCCAGTCCGCGAACTGCCGCACGCCCGCAGCAGGTCTGGTACGCCAATTACGAAGAGGCTCTGGCCGCCGCCGAGCGGCTCGAACGCCCGCTCCTGATCCACTTCTACGGCCCCAATTGTCCCCCCTGCCGACAGATGGAACGGGACGTCTTTTCCTCACCCGACGTCCAGCGGCTGCTCGCCGAGCGCTTTGTCGCCGTGAAAGTCGACGGCGATCGCCTCCCCGCCCTGACGCGGCACTACAACGTCGACGCCTATCCCACCGACGTCGTGCAGGAACCCTTCAACGGCCGCGTCGTCTTCGAGTCCGGCGGCTTCCTCGATCGCAACGGCTACCTGGCCATGCTCTCCCAGACCGAGGCCCGCTTCGCCGTGCTCGTAAAGTCCCATCTCGCCGCCAAAGCCGCCAACGGTCCCGCGGAGACCCCCGAGCCGGCCCGCCCGGCAGCCCCCGTCGAACCGCTGCAGCCGCAGGTCCGCATGGGCGAGGCCCGCCCCCTGATCGCCCTCGACGGCTTCAGCCCCGTCGCTCTGTTCAAGGGCCGCCGCTGGGCGCGGGGACGAGCCGCCTTCGCCTGGCAGCATCAGGGACTGATCTACTACATGGAGTCCCGCGAAGAGCTGGAAGCGTTCCGCGCCACCCCCGACGCCTACGCCCCGCAATTCCAGGGCTGCGACCCCGTCGTCCTCGCCGAAAGCGATCGCGCCATCGCCGGCGACGCCCGCTTCGCCGCCTTCTACGACGACCGCCTCTACCTCTTCAGCACGGCAGAGAACCGCGAAAAATTCCAGAAGTCCCCCGCGGAATACCTCCGCCTGAAGCACGTCATCAAACCCTCGCGCATCGAAGGCCTCCGCCACCGCCTCGGCGACCTCCCGGACGAAGACTCAAAACAAGTGCTGCGAATCCGTGGGACGGAACGATAGAGGAATTTGGCTTTTGGTTCTTTGTCAGTTGTCAGTTGTCAGTTGTTGGTTGTTGGTTGTTGGTTGTTGGTGGCAAAGTCGCAGAGTTCCTGATCCCGCAAGGATCGCTTCTGACCCCGCAGGGGTCAAAGACGGTAGCCGGGAGTTGAGCGCAGCGACACCCCTGGAAACTCGCCCCCGCCGCGACTCTTCGACCTCGCCGGGGTCGCAGATCTGAGTGCGAAACTCGATATCGCCAATCTGCAAAGCTTCAATCCCGCCGCGCCAAGTTCTACTCACTCCTGCGGCGTGCGAGATCGACGGCAGACTTCTTCGTACGGTAATATCACGGGACGTTATCGTATCGCTGTGCAGGTTCATCGTTTCGACCACCGTCCGATTCGCTGAGTTCGGGGCCCATGAATCTCGAAGACCTCCAGCTCATAGAACGCCATCTGAATCTCGTTCTACCGGACGTGTATCGTCAGGCGCTGTTGGTCGGAGTCACCATCAACGGAGCAGATCCGGAACCATATTTCGTGCAGGATGCGAAGGAGCTGCTGCTCTCGAATCTGGAATTGCGGATGCGTCCGACTCCGAATGCGTTCGCCGGAGCGCCGTGGCCAGCGGAGTACTTCTGCATTGGGAATGACGGGTGCGGCAACGAATATGCGATCGACGTTCGCGATCCGGCGTGCCAAGTTCGCCTTTGTGATCACGATCTCGGCGCATTTGATCCACGCGGCGACGATCTCCCGGGTTACCTTCGCTCCCTCAAAGATCTGTTTGATTGGCGCGATACGACGATTGATGTTTACGAGGACGCCACGGATGTTGGAGTCGATTCTGCGCCGTCGCGCTATTATGCCGTAGTGACCCGAGCGAATGAGCGCCGTGAGAGCGTTTTGAATCCGATTACGCTCGACGAATGGAAGACTGTTGTGGCAGCGGACCCCGATCTGCAGTTGCGGGAATATGAAATCCGCCGCAATCCGTTTTCAGCCGAGGAGATCCGCATCAGTCGCCCCGGATTGGCCGTGATGAATGGACTCGGTGCGATGGAGAAATTCGAGTTTTACTACGGGCGAATCACGGTCTGCTGCCCCAGTGTCATTGCACTGGAGAAACTCGCCCAGTTCGCGTTGGCGCTGAACGCGAAGCTGATTACGGACTGATGACGCTTCGCAGGCCTCACCTCACCCCTCCGCCTCACCTCCACCCGCTCGGCTTCACCAGCCGTCGCGCCCGCTCCGCAACCGTCCAGTGCGACTGAATCTCCCGGCAGGCGTCGCGAATCTCGCTCCCCGTCGGATCTCGATGCCATTGCCCGTTCTTATCGAGCGTTCTGACGACAGATTTCACAGGTTCGGAAGTTCTGACCAGCATCGCGGACTCCACATCAAGAGGGAAAACCCGCCGTGGTCTCCAGAGATCACGGTAACCGCATTCCACCGTACCACGTCGCCCCGATCGCTGCCATTCGCGCCGCGCGGAACGGGACGGTTCAGGCCGGCGCCCCGCATGCCCCCACAAAAAAACGCCCGCCAGGTCAAAAACCCGGCGGGCGCTCCATTTCCATCCGCTTTCCCGGTCCGTTACATGATCGACCGGATCTTCGCCAGGAACTCCGCGTTCGTCGGGTACTTGACCAGAATCCGCGTCAACTGCTCCATCGCCTCCACCGGACTCATCGAAATCAGGCTCCGTCGCAGCAGCGTCACGCCTTCCAGCACCTCCGGCGACAGAATCTTCTCCTCGCGCCGCGTCCCCGATCGGGTGATGTCGATCGCCGGCCAGATCCGCCGATCGGCGAGATCCCGGCTCAGGACCAGCTCCATGTTCCCCGTCCCCTTGAACTCCTGGAAGATCGCGTCGTCCATCCGGCTGCCGGTTTCGATCAGGGCCGTCCCCGCAATCGTCAGCGACCCCCCCTCCTCGAACTGCCGGGCATTCCCGAACATCTTCTTCGGCAAATCCATCGCCCGGATGTCGAGCCCGCCCGTGCCGGTCCGGCCCGAGTTGCTCCACTTGTTGAACGCCCGCGCCGTCCGCGTGATGCTGTCCAGCAGCACGAACACGTCCCGCCCTTCTTCCGCCATCCGCTTCGCCCGCTCGAACACGAGCTGGCTCACCCGGATATGACTTTCGAGCTCGCGGTCCAGCGAAGATGCAATCACTTCGCCCCGCACCCGACGCTTCATCTCCGTCACTTCTTCGGGCCGCTCGTCGATGAGCAGCACCATCAGATAGATCTCCGGATGATTCTTGGCGACTGCGTCGGCGATGTCCTGCAACAGCATCGTCTTGCCGGTCCGCGGCGGAGCCACGATCAGCGCCCGCTGCCCCTTGGCGATCGGCGTCAGCAGATCCATCACCCGCATCGTAATCGGCATCGAACCGGTTTCGAGGATGATCTGCTCGTGCGGATTGATCGGCGTCAGCTCGTCGAAACTCTTGACCTCGGCATAGGCCTCCAGCGTCCGACCGTCGATCGTCTCGACCGACCGCAACCGCGGCCCTTGCCCTCGACCGCCGGAGACGCATTCGCCCGTGATCCAGACCCCTTCGCGAAGCTTGTGCTTCTCGATCAGCGTGCTGGAGACAAACGCGTCCGACTCCTGCGAAGCGTAGTTGGCCTTGGCGTCGCGCAGGAAGCCGTAGCCCTTGGGATGCAGTTCCAGCAGACCCTGAACCGGTTCGCCCGGCAGGTCCGCGCGGGGCGGAGCATTGTAGTTCGGCTGATTTCCGTAGCCTGGCTGCCGCTGCTGCCCCCCTTGACCGCCCTGGTAACCGCCGCCACCGCCGCGGCGCTGGCCATGCTGCTGGCCGCCCCGCTGGTTGCGACCGCCGCCACGCGGCGGCTGCTGGTGATGATGACCGCCGCCACCGCCGGCGTTGGGACCGCCGGTCGGTCCGCCGGACGTCGGCTGGTCGCCGCCACGACGACGACGACGTCGGCGACGGGGACGACGACCGTCGTCTCCCGCTCCGCCTTCTCCCGAGTCGCCCCCATCAGCACGCGGAGCAGCGCCGTTCTCGCCGCGAGGCGCTTCCATTTCGGCGTCGCCGCCGGCAGGTCCTGCGCTTTCATCGGGGCCGAAACCGACCGTATCGTACGAAATCGGAGGCTCGCGCTCGGGGCGAGCCCGCTCGGCCCGCGGCGCAGGAGCACGTTCTGCCGGTTCGCGCTCGACGGGCGCCGGCGGCGGGGCCGCCGGTTCGACCGACTCCACCACCACCGCCGCTTTGCGAGTCCGCGGTCGCGCTGGTTTCCGCGGAGCGGGGGCTTCGAGCGCTTCGAAGTCCATATCGCGCTCCGTCGGAGGTGCGTCGAACTCGGCACGGGCTGCCGCGGCTTCCTCGAAGGCGTCTTCAATCGCCGGCCGGGCGACATGCGATTCGTCGCCAGCAGCCGCCTTGGTCGTGCGACGCGGTCGTGTGGTCCGCTTGGGGGACCCGGAGCTCTTTTCCGCCATACAGGTTGTCCAAACCTCTCAGGAATCCGTCACGCCGCAGGCCTGATGCCCGGCGGCAACACGAAACATTGGGCGTCTGACGGGAAATCAATCACGTTCGGAGTCGATTTCCCGACGGGCCGGAACAGTCCGACCCTCAACGCAAGACAGACAGGCTGCGTCCGGCAGACGGAGAAATCGCATCTGCAGCACGCACAAACCGCCGCGGCGTGGCAACCGCATTGGCGATGCTCGGACGAGCAGAATCCCGCCTCGTGAGGACGCCGAAACGACCCCTCAATCAGCCGGAAGCCCGCTCACGGAGTTTTTGCAGAACCGGGATTTCGCGAATAACTTCCGCGAACCAGGACCCCCCGCCCAGATCCTCGTGACCAGCACGAAGCCATGACGCGGGAATTGGCCCACATACTGCCAGCAACCAGCTCCGGGAACAACGGTCTGCGAAGCATCCGGGAACGGAACCACCCCGACATCGATACCAAGTCATCACTCGAAAGGAGGAGGTTGCCACTCTCGGCAACCATCACCCGGGACGAGCGGCGCCCACTCGGCAGACGTCAAACTGGTCTGATCCTGGACCATCGCAGGCCGTAACCCGCTTAGACTTTCGAGACTGACGACCACCGGAACCGCAGCATCCTGCCGGAACCCTTCGGTGAAATCGTCTTCGCAGAACCTGTTGGCGACATGCCGTGACGCATCAAAGCCTGCCAACACTCACAGCATCATATCGAACGCACCATCCCTGTCAATTCAGCTCTTACGGTATTTCGGGCAAATTTCATCACCGGCGCAGGGCATGGCGGGACGCTCACCCCCGCTGGTATGCTGCAGACCGGAGAGTTTGCCCGATTCCCCCAACCCGAACGCAGCCCGGTTTTTCCGGCCGCGAGGATGAATATTGAATCCGATGAACAACCCGGAGACCGATTCCATCGACGCCCCCCGACCGGCCCGGCGCGGCTGGGGCCGTTGTCTGCTGATTCTGACGCTTGCCGGACTTCCCCAGATCGCCACCGCCGCCGAACCGGCATTCCAATCCCAGGGATTCGCCGTCCGCTGCCTCGCAATCACCGGGGCGCGGGTCGTCGTCGCCCCCGGACGGGAAATCGAGAACGGCCGCGTCATTCTCCGCGACGGTCACATCGAAGCGGTCGGCGGACCCGAAATCCCGCTGCCCCTCGACGCCGAGGAACTCAAAGCCGACGGACTCATCGTCTACCCCGGCTTCATTGACGCCGGCTACACCGGCTGGCTCCCCGCCGACGCGCGCAGTCCCGAGGACGAAGGCCGCCCTGTCGACAATTCCCGGCAGGCCCTCGCCGGCATGCGCGAAGCGTACTACCCCGGAATCGTTCCGCAGTGGCAGGCCGCCGAGCGGCTCAAGCCCACCGAAGACTCGCTCGAAAAGCTCCGCCAGCAGGGGTTCTGTGCCGTCCACGTCACCCCCACGCACGGCTTCATTGCCGGGCAGGGGGCGCTTGCCTCCACCGGAACCGCCCCCCGCCGTGAAACGCTCCTCCTGCCCGTCACCTTCGTACCGGTCAATCTCTTCACGCGCGTCGGCAACGAGTATCCCTCCACCCTCATGGGCGTCCACGCGCTGCTCCGCCAATCCTTCCTCGACGCCGCCCGCCACGACCAGCAGCTCGCGCTCGCCGCCACGCCCGCCAGCAAGCTGCCATCCCCGGCGGTCGACCCGGTCCTGACCGAACTGGCCCGCCTCCAGCGCGGCGAATTGCGATCGCTCTTCACCGCTCAATCGCGAGACGATATCGAACGCTCCGTCGCACTCGCCCGCGAGCTGGGACTCAAGCCCGCACTCTGGGGCGTCAAAGAAGGCTGGAAAAGTCTCCCCCATCTGCAGAACCTCGGCACGGGGCTGATTGTCGACGTCAGCTTCGGCGACGAACCAAAGATCGACCCTCCCGAAGCCAGCAAGGACGGTCTGGTCGATCCGTTCGTCCCCGAACGCGTCCGAAAATTTCGCCACGCCGAGTGGAAAGCAGGAACCGCCAATCTCGCCAGACTCCACGAGGCCGGCCTCAAATTCGGCCTGTCGAGCCGCGATCTCAAGCAGCCCGATCAGCTCCACAAGCACCTGCGGCAGGCCATCCAGGCCGGGCTCCCGCGCGACGCCGCCCTCGCCGCCCTGACGTCGAATGCCGCCGAATTGCTCGGCGCCGGCGACCGGCTCGGGACGCTCGACGCCGGCAAACTCGGGCACGTGATCATCCTCTCCGGCCCCTTCGACGACGAACGCTCCCGCGTCCGCCACGTCATCATCGACGGTCGCCGGTACGAGTACCACCAGGACGCCAAACCGGTCCCGACGGACATAGAATCAGAGAAAACGGTCCTCGACATCGCCGGAACCTGGCAGGTCGAGATTGATGGAGCCGACGGCAATTTGCGCGGGACGCTGGAACTGGTCCAGGTGAAGTCGGCCCTCTCCGGACGATTCAGCAGTGATCAGGGCGACGGCAAAATCTCCTCGGGATCGGCCTCGGCAGACTCGTTGGAGTTCGTCGTGTCGATCGGCGCCGGCGACCGCGCCGTGCAACTGAAATTCTCCGGCAAGAAGTCCGACGTCGGACTGGCCGGAACTTTGAAATCCGCCTTCGGCGCCCCCGTCGCATGGACCGCCCGGAAACCCGAAACGCCCCCGACGCCCGACAACCCCATCGCCCTCAGCGGTCTCGAAGAGAGTCCCGCCGACGCCAGCCAGCCGCAGGCCGGCGCCGAGACTCCGGCGACCGTGACCGGCGAACAGCCGACCGAATTGCCGCCGGATCGCCTGGCCCGGCCGTTGCAGACCGGCGGCAACGTCCTCGTCCGCGGGCTGACAATTCTCACCGGAACCGGAGCGGTCCTGGAGAATTCATCGATCCTCGTCCAGGCAGGCAAAATCATCGCCATCGGCCCGGAGATCGAGGCCCCCGCGGGCGTCACGGTCATCGACGGCGCCGGCCGCTTCGCCATGCCGGGGGTCATCGACACCCACAACCACATGATGATCTCCGCCGGGCCGGGACTGGCAGGCGTCAACGAGGCGACCGACTCGATCGTCTGCGAAGTCCGCATCCGGGATTCCGTTCACACCGACGACATCTCCGAATACCGCACCCTCGCGGCAGGCGTCACCACCGCCCGGCTGCTGCACGGCTCGGCCAACACCATCGGCGGCCAGGACGCCATCGTGCAGCTTAAGTACGGAGACGATATCGCCGGCCACCTGCTGCCGGATTCGCCGCAAGGCGTAAAGTTCGCCCTCGGCGAGAACGTCAAACGCCGCACCGGCCGTTTCCCCAATACGCGGCTGGGCGTCGAAGCCACCATTCACCGCGCCTTCGTCGAAGCCCTCGAATACCGCCGCAACTGGCAGGAGTACGATCGCCAGAAGCAGGCCGCCGGCGAAGCCGGCCAGAACCTCCTCCCCCCCCGACGCGACCTCCGGCTCGAAGCCCTGGTCGGAATCATCGAATCGCAGATCTTCATCCACAGCCACTGCTACCGCGCCGACGAAATCCTGATGCTGCTGCGCTCGGCCGACAAAGTCGGCGTCCGCGTCCGCTCTCTGCAGCACGTGCTCGAGGGCTATAAAGTCGCGCCCGAGATCGCGAAACACGGCGCAAGTTGCAGTACGTTCGCCGACCACTGGGGCTACAAGGTCGAAGCCTTCGACGCCGTCCCCCACAACGCCGCACTGCTCCATGCCGCCGGAATCAACACCGTCATCAAAAGCGACTTCCCGGTGATCCCCTGGCCCCTCCGCTGGGAAACCGCCCGCACCATTCGCCACGGCAACATGCCCCCGGACGCCGCTCTCCAGGCCGTCACGCGCAATCCCGCCCGCGAACTGGGAATCGACGATCGCCTCGGAACGCTGGAAATCGGCAAGCAGGGCGATTTCGCCCTCTACAACGGCCACCCGCTCAGCGCCTTTTCCCGCTGTGAAATGACCTTCATCGCCGGCGAATGTTACTTCGTCCGCGAGCAGCAGCCCTCCGCGATGTCCCAGGCCGCCGTCGCACAGACGAAGCTGGCCCCTCCTCTCTCACTTCCCGCTCCCGAGGAACGCAAGCCCGTCCTGAGCCACCTCGAACGCCACCTTCCAAAGGTCGCTCTCGTCGGCGCCACGCTCCATCCCGTTGACGGGCCGGAAATCCCGAACGGCACGCTGCTCATCGAAGGGGAATTGATCACGTCGATCGGTCCGGGGCCGGGGATTCCGGCCGACGCCACATTCGTCAACTGCCAGGGGCTCCACATTTACCCCGGGTTGATCGACGCCGGTTCCATGCTGGGGCTCAACGAAATCGGTTCGATCCAGGAAACGCACGACACGAACGAGGCGGGCCTCTTCCAGCCCGATCTCCTCGCCGGCACAGCCATCAATCCCGATTCGGAGCTCCTCCCCGTCGCCCGCGCCGACGGCATCACCACCGCATTAATCCGCCCGCTGGGGGGCATCATCTCCGGGCAGGCCGCTCTCATGCAGCCCGCCGGCTGGACCGCGCCGGAAATGGTCATCGAGCCGGCCGTCGGCCTGCAGATGCAATGGCCTGCCGCCAAGGACCGCAAAAAAGTCATCGACGAGCTCCGCCAGTTGCTGACCGACGCGCGGGTCTACGACAAAGTCCGCTCGGCCCCGCTGGCCGACGGCCAGCCACGGGTCGTCGAGGATCCTCGCTTCGAAGCCCTCCGCCCCTACATCAAGGGCGAACGCACAGTCTTCATCGAAGCGGTGACTCGCGTGCAGATTCTGGAAGCGCTCCAGTTCGCAAAAGACGAACGGCTCAAGCTCGTCCTGACCGGCAGCCTCGACGGCTGGAAAGTCGCCAAAGAAATCGCCGAACACCAGGTTCCGGTCATCCTGGGGTCGGTCATGCGCCCCCCGCTCGAAGACTTCGACCCCCTCGACGCTCCCCTCGCTTGCGCGGGCCTGCTCCACGAAGCCGGCGTCAAAGTCTGCTTCCGCTCGAACAGCGCCGCCCTCGCCCGGCACCTGCCGCTCGAAGCCGGCGTCTGCGTCGCCTACGGCCTCCCCGAAGACGTGGCCTTAAGGGGCGTCACCTTGACCGCTGCGGAAGTCCTGGGCGTCGCCGACCGGCTTGGCTCGTTGACCCCCGGCAAGTGGGCCAACCTGATCATCACCGACGGCTCCCCCCTCCAGCCGACCACCCAATACAAGGGAATCTACATCCGCGGTCAGGGGTTCGCCCCCGAGAGTCGCCAGACTCGCCTCTATGAAAAGTACAAAGCCCGCCTGGCGGAAAAACCGTAGTTCCCCTGGCGCTCCGTGACCAAATGCCGATTGCTTCGCAGCCCCCGCACAGCTAGTCTGCCGAATCAATCTTCAACCTGCGGCTTCGGCATCCATTCCTGCGAGCGCTTCACGGAACCCCGAATATGTGGTGGCGGAATTGGTGGGAAGCTGTTCGCGACCCGTTCGATCCCGTCCCGCGCCGACTCTGGAAAGCCCTCGTCCTGCTGGCGGTCGGCCTGTTCGGCATCTACGTCGTCTGGCCCCGCGTCCGGATCGAGTGGCTGGTCGTCAATCTCCACGCCAATCCCGACAGCCAGACCGCACGCGAAGCCGCCTGGCGCCTGGGCGAAATCGGCAATACCGCCCGGGGCGCGTTGCCGTCGCTGATCGAAGCCCTCGACGCCGGCCCGATTGAGCAGCCCGCCGCCGACTCCTCCTCCCGCACGCATCAGATCGGACTCCTCAGCGTCGAAGCGGCGCAGGCAATCCGGAAAATCGGCGACCCCGAAACCGTCGCACTGCTTCACAGGCGGATGATCGCCTGCCGCGACTCCGATTCGGATGCGGGCGCCGGCGCCGCCCGACTCTACATTGCTCTGAACAATGCCGGCGGCGTCCAGGCGGGCAATCGTTCCGCCGCCGACATCGACGTCGCCGAAGTCTTCGACGTGCTCCGCGACAGTCGGAATGCGTTAACCTGCAACCTTCTGCTGAGCTGGCTCAACGCCCGCTCATTGGTCAGTCCCGACATGGACCCCGACGGCCAGCTCAAAGCCATCTTGATCGATTGCCTGAATCGGCTGCAGATCGCCGCCGCCGCCAGAATCCTGGTCGCGTGGGCCGAGCACGATCCCGCCGTCGTCCCCGTGATCCTCGACGAAGAATGCCGTCAATACCGCGCACACTCTCAAGACTTCACCTCCTCCGGTGTTCTCTATCAGCCGATTCACGGACGGGAAAACGCGACCATCCGCGAGTCGCTTCCGTTGCTCACGACCGAACTCGACGGCCCCGACGCACCGATGATTGTCCGCCTGTTCGCCGAATGCTTCTGGTTCGACCGGCAGCAGGACGAACGCTATCGGCGACAACCCCCCCGGGCCGAAGTGCTGCTGGAGTACTTCCGCACGTCCCTGTCCCACGAAAAAGCAACCGTCCGCCAGGGGGCGGCGCAGATCCTGACGCGGATCGCGGAAACCGCCGCCGACGACGACGCGCATCAGTCGGCCCCCCTGTTTGATGCCGAAATCCTCGCCCGCCTGGAACATCTGCTGAATGATCCCGATCCGCCCGTTCGCCTCGCCGCATCCGTCGCCCTCTGGAAAATCCGCCAGCAGGCCGAACCAGGCCTGACGGAGCTCCTGGCGGGCCTCGAAAGCCCCCACGAGGCGTCGCAAACACTCGCGGCAGCGTTCTTCCGCGGACTCGGTCCTCATGACGCCTGGGCCGTCTCCGCGCTGACCGCACATCTGCAATCGACCTCCACAACGGTACGCGTCGCCATCCTGCGGGGCCTGGCCGTTCTCGGACCGTCCGCCCGTGATTCGATTCCCGCCATCATCGCCACGCTCGATTCGGACGACGAGGAAACCCTGACGGCTGCCGTCGAGTGCCTCGCGGCCTTCGGTCCGGACGCCAGCGAGGCGCTGCCACGTCTCTGGGACGTCTTCTTGAACTCCGACGACGTCGACATCCGCCGCCTGGCCAACACTGCCATGGCCAAAATCGACCCCAACCGCCGCAATCGCGACCGCTGACAAATCACCGGCATCGATTCTGAAACCGTGCCTCTTTGAGTCGTGTCCCCTCCCCCGCTGTCTTCAGTGGGAGAGGGCCAGGGCGAGGGTCTTCGAAAGTGCCGCAGCGTCGTCCACGGAGAAAAGACGGCGCGCCTCACAATCGCGACCGCTGACCAGAGATCGCGGAAACGCGGGAGAGTCTTGACAGCCGTCCGGGTACAGGACGGCAACGCCAAGCTTTCGAGCCCCCAGACGCTCTCCCTTCGCCGATTAAGGGACATTCACCCATATCGGATTTCCCATACCCCATGCGGAAATCTCCTCGACCTCGGGCAGTTCCAGCGCCAGCAATTCCCAGCGCAGAGCGTCTGACGACAACGCCCTGCCTCCAATCCGAACAAAAAAATCGCCATGTCACGATAATAAGATCACTTTTGGAACCAGTAGGTCGCGTCACGAATTTCGTGACATAGTGAATGCGAAAATACTGGAATTTGCGATTGCCTGCGTGACGGAAATGGCCTTAAAGTAGGCGGCTATTCAGGTTCACTTCTGTTCGCCATATCGCCGCTGAACCTCAATCGGCCGTTCGTAATCGTGATCGCATTTCCTTCTGAAAGGGCCCCGAATGACTCTCCGACCCTCCCCCGGATCGCGGTCCGGCTTCACCCTGATCGAGCTGCTGGTGGTGATCGCCATCATCGCAATTCTGATCGCTCTGCTGCTCCCCGCCGTGCAGCAGGCCCGCGAAGCCGCCCGGCGCTCGCAATGCAAAAACAATCTGAAGCAGCTCGGCCTGGCCATGCATAACTACCACGACAGCATGCTCGTCTTTCCCTTCGGCACGATCTCGCGGATCAACGGCAGCGCCCCGCTCCCCGGAACCAGCAACACCCGCCAGAACTGGTTCCACATGATCCTCCCCTACGTCGATCAGGCCCCCCTGTACAACTCCTTCGCCCCCCAGTGGGAAGCCAACATCTTCCCAGGCTCCTGGACCGGCTGCACGACCGTCATCCCGGTCTTCATGTGCCCGTCGGACCCCGAAAATCCCAAAACCACCAACCAGGGCTTCCACGGCAACTACTTCCCGTGCCACGGATCGACCAGCGCCGGAACCAGCAACACCTTCGCCGTCACCAACGGGCTCTTCTATCCGCTGTCGCGCACGTCCATGAAAAGCATCACCGACGGCACGTCGAATACGATCATGTTCAGCGAGATTCGCATCCAGAAGGACAACATCGGCACGGCGATCGGCGTCGGCAACGTCCTCTGCGGCAGCCCGCACGATCTGCGCGGCCGCTACTACAACACACACCACGGCAACGCGACCTTCACGACCTTGCGACCCCCGAACACCACCGTCGGCGACGTCATGCAGTATTGCCAGGGAACCATCAACGTCCCCTGCCGCCAGTGCCTCGCCGGCGGAACCGAAATCCACGCCCGCAGTTGGCACACCGGCGGCGTCCACGCCACCATGGCCGACGGCGCCGTCAGATTCATCGGCGACAACATCGACACCGGCATCTTCCAGGGACTCGGCACCATCAGCGGCAGCGAAACGCTCGGCGAGTTCTAGTCCGTCTCCCGCCATCATCCGGAGATCGCCATCTCATGTCTGCGCAAAAAATCTCTCTCCGCCTCCGACTCGCCTGCATCAGCCTGGCCGCCTCCGGGTGGCTCACCGGTTGCAACAGCGGCCCCGCCATGCCGACCACCTATCCCGTCTCCGGCGCCGTCACCCTCGACGGCCAGCCCATGCCGGCCGGCAGCATCGTCTTCGACTCCGCTGACGGCAAAGGCCAGCCCGCGGGCGGCGGCATCAAAGACGGCGCCTTCTCCCTCAAGTCCTCGCCCGGCGACAAAATCGTCCGCATTTCCGCGTCCAGGGAAACCGGCGACAAAGACGAATACGGCTCCCCAGTCTCCGTCGAACTGGTCGGCGAAGCCTTCAACCGGAACTCGACCCTCAAGTTCACCGTCAAACCTGAAGCCACCACCGACGCCAAGTTCGAAGTCCAGAGCCCCGCCGCGAAAAAATAGGCCGCGCCTCCACGCGATCCGCATCGTCGGCCCCCTCTTGGCGCGCGTCCCGTCGCGTCCTACTGTGGTAGAGAATGTCCGCGGTCCCCGCCCGCCGGAAGCCTCGCGACAGCGGTTGCGCCGGCGCAGGTCGTCGTCTGGGCGGAGAAGGGGGGCTCGGCCCGGCGGGCAGGCCGTTGTGGATGGCGCCGGGGGGCGGACCGGGGAGTCCGTTCGCCGTTTGAACTTTGTCGTGGAGTCCCGCATGTCTCTGCAGGTGACCAGCCCGGCTTTCGCCGACGGCGATCGCATCCCCGACAAGTACACCGGTGAAGGGGCCGACGTCTCGCCCCCCCTCGAATGGAGCGGCGTCCCCGATGGGACTCGCGAACTGGCGCTGATCTGCGACGACCCCGACGCCCCGCAGGCCGAACCTTGGGTCCACTGGGTCTTCTACGGCCTCAACGCCACCGTCCGCTCCCTCCCCGAAAATCTGCCGTCCGGCACGCGCCTGTCGACGCCCGTCGCCATGCTGCAGGGGCGCAACACCTGGACCAGCGGCCGGACCACCGGCTACCGCGGCCCCCTCCCGCCCCCCGGGCACGGCACCCACCACTATCACTTCAAACTCTACGCCCTCGACGCCCCCCTGAGCCTCAACCCCGGCATCGACAAGGCCGCCCTCCTCAAAGCCATGCAGGGCCGCATCCTCGCCACCGGCGAGCTCATCGGCACCTACTCGCGGGAGTAGCCCGCTTGGCGGCGGCCCGCGCCATCAACCGTCGCCAGTCGCCGCCTCAAGGTCCCCCGGCCAGCCCGGACCCCGTTCCCACGGCGGCGGATTCGGACGCGGGTCCCGCGGATCCCGGTCACGCAGCATCTCCGGAAACAGCCCCGCCCCGATGTCCACAATCGGCACCGCCAGCGGATGGTTGTAGAACGCATTCCACTCCTCCTGCGTCAACCCCTCCTCCTCCCCCAGTTCCAATGTTCTTCTCTTAGCCCCCGTCGAACCGCCGGGGGCCTCTTCTTTCCCCTTCGCCTTCACCGGCTTCCACCCCGCCGGCGGCGGTCCAAGGAGCGACGGGTCGAGATACGCCAGCATCTCGTCGTAATTCTCGATCGCTTTCTGCCGCGCCGCGGCCGACGTATGGCTCGTGACTCCCGGAATCGCCGCCGGGTCCCCCGCCAGATTCACTCCCCGCAAAAACTCCGGCCGGGCCTCCTCCCCCTGCGTCGCCAGCCACTCCCGATATCGCTCCCACACGGCGGGCCGCTTCCCGAACCGCCGCTCGATCGTCCCCCAGCAAAAACTCGACAACCGGTCAAACGCCGCCTTCGTCGGGAACTCCCCGTAAGCCGCGCTCACCCGGTTCAACTCCGCCAGCAGCACCGCGTCCGTATGCACCATCCCCGGCCGCCCCCGCTCCGGCTGCCCCGCCGCCCGGCTCAGCGACTTCCAGTCCCCCCAGCGACGATACACCTGCCTGACGCTGATCCCAGTCTCCCGCTCAAACTGCCGCAACGTAACCCCCGGCCCCTCCCGCTCGATCAGCCCCTGCAGCAGTCCCAGCAATTCCTCACGCGTCGACATGAGATTCCCTCGCGAACGTCCTTCACCGGGCGACACGCCCGGCCAGTCGCCGCACGCCCCCGTCACCCTATGGCACTTTGTTGCGCGGAATTCACAATCCCCCCCCACCTGTCACCTCCCCCTCTTAGCCCCCCTCCAATGGAGGGGGGCCGCACGACGAAGGGGGGGGCCGCACGACGAAGGGGGGGGCCGCACGACGAAGGGGGGGGCCGCACGACGAAGGGGGGGGCCGCACGACGAAGGGGGGGGCCGCACGACGAAGGGGGGGGCCGCACGACGAAGGGGGGGGCCGCACGACGAAGAGGGGGGCCGCACGACGAAGAGGGGGGCCGCACGACGAAGAGGGGGGCCGCACGACGACGGGGGGGGCCGCACGACGAAGGGGAGCCCGTTTACAAAAGGGGACCGGTCGCGCCCGGCCCCCTTCCCGCCAGACCAGCGCGGGAGCACCACGGAACAAGCACATCACCGCGCGAGTAACGGCGGAAGAATTCGCCGAGGTCCGCCGCCGGGGACTCCCGGCCCGGCGAATGCCGACACTCGCGATCGTCTGTGTTAAACTTTCCTTCAGGAGGACCCGCGCACCCGATGACTCTCAAACTCCTCGACCGTCTCTACTTCTCCCAGGGAGGGCGCTGTTTCTTCTGCCGGCTCTTCCTGCCGCGCCACGAGGCCAGCGTCGAACACCTGTTCGCCTCGTCCAACGGCGGACCCAACTCGGACGACAACTGCGTGGCCTGCTGCAAGGCGGTCAATTCGCTCCTCGGCCGGATGCCCCTCAAAGAAAAATTCCGCGTCGTCCTCGACCAGCCGGGCCACTTCCAGTGCCCGGCCGACATCGGTTCCCCAATCCCGGTCGCCGATCCCGCCCCGCCGCCGCCTGCGGCCGCAGACCTCCCCGCGGTTCCGCCTCCGCCGCGCCAGCGTCTCGAATTCGACCGCGTCGTCGTAATCCTGAAAAAACAGCACCGCGCCCGCCCGAGAACGCTCAAGTCGCTGACGAACGCCATCGCCGCAATGGCGAACGGAGCCACGGCGGAGGAAGTAGAGGAAATTCTCGCTCAATTGCAGGACCAGAGGCTGGTGCTGATCGACGGGACCAGCGTGATCTACGCGCTGTGAGCCTTTCAAGCTCCGGCTCTCTCACTTCCGCCGAACCGGACACTCGGAAGACCGAGCGGGAAGCGTCAGCTCCCGGAGGGTTGCTTCGCCCGCTCGCCCCATGAAACTCCGTAGTGCGGAATCTGCAATAAGGCGCAGCCCTGTCCTGTTCACAAGGGCGCCGAAACACGGGAATGATGCGGGACATGATCGCGAATAACGCCGCTCGCGCAGTCCCCAAAGCCGAACGACCCGCGGAGGAGTTTCCTCCGCGGGTCGTTCGCTGCAAAACTCGGGCGATGCTCGAACTACGGGACTTCGGTAAACGTGATGGGAATTTTCAATTCGCCGGACACCGGGAGACCGGGGAGTCCGGCGGGGGTCACCGTGGCCGTCAACAGGACGACATAGGGCTGGTTGCCGGGCGACTTGGGATCGACCGACTTCAGCCGCGTTTCAACGGCCTGCTTGATGGCCGTCTGCAGTCCGATGAAAGGCTGCAGCTCGATCACATAGCTGCGGTCGCTGCTGTCGAAACGCACGTTGTCCAGTTTCAACAGGCTGGCTTCGGTCGGTTTCAAGAGCGTGTACTGGGCATCGGCGAGACCGCATTGCACCACAGCGGCAGTGCTGGGGACCGGCACGCCCGCCGGCACGCGAATGCGCAGCTCCAGCGGCGTGCTGGCGCGGACGTCCTCGATCGTAAACGGACTCTGATCGTTCGCCGGCTTCTTCCACAGATACCGCACGCCGTACTGTTGCTGCGACCACGAGAGATTCGCCGTTGCGGCATTCTGCGGTTTTGAAGCCACGACCGGCACCAGCAGCGGACTCGACACGCCGTACGGCGTCGCCAGTCGGATTTCCACGTACTTGTCGTTGCAATCGCATGGTGCGCACGAGTCCGAGGCTTCTTTGCGCGGCGTGCACTGACGGGACTCGATCTGCGCTCCGCGTGGGATTGACACCTGCATCACCTGCCGACTGAGCAGCGAGAACTGGTTGCTGGCCGCACTCAGATTGACGTTGCCCGCAATCACCCGGGTGCCGGTCACGCTGAAGTTCTTGCCGACCAGGAACAGCTCCGTGTCGCCGTCCGGATTGATTCCGGGCGCGCCGTAGAAGCCCACGAGTTCGGGAGCGAGATCTGTGACCCCCGACGAGAACATTTCGAAACCGCCGAGTGTATTCTCATAGGGCACCTGGGCGTGCATGGTGTTGATCGGCAGCTCCTGCGAAAGCTGATGCGCCCGCTTGAGCATCCGCTCGACTTCACCGTCCCGATAGAGGTGCTCGTCCTGGATGCACATCGCGACCGAGTCTTCCATCGTCTTGATCATCCTGCTCCACTCGACGGTCTGCTCCATGCTGGGGGGCGTCAGACCCGCCTTGAAGGCATTGGGAACGTGGCACGGCACGAGCGGAAACCAGTTCGTCCGGACGTCGAACCGCACGTGCTTGACGAACGAGGGCATGACGACCAGGGCGACGCATTCGCGCATGCCGGGTTCCATTCGCCGCTGTTTGAGCATGGCGTCTTTGCCGGGACCGCCGATGAGCATGTCGCGGGTGAGGACGGTCAGGTTGCTTTCGACGCCGGGCGTCTGAACGCGGGGGAAGAAGCGCCAGCCGAAGGTGTCGTCACCCGAGCCGAAGCCGACGACGGTTTGATTGAGCGAGATCGTGCGGATATCCTGTTCGATCCGCCGCATGTAACGGGTCAGGCTCTGAGCATTGACACGCCGCTGGGAGAAAGCGAGGGCAATGGCGACCTGCATCTCGCGTCGCAGGCTGAAGGCGTCGGTGACATTCTGCTGTTGGGTGACGGGATCGAGGGCGAAGACGCGGACGGGCCAGCGGCACTTGACGTACTCGGCGAACGCCATCTTGGCGGCGGGGTCGGGATCGGGGCCGTAGAACGTATAGCACTGCCCGGCCGGGACGCAGTGGCAGCTCGGGTCCTGGCTGACTCGCTTCAGGTCTTCGTTAAGCTGCTGATTGAGGAGGACGGATTCTACGAGAATGGCCCAGGCGAGCGCTTGCGTGGAATTGTTTGGGGCGCTAGCATCATGCCCATAGAGGTTGTCGCGACAGCTCTTGAGATCCTCCCTGTCGACACGGCGAATCGCCGCGACCGGCGGCACGGCAGTGGAGTACCAGATTGGCATACTCCCCACACCATCGGGTGAGTGGCCCGTCGAGTGATTGAGAAAGTCAAACGCCGCCTGCAACTCATTTCGCAGGAAGGCTTGTACGTCGGTCATTCCAAGTCGATCCCGACAGGCGTTGCGATCACGGGCCAGGAATGCGGCTTGGGAGATCGCCATCAATTCTCTCAGTCCTATTACGTTAACTAGCTGGCTTGCGGGGATCGCATAACGTGAACGCCGTTCACGAGAAGTGAGCGCGCCTTGCCACGTGCTGCCCGTTGCCCTAGCAAGGCTCTCCTCCACTTCAGCTCGTACAGTATCCCTCAGTTTAATCGCTTTCGTTCTGGCGTCATTGATGTTCTCTTCCGTCAATAAGTTGAAGTCAACCATCGGCATGAGAGCACGGAACTTGTTTGCTTGGAATTCTGTTAGTTGTTGTTCTGAAGGTTTTGGAGATTCAAGGAGGCTGAGAAGATATGCAGTGTCTTGTATTGTAATTTCAAGCCTAAGAAGTCCGTCCCACACTTCCTCAACGATTTTGACAATCGGCAGCGCCAACTGATCCACCAGATCATTGATCACCAGCTCGCGGAACGTGCTGGCCAGCAGTTCCTCGGACAAGTGCGATTCCACCGTCAGCGTCACTTCGGCCCCGTAGTTCTCGCGGGTTTTGTCGCCTGGGATCAACGAAACAGGGATGCGGACGAGATTCAGCGCGTAGCCGGGAGCGTCGACGGAATCGTCCCCTTCGTTGATCCGCCGGATCTGGTGAAGGTGGTCGAGATAGCGTTTCCGCTGGTCGAGCAGGATTTCTGGCTCGACAGTCAATTTATCAGTGCTGCTGACCAGGCCACTTGGTACCGTTCGAGTAATCACATTCGTTGTGATTTTGCTGTCGCCAGACGCTTCTCCTGTGTTTGGAACCGCAAGCAGGTCACTGGTCACGGTCGTGATCGTTTGGCCGGTTGCCTCCCCGTCGGCCCCGGGCGCTCCCATGCTCGGAAGCGTTCCAGTCTTGCTCGCCATTCCGAGAGCAATCGCCTCCGACAGAAACGCCTGGTCTGTCACGGCGATGTTGGCCTGGACGCTCCCCTCCGGGAACTGCGTGAGCTGCTTGGCCATCTCCCGCTCGAATTCCTGGCGGAAGGCCGTCAGGCGGGCCTGGCCCCAGACGTCCGGCGCTTTCACCGTGACTCGTCCGTAATACTGGAGCGACCGTTCTACGTGATCGAGCTGCTTCGCCAGCCGTTCGACCGACGTCGTCGTCCGCCACGGATTCCGGAACGGTCCCGCCGTCACGTCGGGCGCGAGCAGCGCCGCCAGCATCACAATTCCGCCGGCCGCCAGCGGCCAACCCAGTCCTGTGGCCCGTTTCATCTCACAACCCTCCCTGGTGTGCAGCGGAATCCGCCGCCGCGCCGCGTCTCTCCCCGGCCGACCATGGCCGTACTGCACAAAAAGGATCGTCTCGCCGGGCCACTCTGAACGCGCATTTTGGTGGACAGCAGCCAGTTTTTCGGTGCAGTCGACAAGATTGCACATTCTTCCGGACGAATCGTCACAGATTACGCACTTCACAATCGACAATACTCATGGATGGTCGACAAAATGCTTCTGAACGGGATTGCGCGCCGATCGGCGTGTCACCGGAGCATCGTCACCATTCGGGGTCGGAAACGTGACAGGTTTTGCTTGGCAAATACGGTGCGTAATGATACTGACGTGTATGGCAGTAATGCCAAGTCCAGTGCAGTCCGCCGACGGGGAGCCGGCAGCGCCGCAGATTCCATCGGTCGTTGTGTCGTCCACGAAGCAAGTCATGCAGGTTGCGGTCCCGCCGCAGCCCGGACTCTCCCTGAAACTCGTGTTTCCCAAGCCGGCCTTCGGGACCGACGTTGCCGGTAAGGCGAGCTTCAGGCTGCTCGAAAAGGCGACCGCAACAGCCCCGGCGGTCGCCGCGCCTCCGCCGCGCCAGTCCGTCAGAACCTTCGTCGAAGAGTCAGCGACCGACGTTTCCGTGGAGGTTTCGGCGGCCGGCGGGGCGCAGGGACGCGAGACGCTCCTGGAGATGACCATAACGAATCCTGGCGTCGAACTGCGCGAGACGTTTCTAAAGGTGACTCCGCCCGACATGGCGCCTGAACCCGTACTGGGAGATCGCGACGCCGATGTGTGGGCCGCCGTAACAATTACCAATCAGACGGGGGTCACATGGCCCGAAGGAATGTCGCTGCAGGTCCAGCTTGATGCCGATACGAAGATCGATACGACAGTTCCCGCCGGAGGTTTGAAGACCGGCGGACGTCTCACGCTGTCGGGCAAAACCAATCAGACTCTCGCGCTGACCTTTGGCGTCCGATTGACGGACCTCGTCATCCCGCCGAACGGAGACCCGCCGGCCGATGTTTCAAAGACGAAGCTGAACCTGTCGGTCGGGGTGAAGGAAGCCGCGTCGGCCCGGAAAGCGCTGGCCTTTCTTCAGACAAAGCCGCCGTCGCGCATCGACACGGGTGCCGGTATGGACTGGTCCGAGCTGTTGCCCCTCTCAAGCAAGCAATCGGCTCTGCTGGTCGCCGGGACAACTGTTGTGAATGGGCCGCTGGGCGGCGAGACCCGGGTGAGCGGCGCCAAAATGTCGGCCCAGTACGATCTCGCAGGGATCAGCGCCGGGTATCTGTTTTACCGACCGTCCTGGACGTACAGCATGCAGGTCAGCAGCAAAACATTGATCGAGTGCAAGGCACTCGAAGCAGCGCTGCGGGCCTCGACGCCGATCGGCTGGGCGATTTCTTCTTCCACGATTACAGCGATTGAGGGGATCCCCTCCGGTGCAGATCTGAAAACCAACTTTAAACTAACCGCCACCTTCAAGCCGGAAGGGCTCGTGAGTCGTTCGCTGCTGCTCACCGACGTGGACGGCCTGAGTCAACTCGGTTCGCGGGGAGATCTGCTGGCGGTCAATGAGAAGTCGCTCAAAAAGTCCTTGGATTCCTTCGAGAGCCTGCAGAAGTTTCTGGAGGCGGCGCTCAAGATCCAGCCCCAGCCCCCAAGCAAGGTTCAGGGGGAGTTGCAGTCGATCGCAACGGAAATTGGCAATTGGCGGACGCAACTGACGGATTTGCTCGCTGAAATCAAGAGCACAGCGAACATTCCCGATGCAATCGCAAAGCTGCAGGAGCAGGCCCAGACGGCGGCGGATGATTTCAACGCCTTCAATGATCGGGTTCTGGCGATTCGGATTCTGCCCACGGAGCTCGTTCAGAATCAATCGCCATCGCCCGCCGATGGAAAGCCGTGCCCGACTCCGGCTGCGCCGTAGGCGTACCGGGCCACCACGGCCGGGGCGGCGGCAGGTTGCGATTCCGCGGCACGTGCGGCGTTCCGTTGCCCCTCCGGGGCAATTTGCGCCGTGGAGACTTGGGGCACGGGGCATGGTCCGGACCACGGGTTGCGCGTCGGTCGGCTTCGCCTCCCGCCGCTCCACCCGTGGCGACAGCCCGTCGCCCCTTCGGGGCTGAAGGCGGGGGCACCTCCCTAGACTCAATGGCAAGGGCGACGCAACGCTGTGACCAGGCAATCGAATTCACATTCAGTCTCTTCCGCCCCAACGGGGCGCAGGGCTGTAGCCACGGGTGGAGCGCAGTCCGCCAACAGGCGGACGAAGCGCAACCCGTGGACCACGGGACGGCACACCACACCGCCCCGGCAGGGGCGGAGGAACATCGCGACGCACCCGAGCCGCGCGACGTTCCGTTGCCCCTCCGGGGCAACACGTCCGGCATAACGTGGACCACGGGTTGCGAGTCGGTCGGCTTCGCCTTCCGCCGCTCCACCCGTGGCGACAGCCCGTCGCCCCTTCGGGGCTGAAGGCATCACTCGTTTGTCAGGCGGAATTCAGAGACGGAACCCACGTCTGCGTAGTACACTAATATTCTCTGCGGTGTTGGTACTGTCCCTCTGATCCGGCGAAGGAGATTCCATGTCCGGCACTTATTCGCAACTTCTGCTCCACGGCGTCTTCAGCACAAAACATCGCAGGCCCTGGATCTCCTCGGAGGTCGCCGGGCGGTTGTATCCCTATCTCGCCGGCGTCATTCGAGGCGAGAAGGGACTCCTGTACGACATCGGCGGCGTTGAGGATCACGTCCATCTCTACTGGCGCTGGAGGCCCGATGAATCGGTGTCCAACCTGATGCGAAACCTCAAATCGCAGTCCTCCGGATGGATCCACGAGACATTCCCGGCTCTGAAAGACTTCGCCTGGCAGGAAGGGTACGGCGTGTTTTCCGTGAGCAAGTCGCAGGAACCGGTCATTAAGTCGTACATCGCCAGCCAGCGTGAGCATCACCAGCGGACAGACTTCAAATCGGAATTCCTGAGATTGCTCCGCGCCCACGACGTGGAATTCGACGAACGGTATGTGTTCGATTGAGGAAGGCCGCAAGGCCGGCCATTGTTCTCAGCCCCAACGGGGCGCAGGGCTGTAGCCACGGGTGGAGCGCAGTCCGCCAACAGGCGGACGGAGCGCAACCCGTGGCCCCAGCCCCAGAACACAGATTTCAAATCGGAGTTCCTGAGATTGCTCCGCGCCCACGACGTGGAATTCGACGAACGATATGTGTTCGATTGAGGAAGGCCGCAAGGCCGGCTATTGTTCTCAGCCCCAACGGGGCGCAGGGCTGTAGCCACGGGTGGAGCGCAGTCCGCCAACAGGCGGACGAAGCGCAACCCGTGGACCACGGCACCTCACGACACACCGCCCCGGCAGGGGCGGAGGAAGACCGCGACGCACGCGTTGTGCAAGACGTTCCGTTGCCCCTCCGGGGTGATTGCGCGCGGAGGGCGCGTCGTCCCACGGGTTGCACTCCGTCCGCCTGACGGCGGACTGCGCTCCACCCGTGGCTACAGCCCGTCGCCCCTTCGGGGCTCAGAGCCGCCTGGAAGTCTGTTATGTGGACCATCAATGGCGACTCTCCCCATCGCGAGACGTTCATGGCGGGCGCAGTTACCAACGCATTCTGGCCATTAGTGCAGGAGCTTGGGTTGCGTCAGGGCGACCATCGTTCGTAATGAGCCGCGATCACTTTCCCATCCGTCCTCTGTCACACTCACCCTCCCCCACTTTGCACTTTGCATTTTTCACTTTTCATTTTGCACGGCCTCTTCCTCCAATAAAAAAGCCGCCGGAAAACCCTCTCACAAAGGTCTCCCGGCGGCTTTCTCTCAACCCTCAACGCTCAACGTGCACTCTACCGCTGCACGCGCGCCGAGCCTCCCTTGGCAAACGCTTCGACTTCCGGCAGTTTCGCCATGGTGACGTCGCCGGGGAAGGTGGTCAGCAGGGCGCCGTGGGCCCAGCCGAGTCGCAGCGCCTGTTCCGGTTCCTTGCCGGTCAGCAGGCCGTAGATCAGGCCGGCGGCGAAGCCGTCGCCGCCGCCGATGCGGTCGACCACGTCGAGCTGGGCCGTCGGGCTGACGTACTTCTGGCCGTTGAGCCAGACGACTGCGGCCCAGTCGTGGCGGTTGGTCGAATGGACTTCCCGCAGCGTCGTCGCGACCATCTTGATGTGCGGGTGCTTCTGCACCACCTGCTCGATCAGCTTGAAGAAGTTCTCGGGGTCGAGTTTGGAGGCGTGCTCGACGTCCTGGCCTTCCAGGCCGAGACCCTTCTGGAGGTCTTCTTCGTTCCCCACCAGGCAGTCGACGTGCTTCACGATATTGCCGATGACTTCCTGGCCCTTTTTGTCGCCGCCGACCGAGGCCCAGAGCTTGGCCCGGTAGTTGAGGTCGAAGGAGGTAATGGCGCCGCTGGCCTTGGCGGCCTGCATCCCTTCGATGATGACCTGCGAGGTCGTTTCGGAGAGCGCGGCGAAGATCCCGCCGGAGTGGAACCACTTCACCCCTCCGCCGAAGATCTTCGCCCAGTCGAAGTCGCCCGGCTTGAGCATGGCGCCGGCTTCGTTGGCTCGGTTGTAGAAGACGACCGGCGGCCGCACTCCCAGCCCGCGGTCGCTGTAAACCGTGGCGATGTTCGGTCCGCGGACGCCGTCGTGCTTGAACCACTTGTAGAAGGGCGTGACGCCCATCTCGCGGACCTTGGCCTGGACCATTTCGCCGATGCCGTAGTCGACCATGGCGGTGGCGATGCCGGTTTTGAGGCCGAAGCAGTCGGAAAGGTTGGCGGCGACGTTGTATTCGCCGCCGGAGACGTGAATATCGAACGAGCGGGCTTTGCGGAACGGAATAATCCCCGGATCGAGCCGGTGGACGAGAGCGCCGAGTGAGAGCAGATCCAACTGGCAGGCATCCTGACGAACATTCAAGGCAGACATGGGGGAATCCTGAAGAGAGTGGTTAGTGATTAGTGGCTGGTGGCTAGTGAGGAGCAGAACGAAGAACGCGGCGTGTCTTTCTCGACGCTCAACCCTCAACCCTCAACGATTCAGATCGTGACCGACGAGAAGCCGCCGTCGACGACGATGTTCTGGCCTGTCACGAACGAGGCCGCCTTCGGAGCGGCGAGCCAGACGACGGCGCCGGCGAGTTCTTCCGGCTTGCCGAAGCGGGCCATCGGCGTATGCCCGATGATCTGCTTGCCCCGGTCCGAATAGCCGCCGTCTTCGTTGAACAGCAGCTTCCGGTTCTGCTCGGCGGGGAAGAAGCCTGGGCTGATCGCGTTGACCCGGACGCCTTTGGTCGCCCATTCGCGGGCGAGGAACATGGTCAGGTTGATCACCGCCGCCTTGGCGGCGGAGTAGGCCACCACGCGCGACAGCGGGATCATTCCGGACATGGAGGCGATATTGATGATGCTGCCCTTGCCGGCGGCGACCATCGATTCGCCGAAGACCTGCGAGGGGAGCAGCACGCCGCCGGCCAGGTTGAGGTCGAAGACCTCGTTCCAGGCGGCGACGGGGAGCTTGCAGAAGTCGGCGCCGGGGGGGAGCGTGGCTTCGGGTTTGTTGCCGCCGGCCGCGTTGACGAGGATTGTGACGGGGCCGAGCTGGGCCTGGATCGCGTCGCGGGCGGCGACGAGCGAGTCCTTGCTCATGGCGTCGGCGGGCTGGAACATCGCGGTTCCGCCCGCCGCCTGGATGGCGTCGACGCGCTGCTGGCCCCGTTCGGCGCTGCGGCCGACGACGGCCACCCTGGCTCCCGCGGCCGCCAGGGCGTCGGCCATGCCGCCTCCCAGCGCGCCGGTGCCGCCAATGACGACGGCGACTTCGCCGTCGAGTCGAAACAGATCGTGATGCATGGCAGATCTTCAGAAGAACAGGGGGCCGTTACCGATCAAGCGGCCGGATTGTACCTCAGGAGACCGCGGCATTGCAGCCAACCGGAAGGGTGGCGGATTATCGACGCCGAGGAGCCGGCGGAACCGGTCGATTCGCCGGAATGGGCACGACTCGATTGACCTGATAACCTGTTTGCATCAATGTGGTTACGTCAGGATTTGCGGCGGGAGAGGACAGATCGGTGACGGAGCATCCGAAGGAAGAAGCGGGAGACGCGCCGCCGGCGGCCGATCCGCCCGCCGTGGCCCACGAGGTCCATACCGTGCTGCCGCTGCCGTGGGCCATCTGGTTCTGGGCTCAGGCGCGGAAGATTGTCGTCGCCGTGATCGGTACGACCGTGATCCTCGCCGGCGTGGCGATGCTGGTCCTTCCCGGACCGGGCTGGCTGGCTATTTTCGGCGGGCTGGCGATTCTCGCGACCGAGTTCGCCTGGGCGAAGTGGATGCTCAAATACGCGAAGAAGCGCATGTCGCAGCTCGCCGAGAAGTACGTGGGGCTGGGTGCGACGGAGAAGTCTCCGTCGTCGAAACCGCAGTCCCGCGACCCGGCCAAGTCTGCGTGAAGCGACCGGAGCAATCCGACGCACTGCCCGCCTCCTGCCGGCAGTGCGCGACTGCAGGACTCCTTCCTACAGCGAGGAGAGGAGCTTCCGGGCGGCCCCGGCGGCCTCTGTCGACTTGTAGTCGGAAACGAGCTGCTGCAGCGATGCGCGGGCCGCGTCGGTGCGGTCGGCCTCCAGCAGCTTGCGAGCCAGCCGCAGCTTGGCTTCCGCCTGTTGTTCCTGGCTGGGTGGCGTGACGGACTCGGACGACGCAGTCGTCGTCCGTCCGGCTGCCTCACGGCGGAACCGGTTGGCCCGGGCGGCCTTGCGGCGCTCTTCCTGCGCCTGCCGATCGGCCAGGGCCTGCTTTGCCTGGGCCTGCAGGAGCGGCGCAAGCTGCTGCTGCAGCCGGTGCTGTTGCTGCATTTCCCGCTGCATCTGCTGCTGCCGGTTCTGCTGCAACTGATTGGCAAACATCAGCCCCTGCATCAACCCTGCGGACGAAGTTCCGCCACTGGAACTGCCGCCGACGCTTCCGTTTCCGCCGGCTGCGCCGCCCGCACTGCCACCCGCTCCGCCCCCTCCACCGGCGCACATGCCGCCCCCGGCGGACTGCGCGCTGGCCGGGATGGCGGCCAGCGTCAGCAGCAGGGCTGATGCCGCGGCCAGCCCCCGGCGGACCCAGGGACTGCACGAAAAGTTCCACGATCGCATGAGAGGATCTCCCCAACAGGGCGCGGGCCGGAGTGGCCCGCAAGCTGGGAGCGAGCCTGTTTTCGCTCCGTCCTACGGTGAAACGCGGAGTCCCGTTCGCCGTCAACAGGGGGATTGGAAGATTTCTCGCGGAGGCGCAGTGCGACGAGGAGTTTGCAGAGAAGGGGAGGTGACTGGGAGGCTGGGGCAATCGCTGAATCGCCGGCCACGCTCATGGCGCGCCTCCGATCCCCTTGTGCGCCGTGTTCGGCGGGAGTGTGACCGGGTGAGGGCCGACTGTTCTCCGTGGACGACACCCCGACACTTCTGAAGACCCTCACCCTGGCCCTCTCCCACATCAGAATGCGGGAGAGGGGACAAGGCCGAGAAGCACAGTTTCAGGATCGATGCGGGTGCTTTCGTTCCCAGGAAGTTGTCAATCTTTCTTCCGCCGCTTCAGCGCCCGATTCTGCGGACTCAACGCCCGAAATACGCGGCCGAGCGCCTCGCGCAGTCGACTTGGACGGCGCGTCAGGATGGGGCGGCCGTTGATGAAGCGCAGCAGCTCGCCCGCCATCGCCTTGGCCGTCGGGTAGCGTTCCGACGGATCGCGCGAGAGGGCCTTCAGCACGATCGTCTCCAGCGGGACCGGAATCTGCGGATTCACCTGCCGCAGGGGCTTTGGCTGCGACTGGAGCACCAGGTTCACCAGTTCGCTCCGCTCGCGGGCCTCGTAAACGGGGGTCAGGGTCAGCAGTTCGTACAGCGTCGCCCCCAGCGCATACACGTCGCTCCGCGGATCCGATTTTCCGTAGAACCGCTCCGGGGCCATGTAACGGAGCGTCCCGGTGCCGTGGTCCGTTTCGCCGGTCAATTCGTTCTCCAGCCGCAGTCCGACGCCGAAGTCGGTGATGATCACCCGGCCGGTCGAATCCAGCAGCAGATTCGCCGGCTTGATGTCGTTGTGCAGCACGCCGGCGCCATGCGCATGCGACAGCGCGTGGGCCACTTGCACGCCGATCTTGGCAAACGCCGTCCACGAATCGCGTCCGACTCCGCGCTTGTGGCGTCGGCTCTTCGCCGCGCCCGGCTCGTCGTCGCCGCGGGCCACCTGCAGGATCTCGTAGACCCGCAGCAGATCGTCCTTGGCGAGCAGCCGCTTGATCACCCAGTCGAGATTCACCCCTTCGACGTACTGCATCACGTAATAGCAGTACCCTTCGTGATGTCCGAACGCGAACACCGGCACGATGTTCCGGTGATGCAGGCTCGCGATCGTTTCCGCCTCCCGCAGAAACTGGGCCTGACGACGGGGGAGATCGGCCACGAACCGGAACGGCAGCAGCTTCACCGCCACCGGCGCCCCCGTCTTGATGTGGGCCGCCTCGAACACCACCCCCATGCCCCCCCGGCCGATCTCCCGCACCACCCGGTACTCGCCGAGCTGCCGGTTGCTGAAGTCCTCCGGAAAATTGCTCCGGACGCACTCGATCTCCTTGTCGACGCTCCAGCGCTCCAGCGACGCGATCAGCGGCAGCAGTTCCCCCAGCTCCTCGGCGTGCTGCGGGTATTGCCGCAGATAGTCGGCGACCGACGGGGATCGCCCCAGCCGGACGTCTTCCGCAAACCGGCTGACGGCGACGTCGACCACTTCCTGAGCGGCCACGTGCTGCGCATCGTGCCGCACCGGAAACCCGACCAGCGTGGCTTCGTCAGGGGGGTCGGGCGACTGAGGCTGCTCGGCAGCAGACATCGAATTCCGTCTCATCGTACGACGGACGTCCACGTCCGTCGGCCTTTTCGGTCGGGCCACAACGCCTTCAAATACGACGGACGTGGACGTCCATCGTACGGGACTTCGCCCTTCGACACTTGAGCTTCTTCACTGGTTCCGCGTCCTCGGCATCCCGGCGGCGGAACAACTTCCTTTTCAGCGGTCAATTCTTCGAAGACTGGTCGGGGGTCAGGCCCGGCATGACCTGCAGGATTTTCTTGAGCTTCTGCAGCGCCCGCACGTACCGGGCGCTCGCCGCCTGCTCGGACATCTCCAGCACCAGCGCGGTCTCGCTGTTCGTCAGGTGCTCGAAGTGCCGGAGCGCCAGCACTTCCCGGTCGATCGCGTCCATCGTCTGGATCACCGCGTCCACCTGCCCCGCCGTCTCCGCCCGGACAAACGCACTGCTCGGCGACGTCAGGTTTCCCATCAGATGAAACGCCAGCGACGACGACGTCGACTCCGCATTCCACCGGCCGTTGATCGACAGCTCCCGGGCGGCACTCCGCTTGTCCGCCCCCAGATGCCGCCGGTGGACCTCGATCAGCGTCTGACTGACGACGATCCGGAACCAGACGAACGGCGAGCGAGATGCGTCCGCGAAGAAGTGTCCGATGCGATCGACCGCCCGCAGCCAGGCATCCTGCAGAACGTCGTCCGGGTCGACCCGTCCCCGCAGCTTGGGATGGAGCCGGAAATTGACCATCCGCCACAGCCGGGGACGGTAAATCGTAAACATCTGGGCCAGAGCGGCCCGGTCCCCGGCGATGATCCGATCGACCAGCGCCTCGATTTCCGGCCCCGGACCGTCCGCCGGCTGACGGGAATTCGCTGCATCGGGGGGATTCGGAACGCCCATGACCGGCCCGGATCGGAACGTAAGTGCATGACAAAAGCAACGAAGAGGAATTGTAGCACACCGGATGGGCCGACGTGAGTGGCCGCCTGACGCGGCCCGGCTGCCGACTCAGAGATGGGTTGGGCGTGGATGCCACATTCGGCGGCGGCCGCCACACGCGGCTCGGCTGCCGACTTAGAGATGGGTTAGACGTGGATGCCGCATGCGGCGGCGGCCGCCACACGCGGCTCGGCTGCCGACTTAGAGATGGGTTAGGCGTGGATGCCACATGCGGCGGCGGCCGCCACACGCGGCCCGGCTGCCGACTTAGAGATGGGTTAGGCGTGGATATCGCATTCGGCGGCGATGGGGGGGAGGGGATTTGTGGGGCGTGCTGCGAGTCCGTGACGGGTGTGTTTTGCGTCTGGCGTCGCCTGCAGGGGACGGTCTGGAGGTCGCGATGAGGCAAGGCGGAGTTCCGCGGAGCTGGTTCCCGGACGGTGCCATAGAACCCGGAACATGAGGGCTGCCAGCCGGTCGTCTCTCGCGTCCGTGGGATCAAGTTCCCGAAAGGTTCGAGCGGAGTTTGCGGAAACGTAAGCGGCGAACCGGCAGTTCGCTGGCATTGTTGAAAGGGGGCCGCAACTCCTCTGGAAGCGTCGGAGGGAAATGCCGTAATTCCCAAGGACGGGGCTGTGATTCCCAGTGGCGGGAATGCGACGAACGCGGTTCGCCGGAACGGCCAGAGTTTCGCTTGAGGAAGAAAGGGTCTGCGATGAATTCTTTGCGAAGCCTGTTCGGGGTCGGTATGGCGCACCTGATGGTGCTGAGCGCGGTGACGCCGGTCTGTGCGGAGGAAAACGAAGACCAGGAGAAGCACCGTCGGGCGCACGGTCGCCGGCACGCTCACGTGGTGAGCTATGACCGTGCGGACTACCCCGTGATCCTGAACTGGGTCACGTCGCCGGAAACGGTGTCAGACTCGGAGGCGGAGTAGCGGGGCGTCGGGAAAGGTTCTGTCGCCCCTCCGGGGCTCAGGAGGTTCGGGGGGCACGTGTTCCACGGGTTGTGCGTCGGTCGGCTGCGCCGTCCGCCGCTCCACCCGTGGCTACAGCCTGTCGCCCCGTTGGGGTTGAAGATGTGGGGCGTGAGCGACGTCAGTCAAAGACGTAACGTTCGTCGAATTCCACGTCGTGAGCACGAAGCATTTTCAGGAACTCCGATTGGAAGTCTGTCTGCTGGTGATGCTCATGCTGCCTGGCGATGTACGACTTGACGGCTTGCTCCTGCGATTTGCTCACCGAGAAAACGCCGTAGCCTTCCTGCCACGCGAAGGTCCGAAGTGCGGGCCAGTTCTTGTGAATCCAGCCGGACGAATTGGCCTTCACGGTGCGAAGCAGATTGGCGATTGAGTCGTCGGTCCGCCAGCGGAAGTACAAATGGACGTGATCTTCAATGCCGCCGATGTCGTACAGGATGCCCCTCTCGGCCTGAATGACGCCCGCCATGTACGGATAGAGCCTTCGAACAATTTCGTCGGTAAGCCAGGGTTCGCGGTGTTTCGTACTGAAAACTGCGTGCAGCAGCAGTTGCGAATACGTGCCGGACATCAGAATTCCATTCGCCTCTGAAAAAATGCGGACCACGACGCGACAAACAGGCCGCGAGAATATTCAGAAGATACGATATACACAGAATTGTATACAGGAGAGGTCTTCAAGTCAGATTTCCATTCCGCATCGGAACACATGACGCACGGGTTGCGGAAAAGGATTCCCAGCCCCGAAGGGGCGACAGGTTGTAGCCACGGGTGAAACGGAGACCGCCGTCAGGCGGGCGGAGTGGAACCCGTGGGATTCAGGCGGTACGCGCGAGACCGAGCCTCGGAGGGGCGACAGAGATTCCGATCGACGTCGCAGGCGCGGGGAAGGTTCTGTCGCCCCGTTGGGGCTCAGGAGGTTGGGTGGGGCACGTGCTCCACGGGTTGCGCGTCGGTCGGCTGCGCCGTCCGCCGCTCCACCCGTGGCTACAGCCTGTCGCCCCGTTGGGGCTGAAAGAGGTGGGGCTTCACGGTCTGGCGAGCGGCATGCGTGGCGGTGCAGTCTCCCACATCAGGGCGATTTCCTCGGGCGTCAGGCCGTAGGCTTCGTTGACGGCGTCGCTGATCTGGCGTTCGAGCCCGGCGGCCTCGGCGGCCCGTTGGCGGACGGGTTCGATGGTCCGGTCGTATTCGTCGCGAAGAGCCTTCGGACCAGCGGCGCTGAGAGGATTCTTCTTTCCGCGGACTTTCGTAACACGTGCCCATGAGTTCGCGGCCGATCTTCTCGGACGATTTGAGCAGCTCGGGCAGATGGCAGAAGCCCCCGGCGTTCACGACCCGCTCGGCTCCCAGCAGGAACACGAACTTGCGGAGCTGGTGCTCGTCGGTCGCCAGGTCGACGGTGTTGAAGACTTCGTAGGTCGACTGGTCGGCCCCCTTGTGATAGAGGCGGGTCTGTCGCATCGACGTGACGATGTACCAGTCGCATTTCAGATTGACCGCGTAGCCGAGGGCCTGGTCGACGGCGGACTTCTTCCGGCCGGCAAACGGGCGGTCGAGCGGGTCCTTCGTGCCTTTGCCTTCGACGGCGACGACGAACCGCTGGCCAGCGGGGGTGAAGTCGCCCAGGACGGCGTCGGCGACTTTGCCATCGACGGCCACGTTCTCCTCGCGGGAAATCGTGTAGCGGTCGCCGCCGCTCGCGGGGCCGGTGTAGCCCAGCAGTTCGCCGAAAATGTCGGTCAGAAAATCGGGAAGGAGTTTCGTTTCGTTGAGCTGATCGGCCTTGCCGGATTCGATCAGCTTCCGCCAGTGCTGCAGCTTGGCCCGGTCGGCCTCGGCGTGGGGCGGCAGGACGAAGGCGGTGTGATGCGGGCGGATGGCGTCGGGGCGGAAGAGGGGACGGATTTCGGCCGGCACAGCGGGCGAACCTCCAGTGGTGATCGAGCGTGCCGAGTGTACTGGCTGGCGGCGGCGGTGAAAACCGGCTCGATGGGCCGCAGGGCTTCGGCGGCCCGAGCAGGTTGGAGCGGTCCAGAGAATGCGGCTGACCGGCAGAATGCTCCGTGAGCGCGACCGGCTTCCCTCTGGCGATGAACTGCTGCGGCGTCATGCCGGTCCGAGTTTTCAGGGGTTGCGGGGAGAGCATTGTTAGCGGGACAATGGTGCACTGCACACGCAGGGGCCTGGCGGGGGGCGCTGAGGCTTTCGATGCGCAGCAATGGAATCGGCCGGACCTGCCGGTCCTGTGGAGGCGACCATGACTGAGAGCGATGAGACGACGTTGCATGCGCTGCTGGCGGAACTCAAAGCGGCCGTCGCCGCCGGGGATCGGGCGCGGGCGATGGAGGTGCGGCAGTGGATTCTGCAGCGGCTGGCGGCGAAGGACGCCGCGGGGGATCGGATCGAGCAGGAAGTGAATGTCCTGCTGGCGGATCTGGACGAGAACGAGGGGCGGCGATTGCGACAGGAGCGGGAGCAGCGGGCTTTGCAGGAGCTGCAGCAGAGACAACAGCAGCAACAGCAACAGCAAGACATCTCCCGGTCGTGGCCTCCGCCTGGACAGCAGCAGCAACAGCAACAGCAGCAGCAAGAGATTCCTCGGTCGTGGCCGTCGTCCGGGCAGCAGCAGCAACAGCAGCAACAGCAATATCCGTTCGAATCCGGTTATGGCTTTGGACCGCAGGTGGTGGGGGCGGGGTCGCGGGGGACGGCGACGGGGGTGGACTTTCCCGTGTGGTTCGGGACGAATCGGAAACCGCTGGCGGGGGGCAAGTCGTTCGGCTACGAGCGGAGCGTGGAAACGACGCTGGGTCAGATGTGGGTGCACGTGCCGAAGGGACATCGGTATGGGGAAGTGGCCTCGTCGTTCTGGCAGAAGCTGTGGCGGCTGAACTTTGAAGACGACGCTTTGAAGGTGGTGGGGATCGAGCGGCAGCCGGCCGACAAGTTTTATGCGGGTCTGCAGGCGGTCATGCAGGAGGCGCGGGCGAGCGGGGCGAAGCCGCAGGCGGTGGTGTTTCTGCACGGATTCAACGTCGAGTTCGACGAGGCGGCGATCCGGGCGGCGCAGATCGGGTATGACCTGGGGGTTCCCGGAGCGACGGCGTTTTTCAGTTGGCCGTCGCAGGGGAAGGTTCGGGCGTACGCCGCGGATGAAGCGACGATCGAGGCGAGCGAGCAGGCGATTGCGAACTTCCTGATCGACTTCACGGCGAAATGCGGGGCGGAGACGGTCCACGTGATTGCGCACAGCATGGGGAACCGGGGGTTGCTGCGGGCTCTGCAGCGGATTGCCGGGGACGCGCAGTCGCGCGGAAAGGTGAAGTTCGGGCAGATCATTCTGGCGGCGCCCGACGTGGATCGGGATGTGTTTCTCGATCTGGCGCACGTGTATCGCGCGTTCGGCGCCCGAACGACGCTGTACTGTTCGGACGGGGACAAAGCGGTCTTTGCGTCGTCGGTCCTGCACGATGCGCCGCGGGCGGGGTATTTCCAGCCGTATACGATCGCCGACGGCGTCGACACGATCGCGGTGCCGAATTTTAACGTGGAGCTGCTGGGGCACGGCTATTTTGCCGCGGCGGAGCCGCTGCTGTACGACATTGGCGGGTTGCTCAAGCACGACTCGGCCCCGCCCCGTCAGCGGATGGACCCGGCGAACGACGGGGGGAAGGTCTATTGGAGCCTGCGGAAGTAGTTGTCGACTCCGTAAGGTCGGAGCCGTCGAAACCGGGTCACTCATGCGAAATCCTTCATGTCCGGATCTGTCGATCATTGTCGGACAGGCTGGTCGAGATGTGACCGATCGGGTGTGAGACGCGACAGTCTGCTGCCGGAGAGATCAGGACTGGCGGGGTCTTTGTGCAGGGGAGGCTTGCGGATGGCGGAGTCTGACTGGCACGTCGGTTGCTTACCTCGTCACTCGCAGCGACGCCCCTGCGCGTGGCGCAGCCGGTGACGTCGCTGCTTGCCTGCGGGCCAGGCCGATTTGAAGGAGATGGAGATGTCTGGAATCCGAACCGCTTGTCTGGCTGGGTTGGCTCTGGCGCTGATCGCCGTTCCCGAGGACTCGGAGGCGGGCTGGCGACGCGCTCGCCGTTGCTGTCGCGGCGGTTACACGACAGGCCATTACTCCAATGGCGGCTACGCCGGGACCGCCGCGACGACGGGCTATGCCTGTCCGGTGCAGAC
This sequence comes from Planctellipticum variicoloris, assembly GCF_030622045.1. NCBI lineage: Bacteria > Pseudomonadati > Planctomycetota > Planctomycetia > Planctomycetales > Planctomycetaceae > Planctellipticum > Planctellipticum variicoloris. The sequence goes on along the minus strand of NZ_CP130886.1, from coordinate 4,732,127 downwards.
GACGGATGGGCAACCGTACCAGCAGTCGTCCGGGTATGCGCCGCAGGGGGCGTTCGAGGGGGCTTCCGCCCCGGCGCCGGCGGACGGAACTGCTCCGGTGCCACCCGCGCCGCCTGCGGAGGCTCCCGAGCCGAGTCCGACGCCGAACAATTAGTCGCACGGCCGTCCGTCTGAGCGGAGAGAGCGAGCTTTCGCGTTCTGGCGCGAGAGCAGTGGGGACGTTGTCGAGACTCGCGCCTGGGGGGACCGGGCGCGAGTTTCTGCGCTGGCGGCCTTCGTGCGAAGTGGCAACGTCGCATTCTGCGACGGGCGTTCTCGGACAACGCGGGGAATTCCCAACGCAGAATTGCACCGCTGCGGCAGGTTCTTCTCTCCGGGGAAGTCTGTCGTTTCGGGAAAATTCGGTTGGGACTGGGGGCGGTCTTCGGGGCGTGATGGCCGGCGAGGCGCTGAAGGGAACCTGTGGGGGGCGATGCCCCCGTCGGTGAATTCCAGGTTCAGGCTGCGTCGAATGTCGGGTGATTTTCTCCGAGTTCCGTATGGCAGAGGTGAGCCTCGAAGACTCGACGTCACCCTACTTTGAAACGACGGGGGGGCGGGTCAGGAGGGAGACCACGACCAGCACCACGAAGCCCAGCGGAATGGTCACCAGGCCGGGCTGGCTGAAGGGGACGGGGGCGGCGAGGGCGGCTTCGGCGGCGGTGTAGCCGTAGAGATCTTTGAAAGCCTGGGCGCTGAGCATGACCCAGCCCAGCGAGGAGGCCATCCCGAACAGGATGGCCGTCGTGATGCCCTGGCGAGTGGTCCCCTTCCAGAACAGCAGCATGATCAGGGCGGGCAGGTTCGCCGAGGCGGCGATGTTGAAGGCCCAGCCGACCAGGAAGGTGACGTTGAAGTTCTTGAAGAGGATGCCGAGGATCATCGCCAGCACGCCGACGACGACCGCGGCGATCTTGCCGCAGCGGACTTTTTCGTGGTCGTTGAACTTCCAGCCGAAGCCGTGTTCGAGCAGGTCGTGGGCGACGGCGCCGCTGGCGGCCATGATCAGTCCGCTGACAGTGCCGAGCACCGTCGTGAAGGCGACGGCGGAGATTACGGCGAAGGGCAGTTCGCCGAAGCTGCGGGCCAGGAGGGGGGCGGCCATGTTCGAGTTGGTGACGTCGAGCGCGCCGCTGGCCATCGCTCCCAGGCCGAGATAGAGCGTGAGCACGTAGAAGAAGCCGATGCTGGCGATTCCGACGACCGTGCTGAGCCGGGCCGCGGCCTGATTTTTGACGGTGTAGTAGCGGATCAGGATGTGAGGGAGGGAGGCGGTGCCGCAGAAGAGAGCGAGCATGAGCGAGAGGAAGTCGAGCTTGTCCATCAGCTTGCCGCTGCGGAGGCCGGAGAAGGTGGGGCTGCCGCCGGGGAGGAGGACATCCGCGCCGCGGGTGATTCTGGGATAATAGACGGTGGTTTCGGCCCCGTCGTCGTCTTTGAGTTTTTCGGAGCCCCAGGTGATCAGCTCGGCGGTGTCGAGCTCGCGGAAGAACTGGAGCGGGCCGAGGGGGCCAGTCGTTTTGCGGTCGCCGGCGAGGCTCAGGACGTGGCCGGTGGGGTAGAAATCGGCCTGACCGTCGAGAGTCCCCTGGGGGAGTCCATTGACGAACTTCTGGCCGTTTTGCGTGGTGAGGGTCTGGGCGGCCCAGACGACTGTGTCGCCGGTCGGGGCGCCTTCGGCGGGATTCTGAATTCGCCAGACGGAGAGCTGGCCTTCGGCGTTCTTGATGCGGAGGTAGGGCTTGTCTTTCCAGGTCCCGGTGGGGGGGAGGATTTCGTCGCCCGGTTTCTGGACTTCGGCGAGCGTCCGGCGGGCGGGGCCGGACTTGAGCGGGTCGTCGACGTCCTGCGTGCTGAAGCCGCGCTGGAGGATCATCACGGTCAGAATGGTGCAGAGAAAGACCAGCAGGCCTCCCTTGATGAACTGGACCCAGGTGGTCGAGACCATTCCGGCGGTGACGACGATCAGGATCACCACCACGCCGACGGTCAGGACGCCGATCGCGTGCGAGAAGCCGAGCAGGGGCTGGACGAGGGCGCCGGCTCCGACCATCTGCGGAATGAGGTAGAAGATGCTGACGACGAGCGCGCTCAGACCGGCGGCGACTTTGATCGCCGGGGACTGAAACTTGTGGTTGAGGGCGTCGGCGAAGGTGTACTTGCCGAGGCGTTTGAGGGGCTCGGCGATGACGAACAGGGCGACGATCCAGCCGGCGAGATAGCCGATGGAATACAGGAAGCCGTCATAGCCGTAGAAGGCGATCATCCCGCAGATGCCGAGGAACGACGCGGCGGAGAGGTAGTCTCCGGCGAAGGCGACGCCGTTGACGAACCAGTGAATTTCGCCGTGGGCGGCGAAGTAGGAGCTGGCGGTCTGCTTGCGGGAGCCGAGCCAGAAGCTGAGGCCGAGGACGAGGGCGACGAAGGCGGCGAAGACGGCGACCGCGGTGAAGGAGGCTTCGTGAATCACTGACGGCCTCCCCGTGCCGGGCCGTGGCTGAGGGCGGCGTAGAGCAGGGCCATCAGCACGGCGCCGCCGATGAGACCCAGGCCGTAGACGATGGCGAGGTTCAGTCCGGCGAAGACCGGCTGTCCCATCAGGTCGATGCGGAAGGCGCTGAGGATCATGAAGCCGGCGTAGAAGGCGAGGTACAGCCAGAAGAGGGGCATGGCGTACCCTGCGCCGGCGGAAGGAGCTTCCTCCGCCGGGGAGGGGGGAGCGGCATCGTGCATGGAGTTGAGACCCGGATGTGCAGACCGATCAGTGGAAATTGATCGGGGCAGGGTACCCGAATCGGGAACTGCGGACCATCGCCGGGGCGTCTGAAAACGCAAGAACCCCGGTCAAACCGGGGTTCAGGAGTGCATTGCAGCGGACGGCGATCAAATGCCGTACTTCTGCTTGCGGATCTTACGGCGCTTGACCTTCCAGCGACGGTTCCGCTTCTGCTTGGTGGTGAGCCGGGCAGCCATGATTGGTGAATTCCCTGAAAAACCGCGAAGTCCGATGTCCGAACGAGCCGGGAAGGATAGCAGATGGGGTGGGGGGGCGGAAGGGAAGGGGGAAAAGTGGCTGGTGGATAGTGGCTGGTGGTTAGTGAGGAGAAGAATGGGGAGGACGCTGCGCGTCCGCGAAGGGCGTGGCCTTCGGCTATCTCCGTCGCTACACTTGGGGCTCGAACCCGACGAGATCCTTGGCCGTGGACGTGATGCAACCCGATTTTTGGCAACAACTTGCGAAAAGCCCACCCCTGGCGTATGGCCGCCTGACGCTGGCCAGCCGGTACGTTCTGTCTCCCTTGGCCGGTTTCACCAATCTGCCGTTTCGGCGGATTGTCCGGGAGCTGGGGGGCGTTGGCCTGGCGACGACCGACCTGGTGAGCGCGCGGGGGCTGCTCGACGGCAGCGCCAAGTCGTTTCAGCTCATCGAAACCTGCCCGGAAGACCGGCCGTTTGCGGTGCAGATCTTTGGCGGTGATCCGGTGATCATGTCCGACTGCGCCCGGCTGCTGTGCGAGCGGGGGGTCGATTCGATCGATATCAACATGGGTTGTCCGGTGGCCCGGATCACCGGCGGCGGGGCCGGGGCGAGCCTGATGTGCCAGGCCGACGCTACGCTTCGCATGGTCCGCGGCGTCGTCGAGGCCTCCCGCGTTCCGGTGACGGTCAAAATGCGGCTGGGGTGGGACAGCACCCAGCTCACCGCGCCGGGTTTTGCCCGCGAGTTTGAACAGGCGGGCGTGGCGGCGGTGACGATTCACGGTCGCACCCGCGAACAGGGCTTCCGGGGCGTCGTCGACCGGACCGGCATCCGGCAGGTGGTCGAGGCGGTCGACAGGATCCCGATCATCGGCAACGGCGACGTCCGGACGATGGCGGACGCCCGGCGGATGTTCCAGGAGACCGGGTGTCAGGGGATTGCGATCGGCCGGGGCGCGCTGGCGAATCCGTGGATTTTCCGGCAGCTCGTCGAATGGGAACAGACCGGCGAAGTCTCTCCCGCGGGCAGCTTCGATGACCGGCTGAACCTCATGCTGCGGCAATTCGGCTACCTGGCTGAGCTGCGGGGCGAAGACCGGGCCATCAGCATGTTCCGCAAGATGGCCCACTGGTACTTGAAGGCGATGTTCGTTTCGGCTCCGCTGCGGAACCAGTTTCAATCGGCGGCCACGCGGGAGGAAGTGGAAGAGGCCCTGGCGGCCATTCGCGAACACGGCCCCAGCCGGGGGAGCCGCTCGGGCGAACTGCCGCAACTGCACATTCCGGTGCCGTCGGGACCTGTCGAGCGCTGGTAGGTTCCGGGCGCCGTCCTCGCTTGTCGACAGATCGCATCTCGCCGGCGGGGCTGGTCGGAGTTCCTGCGGATCAAGCGTGCGGCGGCGCGGGAGCTTTTCCGGCGCCCGAGCTGTCGGCGGACGCCGTGTCGGTCATTCGGCGTCTTCAGCCCCGAAGGAGCGGCGGAACGGAACACCTGCGAGCGAGGTCGCGCGGTTTCGTCTCGACTGGCTCTGCGGGGCTCCCGCGAATTCGATTCCGGATGGATCCACCGGTTTTGCGTCGGTGACTCTGCCGCCCGCCGCTGCACCCGTGGCCTTGAAGCGTCGCCTCTGCCGGGGCGAGGAGCCGCCCGGGCGTCGGCGGTCTCGAAACGGAATCCGGCAGAGTTTACTCACATTTTGGCTTTGCCCGATGGCGGGGGCGGAACGTCCGCGCCTGGAACGGGCAACTCGGCAGCTTCCGCGGGAGCGGGCGGCACGGGCTGCTGATCGGGGGCGGTCATGACGTCCTCGGAGAAGTAGCCGGCGAATTCCTCCTCGGAATTCGCCATCAAGCCGCCGCCGAGGGCCTGGTAGGCGTTGACGATGGCGGAGAGCTGCTGCTGCTTGGTTTCGATCAGGACGGTTCTGGCATCCAGGAGGTCGCGCTGGGCGAACAGGACGTCCATGTATTCGACTTCGGGCTGAGCCCCCTGGAACAGGTCGGTGGCGACGGTGACGGATCGTTCCAGGGCCTGGACCTGTTCGCCCTTGATGGCGACGCTCTGGCGGTAGTTTTCAACTTTGGAGACGCTGTTGGCGACTTCGGTGAAGGCGTTGAGGACGGTGCGTTGATAGTTGTAGACGGCCTGCAACTGCCGGGCGTTCGCGTTGAGGTATTCGGCCCGAATGGCCTGCTTGTTGATCAGCGGCGCGACGAGCCCGCCCGCCGCATTGGCGACGAATGAGCCCGGATCGAACAGGTATCTGGGATTGAAGGCCTCGAAGCCGACGCCCGCCGTGATGTCGAGGCGGGGATAGAAATTCGCCTTGGCGACGAGGACGTCGAGCCCTGTGGCGGCCAGCTCGCGTTCGGCGGCGAGGATGTCGCGTCGGTTCTGGAGGAGTTGTGCGGGGACGCCGACGTTCAGGATGCGCGAGTCGAGCTTGATGAAATCCCAGGACTCGCGTTCGACGGGCTGCGGATAGCGACCGACGAGGAAGTTGATGCGGTTCTGAACCTCGATCATCTTCTGTTTGATGATCAGGCTCTGACTTTCGTTCTTGCGGACTTCGGCCAGGAATCGCACGACAGCCAGCTCGGTGCCGCGGGCCGCCTCCTTTTGAAATTTGGCGACTTCGAGGCTTTTCTGCTGCAGCTCGATGGTCTGATTCAGATAGATCAGGCGCTGATCGAGAGAGGCGAGTTCGTAGTAGTTTTCGGCGGTTTCCGCCACCAGCCGGGTGATGAAGTAGTTTCGCGCCTCGATGGCTTCGCAATAGCGCTGCATCGCCGCGTCCCGGGCATTGCGCAACTGCCGCCAGATATCGACCTGCCAGTTGAGATTGGCGGAAAGTCCGACATTCGGCACCGGGCTGGGAAAATGCCTGTCGCCCGGATAAGTGAGCTGGTCCTCCGCGGCTCCCAGCGGAGTGTAGCGACTCCCTTTCATGAACCCGCCCCCGGCGCCGGCGGTGACGAAGGGGAGGTAGGCACCGCGACGGGCCATGATTTCGTTGCTGGCGATCTCGACTTCCTGATTCCGGATCTTCAACTCCTGGTTCTGCGCCAGGCCTTCCGAGATCAGTTGCGTCAGGACCGGTTCGTTGAAGAACTCGGCGAGGCCGATGTGGGCCGAGTTCTCGGCGCTGGTCGCCCCGTTGAAGTTCTCCGGCAGAACGGGACCCGGTTCGGGTCCGTAAAGCTGGGGAGTGCGGCATCCGGACAGAGCCAGCAGCACGATGCCGGCCAGCATGCCGGCTGCGAGTCGCTGCGGGGGACGGGCGCGCAAGGACCGCGCGGAGGGATTTTGCTGTCGCATTGACCAACCTTCGACTGTCGCCATTCAGCGTAAGGCGGAAGACTTCCCTTCCCCGCACTCCATTTGCGGAGAGCCGGCGCTCCGTTAACGCGGCATCGGCGCTGGCGGAATCCCGATGTCTCGACCCTGCGGTCGATCGGGATGGGGCTGCGTGCGGATGGGCGGAGTCGGAGTCGGCTCAGTCCTCATCGGCAGAACAATCGAACCAGTCCGCAGAAAAACGTCGCCCGCTACACGCGGTCGCCGCTATCTGGCCTATTTTTCCCGCAGAAAGGGCCTCGGACTGCTGGAAAATGCCCCGTTGTGGGACCGTGGGAGAATTTCATTACAACCCCTTCAGGGTCCCTCACTTCGGGAAAAAGCTCTGTACGGGCATTCATATCCGGTTTCGAAAGGATTCGGACGTTGCTGCAGAATGCTTCTCGAAGGGCTGGGAGGAACCGCTCTGACGGCGACGGAATCGCGGGCCGATGAGCTGGAGGATGTGGAGATGCGGACACGTCAGTTGCTCTTCTTGCTTTCGTTCTGCCGTCGCGGTTGGTCTCCGGGAGGGCGATGAATCGGACTGCAAGCCGGCCCCGCCTCGAGCTGACTCACGGCGAGTGTTTTGTCCCAGGGGTTGCACTCCGTCCGTCTTGGGACGGACTCTGTTTCGGTCGTGGCTCCTGAGGAACACGCCGGTTCTGTGTTTGGGAAAAAATGAGTTGTCGGCGAGCCCCCCCGGGGTTGAAGCCAGTCTGCATTCGCTGGGGCGGTCGCAGACGCCCGACCCCAGCCACCCGTCCTGCGCGGAGCCCGCGTTTCCCTGACGAACGCCCCCGCGGCAGCGGAGCAACTTCCTTCCGTCTCCTCTGTGGGGATCAAGGGGCGGAACAAATCCTTACGGCCTCCACAGTGCCCGTTTTCTCACCACCGAACTTCGACAGCTCCTTGAGCGTCAGCCTGCAGGGCTGGTCGTGACCTGACGAGATCGGGCTTGTCAGCCCTTGCCCGTGGGCGAGAAATGGGGGGCGACCGCGAGCGGGAGTATGGCCGCGGGGATGCCATAGGGGTTGCGCCGCGGGATCTATCATCCGCGGGGCCATTGGAAATCACTCCGCAGCAGCCGGCTGAAGAATCGGAGACAGACTGGAATGTCTGCCTCACCCAAACGAGAGATCCCTGAGTCAGGCCGCCCGCATCGTCAATGGGGTTTCCCGGCGAAAGGTTCCAACGGACGGCTCACCCTGCGGCCAGCTCGGACGCCGGTTGCCGATTCCGCAGGCGTTCGCCGTTCGGCTCACTTGGAGGAGTCCGATGCGGCCAAGCCGAGGCGTTCGAGATCCGATCCCCTCGGTCTTCGCCGCCGCCCGGCAGACGTCAGGCGGCTGCGAGGCGGAGGAAGAGATCGGGTTCCGAAAACCGTCTGCTTTCACGCCGGCGGGTCACGGGGCGATCGCCCGGCAACGTCAACCGATCCTCCCGGCTCGCGAGATCAGGAATGCTCAGCGGGCTCGTGGCGCTCAAAGATTTCGGTGACCGGCGCATCATGTTCGTCCTGGATCAGTTTGCGACCGTCGGACATCTTGGCGAACAGGTAGTACAGGCCGGGAATTACGAGGACTCCGATCAATGTTCCCATCAGCATACCGCCGACGGCGGTCGTGCCGATCGTGCGGTTGCCGATGGCGCCGGGACCGGTTGCGCGGACCAGCGGAATCAGACCGGCGATGAAGGCGAAGGAGGTCATGACGATCGGCCGGAATCGGAGTTTTCCCCCTTCGATGGCTGCGTCCTTGATGCTGAGGCCCTCGTGGCGGCGCTGGACGGCGAATTCGATGATCAGAATGGCGTTCTTGCCCAGCAGGCCGACCAGCATGACGAGGCCGATCTGACAGTAGACGTCGTTGGCCAGTCCCATTCCCTTGAGCATCAGGAACGAGCCGAACAGACCGACCGGCAGCGAAATGATCACCGCCAGGGGGAGCAGGAAGCTTTCATATTGTCCGGTCAGAACGAGATAGACGAAGACGATGACGATCAGGAAGATGTAGATGGCCATGTTCCCCTTGTTGGCCTCGTCGTAGGAGAGGCCCTGCCAGCCGATGCCGTAGCCGTAGGGGAGCGTTTCTTTGGCGATTTCCTGAATCGCCGCGATGGCCTGGCCGCTGCTGTAGCCCGGGGCCGGAGCCCCCTGAATGATCGCGGTCGTATACAGGTTGTAGCGGTTGATTTCGTTCATGCCCTGCCGCTTCTCGATTTTCATGAACGCGGAGTAGGGGACCATTTCTCCTTCGTGGTTCTTGACGAACATGTTCTCCAGATCCGAGGGGTACCGTCGGAACTCGGGGGAGGCCTGGACGTAGACTTTGTAGAATTGACCGAAGCGAATAAAGCCCTGCTCCCAGGTGCTGCCCACCACGATCGAGAGGTTGTCCATTGCGTCGGCGATCGACACCCCTTTCTGCATGGCCACGTCGTTGTCGATGATGATTTCGTACTGCGGATAGTTGTTGGCGAAGAAGGTGAAAATGCCCTTCAGCTCTTTACGTTTCTCCAGGGTTGCCAGGAAATCCTGGGTGACCTTTCCGAAGGCGTCGTAGTCGCCGCTGTTCGTCTTGTCGAGCAGGCAGAGGGAGAAGCCGCCGGCGGCGCCGAAACCGGGGACGGCGGGAGGCTCAAAGAACTCGAGCTTCACGTTGGAGATTTCGCGTCCTTTTTTCTCCAGCCGCTCGATGATCTCTTTCGACGTCAGCTCGCGCTCGGCCCAGGGCTTCAGGTTGATCAGGCAGGTTCCGGCGTTCGAACCCCGGCCTTCCGTCAGAATTTCGTAGCCGGCCAGCGAGGTGACCGACGTGATTTCGTCGAACTCTTTGCAGATCGCCTGCAGCTCGTGGGACTTGGAGTTGGTGTATTCGAGCGTCGATCCCGGAGGGGTCTGAATGATCCCGTAGATGACCCCCTGGTCTTCGAGCGGAATGAAGCCGGCGGGGAGGACCTGGTTGACCAGCAGGATGCCGTAGCTGAACGCTCCGATGACGAGCATGGTCAGCAGGCGTCGGGTGACGATCCGGCTGACGATGGCGACGAAGCCGCCCGTGACCCATTCCACGGCCCGGTCGAAGACGCGCAGGAACATGCCGATCGGCCCGCGTTTTTTGACTTCGCCCGGTTCGCTGCCCGAGAACATCGAGCGGAAGGTGAGTGCGAACAGCACGGCCATGACGCCGCCGATCACGGCGGTCGTCGTATCGGTCAATTCGATCTGTTCCGACACCACTTCGTGGACGAGTTCGATGTGCAGGAGCTCGTAGACGCCGTACCCGGCCGCCAGGCCGAGGAGGAGGGCCAGCACGCCGCGCACGGCGTTGGCGCCGCGGCCTGCGAGGCGCTTGATGCAGCGGTTGACGAAGCCGATCAGGCCGCGCTGCTGTTCGTGTTTTGTGTGGGGTTTCAGAATCATGGCGCAGAGGACGGGGGTGAGGGTCAGGGCGACGACGCCGGAGAGGACGATGGACATGGCCATCGTGAGTGCGAATTCGCGATAGAAGACGCCGACTGCGCCGGGCACGAAGGTGACGGGAATGAACACGGAGGTCATCACCAGGGTGATGGCGATGATGGCGCCGCTGATTTCGCCGACGACTTCTTTAGTTGCGGCGTAGGGGGAGAGGTGTTTCTCGTGCATTTTGGCATGCACCGCCTCGACGACGACGATGGCGTCGTCGACGACGACGCCGATCGCCAGCACGAGCGCGAAAAGCGTGATCAGATTGACCGACATGCCGAACATGCTCATGAAGAAAAAGGTTCCGATCAGCGAGACCGGAACCGCGAGGGTGGGGATGAGCGTGCTTCGAAAGTCTCCCAGGAACAGGAAGACGACGAGGGAGACGAGAATGAACGCCTCAAACAGCGTGTGCAGCACCTTTTCGATCGAGGCGTCGAGAAAGTTGGAGACGTCGTAGCTGATGGCATAGTCCATGCCGGGCGGAAAGGTTTCTTCTTTGAAGACCTTGAGCTTCTCTTTGACTTCCTTAATGACGTCTGCGGCGTTGGAGCCGGGGATCTGCTTGAGCACGATGGAGGCGGAAGGGAGGCCGTCGATGTCCGAATAGAGGTCGTAGAATGCGGAGCCGAGGGTGACTTTCGCGACGTCTTTGATCCGGAGGATCTCGCCGTTCGGGTTGGACCTCAAGATAATGTTCGCGTATTGCTCCGGCTTGTCGTAGCGTCCGATCCAGGTGAGGACGTACTCGATCGTCTGGGAGGTGGTTCCGGTCGCCTGGCCGAGGCGGCCGGGGGAACCGATCATGCTCTGCTCTTTGATCGCCTCCATGATGTCGGCGGAGGAGATGGAATAGGCGCGCATGCGTTCGAGGTTGAGTTCGACGCGCATGGCGTAGGCGCGGTTGCCGAGGATCTGGGCCCGGCCGACGCCGCGGGTCCGCTGGATTTCGGGGAGGAGGTTGGCGCTGACGTAGTTGTAAAGAAAGTTCTGATCGATATTCGGGTCTCGGCTGAAGACGTTCACGTACATGAGCATGCTGGTCATGTTCTGCATGACGATGATGCCCTCGCGCTCGACGATCGGAGGGAGCTGGTTCTTGACCATCTGGATGCGGTTGTTGACGTTCAGGACCGCGACGTTCGGATCGGTGCCCGGTTCGAAGGTGATCATGATGGTGGCTTCGCCGGCGCTGGTGGCGGCGGAGGTCATGTAGCGCATGTCCGGAACGCCGTTGATGGCGCGTTCGAGGATCACGAGCGTCGAATCGACGAGGATTTTGGCGCTGGAGCCGGGGAAGGAGACCGCGACGACGACGCTCGGGGGGGCGACGTCAGGGAACTGAGAAATCGGCAGAGCGAAAATCGCCAGTCCGCCCATGAGCAGGATCAACAGGGAGATGACGATTGCCAGAGCGGGCCGATGCAGGAACTTTGAGAACATTTCTGAGGGCTGCCTATTTCGCGGAACGCATCAGGTTGCCGGGGATCTCTGCGGGGAGGGAACGTCGTCGGCGGTCTGGTCGCCGTCGCGACCCTGGCGGGATCCTTCGCAGAAAAGTCCGTCGTCCTGTTGAAGGCCGAATTCGAAGATCAAAACACCGTCCAGTTTACTCTGGACGGGAGATATTGCGCTGGTGCAAGTCGGGGGATTGGTCGATGGCGGAAACGCTGCGTCTGCCGGGACGCTCGAAGGCGCCCGCCGGGGGGGACAAAGACATTCCGCGCCGGGCGCAGGGTAGGAACCGCGTCGGGGACGACGACGTCCGGCGTTGCGACGGCGGGGGAGAAAACGGCAGGATCGTGATCGCCAGTCCGTCCGGGAGCAGGATTCTGCAGCGAGATGGGGATCGCCGACGCCGGCGGCTGCAGAATCCTTGGGGCCATGTTTGCGGGTCGCCTATTCCGCGTGATGCTTCTGGTTGCCGAGGATGTCTTCGGGGGCGAGGAATTCGTATTCGATCTTTTCGCCGTCGCGAACCTGGCGAATGCCTTCGAAGATGATTTTGTCGTTCTCGTGCAGGCCGTCTTCGATGATGAAGATGTCGTCCTGCTCGCTCTGAGTCGTGATGTCGCGCTGGTGCACGACGTGATCGTCGTCGACGACGTAAACGTAGCGTTTATCGAGAATCTCGAAGGTGGCCCGCTGAGGAATGACGAAGACGTCCTTCATGTGGCGGCGGATCAGAATGGTGCCGGTCTGGCCATTGCGCAGCAGGCCCTCGGGGTTGGAGAAGTCGGCGCGGAAGGGAATGTTTCCGGTCACGTTGTTGAAATCGGCTTCGATGGCGCCGATCTTGCCTTTGTGAGGGAAAATCTGGCCGTCGGCCAGTCGGAGTTCGATCTGCAGGCGTTTGTCGTTTCCGTCGTCGTCTGCTCCGTCCGCTTTCAGTTCGGCCTTGTACTCGAGATAGCGAGCTTCGGGGACGTTGAAGTAGACCCACATGAGGCTGTTGTCGGAGAACGTGGTGAGGACGTCGCCCTCTTCGATGAGGCTTCCCAACTGGTTGTGCTGGCGGTCGACGATGCCGTCGAACGGGGCCTGGACGCTGGTGAAGTTCAACTCGGCCTGCGCCAACTGCACCTTGGCCTGGGCCTTGGCCAGTTCGGCCTTTTTAAGGGCGATTTCCTGGGGGGAGACGATCCCCTTCTGGTTCAAGGTGATGGCGTTGTTGAGGGCGATCTGGAGCCGCTGGGCTTCGGCGATTTCGGAGTCGAGCTCGGCCTGGTAGAGCGTCGGGAGGATCTGGAACATCAGATCTCCCTTCTTGACCGCCTGTCCTTCCTTGACGCAGATCTCCTGCAGATATCCCCCTTTGAGGGCGCGGACTTCGATGTGCTTGCAGGAGTGGATCTGGCAGACGTAGGGTTGAGTGTTGATCACGTCCTGTTTGACGGGGCTGGTGACCACGATTTTATGAGCGTGGTGCTCGGCGCCCTCTTCGGAATCGGATTCGGAGTGGGAGTCTTCGTGCGACTGTTCGTGCGAAGCGGCCTCCGACATGCAGCCGGACAGGGAGGGGAGCATCAGCGCCAGGAAAATGAATGGAATCGCTGAGATCTTCATCGTGTCTGTGCGTACCTCTCGATTCGACGTGTTCGAGTCTGGCTCTGGGAGTGCGGCGGAAAGCGAAACCGGAGATGGTCAGTCATCTGGCGGGAATTCGGCGGGGGGTATCGTCAGTGCTCGTTGAGAATAATACCGGGGTGCAAACCGAAAGGGATATGTCAGGTTGAAGTGTGAACGATTTGTAATGCTTAAAGGTCCTCGACATTGCGGAATCGCAAGCTTCCGCAGTTGGCTGAGGCGGGACTGCGACGGAGAGGCTGTATCGGGGGAGGGGGCGCGATCGGTCGGAGGGATTTGACGACGGGCGATGTCGAAGCACGCCGTTGAATGCCTCGATCAGTCCGAGGCGGGAATTGCGATCAGCGGGGCACGGATTTGCCGCCGCTCCCGGCGCCTCCGCCGCGGTCATCGTTGACGGAAGGCGGCATGAAGTGCAGGACCTGGCGCGCCCGGTGCTCCTGCACTCGGAGAACTTGTGCAGGGGGCTGCTCCGATCACAGACGGTACGCCACTTGCGCGCGACTTTTCTCGCGCCGCTCGCCACCGCCAGTTTTGTGGTTATGCGCGCACTTCTGGTTGGGGAGCTGGTCTCTGCACAGTGCAGACGATTGGCGCCTATGCCTTTCCGAAGCGTTCCAGGGCGAGCTGTTTGATCGCCTTGAGATCGGCTTTGCCGGTTCCCAGCAGCGGGATTGACGGGACCTCGACGAAGCAGTCGTTACCGGGGAGCCAGAGGTTGGGGAGGTCGCATTCGGCAAGTTCCTTGAGGACCTGCGGGATGGGCTTCTTGCCGGGCTTGTGCAGCACGACGATCCGCTCGCCCTTTTTCTCGTCGGGGACGGCGGTGACGGCGACGACGGGGCCGGGTTCGTCGTTTTCGGCGTCTTCCATGATTCGGACGAGGTGTTCTTCGATCTTGATATGCGGCACCATTTCGCCGCCGATCTTGGAGAACCGGCTGAGGCGGCCGGTGATGAAGATGAAACCTTCGGAGTCGACTCTGGCCATGTCGCCGGTGTTGTACCAGCCGTCGTGGATGACCGCGGCGGTTTTGTCGGGGCGGTTGAGGTAGCCCTGCATGATGTTCGGGCCTTTGATGAGCAGCAGGCCTTCCTTGTCGATCCCCAGGTCGGCGCCGGTGTCGGGGTCGACCGTTTTGACGACGACGTTGGGGAGGGGCCGGCCGACGGAGCCGAGCTTGGTCCCTTTCTGGCTGGTCATGTCGCTGCGGTGATCGGGGATGTTGACCGCGGCGACGGGAGAAGTTTCGGTGGCGCCGTAGCCTTCGGAGGGCATGACGCCGAATTTCTCGCGGAACTGCTCGGCGAGATCGAGGGGCATTTTCTCGGCCCCGACGATTACGAGGTCGAGTTTGGAGAACTGCTCTTTGTCGATGCGTTTGATGTAACTGCGGAGGAAGGTGGCGGTGGCCATGAGGATGGTCATGCCGTGCTTCTCGGCGAGTTTGCCGATCTCGCGGGCGTCGAGGGGGTTGTAGTGATAGACGGCGCGGAGTTTAAGGGCGATGACCAGCCAGAGGCAGGCGGTGTAACCGAACGAATGGAAGAAGGGGAGTACGCCCATCATGCAGTCGTTGTCGTCGAACTGGAACAGTTGATCGACCGCAGTCACGTTCGAACCGACGTTGTGATAGGAGAGCATGACCCCCTTGGGTTCGCCGGTGGAGCCAGACGTAAAGATGATGGTCATGAGATCGTCGGGCTTGAGGCGGGTCAGGCCGAGCCAGCGGTCGAGAATGAACATCGGGGTGGCGTAGGTCTGGAGGCCGGCGATGGCTTTGTCGAAGCCGGTGATTTCGGTCTTGAGATCTTCGAGGAAGATCCACTGGACGCCTGGGAGTTCGACGGGCCGTTTTTCCAGCATTTTCTTGCTGGTGAGGACGTGTTTGAGGCCGGCTTCGCGGACGCAGAACTGCAGATCGGTGTCGGAGAGGGTGTAGTTGAGGTTGACCGACACGCGGCCGGCGAGGGTGACGGCGGTGTTGGCCAGGACGCCGCCGACGGAGGGAGGGACGAGAATGCCGATCATTTTTTCGTCGGGGGCGAAGTGCTTGGCGACGAGCTTGTTGCGGAGCGCGAGGGAGCCGGCCATGAGTTTTGCGCCGGTCAGTTGCGCGCCGCCGGAGTCGGCGACTTTGGTGCGGTTCATGCCGCGGCGGCAGGCTCTGAGGAACATTCTCGGCAGGACGAACTCGGTCGACTTGGCCCGCTCCACGGCTTCCACTCCCAGTTGACGAACAGCGCTGGCGACAGTTTCTACGTTTTCGACGACGGCGATCGGCTCGCCGAAATGGATCGAGACCGGATACGGAATGCGGGAGGGCCACTTCCAGAAGAATTTGCCCCCCCGATAGCTGAAGATGCTCCCCCAGAGTCCGTGCAGATAGACGGGGATCACGGGGGCGTTGGTGCCGTTGATGATGCGGAGCAGGCCGCCCTGGAAGGGCTGCATCTGTCCGGTGCGGGTGAGGGTGCCTTCGGCGAAGATGCAGACCAGGCTGCCCTGTTCGACGGCTTCGCGGGCGGTTTTGAGGGACTGCAGCAGGGCCTTGGGGCCGGCGTCGGCTTTGATCGGGATGACTTCGTAGATTTTCGCGAGCCATCTCAGCCGGGGGTGATGGACGAAATCGGCGAAAGCGATAAAGCGGACGGGGCGGGGGGCGGCGAGCATCAGCAGGATGCCGTCGACCCAGGTGACGTGGTTGGAGACCATAAGGGCTCCGCCGGCGAGGGGGACGCGCTGCCGGTCGTAGATCCGCATGCGGTAGCAGAGCTTGACGAAGAGACCGAAGAGGAGACGGATGCAGGCTCCGGGGAGGAGCACGACGATGTAGATCAGGACGGGAATCGTGGCGAGTCCCGCGAGGAGAAAGACCTGACTTGCCGACCAGCCCCACATGCCGCGCAACACCCAGAACAGCCCTGCGATCAGCAGAATGCCGCAGAAGGCGAGAAAGTTCGTCGCCCCGACCACGACCCCCAGCCGGGCGGGGTTGCTACGGTACTGCAGGTAGGCTTCGAGGGGAACGTCAAACAGGCCCGCGCTGACGCCCAGGCAGAAGAGCGCGCCGCAGGCGATCTGGAAGTCGAGATTGAGTGAAGAGAATTCGAAGTGCGAGCCGGCGGCAAAGAGGACGAACGAGCAGAGAGTGATGCCCAGGGCACCGACCGGCACAATGCCTAGCCCGAATTATTCACGGCGCTCCAATGCAAAGGCCTCCCGCGGCGTAGAAGGTGTTGTCAGATCAGCACTTCAACGCCACAAGGAGGCCGGGCATGAGTTTACAGGGTGTGCTGCCGTTTGTCCTCGATTTCCTCCCCCGAAAACCGATCGAAATCGAAGTCTCCCGGGCGCAGCTCACCGGCGACGCCGGGCTCTTGCCGATCCGCCAGTTCGATGAGGCGATTTGTCTGACGCAGCGCTTCGCCGACGCGCTGACCGACGCCCGAACCGGGGATGTCCGGCATTCGAATCGGTCGCTGGTCCGGCAGCGGATCTACGGCATCCTGGCCGACTACGAGGACCAGAACGACCACGATGCGCTGCGCAGCGACCCCGCCTTCAAGCTGGTCTGCGATCGCCAGCCGGACGGGCGCGATCTGGCCAGCCAGCCGACGCTCTCGCGGTTCGAAAACGCCGTCACGATCGCCGACCTCAAACGTCTGCGGGACGTCCTGTGCGATCAGTTCCTCGACGCCTTCGCCGCGCCCCCGTCCCGCATCACGCTCGACATCGACGCCTTCGACGATCCCGCACACGGCCGGCAGCAGTTGATCGCCTTTCACGGCTACTACGAGCAGTACCAGTACCTGCCGATCGCCATCACCTGCGCCGAGACGGACACGGTCGCGCTGGTCGGGCTGCGTCACGGCACCTGCGCGGCGTTCCTCGGAGCGGACGACGACCTGCGGTATCTCGCCCGCCGCATCCGCGAGCGATTCCCGGACGTGGAGATCGTCGTCCGCGGCGACAGCGGCTTCGGCGTGCCGCTGATGTACGACGTCTGCGCCGAACTGGGGCTGACGCACACCTTCGGCTTGGCGATGAATGCCCGCCTGAAAGCCGCCAGCGACGCCCTGCTGGCGCAGGCCCAGCAGCAGTTCGACGAGACCGGCGAAAAGCAGCGGCTGTTCCTGGCGCTGGAGTACCAGGCCGATGCGTGGCCGCAGCCGCGGCAGGTCGTCGTCAAGTGCGAAGTCCACGAACAGGGGACCAACCGCCGGGCCGTGTCGACCAACCGGCCCGGCTGGACCGTCAACCCGGCGGCCGTTTACGACGAGTACGCCGAGCGGGGCGAGAGCGAGAACCGGAACAAGGAGCTGAAGCGGGAGCTGGCGGCGGATCGGCTCAGCGATCACCGCTTCCTCGCAAACTTCTTCCGGCTGCACCTGCACACAGCGGCGTTGAACCTGCTCGTGCGTCTGCGGCGGGCGACCGCGCGCCCGCTCCCCACGATCGATCCGAGCGGAGAGATCCCGGTGGAAGCGTTCGCCGACCGGCAGCGGCGAGGCTGGTTCAATCGTCGTCGTCGCGAGGATCCGCTGGGCGAGGGGTTCGCTACGACATGGCGTCAGCATCTGATCAAGGCGGCGGCGGAGATTACGGTCAGCGCCCGCCGGGTGGTCGTGAAGTTGAGCGCGAGCTGGCCGTATGCGGAAGAGTACCGCCGGATCTCGCAGGCGGTGCTGGCTTGGCCGCGCACCTCCTGACTGGCCTCCTCCGTCGCGCCGCCACGGACCCGACATCACCATTCAACGTCCCCGGGGAGGGGGGCCTTCCGCGCACCGCCCGGCGCAGATCACCGTTCAACGGCCACTTGCTCTCAGACCGCTGCGACGAACCGGGTGATGAATAATGCGGGCTAGCTCAATCTGATGGCCCGACCACAGCCCGGCCATCACGCTGCCGACGGCGACGCCGAGGACGAGCGTCATGCCAAGGACGCCGATCCCCATCTGGGAGAGCCCCAGGTCGTGGATGCCGAAGGGGTCGATGTTCATGTTGGCGAGGGAGGCGAGCATCCAGAAGAAGGCGATCCCGAGTGCGGTGCGGAGCAGGGCGCCGTCGCGGGCGAGCTCGACGACCCCTTCGATCGACTGTTTCGGCAGATTCCACGAGAACGGCCGGCCGGGATCGGCGGCGGGGACCCGCTTGACGAGCAGGCTCGCTCCCCAGCCGGCGACGGCGATGGTCATGACGATGACGATGGCAGGGACCAGGCGGGCGAAGGTGATGGCGGTTTCCGGGGTGGGCTGGATGAGGCCGGCGAGGTAGTTGCCGAGCAGGAAACCGAGCGCGCAGGGGACGACGTTCATCAGGCCCATCAGGCCGTTGGCGTTGGAGAGCTGGCTGTCGTGGACGAGCTCGGGGAGGCTGCCGAGTTTCGACGGAGCGAAAAGGGCCGACATCGACCCGGTCAGGAAGATCGTCAGAAATAGCAGCGGCACACTGCCGGTCAGGATGGCGAGCATGCCGCCGGCGAGGATCACGATCTCGGAGAACTTACAGGCCGAGATGACTCGACCCTTGGCGAACCGGTCGGCCAGATATCCCGCCGGCGCTGACAGCAGAATAAAGGGCAGGGTGATGGCCACAAGGCCGAGCGAGAGCGCGGCGGCGTCGTCTTTCAGCAACGGTTTCGCGAGCGGGACGACGAGCCAGCGGAAGGTGTTGTCGTTGAGGGCGGTGAGGAACTGGACGCCGAGCAGACTCAGGAAGCTGACGGATCGCAGGCGTTCCTGGGAGTCGGAGGTCGGAGGATTGTTCATAGGAACTCGGCCCGCGGGACGCGTCGGGGAATGCGGATCAGCCGAACCCGAGATACCGGGCGGGGATAGGTCAATGGATTCGTAGAGACTATTGCGAAAAACTGGCGAAATGGAAAGGGCGGAAGGCCGATTACCAACGGGGCTGGAAGTTTCACGAATGGCGGAAAAATCAGGGGACGAACGTGTAGCGTCCGCGATTGTGCTCGGCGAGCTGCCGGAGGACGTCTTCGCCGAGGCGTTCGCCGAAGGCAAACGTGTCGATGGCGGTTCGTTCCTGGCGGAGTTTGATGAGCGCCAGATTGGCGCCGCGTTCGAATTCGCCGTCGGTGAGAAAGTAGATTCGATCGGGTTGGAGGCGGAGGCCAAGCGCGACAGCCTGGCGGGGATCGGTGGGGCTGCCGCCCGATTCCATGCCGCCGACCCAGCGGAGCGCGGCGTCTTTGGTGGCCGGGTCGGCGGATCGCAGGCCCGGGGCCGGGAGGGGATAGACTTCGCGGGAGAAGAAGATCACCGAGAACCTGCCATCCGCGGGCATCTGGGCGATGCACTGGATGAGCTCGGCTTTGACGCGGCGAAAGCGCGTCTTGAACTCGCTGTCGTGGGGGTGGTTCATACTGCGGGAATTGTCGACGATGAACACGATGCTTTCGCCGGGACCGGGGATGTCGAAGAAGGGTTGACCGGCCCCGGTTCCCTGTCCGGTCCCCCGGCCTGTGCCGGAGCGACCTTTCCGAGGGCCGGTTGCGGCCTTCGGTTTTGCGGCGTTCTGCCCGGTGGCGATCGAGCCGACTTCGATCGTGAGATCCGGGATTTCCGCCGCTGACGACTCGGGGGTCAGGTCCATCGCCGGGAGGGCTGTCGCCGCGACGGGCGCCCGGTTGGGTGCAATCGGCAATTCCGGTTCGATCATGAGCGCCGGAGCTTCTGTCGGGGACCAGCGGGAGGTGACGGGGTCGGTGGGGAATTCGGCCGGGATCGGGAAGTGAATGAGCAGCAACACACCCAGCGCGGCGGCATGGAGAGTTATTGAGACTCCGACGCCGTAGAGCGAATTGACGCGGGGGGGGCTGGCGAGAGGCATGACGTCGATCCCGGGGCGGGCGGTCAACCTCGGGTAATCATCGTCGGAGCGAGAGGGATTTCCCAGCGAAATCGGAGTCTGCGAAGCAGGAATCGGACTTCGCGACAGAGCATCACGCATCGCGGGCGGCCTGAATGAGAGGCCGCCCGCGGTTTGGTTTCAGTTTCTCGATCAGCCGATTCAGGCGGCTTCGGACTTTGACAGACGACGTCGGCGCCACGCGCTTGCGGCCATTCCGATGCCGGCGAAACCGGCGAGAGCCAGCGAAGTCGGTTCGGGAACAACGGGACTGTTCGGAGGAACGCGGATGGCATCCCCGTAGATCGTGAATGCGTGGGAAGGAATTGTGCCGCTGCCGAACACGCCAATCGGCGTCGATCTCGCCGTTACTGCGATATCGAGTTCGGGGTTTGCGAAGGAAACTTCAGCGGATCTTGCGGACTCGCTCTGCAAGCCACTTCCGGGCTATGCCACGTCGGCGCGATTTCAAGTCGACTCTCCCCAGAGTCGCTGCGCTCGTCGGATATCTCCATCCGCCAGAGTCGCCGTTCGACCGGCTGAGAGAGTCGGGTACATCAGATCTGCCGGGTTGCCGCTGTGATCCAGTCCCAGGAGGTGTCCGATCTCATGGCAGACCGTCGCCAGAAACCTATCCTTGGTCCACGTTTCGGAGCTGTCAATCAGAAAACTGTAGTTCTGGATCGACCCTGGGCCTCCTCCAAGCGTGGCTCTGGCCAGTTCCCCTCCGCTGCCATCCGTAACGACAGATCGGACGATCACGTTAGCGGTTCCCGGGGCTTCTTCGCGCTGGACCAATAGCCGAGTATTCGACGTCCAGCGATCAAAGGCCTCGTCGAGAAGCTGGAGCGCCGAGTCCGGGCCAGGAGCATCCACGATTGGCGGAAGATTTCCGTCGATCCGATAGATCATGAGCCGGCGACGGCGAGAGGGATCAAGGTGCTTATCCTTCTTCAATTCGGGGAGCTGGATCGGCGCCACGCTCGTTCTCGTCCGAGGCAGGCTCAGCGGATCTGCGCCGTTGTCCGAACTGGTGGAGCCATTGCACCGTTCCAGAAAGGCTTTCACAAAATCGACGTCAATCACGTCGTTGTTGCCCATGCCCAGTTGCAGCTTGGTCATCCGTACGACAGTGCGGATCAGGGGGACACTCAGGCTGCCCGGCATCACCGTCCAGTCGAGCAGATTCGAGGCCAGAATTCGTTCAATTACTCGCGCAACATCGGTTTTGTCCTTTGGAAGCCTCGCCAGATCGGCGGTCGACTGGGCGAATTCCTGCTTCATCTGTTCCAAGAGCGTCTTGGCGGTAGTTGCGATTTTCTTTTTGAAACTCCCGACCAACTCGTCCGCCATAGTCCAGGACTCCTCAATCAGCAATTGAAGTCATTGAAGGGATCTTTAATTGATTGAACTCGAAAGTCTTTGAAACCCTCAGCGGCCGATCCGGCCGCAACTTTCAGTCCGAGCTTGAACAAGCGGCGATGAATCGCAGGGCGACTGCCATCCGGGCGAGAGCTTGCTCGAAGGGGCCTCTGGCGTTCGGAGCTTTAGAATCCGAACAGCAGAGAAGCGCATCGACATCGCCGTTTTCGGCAACGATCACATGCGCCGGCAGAGGTTCCGGCCGCTCCGGACGTATTGCCGTATCCGCTATTGACTCCTGCGGGAGTCAGTGCCTGGGTAGTCCCCAACTGTTCGTCGAGGAAGTAGGCCCGAAGTTCGCGGAAGGCCTCTGCGATTTCCAGCAGCACGAACTGCGCATGTGCGACGTTTGTCAATTGGATGGCGGGAAACTTGGTCGACAGAGTTTCATCAAGGTGGCGAAGGAACGGCTGCCAGTCTTCGATGGCGGGATTGATCGTGCGCAGGGGTTTCTTCTGAGACTCGTAGAAAGTCTGCAGTCGGGCCTTCAATGAATCTTTTGCGCCCGCCAGGTCTGCATCCGTCTTGAGCGGCGACGCCGTCTCTTCGAAGATCTTTGCGATCGACTCGCATGTGGCGGCGGGAGTGCGATCGAATCTCTGGATGTAGTTCTCGCGTCCCGCGCCGGTCGAACCCCAGGTTGCCGCGGTTTCGAGGACCCATTTCTTGACCTGACCCTGGAGATTCAGGCCTGCGGTATTCGCCACCGAAGCCGCACTGGGCGTCGTCGCCCCCGAGAGGTTCATGCTGACTGGCGTCGGAGGCGCCGCTGCAGGCGGGCCAGGTGAAATCGGCGTCAGATTGACGCCGTCGTATTGAAGGACTTGCGCCGTCGCGGTAGTGCCGTCTTTGAACTTCAATACAAACAGACCGGGACTGCCGCCCAGGAGCGTGTGAGTGCGATTGTCGCTACTGTGTTGCCAGAAGGGCTTGGCGTCTTCCAGCAGTACGCCATCTTTACTGATCCACTGGGCGGATTCTAATGCTGCTGGTTTGCTGAGCGTAACGACCTTGCCATTCAGCGTCGGAGGCTGAGCGGAAGCGAAACTGAGGAGAGAAAGGGCTGTTCCGACAGCCAGAACCAACGAACGGAATCGATTCATCGAACTCTCCCGATTATTCAGACTCAAAAGGCATCTCGATCAAATTCTGCCAGGAGCAGCCGACAGTCAATGCGTCCGCGTACATTGCCGGGACGGAGGAGAGTATAGCTGCCTGGAACGAGTCGATTCCAACAAAAAACGGGGTGTTCCGATCGAGAGACGTCTGGAGTGATTCAATTCTTCCGGTTCGGCCCAGGCTGCATCGATGTCCGTGATCGTATTCACTTGTAATTGACCTGCGTCATTGGGGGGCTGGATCGTCTGAATCCTCTTCCAGCCAGCCGCTAAGTTTGAATTTCGACGATCGGACTTCGTCATCTGCGCCGGCGTTGGTCACTTCGGAAGGCGGTGCGGGCTGCGGGACCAGATCCCCGGAATGGATCGGGGCCGGAACTGGTGGTACCGGGATTTGGGTGGGCTGACCGATGTTCTTCGACGGAGATCCAGGGACTTCGCAGCTTGGTGCAAGCGGGGCCTGTCGTGCGCATCCATTGCCGCGCCTGCAGCCTTCACATTGCTGGCAGGGTGCATTCAATGCCGACATTCCGCGTTGCGGCAATCGCCGGACGTTGCTTTGGGCAATCCGTGAATTTGTCATTCCGACTTCAATTGTCACAGGCAACATTAACGGAATCTGCGCGGCCGTCAGTGGTTCCTGGACAGGGCGGGTCGGGGCTTCGCGGAACGGTCGAGTTCCGGCGCAGTCGTTGGAGTAGAGCGGTTGTTGCGGCAGCCCGCATCGTTGGCAGCAGCCAGCAACGTGTGGCGTATCGCATCCGGGCTCGGGGGCATCGCAGGAGGGACGTGAGCATGTGCAGCAGGGACCCGCAAGTTGAGCCTGCTTCCATTGTTCAAACTGTGATCGGGCCTGCTGTTCCTTGAGTTGTTTGTAGACGCGCATCCGGTCGGCGTGGTCGCGCTCTCGCTCTTCCAGCAATTGCTGTAGTTCTTCCGGATTGACTTGAAGCTGTCCGATCGTGATGCGCTGGTCGAGATCCAGTCCCAGTTGAGTTCGGACTGATTCTTCGTACTGACTGCGGAGTTGGCAGTTTTGTTTTTCGGCGTCGGCCTGCAGGCAGGCGAGTTCGTGTTCGCGTTCGGCTTTGAGGGCGGCGAGCTCGGCTTCGCGCTGGGCGCGGATGGCGGCCCGTTCGAGCTCCAGTTCCTGCTTCAGGGCTTCCAGTTCGGACTGGCGGAACTCGTTGCGGGCGACATGCTTTTCCGCCTTGCACTCCAGGTAGGCGTTCCAGCGGGCGGCCATGGAGGCGCAGCCGGAGTTTGCGCCGAGCGTGAGTGCGGCGAGGATCAAAGATCTGCAGACGCGATCCGTGCGCATGGCGTCATCCCTGATGCCAGTTCTGTCCTGGCCGGCCGCCGACTCCATCCTGGAGCGGTGAGCTCGACCTGAATCCCTTGAAGGACATTTTCGTATCGTCAAGAGTGTACGAACGAGTGAATCGGCCGGGGTGCGGCTTGTAGCGGTTGTTACGGTCCTGCGGAGCGAAGTTGTGCGGGGCGTGACGATTGTTCGGGGGGAGAGGCCGATCGTCGCTGGGGGGACTCCGTGGTTCTACTGAGTCGGAGACGTCTGCTCGGGGGACGGGCTGACTCCTACCGCCTGACGCCCAGCACGTTCACGCCGCTGCCGATCAGCAGATTGTTTTCGTAGATCCGGCGGTAGATGGGGCCAGTCCGTTCCGGCGGGAGGACCTGCAGGTCGGTGAAGCCGGCGACTTCGAACCAGTGGAGGAGTTCGGCGACGGTGTGGTGGTGCTGGTACTCGGGGGCCCACCAGTCGAACGTGTCGCAGACGCGGTTTTCGAAGTTCGGGTGTGCGCTGAAGTTGATGACTTTGTTGAGAGTCCTGTTGACGACCGGCAGCCCTCCCAGTCGGGCGCCCCAGACGCACCAGCGTTCGAGATTGTCGGGGGGCATGCGCGTCGTCTTCGACCGCAGCCAGGTATTGAGCCGTTCCTGCCAGGACTGGTTGCGGCGATAGAGCCAGACGGCGTAGCGTCCGCCCGGTTTGACCATGCTGGCGACGGAATCGAAGACCATCCGGGTGTCGGCGTCGTGATGCATGACGCCGATCGAAAAGACCAGGTCGAACGACTGCGGCGCCAGCGGGAGCGCCTTCAGGTCGGCCTGCAGAAACGCCGCGTCGAGCCCGGCGCAGAGCGAACGGGCTTTCTCGACGGCGGAGGAGTGATCGGCGCCGATGACGGTCGCTCCGGCCTGGGCGCAGACTTTGCTGTAGCGTCCGCCGCCGCAGCCGGCGTCGAGAACTTTGAGGCCGCGCAGATCGCTGAGCGGTACGCCGGTCTTGGCGGCGAAGGTGGCGCGGTCTTCGTCGTCGTGGGCGACTTCGTAGCGGTTCCACTGCCGGCCGAAGCTGGCGAGGTGCTGGTCGTGGACGAAGCGCGGGAGGCCGTCCTGGATGGGCCAGGCGCCGTTGCAGACGGGACAGCGGACTTCGGCTTCGGTGACGTCGAGCGCTCGGACGCAATGCGGACAGCGGAGGGCGTCAGTCAGCAGGGTCGGCAGCACGTCGGAAGTCCCGGAAGAGTTTCACCGCGGAGACACGGAGGACGCGGAGTGAAGAAGAGGAAATGTCGAATGTCGAAGGCGGAATGTCGAAAGGCCCTCAATTCAATTCGTGATTCCTTTGGCGTCGTTGCGTGAAATGTTTTCTGCCTTTGTCTGCTCCGCGTCCTCCGCGTTTCCGCGGTGAATCCTCTTGTTTCAGGCCGGCGGTCAAACTTCGATCTCCAGCAGATCTTCGGCCAGATACGTTTCGGGGAAGATGGCTCGGGCGGTGGCCAGGTCGACGGGATCGTCGTCGGGGCGATGGGGGTCGATGTGGGTCAGGTAGAGTCGGCCGACGCGCGAGTCGCGGGCTTTCGAGGCGACGAGCGTTGTCGAGCTGTGGCCGGTCTTCGGGCCCCATTCGGCGAGGTCGTCAGAGAAGTAGCATTCGTGTACCAGCAGGTCGACGCCGCGGATGAAGTCCCCGTAGTCGGCGTCGGTGGTGGTGTCGGTGATGTAGGCGAGGCTGCGGCCGCCGGGCAATTCGAGGCGATAGCCGACGGAGCCGCCGGGATGATTCAGCGGGACATGGGTGATGACGGCGCCGCGGAGTTCGACGCGGGGGGCCAGTTCGACGTATTCGAATTCCGGTTCGACCGGAAAGATGGCGTCTGCGAACAGGTGCATCCGGACGGCGTCGATGACCGCCGGCGCGGCGTGGACGCGGCAGTGCGGAATTGTTTCGAGCAGCAGCGGCACGAGCAAATAGGTCAGGCCCTGGATGTGGTCCAGGTGGGCGTGGGTCAGGAAAAGATCGAGGTCCGTTCCAGCGGCCAGGGCCGGCAGGCGGAACGTTCCCGAGCCGGCGTCGAATGCGATCCCCAGCTCCGGCAGGAACAGCCCTGCGGTCTGCCGCCGTTCGTTGGGGTGGTACCCGCCGGTGCCGAGGAATACGAGTCGCATGGAGGATGTCGACTTCTCAAGTCTAAGAACGGGTCATTGGACAGATTCTCACACGTAGTCGGCCAGAAACGCTTCCAGAAACTGATTCGCGTCGGTCCCTTGTCTGCGAACGGCATCCAGCAACTGGCGCCGGCCTTTTGAGACCGGCCAGACCCAGACAGGCTCACCCGCTGAAGTGACGAACTCGATCCGAATCATCGAACTCGTAAACTTGCCATACTCATCGGACTCCGATGGAAACGAGTATTCGTAGACGGCAATGTACTTACCTTCGACTTCAGCAACATACTGAGGCCCGACAAAATCCTGCATCAAAGGTCGTAACTGCAGTCGCACCTCATGCCACTTCAACTGACCGACCTCCGTCAGTCGAATCAGTTTGTCGACCGCGATGTCCCAGGACTGGTCATCTGCTGGATCAACCATCGCTTCCTCCTGATTCGAACTCAACCAGCATTAACTGAATGATCGTACGATACCGTTCAATATCCGGAAGGTGATCGTCAGCCATTCGCGGAAACGATCGATTATCCAACGACTGGAGGACTTGCAGGCGGCTCAGCAACAATTCTACGTCGCCAGCGACTTGAACATGAAGGTCTAAACGTTCCAGCACACCACGAATCCGTCCAAACGCCTGCCTGGCAGTCGTCCAGCTCTTGGATTCCATCGCCTGGCGGATCAGCGTGACGTCCTTCGTCAATCGCTCAAGGCAGTCCCTGAGCATCACATGTCGAACGTGCCGGACGCGTAGCTCCCAGACGATTCTCCCGGTAAATGCCGTGACGGACAGACCGAGAATTGAAACCAGTCCGCCGAAGACGCCCACGCCGGAATCGCGACCGATCCACCAGAACAGCCACAATAGCACGCCGCCCGCGATTCCGATTTCGCAGGCCATTCCGCCGGGCGAACGGATTCCGTCACGAAAGGCGGCGTGCATTGCGCCGGTTCCTTACGATAGCTTGCGCTCGTGGATCCAGTCGGTGTGGAACATTTCGCCGCGGGGTTTGTCGGTTCGCTCGTAGGTGTGGGCGCCGAAGTAATCCCGCTGGGCCTGGAGCAGGTTCGCCGGCAGGCGGCCGTTGCGGTAGCCGTCGTAGTAGCTGAGGGCGGCGCTGAAGACCGGGATCGGCAGGCCGAGCTGGACGGCGGTGGCGACCGTCCGTCGCCAGCCGGGCTGGGCCTTGTCGACGGCGGCCTTGAAGAAGTCGTCGAGGAGGAGGTTTTCGAGGTTGGGGTTCTTGTCGAACGCCGCCTTGATGTCTCCCAGGAACGCGCTGCGGATGATGCAGCCGCCGCGCCAGAGCAGGGCGATGTTGCCGTTATTGAGCTTCCAGCCGAACTCCTTGGCGGCGGCGTCGAGCTGGACGTAGCCCTGGGCGTAGCTGCAGAGCTTGGAGGCGTACAGCGCCTGGCGGACGTCTTCGATGAACTGCTTCTTATCGCCGGTGAATTTCTCGGTCTTGGGCCCGCTCAGGACCTGGCTGGCGCGGACGCGGGCGTCCTTCTGGGCGGAGAGGCAGCGGGCGTAGACGGCTTCGGTGATGAGGGTGGTCGGCACGCCGAGGTCGAGGGCGTGCTGGCTCATCCACTTGCCGGTCCCCTTCTGCTGGGCGGTGTCGAGGATCTTGTCGACGAGGTACTCGCCGGAGGCGTCTTTGACGGTGAAGATGTCGCGAGTGATCTCGATCAGGTAGCTTTCCAGCTCCCCTTCGTTCCAGGACTTGAAGACCTGGTACAGTTCTTCGTTCGACAGGCCGAGGGCGTGCTTGAGGATGAAATAGGCTTCGCAGATGA
The DNA here is from genome assembly GCF_030622045.1 of Planctellipticum variicoloris. Classification (NCBI taxonomy): domain Bacteria; kingdom Pseudomonadati; phylum Planctomycetota; class Planctomycetia; order Planctomycetales; family Planctomycetaceae; genus Planctellipticum; species Planctellipticum variicoloris. The sequence continues at coordinate 4,704,532 of NZ_CP130886.1, read as the reverse complement.
GCTGCATGTCGCCGTATTCGATCCCGTTGTGGACCATCTTCACGTAGTGGCCGGCGCCGGCTTCGCCGACCCAGTCGCAGCAGGGGATGTCGTTGTTCGGTCCGACCTTGGCGGAGATCGCCTGGAAGATGTCTTTGACGAACGGCCAGGCTTCGACGTGGCCCCCCGGCATGATGCTCGGGCCCTTGAGGGCCCCTTCTTCTCCGCCCGACACCCCGGTGCCGATGAAACGGAGGCCGGCGGCTTTCAGCTCAGCGTCGCGGCGGTTGGTGTCGACGAAATCGCTGTTTCCGCCGTCGATGATGATGTCGCCGGGAGAGAGGAGCGGCTTGAGCTGGTCGATGACTGCGTCGACCGGCTTGCCGGCCTTGACCATGATCATTACGCGGCGGGGGGCTTTGAGGCTGGAGACGAAGTCTTCGACGGTGTGGTAGCCCTGAATGCGATCGGCGGTCCCCGGATGGACCTTGTCGGCCGGCTCCGTCTTCAGCCCGCCGACGAATTCGTCGGTCGTGGCGGTGGTGCGGTTGTAGACCGCCACGGAGAAGCCATGATTGGCCATGTTGAGAACGAGGTTCTGGCCCATGACGGCCAGGCCGATCAAACCGATGTCGTGCTGAGACATTTTCAAGGAATCCAAGGCGGCAAGAGGCGACGGCCCGGCCGACCGGCCCCCACGGTGCACAGTCGTCCCGACACTGAAGCCCGGATTGTATTCGCGACACGCCCCCAACAGCAAACGTTGCCGCCGGCCGCGGCCCGGGTGCCGACTCAGAGATGGGTTGGGCGTGGATGCTCCGTTCGGCGGCGTTGGGAGGGGACTGGCGAATGAGCCGCCGGCCGCGGCCCGGGTGCCGACTTAGAGATGGGTTGGGCGTGGATGCTCCGTTCGGCGGCGTTGGGAGGGGACTGACGGACAAGCCGCCGGACGCGGTCCGGGTGCCGACTCAGAGATGGGTCGGGCGTGGATGCTCCATTCGGCGGCGTTGGGGAGCGGACTGGCGAATGAGCCGCCGGCCGCGGCCCGGGTGCCGACTCAGAGATGGGTTGGGCGTGGATGCTCCATTCGGCGGCGTTGGGGAGGGCATCCACGTGACGTGGCTGTTTTTTAGTGATTGGCGGCGGGAAGTTAAGATCGCCCGGGGCCGCTTACGCTGCCGGGCTATAGTGGATCGCCCCTGACGGGCCGCTGGCGGGGCGGCTTGGATGCCGGCTGGGGGGCTGTCATGATGGGGTTTCGCAGATAGGTCTGTGGTGCGGATCACGAGATGGCCGGGGGGACTTGGGATGCGGGCTGGATTTGGTCTACTGCTGTTTTTTCTGGTGAGCTTCGCTGGCGGAGGCGAGGCCAGAGCTGCGGACGTTGCTCGGCCGAATGTGCTGTTCATCATTTCCGATGATCTCACGGCGACTGCGCTGTCGTGTTACGGAAATACTGTCTGCCGGACGCCAAACATCGATCGGCTGGCGGGACGCGGGACGCGTTTTACGCGGGCGTATTGTCAGGCGACGTTCTGCGGGCCCTCGCGGGCGTCGCTGATGTCGGGCTACTACCCGCATGCGACCGGCGTATTCGGGTATGTCAGCGGGCGGGAGGCGATTGGGGACCGGGCGACGTGGGCGCAGCATTTCAAGAATTCGGGTTACTACACGGCCCGCGTCAGCAAGATTTTTCATATGGGAGTGCCGGGGGATATCGAGAAGGGCTCGGATGGCACCGACGATCCGGCGTCGTGGACGGAGCGGTTCAACAGTCCGGGGCCGGAGTGGAAGGCGGCAGGGACCGGCGAGACGCTTGAAGGGAATCCCGACGGCAAGAAGCCGGTCGTGGGGGGGAACACGTTCGTGACAGTCGCCGCCGATGGCGATGACCTGGTGCATTCGGACGGCAAGACGGCCGCGAAGGCCTGTGAGCTGATCCGGCTGCACAAGGGGGAGCCGTTCTTTCTGGGGGTGGGTTTTGTCCGGCCGCACGTGCCGTTCGTATCGCCGCGGTCGTATCACGTGCCGTATCCGTGGGAACGGATGACGCTGCCGGAGAAGGCGCCGGGGGACTGGGACGACATTCCGAAGGCGGGGATCAACTACAAGACCAGCGTGAACATGAAAATGGACGTCACCCGGCAGCAGAAGTCGGTCGCCGGCTACTACGCGGCTGTGGCTTACATGGACGCCCAGGTCGGAAAGGTGCTCGACGCGCTGCACGAAGCGGGGCTTGATGACAAGACGATCGTGATCTTCACCAGCGACCACGGCTACCACCTGGGGGAGCACGATTTCTGGGCAAAGGTGAGCTGCCATGATGAGTCGGCTGCGGTGCCGCTGATTATCAGCGTGCCGGGGAAGCGGCCGGCGGTCTGCCGGAGTTTCGTCGAGCTGCTGGATCTTTATCCGACCATTTCCAGCCTGTGCGGACTGGACGTTCCCGCGCGGATTCAGGGTAAGGATCTTACGCCGTTGTTTGATGATCCCGGCCGCAAGGTGCGCGATGCGGCGTTCACGATCAACGGCAAGGACAACGCCTTTCTGCTGCGGGAGGAGAAGTGGGCGTACATTCAATACGGGGAGGATGCGAAGAAGGGGATCGAACTGTTCGACATGGAACGGGACCCGCAGCAGTTTACGAACCTGGCCGATTCGCCGGAGCATCAGCCGGTGGTGGCGGAGTTCAAGGGGAAGCTGGCGGCGAAACTGGCGGAGGTGTGGCGGAATGATCTGGGGGAGAAACGGTGAGACCGCGGCGGGCTCGTAACCGGGGGTGTCGGAGCGAAGCGCCCCTCAACCCCCGGCTACCGTCTTGCCATCCCTGCGGGATGGCCGGAGGGGTTGATACGATTGTTTGCGAGGGTGGTTTTCGGTCGGTACGGGAAACGTAAAGAGCACTGGGGCTGAAGGCCACCAATGGCGCCCGCTGGAGGGAAGCGCAAACCTTTCCCACTTCAGAAATCATCGGTGCGGGTGGATGGATCCCTCTTCATGCGGCGTGTTATTTCATGCGACGAGTCATCCGGTCACTCCACGCCGTCAGTGTCCAGCCCAATGCGAGCACGAGGCTCAGTCCGGCCAGCGCCCCAATCCAGGGGTGATTCCACCGGCTCCCGACCCACTCGCCTGCTGCGACGATGAGCATGGGAATCCCGAACAGCACAATCATCGCTCCGGGCGCTTTCAGGAATGCCATCAACGGCCATAATGCGCAATCGAGAACGGTCGCTTGGGGGCAACCCGGCCTCGGTTGATGCAAGTAGATGGCGATTCCCACACCGAACCACGTGACCGCCAGGAGAGAGAGCAGCGCGCCCGGGCTTTCCCCATTCGCCGTCGAAGTGATCATGCCCCCGATGAGAATCGCTGCGATCGCCAACACCGCGGCACTGATGAGCCAGTCATAGAACCGTTCCGCCCATCTCTGTCGTGCCGCAATTCCGACACCGGCTGCCGTCATGCCACCGAGCCATACGGTGAAAGCAATGGCCAACATCCAAGTGAAGTGCGTCACCTGTGGATCGCGAGGGCCGAAATACAGTCCGATCGTAAAGAACGAGAAGAACGGTCCGAAGACTCCAGCGAGACACATTCCCAACAGCCGGCCTGACGGCGGCGTCGGATGATCGGTGTCGGGCATGGCGGGGCGACTCAGGGATCCTCGGGACTCGCATCCAGCAATCTGCCGTTTCTTCTCACCGCCGCCGAATCCGGCGTCCACGCAGAAACTCATCTCTGAGCCGGCAGCGGGGCCGGCCCCGCCGGCCTAGGTCACCGGGCGTGAGTTCGCGATGGTCTGCCGCAGCAGGTCCAGCGCCCCGGGATCGCTGTGCAGGAGGCAGATGTAGACGGTGCTTCCTTCGGTCCAGGCGACGAAGCCGTGGGGGCCGTGGTAGCGGATTTCGCCGTCCAGCATGTTCGTTGCGGCGGGGGGCTGCACGAACCAGGTGACCGGGACCAGCATCAGTTGGCCGCCGACTTTCGCGGCGAGCCGCCGATGGCGGAATTCGAACTCCGCGACGGCCAGCGTTGCGCCGTCGGTCCGGCCGGGAACGGGGGCGGCTTTCCAGCTTTGGAGTTTCAGGCCGGAGACCGATTTCCAGCCGTCCGGCCAGTTGGCGGGGGGGGCACCGGCGTAGGCGGGCAGCGATTTGAGATTCCATTGCGCCGTCAGCAGGTCGGCCATGGCGATCGTCGGTCGTCCGGCGGGGGTAAGCCAGCCGGTCCACCAGGCGCCGCAGAGGACGAACAGGGCGATGGCCGCCGAGAGAAGGCTCCGCCGGGCGAGGCGGGATCGTCTGCGGCTGGCCGCGGCGACATCGTCCGACTGCGGAGCGACTGTCTGCAAAGGGGCCGCCTGCGATGCTGCCGGGAGTTCGAGCCGGTTGAGGATCCGTTGCTTCAAATCTGCCGGCACGGCAACGTCGCGCACGGCCGCTCCCAGCGCCTGATCCCAGGGGTCGCGCGGCGCGGAATCGCTCCGCCCGCCTCCCGCTGAGGCATTCGAAGACGCTGAAAGTGATCGGTCCAGATCCATGATCGTTGGAGCAGAGAATAGGGGGTAGGGAATCGGGAATCGCCAGAGAAGAGGGCTTATCGCTTATCGCAGATCGCCGGAAAAGAGGCGATGCACATTGACTCTTCGTCTGGCTCTCGACTCTCGACCCTCAGCTCTCGGCTTCTTCCTTTCGACATTTCGTGAAACTCGTCCTGACTTAGCTCACGCCCGCCGACTTCAGCCGGCGGGCCGGGGGTTGCTCTTCGCGCCGTCCGAGTCGCTGCTTCAGATGGGATTTGCCCCGGGCCAGCCGGCTCATGACCGTCCCGATCGGAACGTCGAGCTGTTCGGCGATCTCCTGATAGCGGAATTCTTCGAAGTAGAACAAGATCAAGGGCGTCCGAAACGCCTCCGGCAGTTCCTGCAAGGCCGCCTGCAGCTCTTCCGGATCGATGGCTCCGTCCGGCGGACCCGGTTCACGACAGTCCACTGGTTCGAGTTCCAGGGACTGCGGTTCAACGTGCCGACGGCTCTTCAAATACAGATTTCTCAGAATCGTACAGAGCCAGCCGCGGGCGTTCTCGGCGGACCGCAACTGTTCCAGCCGCTCCTGAGCGATGAGAAACGTCTGCTGAGTGAGGTCATCCGCGTCCGCCGCTTGGCCGCACAACCGATACGCGTACCGATAGAGCAGCGAGGCATGCTCTTCGACAAGCTGCGTCAGTGTGGGGAATTCGCCTGCGTCGGTCATGGAGACCTCACCGGAAGTGTGATCCGTCCGATACTCCATTATTCCCGCAAATCTGCCGGGGCAGGCGGATTGCGGGGGATGTTGCGGGCTCCGTCCCTGTGACTGCGTTGTTTGACCTGCGGGGTGGCACGCTCTGAGTTCTCGAAGGACTTGGATTCGGTGGAAAGTTCACGCCCTTCGCGAAGCCTCTGGGCGTGCCACCCGGACTTTGCAACTCCATCCAACACGGACATCAGCCTAACACGGCCGATTGACGGATGCACCGGTCCAGCCGGGAGGGGACCGGTTCGGGGGACTGGCGGAGTGCGCGGACTGCCGGGAGTCCGGCGGCGTCCCGGACCAGTTCGATCGCCGGGTCGGCCAGATCTGCGACGTAGAACCGGCTGGACGGGAAAATGTCGGCCGGGTAGGTGAAGTTCGGCAGCATGGCCAGAGCCACGCAGGTCGACGCCCCAACCGCGCTTTCCAGCATGCCGCCGACCCAGCAGGGAATCCCGGCCTGAGCGCACAAGTCGTGGATCTGCACGGCGGGCGTCAGTCCGCCGACGCGTCCCGGTTTGACGTTGACGAACCGGCAGCTCTGCTGGTCGAGCGCCTGCCGGGCGACGCGGAGGCTGGTCACGCTTTCGTCGAGGCAGACTGGCGTCCGGATCTGCCGCTGGAGTGCGGCGTGATCGAGGACGTCGTCGTAGGGGAGGGGCTGTTCGATCATCGCCAGCTCGAATTCGTCGAGGCTTTGAAACAGAGGCACGTCGGCCAGCGAATATCCGCTGTTGCAGTCGATGTGGATCGTCTGCCGCGGGTACTGCCGGCGGACGGCGGCGACCATGTCGCGGTCCCAGCCGGGGCGGAACTTGAGCTTGATGCGGGGAAAGCCCTCGTCGACCGCCTTCCCGACTCCGGCGAGCAGATCGTCGAGGGAGTCCATCACGCCGAAGTCGGCGCCGACGGCGACGGTCTCCCGCGTCGCGCCGAGGAGTTCGTGCAGCGGCCGATTCTCGATTCGCGACTGGAGATTCCACCAGGCGGTGTCGAGAACCGCTTTGGCGAAGGGATTTCCCTTGAACATCCCCAGCCGCTGCTGCAGGTCGGCTCCGGACGGGATGTTCTGATGGAGCAGGGTGGGGCCGAGCCAGTCGCGGCAGACGGCGAAGACGCCTCCCGCCCATTCGGGGCTGTAGCAGGGGGCTGCAAAGGGGCTGCTTTCGCCCCATGCGGAGACGGACCCGCTGGTCAGCCGGCAGAGGACCGACTCGACGGCGGCATCTTCGCCGTAGGCGGTCCGCCAGGGGAAGATCAGTGGCATAGCCACGTGGAAGAGTTCGATGCGATCAATGCGCATGGAGGGCGTTCATTCTGAATTGTTGAGAGTTGAGAGTTGAGAGTTGAGAGTTGAGAGTTGAGAGTTGAGAAGAGGTTCCCCTGCTTGCTTCTCTTCACCAGCCACTATCCACTAACCACTACCTCACCTCTTCTTGGGCAGGGGGGGGAGCGGTTGCGGTTTGACTTTGGGGACGGCCTGCAGCGGCGGGGCCGAGGCTTTGGGCCTCGCTCGCGGGGGCTCGCTGACCGGTTCGAGGTCGATGATTTCGTCGTCCATGGGCAAGGGGGGCGGTGCGGGGCGCGAGCTGGAGCTTTTCGCTGGTCCGGCGGGCCTTTGCGGCTCCGGGATCGCACGGGGTTTGAGGCGGGGATCGCGTTGGCCGGCCGGTTCCCGCACAGGGACGGGGACTTCCTGGGAATCGAGGTCGAACTGTTTCGGCTGCGGTTTTGCCCCCACGCTGGAGGGGGCTGGCACTTGCGGGGCGTTCGTCGGCATGGCGGCTTCGTCCTGAAGCGCGCTGACCAGCACGTTTTCGGTCCGTACGATCTCGGTGTGGGCTTCCTGCCCGGTTTCGACGACCTTGGCCGACACGTGAACCCGCGCTTGTTCATCGTATTGAATGGAGACTTCGATCTCGGTCCCCTCGGGGAGGTTCGGGGGGAGCGGGTCGATGACGCAGGTTCCCAACTCGACGAACTGCTGATCGGCGGCCGTTCCGCTTTCCACGATGTGCAGGTGGACGCGTTTCTGGTTCGGCATCACCGTGCCGACCATCTGGGTGACGGACGCGGGCAACTGGGTGTTGGCCGGCAGCATGTAGTGGGGGACGCGCTGTTCGTCGTCGAGATCCCGGACGAGGATTCCGAGTGCGCGCGCGTTGACGCTCTGCTGGCGGAACTGCTGCAGGCGGGCGGCGGCGGTGGGATTGAGGATCGATCGGGCGAAGGCGTTGTTCGACAGCAGCATGCCGGCGTAATAGGTCGCCCCGTGGGCGATCGACTGGTCGGGCGAGAGCGACGTGTTCAGCGTCGTGCCGCTCAGTTTTTTGAGCAGCGTGCGCACCATTGGCATCCGCGAGGCGCCGCCGGTGGTCAGCACGACGTCGACGTGAGCCCAGCCGAGTTTGTTCTCTTCCAGCAGTCCGACCGTGAGCTGCTCCATGCGCTCGACGAGGTGCTGGGTCAGTCGCTCGAACTGCTCCTGTTCGACCTGGTAGGTTTTGCGATGGCCGCCCGCCTGGCAGGTGAGGGCCGCGCGCGGTCGGACCGACAGGCTCCGTTTGACCTGTTCGACTTCGAGGGAGAGGGCCTGGGCGCTTTCGCGATCGGCCAGCGGGTCGGGACCGAATTCCCGCTGGAACTGGCGAGCGATGGCTTTCTGCAGGGCCTGGTTCCAGTCGAGGCCGCCCAGATGCAGATCGCCGCCGCTGGCGACGACGCGGACTTCGTTTTTCTGGTAGCGCACCAGCGAGAGGTCGAACGTGCCGCCGCCGAGATCGGCGACCATGATGAGCTGCGACGTGGCCAGTTCGGTAAACCAGATGCCTTCGGTCCCGAGCACGAAGCAAAGGGCGGCGGCGACCGGTTCGTTGATGATGTCGACGTGCTTCAAACCGGCCCGACGGCCGGCTTCGGCGGTGGCCTGCCGCTGGATGTCGCTGAACTGAGCGGGGACGGTGATGACCGCTCGGTCGATTTCACCGATCCGCTGACGGGCGTTTTCCAGCAGCGACCTGAGAATGATCGTGGCGACGTCCACGGGTGTGAAGCGTTTGCCGGCGATCTGCCAGACTTTGGAGGCGTCTCCCATCCAGCGTTTGGAATCCTGGATGACGCGGTCGGGGTGGCGGATCGAGTTCCGGATGGCTTCCATGCCCACGAGGAACCGGTCGCCGTCGACCAGGACGGCGGAGGGGGTGCTCAGTTCGCCGTCGGGATTCGGGATGGTGATCGGTTCGCCGTGCTCGTTGAGATACGCGATGCAGGAGTAGGTGGTGCCCAGATCGATGCCGACGGCATGCGTGGGAAGCATGGTCTTCGCGTCCTTCGGAGTGGCGGAATGGTGCGACTGGCGTGGTGGAGATGTCGAAATCAATGCTACCATGACCTGTACGCAGCCACCAACTCCCGTTCAACAGCGTTCGACAAAAGTTCTGCCCCGGACCGGACATGCCCCGTATCCAACGGATGATCCGCGACGCCTGTACGATGGACGTCCACGTCCGTCGACGGCGGAAGCGTTACGGCCACAACGAAGAGATCGACGGACGTGGACGTCCGTCGTACGGGACTCTGTCCGTCGCCAGGCCGTCGTTTCTCAACCGCTCGTCCGTTGCGGTCCTGGGGCGAAGCTTGCCGATCGCGCCAGCTCCCCTGTCGGTGCTGATTCTGCTGCTGGTCTTGCAGGCCGAGGCCATCGCGCAACCTGGCCCCCCCGACCTGCCGGCCGATCCCGTCACGGGCGTCAAGCTCCGCCAGGATCTCGATCGGCCGCTGCTTGGAAGCTGGGAGAACGTGGAACTGCGGGACCTGCTGCGAAGGGTGGGAGTCCTGCGGAATCTGTCGGTGATTCTGGACCGGCGCATCGATCCCACGGTGCAGCCGGAGATCCAGTTGACGGGGGCGCCGCTCCGGCAGGGCTTCGATCAGATTGCCCGGATGACGGGGGGCGGCGCCAGCTTTCCGCAGAGCGTGGTTTACATTGGGCCGTCGGCAGCGGCCCGGACGCTGCGGACGTGGATCGAGGTGAAGATCGCCGAATTGTCGAGTGCCGGGCTGCAGATCCCGGAGAATCGCCAGTTTCAGTTGCTGGCCCGGCACAACTGGCGGTGGGATGATCTTGAGACCCCGGGGGAGATTCTGCAGCAGATCGCCGGTACGACCGATCTCGAAATCCGTGGTTTCGAGCGAATCCCGCACGACCTGTGGGCCGGGGCGATACTGCCCGACACGACGACGCCCGAAGCATTGGCTCTGGTGCTGATTCAGTTCGAGCTGACTTGGAACTGGGCGGAACAGGGGCGAGCGATTGAGATTGTTCCGATTGCGGCGGCGCCGGTCGTTGAGCGTCGGTTGAAGCTGCCCCGAGGCCTGAGCGCTGAGAAAGCGGTGGAAAGGCTGCAGGCCGAGCTGCCGGACCTTGCCCTCGAACCAGCTCGGGGGGAGATCCTGGCCCGGGGCTACCTCGAAGATCTCGACGAGGCTCCGCAGGTGATGTCCTCGGCAAACGGACGTCGGCCGACCGCTTTGAAGGGGCCGGAGCCGGTTCGGAACCGGAAGCTGACGCTCCGCACGGTCCGGACGCCGATTCGAGCGATTCTTGGCGAGTTGGAGAAGACCGGGGTCGTCTTCGAGTACGACGCCGACGAGCTCCGTGAGGCGGGGGTCGATCTGGGGGCAGAGGTCACGGTGGAAATACGCGATGCGGATGCGGACGCGTTTTTCAAAGTCCTCTTTGCGGGGCAGGGGGTGCGGTGGGAGATTGAGGGGCTGGTGGTGCGGTTGCGGGGGGATGAAATCGGGAAGTGATGCTGACGTCGAAATCAGATTGGAAAGTCTGGATTTCGGACAGGAATTGTTGCGCTGACAGCGGTCGCCGGCAATGGGCCGCGAACTGTCGCCCGAGATTTGGCGCCGGGAATGAATGGGCGCTCGCAACACAGGTAGAAGGCATAGCACATCAAAGATGTGAGGCCGATCACGCTCACGTCAAAGGCGATGCTGTTCTCCGGGAAAAACTGCCGCAGCGGCTGCATCGCCAGGAATCTCAGCCTGCCGTGCAGCAGATAGAGTGAATACGACATGGCTCCCACTGCCCCTGTCAGCCAAGCTGCGATACGTATTGCCCGGAATCGCGAACCGACGAAGAGTTCCGCATAGGGTTCGTCGAAGACGTTTAGAGCGAGCAGAAAGACGCCAAATCCTGCGGCAAAAGCGATCGGCAAAAGCGAGACTTCGAATGTCAGCAGCGTCAGCAGGGCGATCACCAGAGCCGTAGCGAGGATCGCTGCGATCGAGCGGACGACGGGGTTCGGACCGAGTTTCGGGAACTGTAATCGAGCGATGATCCAGTAGACGGCGATTCCGACGGCAAACATTGGCCAGTACGGCAGAAACAGTCCGCTGAGGCCGGCGCCGGGAACCCATTGGCTGGCAATGGCCGCTGCCGTAATCAGCCAGAGCGTCGCGGCATAGAATCGTCCGGTTGCAACAGCGGCGGCCATCGCGAGATAGAACTGTACTTCAATTGCCAAGGTCCAGTAGACCGCGTTGATCGTCGTGAACTTGTATTGCAGCGATGTCGCCTCTGGAACGTACTGAAACACTTGAACGAGAGTCGTCAGCCTCAGCCAATCCCAGACGGAGTACGTCAGGAAGCCGTAGTTCAGATGGCTGGCAGACGGAGCCGTGTACGTTCCGGTCTTCAAGCTGCTGAGAAACTCGATGACGAATGGGACAGCGACCGTTACTGCGATCGAGCACCAGAACGGGGGATAGATGCGCCAAGCTCGACGCTTCATGAAGTCACCGGGAGTTCGTCCGGTTTCGAGCGTCTTACAGGCGGCTGCGGTGATGCAGAATCCGGAGATCACAAAGAACATCGGGACGCCGAGTTCCCCGTGCCGCAGAATCTGGTAGATCCATGGCAGCTTGTGCTGAAATTCCTCCGAGAACCCCAGATGAAAGCAGAAGACCCACAGCGCGGCTAAACCTCGCAAGGGATCGAGCAGTGCGAATCGCATCAGTCAGCGCCAGGGTTGGACGGGAGTTGATAGGACGCGGTTCCGCCTCCATCGCAACGAAGTCAGAATCTTATCAGATCGTGCGGCGTGGGCTGCTCGCTACGGGGGGATTGCAATTTGAGCGAATGTTCACTGCGGCCGCGAACGATTCGATGGTTGTAGCGATTGTAGCGGGGCTCTGTGCAGGAATGACGACGATCCAGGCGGTGACAATCGACTGCCAGGTTTCAATTGCTGGGTCACGCCCAGAATCCGGGCGTCGGTCAGCGTCGGTTGTCCGCCGCAGCGGGGGGACGATCGTCAATGCCCGTTGCGAATCAGTCGGACCACTGGCTCTGTCGCATGGATGGATCGACGGGGGTCCGGCGGCGGCCGAAGTAGGTTTCGTTAATCGCCGATCCGAGTCGATTCAGATCGATCTGCAACGTGTCGATGAATTCGTGCAGGCCGCCGTTGATGATCGTGTCATTGGTCGTCACGGCGAGGCGCTGTTCGATTTCGCCGGCGAGCTGCAGGGCGGGATTGGAATTGAATTCCGGGCCGCCGACCTGGTTCAGCGATCTTGCTGCGGTGCGGACGCAGTAGTGAATGGCGCGCGGGAAGCGGGTGTTCAAGACCAGGAAATCGACGATCCGGTGAATTGTGATCGTGTGGTAGCGTTTGCGGAACATTTCGAAGCCGCTGACCGAGCGGAGCACCGCCGACCACAGCAGGTCGTCGACGGTCGTGCCGACGGAGGAGACGTCCGGCAGCAGCGTGAAGTATTTGACGTCGAGGATGCGGCTGATCTTGTCGGCCCGTTCGACGAAGCGGCCGATGTTGGCGAAGTACCAGCCCTTGTCGCGCGACATAGTGCTGTCGAAGACCCCGCTGAAGAGGTGGCTCTGTTTTTTGACTTCGCTGTAGAATTCCGAGTTCGCGGCGGAGACGCCGGGGTCGGCCGCCTGTTTGACAAACAAGTAGAACTCGTTGAGAGTTTCCCACGCTTCCGAGGAGATCGCTTCGCGGACGGTCCGGGCGTTTTCGCGGGCCCGGCTGACGGAAGAAAAGATCGAGTGCGGATAGTCGCGGTCGAAGGTCAGGAAATGTCGGACGTTCTCGGACGAAAACTCGCCGTAGTGTTCGCGAAAGTACTCGGTGTCTCCCGTGGCGCGGACGAGCGGCTCCCACTGCTCTTCGGTGCTGTGATCGAGGATCACGTTGAGCGTGACGTCGATGAATCGTGCGAGATTCTCGGCGCGTTCCACGTAGCGAGCCATCCAGTAAATTGAACTCGCGACCCGGCTCAGCATGACTTTGGTCTCGTATCTGGCAGCGAATAGGGAGTCGGGAATAGGGAATAGCCAGAGGAAGGAGGCTGATCGCAAATCGCTGATCGCGAATCGCCAGAGGAAGGGGCTGGGGGCCGTCTCTGGCTCTGGACTCTCGTCTCTAGACTCTCGACAACTTTCGGCATTTCCTTGCACTACATGGCTGCATCCGTTTCGCTGGCGTCGGTGGGGCGGCCGTCGATGACCCAGGTGTCTTTGCTGCCGCCTCCCTGCGAGGAGTTGACGACCAGCGATCCCTTCTTGAGGGCGACGCGGGTCAGGCCGCCGGGCAGGACCCAGACCGAGTCGCCGCCGTAGAGAACGTAGGGTCGCAGGTCGACGTGTCGACCTTCGAAGTGATCGCCCACGACGGTCGGCACGCGCGACAGGGAGAGCGTCGGCTGGGCGATGTAGTTGCGGGGATCGGCTTCGATCCGGCGGGCGAAATCGCGCTGCTCTTCGACGGTCGAATGCGGCCCGATCAGCATGCCGTAGCCGCCGGCTTCGTTCGCCGCTTTGACGACCAGTTCGTCGAGATGCGCCAGCACGTACTTGCGATCCTCTTCGCGCTGGCAGATATAGGTCGGCACGTTCGGCAGAATCGGCTCCTGACGCAAGTAGAAGCGGATCATCTCCGGGACGTAGGCGTAGATGACCTTGTCGTCGGCGACTCCGGTGCCGGGGGCGTTGCAGAGGGCGACGTTCCCTTCCCGGTAGGCATTCATCAGGCCAGGGACTCCCAGCATGGAGTCCTTGCGGAAACATTCCGGATCCAGGAAGTCGTCGTCGATCCGTCGGTAGATGACATCGACCTGCGCGAGTCCGTCGGTCGTGAACATGTAGACGCGATTGTTTTCGACGACGAGGTCTTCTCCCTGGACGAGTTCGACTCCCATCTGCTGCGCGAGGAAGGAATGTTCGTAGTAGGCCGAGTTATAGATGCCCGGCGTGAGTACGACGACGGTCGGATCGGGTTTGCCGTGCGGCGCGACGCTGGAGAGGGTGTGGAAGAGCTGGGTCGGGTAGTTCACGACGGGGCGCACTTCGGACGCGGCGAAAGCGACCGGGAAGCTGCGCTTCATCACGAGCCGGTTCTGGAGGACGTAGGAGACGCCGGACGGGCAGCGCAGATTGTCCTCCAGAACGTAGATCGCTCCGTCGCTGTGCCGCACGAGGTCGGTGCCGGTGATGTGGCACCAGATGCCTCCGGGGGGCTTCAGTCCGACGCATTCGGGACGAAAAGACTTGGCCTTATCGAGCATTTCCCGCGGGATGAGCCCCTCTTGAACGATCAACTGGTCGTGATAGATGTCGTCGAGAAACCGGTTGAGCGCGGTGATCCGCTGCTTCAGTCCGGCTTCGATGTGTCGCCAGTCGGAAGCCTGCACGATCCGCGGAATGACGTCGAACGGGAAAATCTTCTCCGTTCCCGCATCGTCGCCGTAGACGGTGAAGGTGATGCCCATCCGCAGCAGCGCGCTCTCGATCGACTGCTGCCGGGCGCGCAATTCGCCGGGTGGCAGGTCGTTGATCCGCTCGATCAGCCGTTCGGCGCCCTGGCGGGGCGTGCCGTTGGGGAGGAACATCTCGTCGAAAAAACCGTCCGTGTCGTAGTCTGCAAACGTCAGTTCTGCCATATTCGCGCATCTATCATTCGGGGCGTCGGCTTCGTGATCTGTCGCGGCAGGGTGTCTCCGGACGATAGCGTAATTCGTCGTCAAAGGCGACCGGTCGCGAGGAGTCGTGGCAGCCAGCCGGCCCCGGGGTCGAGTCGTTCACGTCGAAGCCGTTGTCGGCGGCCGATCGGCGACCGCCAGCCATGCCCCGCAATTCTGACGGACCTGTGAAATCAGGTCCCATTGGCACTGCCTCTGGAATCCGCTCTGGCGGCGGCGTAGCGTGTCTGGTCGGGATCAGGGCGGCCAGGAGGGCTTGCGGAACGGCGACGGAATCTGCGGGGTGTGCGGGAAATGTCGGCGAGAGAGTCTCGGCGTCCTCGGAGGCGTCACAGGCGGGCATTTCCGTCGCGGGGGCCGGAACCGACGTTGCTGGCGCGATTGATCGCCGGCGTGTCCCTGCTGGCGGGCGAATGGCTGCTGGTGAGCCTGCTGTTCGACACTGGCGACATGAATACCGGTCGCGAATGGTGGGCGATCGTCGTTCGGAAGGGGCCGGTTCTGGTGCAGATCGGCGTCGGCGCCGGCCTGCTGCTGTGCGCGGGGCTGTGGTGGTCGCTAAGGCCGTCGTTTCGCGAACGGTCGCGCCCCAACTGGAACTGGCTGGCGGCGCACCTGGCGAGTTTCGTCGTGCTGCTGCTGGCGCTGCGCTTTGTCCTGAGCGCCGAATTGCGGACTGCCGCCGACCCGGGACGCTGGGTGGCGGGGACCGGTGTGCTGGCGCTGGTCACCGCCGGGCTCTGGTTCCGGGCCATGATTCCGGCGGCACGGATGCCCGACGCCTGGCGCGGCATCGGGGTCGCCGGCCTGCTGGCCGCGCCGGCTGGCGTACTGGCCTGGGGGGCCGGGCGGGCCGCGCGCGAGCTGTGGCTGGCGCTGCCGGACGCGACGCTGCGGTTCGCCGAGCCACTCCTGCGGCTGACGGGCGGTGAGGTGATCTGCCGCCCGAACGAGCTCGTCATCGGGCTGGAAACGTTTTCGGTGACGGTGTCGGAGGACTGCTCGGGGTATCAGGGGATCGGGCTGATCTGGCTGTTTCTGGCGGTCTATCTGTGGGTGTTTCGCGAAGGGCTGCGGTTTCCCCAGGCGCTGCTGCTGATTCCGCTGGGGACGCTGGCGGTCTATGTGATGAACGTCGTGCGAATCGTAGCGCTCGTGCTGTTGGGGGCCTATGTCTCGCCGGGATTGGCGCTGGAAGCGTTTCATGCGCAGGCGGGATGGATGGCGTTCGATGCGGTGGGGATCGCACTGGTGCTGCTGACGCAGCGGACGTCGTTCCTGTCCCGGAATGTTCCGGGCGCGGCAGTCAACGAACCCGGGCGCGACGCCACCGTGTGGTATGTCGCGCCTTTCCTGGTGCTGGTCGCCAGCGCAATCGGGACGGCGGCATTCAGCAACGACCCGGCGTTGTGGTATCCGGCGCGGATCTCCGCCGCGGCGCTGACGCTGTTGCTGTTCCAGCAGCACTACGGCGAACTGCGCACGTTGTGGTCCTGGGAAGCGGTGGGGTATGGACTGATCGTCGGGGGGCTGTGGCTGCTGCTGGAGCCCGCAGAAACCGGTTCCGGGCGAATCGACCTGCCGTCGGCCTGGTCGCCGATTGCCGTCGATGCCTGGTGGGGATTTCGACTGGCCGGGACGATCGTGGTGGTGCCGCTGGTCGAAGAGCTGGCGTTTCGCGGGTATCTGATGCGCCGGATGGACAGCTTGTATTTCGAGCGAGTGTCGCTGCAGGTCGTTTCGTGGAAGGGGATGATCGGCTCCTCGGTCCTGTTCGGCCTGCTCCATCCGGGGCACTGGGTTGCTGGAACCGTTGCGGGACTGCTCTTTGCGGCTGCCGTCCAGCGCAGGGGACGGCTCCTGGATGGCGTGGTCGCGCACGGCGTGGCGAATGCGCTGGTTGCCGGCGTGGCCGTGGCGACCGGACGGCACGGCCTGCTAACGTAAGTGTGATGTCGAACGCTCCGACTGCAACGGAGCCCAGTTCCATTGAGTGCAAACCATGAGTCCGGAACGCGAGTCGCTGAATTCCCACCAGACCTGGCAGACGCCGTCGGACTCGGTCGAGCAGACGGCGAACTTGCCGGAATCGCCGGGGGATTCCGCGACAGGTCGTGGCGATCAGACGGTGGTCGAGAGTGAATTCGTCGCTGGAGCGACGTTCATCGATGTTGCCCAGGAAGCCGGGCCGTCGCCGGGTGGCGGCCAGACTCTGCAGATGGAAAGCGGTCCGACGAACGGCGGCGCCGATCGGACACTGGTGGACAGTGAACCGTCGGCCGATGCGACGTTCGTGTTGTCGGGCGCGGTACTGTCGCCGGTCGAGGATGCCGGTCAGACGGTTCGGATGGAAGAGGCCGCCTCGTCCGACGGCACGCTGATTATGACGGGCGCGGGGCCGTCCGATCCTTCGAAGACGGAAATTCTCGACGTTTCCGCGACGTTCCTCGATCCATCACAGACCGGCGCCGGCGGCGACGGAACGATCATCTTCGGGTCGAGCGATGGCGGTCCGCGGCCGGACGGGGCGAGCGATCGGACGCTGGTCAGCGGGGACGGCGATACCGATCCGGCGCCGGCGGGCGTCAGCGGGTCGCTGATCGGGCGGTTCAAGGTCGAAAAGCTGCTTGGCGAAGGGGCGTTCGGAGCCGTCTATCTGGCCTACGATCCGCATCTCGACCGCAAAGTGGCGATCAAGCTGGCCAAAACCGGGGTGCTGTCGGGGCGGAAGGATGTTGACCGGTTTCTGCGGGAAGCACGCGCCGCGGCGCATCTGCGGCATCCTAATATCGTGCCGCTGTACGAGATGGGATCGCTGGGAGCGAACAACTACCTCGTTTACGAATTCGTCCAGGGGCGGACGCTGGGGAATTTTTTGAAGGAGCGGAAGCGGCTGCCGCCTGCGGAAGCGGCGGAGCTGATGCAGAAGATCGCCGCCGCGCTGCACTATGCCCATACCGAGAAGATCATTCACCGGGACATGAAGCCGGACAATGTGCTGCTGGACGAAGCGGGCCAGCCCCACATCGCCGACTTCGGCCTGGCGCGGCAGGATGATCGCCGGGTGGGCGAAACGCGCGAGGGCTCATTCATGGGGACCCCACTCTACATGAGCCCGGAGCAGGCCAGCGGCCGGTCGCATGCGGCCGACGCCCGGTCGGACGTCTGGGCGCTGGGGGTGATGCTCCAGGAGATGCTGACGGGAGTGCTGCCGTTCCAGGGGAACCTGACTCAGATCCTGGTGGCGGTCCAGAAGACCGAAGCGCCTTCGATTCGGGCCACGCTGGCCGACTTGCCGCGGGATCTGGAGACGATCTGCCAGAAGTGCCTGACGAAAGACGTCGCGCAGCGTTACCAGTCGGCTGGCGAGCTGGCCGATGAACTGGCCCGCTGGCTGCGGGGCGAGCCGATTCTGGCCCGGCGGATCAGCGTCTGGGATCGCATGTTGCGCTGGAGCCGGCGGCATCCGACGGAGGCCGGGCTGATTGCCGCCGTGTGCGCGACGTTGCTGGTGGGGACTGTCGTTTCGACCTACTTCGGAATTCAGGCCAGCCGACAGGCGGCCCTGGTCCGCAAAGGGCAGCAGGAGCGGGCGCTGGTGCAATTGAGGGCTCTGAGAACGGCAGTCCCGGGCTCGGTGCCGGTTCTGCTGGACGGCCTGCGTCCTGTCCGGGAGGACATTGCGGCTGAGTTGCAGAGCGAACTGGATTCGAAGGACCTGCCTGCAGCAGAGCTGCAGCGGTTGAAGCTGACGCTGGCGAGTCTGTTTCCGGACGATCCCGCCGTCAAAGAACAGGTTCGAAAGGCGGCCGAAGGGTTGTTAACAGCATCCCCCGCGGAACTGGCGATGACGGTCCAGGTCCTCCGGCCGTATGCCGACGACATTGCACCGCAGCTCCGGACCACGGCGGCCGACGCGACGGGTGATCGGGAGCGGCGGTTCCGCAGTCTCGCGGCGCTGGCGACGCTGAAGCCGGAGGATGCGATCTGGAACGAACGGGCCGCGGATCTGGCGGCGGGACTGCTGGCATGCAATCCGACCGAACTGCGGTCGTGGACCGACCTCGCCGAACCGGTTCGGGCGAAGCTGCTGGGAGCGCTGGAAGCCCCGCTCGCAACCGGCGAACCCGCAGTGCAACTGGCGGCGGCGCGCGCATTGGCCCTGTTGTTCGCCGACGCCCCCCTGACGGTCTACGCCGCGGCGTTGAAAGCGGAAGGAGATGCCTTGCAACCGCTGCTGTCGGTCTTGCGCGAACGGGCCGGTGTCGTGCGGCCGAAGCTGCTGATCGACCTCAAAGAGCAGTCCTCGCAGCCCGAAACGGACGCAGAAATCCGGGCCGTGGAGAACCGATTTCTGCTGGCGCTGAATCTGGCGCCGGGTGAAACCCCGTGGGAGCTGCTCGACCGGCAGGATGATCCACGCTTGCGGACCGATCTTATTCAGTCCGCGCCGGTTTCGGGGACCCCCTGGAGAGTGCTGCTGGACCGACTTGCGGAGGAATCGCGGCCCGTGGTCCGCACAGCCCAGGTTCTGATGCTGGCAGGGTATTCACCGGCGGAGCTGCCGCCGGGAGATCGGGCGCGAATTCACGGAACCTTCCTGAAACTGCTGGAAACGGATCCCGATCCCGGAGTCCATAGCGCGAGCCGCTGGCTGCTGGCGCAATGGGGCTATGGGGAGGCCATTGCCGCGGCCGAGCAGTTGCTGAAGACTCCCACGCTGGTTCCGGACCGGGACTGGCACATCGATACCTTGGGTCAGACGTTTTCGGTTGTGCGGGGGCCGGTGACATTTTCGATGGGAGCGGAACCGGACGACGAATCGCAGACCGAGGTCGAACGGCAGCACGTCCGCGTGATCCCACGCGTGTTTGGCATCGCCGACCACGAAGTCACCGTGGCGGAGTTCCAGCGTTTTCAGTCGGAACACGAGGTCAATACGGAGATCAGTCCCGAACCGGATTGCCCGGTGAACGAGGTGAGCTGGTTTGATGCGGCGAAGTATTGCCGATGGCTCAGCGTACAGGCGGGGATTCCGGAGGCCGAGATGTGCTATCCCCCTGTGGAAGAAATCGGACCGGAGATGCAGCTTCCTTCCGACATCTTGAACCGGACAGGCTATCGGCTGCCGACCGCGGCGGAATGGGAATACGCCTGCCGGGCCGGGGCGGCTACGTCGCGGCCGTTCGGCGGATCGCCCCGGTTCGCCGCGAAATATGCCTGGTTCGACCCGAATTCGAACCATCGGACATCGATTGTGGGACGACTGATGCCCAACGATCTGGGGCTGTTTGATATGCATGGCAACGTGCTGGAATGGTGCCAGGATTGGTATTTTGACGAATATCCCGAGGGGTCTTCCACAGCCCCGGCGATTGACGGGGCTGTTTCGCGGGACGGCGTCTATCGCGAAATCCGCGGCGGAGCGTTCGACTCGTCGATCGAGCTGATCCGCACGCCTGATCGGGACTATGATCTTCCCGGCAACAAGAGCTTCGTAATCGGATTTCGGATTGCTCGAACCTATCGCCCGTGAGTACCCTGTTTGTGGAATCGCCAGAGATTGATCTGGCGCATGCTGACCGTGGGGGTGGTCCGGTCTGGTATTGAGTCCTCGGGACTGAATTCGCCGGTCGACGGAAAGAGTCGTCGAAACGGGTGAAAAAAGGCCGTTGCTATGCGCCGCGTCGCGCTTGTCGTCTTTGTCATGTCGTGCCTCGTTTGGGGATTGCGCCCCGGTCTGGCTCAGCAGAACGACCGGAACCGGAGAGGTCCCGCGGCGGGGGCCGATCGCAATCGCGATGCGCGGGGGGACGCCGAGGCGATCGAAAAGAGTCTGCGGAACTATCGCATCCGCCTGTCCGACGACCGGAAAGTGTCGGGGATGGTCAATCTGATCGACCCCAACACGAGCGCCATCGCCCCCGTGACCGATATGACGGTGGCGTTTCTGAAGAACGGCGAACAGAAGGCCAAAGTCGGCCCGGACAAGGACGGCGTGTTTCTCGTCGAGGGGCTGGAGCCGGGAATCTATGCCGTCGTGGGCTGGTGTCGCAGCGGCTATATCGCGACCTCGGTGCAGTTACTGGAACCGAGCGGCGAAGAAAAACGAGCCTGGCTGCCGCCGCGCGACGACGGGCGGGGCAAGTCTCCGTTTCGCCTGGCCCGCTTTCAGGAGGTCGAACATCGGTTGCAGATCGATTCGCTGGCGGTTCCGCCGCGCGATTTCCGGACGGTGACGCAGCTCGTAAAGATGTACATTCCGCCGGCGATCCTGAATGCAAAGCCGACGGAGATGCCGGAGATCGCCAGTCCCGACCGGGAACTGGAGAACGAGGTGGAACCGACGGACGCCGCCCCGACGTCGACGATTCTGCAGCGGCACTCGGTCAAAATCGCCGCGGACGGCAGCCTCTCCGGACGGACGCGCCGCGTTCATCCGGAGACCGGTCGTCCGACCCGGATGCGGCGGATGAACGTGTTTCTGGTGAAGAACGATGAGATCGTCGGCCAGGCGCCGGTGACCGAGACTGGCGAATTTCGCTTCCGGACCGTCGAGCCGGGGCTGTATTCGTTCGTCGCCGCGGGGCTGGAAGGCTTCGCCGCGTTCTCCGTGCAGGTGGTGGGGGCCGACGAGAAAGTGGCCGGGGCTCTGGCGGAACTGATCGTGCCGGTGGCATTTCAGGTGGGCGGCGTGCTGAATATGGACGGGACGCTGATCGACGGCGGAAACATCCCGCTGGCCTACGCCGCTCTCCAGAGTGTGTCGGAGAGCAATCCGCCCGGTCCCGGCGACGGAACCAACGACGGGACTCAGGGGGCCGGCGGTGGTGGGGGCGGAGGCGGTGGCGGTGGCGGAGGAGCGGGCGCCTTCGGGGGCGGTGGTGGAGGAGGCGGTGGCGGTGGTGGAGGAGGCAGCGGAGCGGCCGCCCAGACCACCGGCGTCCCCGAGATTGATCCGGGCTCCGCGGCCGGCGCATTGGCGCTGCTGATCGGCGGAGTCCTGATCCTGACGGATCGCTGGCGCCGGGTTGGCGGGCGGGTGTGAGGGCGGGGAAAACTGGAATCGCGAGCGAGGATTTGCAGACGTCAATTGAGCGGATTGCGGATGACTTCCGCAGTCAACTTGTCGGGCATATCTACAAACATCGTGTCTCGCGTTGTCAGCAAGCCGTCTCCATATTCCTGCTGGACCGCCGCAAGAATCTGCCGAAGTTCCTCCCGTGGGGAGAAATCCTTAACGGGCAGCGTGTACAACTCGCGTGATTTGAGGTTCCAATGCATGCGCATGGCAGAGCGATCGATGTGACGATCGTCCTTCTTGATCGTTCGCACGCGAATGCGACCAGTGTCATCTAATCTCAGCCGGCCAACCAGAAAGTCTGCCATGTCGTGTGACTCCTTGTTGCAGCGACAGTCCGGGCTCTGCCGAAGTCACTCCCCCCGCGTCAGCAGGTCGAACACGACGTGACCGCGCGTGTGTTGCCGCTCGATCAGGTGGAACTTGCGTCCGAAGACGGTCGACGGGCAGAACCCGGCCTCGTCCGCCGGAACGTGCTCGAAGGCCGAGGTTCCCCGTGTGAGAATCTCGAAGACGAGCGGCTTGCTGCGCGCGTCGACGATCCAGTATTCGCGGACGCCCGCCGCATAGTAGGCGGTCGGCAGGCGTTCCAGGTCTTTCGACATCGACGACGGACTGACAACTTCGACGACCAGATCGGGACCCCCTTCGATCTCGATCGCGCCCGTCGCCTGTCGACGTCGGCCGGGAACCAGTCGGACGCGGCCGGCGTCGAGACTGTCGTAACTGATAAACAGGACGTCCGGCTCGCACGACAACTGGGCTTCGGGGCTGACGATTCGCGTGGAATCGAGATGCACGTCGCCCAGATCCTCGGCCCGCGCCAGGTTGGCCAGCACCCGCCCGATCTCCACCTTGGGGCCACTGTGCTCGTAATACTGTTCCGGAGACATGTCGATCATCACTTCCCGATCGAGAAAATCGATCCGTCCGGACTGGGGAAACGTTGCCGATGTCGACCACTTCCGGAAGTCGTCGAGCGACCGGATTCCCGCCGGAATGGCGATCGGTTCGTCGAGGTCGTTCGCGCAGGCGGCCATGATCGGACTTTTCGGAGTTGAGCAAGAATTTGCGGGTGAAGTCGAGCGTCAACCCCTTGAGCTTACGTGGACTCATCGGGCGAGGAAAGGGGATTCCGGGTTCACGTGGCAGGGACGGGCGCTCCTGGCCGAGCAGACCAGCGGGTTGCGACCATCCGGCCGCAAAAAACGCCCCGGAGAATGGCTTCTCCGGGGCGTTGAGAATCGGCGTTCATCGACCCGTCGGATTACTCCGCCGGGGCGGGCGTGCCCGGCTCCCGGAGGAGCTGAATGAACAGACCGCCGCCGGAGCCGGAGTTGACGATCACCCGGCCCTCCAGGACCTGCTTGATCCGTTCGACCGAATCCTGCGTGTGGGCCTTGGAGTAGTCGTCGAGCTTGAGGTCCTCCTTGGCGAGGGCGGCTTCCATCTTCCCCTTCAGATCGCCGAGGTACATCCGGACGAGGACGCGGGCGTCTTCCGGATGGCTGGAGTCCTTGGAAACCATGTCGGTGAACTGCTCGAGCACGCCCCGCTGCAGCGGACGGCGGAAGGTCGATACGAACGGCTTGCGGTTGGTGTACTCGCCGCCGGCCGGGCTGCCGTACTCGCTGAAGATGCCGTCGACGAGGGTCTTCAGGTGCTCCGCAAGCGTGTAGGCGTCTTCATCGGCCTTGACCTTCAGCTCGCCGTCGAGCAGCCGCTGCATGGTCGTCGCACTCAGCAGCGGAACGGTGATCCGGCTGTAGAGTTTGGCGACGGTGTCGTGAACGGGGAAGTCGATCCGGGAGGGCTGGGAAATTCCCCAGTGGTACCACCTCGTTGACGCCAGAGAATTCAGCACCTGCGGGTCGAACGTGGGGGCGTTGAGGGGCTGTTCCAGGAGCAGTTTGACCGCGGCCCGCTGCTGCTGGGCGGTCATGACCTGGAACGGCAGCCGGTTATTGGCGTCTCCCTTGTGGTCGCGGCGGACTTCGATGCCGCCGGGAATGCGGGCGGCGAACTGCGAAGCGCGCCAGCCTTCGCCGAGGACGATCATGAAGGCCTGGCGGGCGCGCTGGTAGCCGTCCCCCTCCTGCAGCGAGCGTTCCAGAATCTTGGGGAGGAGCTCGCGGGTGACGGTGATCTGCCGCTGCGCGTAGGCGACCGGATCCTTGCCAAGGTCGAAGCGGTTCGACATCGGGTCCGGGTCCATCGAACCGCGGGTGTCTTCGTCGGTGGCGTAATCGAGGCCGGGTTCGCCGCTGCGCGAGGCGATCTTGGCGAGTTCGGCGTTTTCGTCGCCGCTGATCACCTTGTAGCCGTACTCGATGGCCCAGTGGTCGTAGGGGCCGATGGTTTTGGTGTAATAGGCGCTCTGCTTCGAGCCGGGCGGGTTCACGTTGACGGGGGAGTAATCCATCACGCTGGCGACGATGGCCTCGCCGGCCTTGTTGGCGTCTTCGATCTCGGCGAGGCTCTTCCAGGAGCTGGCCTTGAAGTTATGGCGCAGTCCGAGGGTGTGGCCGACTTCGTGCATGACGACTTCTTTGAGCGCCTGCTGGAGGAACTCCTCCGGGAGCTCGCCCCGTTTCTCGACGAGGCCGCGCGTGAGGAGCGCGGCGGCGGCGAAGCCCATCTGCTGCTGCATGCCCGTCGCGAGCCGGCAGGCGTGATGGCCGCGCGGACCGGACCCGGCGGCGGCGAAGGCCTCATCGTCGCCGAACATCATCGCGACCGTCGACGGGGTGAAGTTCTCGTACTCGTGCCGCCACGAACGGAGGAAGCTGGCGTCGAAGATGATATCGGCGTCGAGGATCTGGCCTGTCAGCGGGTTGACGCGGGAGGGGCCCATCGCGAAGCCGGCTTCGGCGGTGATCCAGCGGAACGTGTTGTAGTGGACGTCTTCCGGATCCCAGGTGTCTTCGTCGCGCTGCTGCAGCACCTCAATGGCGTTGGCGAAACCGAGAGTTTCGTAGGCCTTGTTCCATTCTTCGATCCCCTCCCGGACGATCGGTCGGAGATTGAACGGCACCGTCTTTTCGAGGTAGAACGTGATCGGCTTCTTCGGCGGCATGAGACGGGCGGCCCCGTCGGTCTTCTGCAGGTCCCAGCGGTTGATATACCGGACGAAGTGCTCGTCGTCGCTGTTGTCGGTGAAGTCCTTGGCGACGGTGAGGAAGTAGCCGACGCGGTCGTCCGCCTTGCGGGGCTTGTAGCCCGTGCTGGGGAGCTGGCTGATGCTGTAGTGGACCCCGACCTGCATGCCGCGGGAATCGGCGATCGTGTCAAACTCGGAGTTGCCGGAATAGATGGCGACGATGTCGATCTCGACGTTCTTCTCGAACGCTTTGACGCGCGAGACGGTCGAACGGTCCATGGCGAACGCGGCGCGGAGCTGCTGGCCGATCTTCTCGTCGTCACTGAGGAACACGCGAGTCATGTCGACCAGCGAACCGCCGCTGGTATCGGTGATGACGGGGAGCGCATAAAGCACGCTGTCGCTGTAAGCCATCTTGACGGCGGAGGCTTCGGGGCTGCCGGGCTTGGCCTTGAACCGCACGTTCTTGCGGAGCACGTGCATCTTGTCGCCGACTTTGCGGAAAGACCAGAGAACGTCGTCGCCCCAGGTCATGCCGCCATACACGGGCATGACGCTCACGCCGCGGGCGATTGACGAGAGGACGATATAGTCCTGGTTGAGCTGCGAGTTCTTGAGGTCGACGAGGATCTGCTGGTCTTTGTAGTAAACGGTCCAGAGCCCTTCGACCTTTTTGGCGTCCTTGATCGCCGCTTCAAACTTGGAAGGCGCTGTGGGAGCCGCCGGCTTTGCGGTCGCATCCTGACCCCGGGCCGGGCCGAGGACGAAGGCCAACAGGCAGGCGACCAGCGCCTGCCGCGAAAAGACTCGGGACATATCTCGTTCCTCAGGTTGCGGTGATTCCGGATCTGCGGGTTGCGCCGGCCTCAGAAGCTGCGCACAACACCCAATTTTTATAGTATGCCACAGCACGCGGCGGAAAATCACGCGTCGAATTGGCGGAAAATGGGGAACATCTGCCGACTGTGCCCGCTGTTCCCGCCGGGGCGGTACGGCAAAGGCGGGACGATGCGAACAATTGTTCCATCAAAAACAGGACGCAGATCTTCGGCTGGCCTCACCGGCCCCCCCCGGGAAGAGCGGACCGGAGACGATTGCCGGCGCCCGCCGTCCTATGCCTCGGAAGTACGACGGACATCCTCGTCCGTCGGCCTTTTTACCAGAACCTCAACGCCACGGAATTCGGCCGACGCGGTCGGCCGTCGTCCGGAGATCCGACCAGTCAGGCTCCGTCGACCAGCACGACGATGCAGGTGATGTTGTCCTGCGAACCCATGTCGTAAGCGGCCTGGACGATCTGCTCGGCGATCTGGTTCGGGTCGTTTCCGGAGCCGAGTATCTGCGCGAGGTGGAGCTCATTCAGGGAACCGGTCACGCCATCCGTGCAAAGGACGTAGCGGTCGCCCGGACGGATCTCGATATGTCGGGGCGAGGTCGGATTGCCGCCGGTTTTTTCGCCGAGATAGCGGTACAGGACGTTCTTGTACCGATGCGTCAGGGCCTCGTCGGGGGTGATGGTCCCGGCATCGAGCAGGGCTTGAACCAGAGAATGATCGGTCGTGAGCAGCTCCAGCTTGCCGTTGCGGAGGAGATACGTCCGGCTGTCGCCGACGCCGCCGACCAGAATTCCGTCGCCCGCCCGGACCAGGAAGGTCACCGTCGTCCCCATGTTGTGAAAGCGGGGATCGAGCTCGCCGAGGGCGAGAATCTCAGAATTCGCGGCGGCGATGGCGGTATCGATCGCCCGGACGGCCTGATCGCTGCTGGCGTTGTTCCAGTCGAGCTTGGCAAGCTGCTGCGGGATGATTTCCATGGCCAGCGCGCTGGCTTTCTCCCCCGCCGACTGTCCCCCCATGCCGTCGGCGACGAGGAAGTAGCGCTGATCGGGGTCCGCGTGCAGATTGTCCTCGTTGTTCGAGCGTTTGCCCGTGATCGTTTTGGAGCCGGCACGGATCTGCATAACGCAACTTTGCTGTCCCGAGGAAAACCAGCGCCGGAAGGTCGAGAACAAACTGGCGATCACGTTGCACAATCCCGACCGGCTGATATCGCACCTGTCCGCTGACGTCTTACGGACACACCACCTGCATCAGATCGCTCACCCCCAGCATGCCGGCGGTGATCAGCACCTCTCCCGCTTCAAACCCCGCTCCGGCGCCCCAGGTTCGGGCCAGTCCCTCCACCATGCGGAAAACACGCTCCTTCCCCGCGGGGAACTGCGACTGATAAGCCCGGATCGCCTGGAATTTTAGCTCCAGCGTCGAGGAAATATCCACAACCACCCGTCCGCCCCCTTCGGGGAGATCGGGAGAGGCGAATCCCAGCGGATACCAGAGCTGCTTTCGCACCGTATGCACCGGCAGGCCGCCGAACTCGTCGTCCCATTTGGAGAGCCGCGAGTAGAACACCGCCGCATCGGTAATCTGCATCGCCTGCCAGTGATCGGGCGAGGCCATCGGGGTCTTGCCGGCGATGCCGAGGACCATTTGCGGGCGATAGCGCCGAAAGACACGGGCCAGGGCAATGCGGGCGGAGATCGAATCGAACAGGACGCGGTTCGGGAGAGGGAGCGTCTCGCGGACCTGGACTCCCAGGATCCGGGCCGCCTCGCGGGCTTCGGCGAGGCGCGAATCGGGGCCGGGGCTGCCGGGCGTCGGTTCCCCATTGGTGAGGTCGACGATTCCGACGCGGTAGCCCTGCTGAACCAGCCGGGCGAGCGTTCCTCCGCAGGCGATTTCGACATCATCCGGATGAGCGCCGACGGCGATCACATCCAGAGCGTCCGGAAGTTCGAGCGACATGAAGGAACGATCCGTCGCGATGAGAATTCAGGAAATTCGGAGGCGAGACGGGACGTCTCGATGCTGCTGACAGGAGTTTGCCGGAACGACGGGCAGTGGTCAAGCGTAAGTCTTGCCCGATACGAGTCTTCCGCAATGGTCGATCGGGATTTGTTGCCGACGGCGAGGCCTCAGGTCCCCCCCGGCCGCGGCGCTGGCGCCAGCTACCGGGGCAGGCTGCGATCGGCATCGCAAATGATCTGGTAGGCGGCTTGACTATCCTCGGCGGCCCGCAGATCGTCGAGGAACTGCGGCTGCTGAATCATCCGGCCCAGTCGCGCAAGAACCTGCAGATGGGTCCGGCTGTCGCGACACAGGACCAGAAAGAAC
This sequence comes from Planctellipticum variicoloris, assembly GCF_030622045.1. Classification (NCBI taxonomy): domain Bacteria; kingdom Pseudomonadati; phylum Planctomycetota; class Planctomycetia; order Planctomycetales; family Planctomycetaceae; genus Planctellipticum; species Planctellipticum variicoloris. The sequence goes on along the minus strand of NZ_CP130886.1, from coordinate 4,676,896 downwards.
AGGTCGGTCAGGCCGCGATTGGGGCCGCCGAACGGAATGCCGGACAACGTCCGTCCGAACGCAATAATCGATTCGCCGAGCGCTTCGGGAAGCGGGTTGCGGGGGTGGGGAATGGCGACCCCATTTTCGAACGCAGTCGACATGACCGCCTCGCGTTCCTGAACGGCATTGAGCAGGACGGCGGGCTGCCAGATTTGCCAGGTTCGACCGGCCGCTTCGACGAGACCTTCCAGGACCGACCGCTTCGTGCGCGCTTCCAGCGGGACCTGGACGGCCTCAAGTCGCAGCAGGCTGGCGACGGGCTCGCTTTCGCGGACCTCGTGGGAGCGGTGGGTCTGCTCGACGACCACGAGTTCCCTGTCGGTGTACTCGCGCATTTCCTGTTCGAGCCAGTGCGTCACTTCGGTCGGATGGAACTGCCACTCCCCACCGATCTTGCGCCCCGGAATTCGTCCGCGCTGGACGAGTTTCTCAATCTCGCGACGATCGCGTCCGAGCTGCTGAGCCAGTTCGTCGAGGCTGTACCAATCGTGGGACATTGAGCAACGCCGTGGGTTGAGTGAGGCAGGCAGGGGCACCAGCAGTCGACCGTCACGGCGATCCACGCACGGCAAAGTCTGTCGTGGCGGACGCTGTTTCCGGCCAGGTTCTCGGCAGGAACTTCGCGACGGGCGTCGCAGAAGTCAATTCAACGCGTAGCAGCACCCTGCCGCAGCCTGGAACCGCACGCATCGTGCAGCCCGAAAACCTGGCAGGAAAGTCAACAAAACCAAATGCAGTGTAACGCTCCTGCCGGCCTGTGTCCCCTCCAAAAAGTCCCAGCGGCCTCTGTCATCCGTCCACCACGTCGAATGACGCGGCCGCCGGATCAACGGCTAGCGAGCGGCCTGTCGCGCCGGTCGCCCGGCCGAGGCCGGTGCAGCCGACTGCAGATCGTGCAGCAACCAGGCAAGCTGGGCGCTGCTGGCCGAACGCCAGACCGACTCCGACCAGCACTGAACGTCGAAGTAGCCGGCATAGCCTGCCGCCGCGAACCGACCAATCCAGTCGTTGACCGGGACGCGCCCCTTGCCGGGGAGCGCCTGATCGTACTCGTGGACGGGGCTGGCCGGTCCGTCGCTGACGTGGACCAGACTGGTCCGCGGAGCGATCTCTGCGATTCGCGACTCGAACCGCGGCTCCGAGAGCCACAGGTGATACATGTCGCAGGCCAGTCCAACGGACGGATGCCGGACGGCGTCGAGGACTTCAAGGGCAGGGTCGAGGCCGTCGAGAAACGACCAGCGCCGCCCGAGCGGGGAGAGCGGGCAGAGGGCGAGCTGGACGCCACGGTCGGCGGCAAAGTCGGCCAGCGCCCGGAGCCCCCAGGCGACAAGCCGACGGGCATGGCGGACGGTATGACCGGCGCGGGCGCCGCTGTAGATCACCAGGGTCTCGGCGTTAAGGTCACGCGCCTGCCGGATAGCGTCGCGTCCGTCGGCGACGGCTTCCTCAAACGTCATGCCATGCGAACCGGTGAAGAAGCCGGCCCACGACAGGGAGGCGACCGGAACCTGCGCGTCGTCCAGGTCGCAAGCGGTGAGGAACTCATCGTCGAGCTTGTTGCGCCAGAGGCTGATGGCGTGATAGCCGGCGGAGCGGATCTCGCGAAGCTCGCGGGGGAGGTCCCAGCGATAGGTCGTCATCTGATGCAGAGCGAAGCGCGGGATCGGTTCCGCATGGGCTCTGCCATTCATCAGACGGTCCGGATTGAGCGAGTCGGTTCGCAGCGATTCGGAGGAATCGGAAGTGTCGGTCACTGATTGGCATCCCTGAGGGGGAGGGATTGGCTGAGACCCCAACGAGGTCGTTGCCGGTCATCGCGCTCGCGGAGCAGCGATTGCGATGAGGGGAGATTGTGCGCCGCGCAGTCGATGTTGCCAAGAGCAGCAGCACGCAAGAAAGGCACATTCTGCGAAAGCGGTTTTCCGCAGCATTTCGACGTTGACGAAACGCGACATGCGAGTTCTCGGAAGAGGCGGGCTTCGCTGAGAAGATGGGGGACTTGTTCGGAAACCGACGGTCGACGATGTCATGGTCTGGATATCGAACGGCGCGCAATGAATGTCAGGTTGAGCGATTGGGGCGGGGGAACGCTCTGAGTCCGCAAAGGACGTGGCCTGAACTCCAGTGCGAGCCGGAAGCGTCAGCGCCCGGAGTCATCGTCTCTCTGACCAGATACCGCTTCGGTGTGAGAAGAGAGCAAAACTACTCCACCTTCCGCGCCGTCACAAAATACGCCCCGCGCTCCAGCGCTCCCCCCTCCAGCCACGTCTGCAGCCACATCGCGCCGACCGCAAGCTCCAGCGATACCATCGCCGACTTCGCGGACAGCTCGACATCGACGGAGCCCATTGCTTTCCCCACTTCCACTCGCACCCTCGTTGCTTGCAGGACTTCTTCAAAACCCGCCGGACGCGAGCGCAGCGTGAACTCATACGTCCCCGGCGTCTTGACCTCGATCCACCAGCGACCGTTCGCCGCCGGGTCGCGCTGAATCAGCGTCTGATTCCAGGGGCATTGCTTCTCCTCCGTGTGCCAGTCGTGGCAGTTGAGTGCTACGACCGGGCTGCCCGGACGCCCCAGTTCAATCGGCACGGCCGGTTCGAAGTCCTTGCTCAGACTCTCCCACCAGCGCTCATAGTCGCCCCGCAGTTGCGCGACCAGATCGGGGTGATTGCTGGCGACGTCGCGTTTCTGTTCGGGATCGGCGGAGAGGTCATACAGCTCCTTGCCGTCGACGAGTCGCCAGCGATCGGTCAGCACCGCGCTCGTCTTCCACTTCTGCGGGAACGGAATCCGTTGCGAATGAACAAACAGCGTCCGGGCCGGCCACTCCCGTTTCTCGACGCCGCGCAGCAACGGGGCCAGACTGCGACCGTCGAGCGGTTTGGTCGGCGGGCAGGTCAAGCCGCACAGCTCGACCAGCGTTGGGAGCAAGTCGATGTGTGCGGTCAGCGGCGTCACGTCGCGTCCGCCGCGCAGACCTCCCGCCGGCCAGTGCCAGAAACAGGGGACCCGGTGGCCTCCTTCGTACTGCGAACCTTTCTTGCCGCGCAGGCCGCCGTTGGGACCGGCAGCGGTGCCATTGTCGGTGGTGAAGAGGAAAATCGTGTTCTCCGCGAGGCCGAGCTCCTGCAGCCGTGCCCGCAGGCGGCCGACGTTCTCGTCGATGTTGACCAGCATGCCGTAGAACTCGGCCCGGGGCGACGCAATGCCCGCCCGCTTGAAGGGCTCGCTGGACTTTGGATCGACCAGGTACGGACCGTGCGGCGCGTTGGTTGGCAGATAGAGAAAGAACGGTTCCTCGCCCGGCTGTTCGAGGAACTTCGTCGCGGCGGCGAAGAACACGTCCGTGCAATATCCCTGCTGCGGTTCGGGCTGGCCGTTGTGCCAGTACGTATCATCGAAATAGTCGTTGCCCCAGAAGTCAGGCGTCTGCCCGACTCCGCCGCCGCCGTGGACGAGGCATTCGTCGAACCCCCGATCCTGCGGCCGGAGCGGGGCGGCATCCCCCAGGTGCCACTTACCGAAGATGCCGGTCCGGTAGCCGTTGTGCTTGAAGACGTCGGCGACCGTGGTTTCGTCGGCCCGCATCAGCGACCGGCCGAGGATCGTATGCCAGACGCCGGTTCGGCTGGAGTAACGCCCCGTCATCAGCGCGGCCCGCGTGGGGGAACAGGTCGGATCGACGTGGTAATTCGTCAGCCGGACGCTGTCCTTCTGGAGCGCATCGAGATGCGGCGTCGCCAGTTCGTCGTTGCCGTGGCAGCTCAAATCGCCGTAGCCCTGATCGTCGGTCATGATCAGGATGACATTGGGTTTGGGGGCGGCGGGGAGTGACAGGGGCGTGCAGAGAAGCGCCGCGATCAAACTTCCCAGGCGAATGCGGGCCTGCATCTCGACAACTCCTGTTGGGGCTCCGGCCGGCTGAACTGCCGAGGCATCTTCGGCGCTGCGCGGCGGCCTGGCAAGGTTGGGACGACGCCTGCCCGCGATTCGTCGCCGGTCGTCGTCTTGCAGCAGGCTCGCCGGATTGACCGGCGAAGCTTGGAATATCCCACGCGGTCAGTCCATGTTTCGCAGTTCTTGTGCCGAGGGGCGGGGAAATACTGGGAAGCGACGCGGTTCGCGTCGGGATTCCCCCCTTGCGTCGCGACGACGTTCTCGTCTACAACTTGGCATTCAATGCGAAGTTATGGCCGGGCGGAGTCCCGGTTGCGTATGCCGACTGCAGCCTGCCCAGCCCCACGGAAAGGACTCCGGGATGTCGCTCACCGCGGCCGACCTTGCACGCCTGGTTTCAGCGGAACTGTTCGGTCCTGCCGACCGGTCGATCACCGGCGCCGCGGCTCTGGAAGAAGCCGGACCGGAGGATCTGTCGTTCGTCGCCGATGCGCGGCAATTGAGTCGGATGGGAAACTGCCGCGCAGGAACTCTGCTGGTGCCAGCTTCGCATGCTGCGGCCCTGGCGGCTGCGGCTCCCGCCGTCACGATGCTCGGAGTGGCCGAACCGCAACGGATATTTCAGGAACTGCTGCCCCGCTTTCGCAACGTCCGCCCGCGGCCGGCGCGGGGCGTTTCGCCGCACGCTTTTATCAGCCCGACGGCGACCGTGGGGCCCGACTGCTACGTCGGACCCGGAGCGGTGATCGACGATGAGGCCGTGGTCGGACCGGATTGTGACATTTATCCCGGCGCGGTGATCGGTCGCGGCTGCCGCGTCGCGGAGAGCGTCACGCTCCATCCGCACGTCGTGCTGTATCACGACGTGCAGGTCGGCGCGCGAACCATCATTCATGCCGGAGCCGTGATCGGGGCCGACGGCTTCGGCTACCGGTTTGCGGAAGGAGCCTTCCAGAAGATTCCGCAGCTCGGACACGTCGTGATCGAAGAGGACGTCGAGATCGGCGCCGGGGCGATGGTCGATCGCGGCGCGATCGGAGCGACCGTGATCGGTGCGGGGACCAAGCTCGATAATATGGTCATGGTCGGGCACAACTGCCGGGTCGGCAAACACAACGTGATTGCCTCGCAGGTCGGGCTGGCGGGTTCCTGCAGCACCGGCGACTACGTCCGGCTGGGCGGACAGGTCGGCGTGTGCGACCACGTTCACATCGGAACGGGCTGCGCGATCGGCGCCAAAAGCGGCATTCATAAGAGCATTCCCGCCGGGGAAACGTGGGTCGGTTATCCTGCAACCCCCGAGGCGGAGCAGAAGCGGCTGCTGTTTTCTCTGAAACGCGTCCCCGACATGCGGACTGACTTCAAGGCGCTGCAGAAGCAAGTCCAGGAACTTCAGGCCCGTCTGGAAGCACTGCAGGCGGCGCCGGACCTGCCCCCGTTGCGGGCCGCGGGTTAGTCCAGATGTTTGCATAAGTTCGAATCGGCTCAGGCGGAGCCTGAGCGACGAAGTCGGCCTCGATTTCGTCCAGTGGCAGGGAGACCACGATGGCTGTTTCTTCCCCGACGATCCTTCAGCTCGCGGAGACTCCGTCCGCAGACGCGGGCCGCCGGGTCGGCTTGCTGGCCGGCGCGGGGCGGTTTCCGATCGTCTTTGCCGAAGCGGCCCGTCGTCAGGGGCACCGGGTCTATACGCTCGGCGTGCAGGGGATGGCGGACGAGGAAGAACTGACGCAGCTCTCGCATCGCTATTCTCCCATCCCCCTGGCGCGCATCGGCAAAGCGATCCGGCTGTTCAAGAAATTCCAGATCGATCACGTCGTGATGGCGGGGAAGATCGAGAAGACCGTCCTGTTTCAGCCGTGGCGGATTCTGCGTCTGCTGCCGGACCTGCGCACGCTGCATATGTGGTTTCGCTACGCGATCAACGACCGCAAAGACGACACGCTGCTGCTGGCGGTGATTCGCGAATTCGAACAGGATCAGATCTGGTTCCAGTCGGCCCTCGATTACTGTCCGGAGCTGCTCGTGAAACACGGATTTCTGACGCGACGTCATCCGACCGACGCCCAATGGCGCGACATCCGGTTCGGCTGGGAACTGGCCAAAGAGATGGGGCGGCTGGATATCGGCCAGTCGGTCTGCATCAACGACTGCGCCGCGATTGCGGTGGAGGCCATCGAAGGGACCGACCGCTGCATCCGACGCGCGGGGGAACTCTGCCGCCGGGGCGGGTTTACCGTCGTGAAGGTCGCGAAACCCCAGCAGGACCTGCGGTTCGACGTGCCGACGATCGGAGTGCAGACCATTCACACGATGGCGGAGTCGGGGGCGCGGGTGCTGGCGGTTGAATCGGGAATGACGATTCTGCTCGATGAGCCGGAAGTCGTCCGACTGGCGGACAAGCTCGGGATTGCCGTCGTGGCCATCAACGCGGACGAAGTATCGCTGCGAATCGCTTCATAGGCGCGAGGGCCGGGCGAAGTCAATCGTCCTCCCCGAGCATGCGGACGTCGCTGTCGGACCGGTCGCTTTCGGGCTCGACAAAGCCGAAGTACTCGACGATTTCGGCCTGCGGCAAGACGATTTCTTCGGTAACGGCCCGATCGTCCGGTTCTGCATCGGCCTCCGGCGCATCGGGACCCATCTCGATCCGGAACTTCTCGCTGGCAAACGAAAGTTCGTCTCCCGGCAGGAGGGCTCCGCGAACCACCCGCTGACCGTTGACCTTGGTGCCGTTCGTGCTGCCGAGGTCGCGGATGAACAGCAGCCCGTCGGTGCGGACCACGATGCAATGCATCTTGGAAATGCTGTTTTTATCCAGGACCACGTCGCAGGTTTCGGGCTGACGCCCGACGACCGTCACATCCCGGACAATTGCAATCGGCTTGCCGCCGGCGACCGGGATCAGTTCCGCACGCATCTGCACCGCTCCAGCAAGATCGGTTTCGCCTCAGCACCATTCTCCGTCGGGATTGCCTGTCGGGCAAACGGTCGACAGAGTTCAATCTGCTCACGTGGACAAAATGTCTGGCCGTATCGTATGCACAACCCGCGCCAGCAGCACCATACACCGATCGGCGGCGTGTTTCCCCGGTGCGTCTCCGATCAGAGTCTCGGTCGCACGCCCCGAAATATGCTAGCTACCTTTGAGGAATTGTCCTCGTTTGGGCCAATGATGAACGTCGAAATCATCAATCCGTTCGTGATCGCCACCGTCGCACTCTTCGACAAAATGCTGCAATGCCGCCTGACCCGCGGCGACCTGGCCCTGATTCCCGCCGTGCAGCACTACCACGGAGTCACAGCGATCATCGATCTGACCGGCGACTGCAATTGCCGCGTCGCCCTCAATCTCTGTCGCCCGGTCGCCCTGTCCGCCACGTCCCAGTGGACCGGAGAATCGGTCTCGGCCATCAACGCAGACGTCGTCGATACCGTCGGCGAGCTCGTCAACATTATCGCCGGACAGGCACGCGCGCAACTGGAGCACCTTCCCTTGCAGATGGGACTGCCGCAGGTGCTCAAAACCCCCACGCATCGCGTCGAGTTTCCAAACGTCATGCGAGCCATCCATATTCCGTTCCATTCGGAATGGGGGCTCCTCTCGGTCGACGTCGGGATGGACAGCCGCTCGCTCGCCGTCGAGGCCGCCAGCGCCGACGTCGCCCCCGTCGCGACCGCCTGATCGTCGGAGACATTCCCCCTTTCCCGCCTCGGCCCGATCCGTCATAGTCGGGATGTGCTCCTCGCGCGTCTTTCCATCCCGTCTCACGGAGTTCGATTCCATGATCACAACCGTTGCGCGCCGGCTGGCCTTCGGCGCCATTCTGGCGGCGTTGTTCGCGAGCGGCTTGACGGCGACCCACGCGGCGACGGTGACCGGGACGATCGAATCCGTCGATGCCGACGCCGGCACGATCACCCTCTCCGTCCCCAGGAAAGACGAACCCCAGACGCTGACCCTCAAGGCCGGCGCGTCGATCACGATCAGCGGCAAGAAGTCGATGCTGGCCGATCTCCAGCCCGGGCAGGCCGTGACGCTGACGACCGACCGCGACAACGTCGTCCTGAAAGTCGCCGCCCGCAACGCTCCCGCTCCCCGCGGAAAGGCAGCCCGCAGTCCCCTGAAGACGGGACTGGCGAAAGTGGAAGCCGGCGACTGGCCGCAGTACCACGGCCCGAACCGCGACAACATTTCGGCCGAGACCGACCTGCTCGATCGCTGGCCCGCCGGCGGTCCCCCTCTCGCCTGGAAGTCCGACCGGTTGGGAGAAGGCTACTCCAGCGTCGCGATTGTCGGCGGCCGGATCTATACGATGGGCAATCGCGGCGACGACGAGATGGTCCACTGTCTCGACGCCGCCGATGGCAAGCCGATCTGGTCCGCGCGCAACGGGGACGCCTACCGGGAAGGTCAGGGGAACGGACCGCGCGGCACGCCGACCGTCGATGGCGATCTCCTGTATGCCCTGGGGGCCAACGGCGACCTGTCCTGCCTGAAGACCGCCGACGGCGATGTCGTCTGGCAGCTCAATATCCTCAAGGAATTCGGCGCCGGCAATATCACCTGGGGAATCAGTGAGTCGGTTCTGATCGACGGCGACAATCTGATCTGCACGCCGGGAGGCAAGTCCGCCACGATGGCGGCGCTCAACAAACTGACCGGGAAACCGGTCTGGTCGGCAGTGGTCCCCGGAAATCCGCAGGCCTCCTATTCGTCGATCATCCCGGTCGACGTCGGCGGAATCCGTCAGTACGTCAACTTCACGCACACGGGAGTGATCGGTGTTCGCGCGGCGGACGGCCGCCCGTTGTGGGGAGACACGACCGCCGCCAACGGCACCGCCAACTGCTCGTCGCCCGTCGCGAGCGACAACTTCATCTTCGCCTCGTCCGGATACGGTCAGGGAGGGGCGCTGATTCAGCTCATCCCGTCGCAGAACGGCAGCGTGAACTCGAAACTGGCCTATCCCTCCAAGGAGATGAAGAACCACCACGGCGGAATGATCCTGATCAAGAACCACCTCTACGGCTCGGACGACCCCGGCGTCCTGAAGTGCCTGGATCTCAAGACCGGCAACGTGATCTGGCAGAATCGCTCCGTCGGAAAGGGCGCGCTGACCTGCGCCGACGGCAAGCTGATTCTGCGCAGCGAGGCCGGCCCCGTCGCCCTCGTCGAAGCCAGTCCGAAGGCGTACGTCGAGCTCGGGCGTTTCGACCAGCCCGACCGCAGCGAGAAGGCAAGCTGGTCGCATCCCGTCGTCAGTCACGGCAAACTCTACCTGCGCGACATGGATCGACTGCTGGTTTACAATCTGAAGTGATCCAGGAATGGCTCCAGGCCGTTATCCAGCTTCAGTAGCTGACCGGTTGGTGTCGGGACGGAGGGACGCACAATGAATTCCGGTGTCGGAGTGTTCGAACTGCTGATTCTGTTCGGGATGTTCGGCGGGATTCTGATCATCCCGATGGTCTGCTTCTGGAAGATCTTTGAAAAAGCCGGCTATTCGCCCTGGCTTGCACTGGGATTCCTGCTGCCGGTCGTGAACCTGGCGCTGCTGCTGTTTCTGGCCTTCAGCGACTGGCCGGCCCTCAAGGGGAACGACCGATCGGCCGAGTTCTGACCGTGCCCAAAGCGACTCATCCCGTTCCGCAGTCGTCCGGCGATCAGTCCGCGACCGAAGTCAGCCGGCCGCGCATGGCCGGCCTCTGCCTGCTGCTGTCCGCCATCGGCGTCGCCGTGACCTGGTGGCTCCTCTGGGGAACTTCGCTCCCCCTCGGCATCCCCGACCAGTGGACCTGGGTCCGATTGAGCCTGGAGCCCGACGTCCCCTGGAACCTGCTGCTGGCGATTCCGTTCGCCGTCGGCTACGGGGCGCTGGTCTGGCGGGGCTGGCGCCGGCTGGATCGCGCCGGAACGTCGGAAACGGCGCTGTTCCTTGTCGCCCTCGGACTGGCCAGTTTCGCCTGGTTGTGGGTGATTCAGGAATCCGGCCCGATGGCGCAGCGATTGTCCAAGGGGCCGTTCGTTTTGTTCTATCCGCAGTCGTCGGGCTACTTCTATCAAGTCCGCTACGAGGCTGCGGATGCCGCGACGTTTCTCGCCCGCTATGAAGACCTCATGGCCGAAGGGGATGTCCTGCACGTCGGAACGCATCCCCCGGGACTCTTCCTGTTGTTCTTCGGGCTGCGCGACGTCTGCGAGGCTTCGACATCGCTCACCGATCTCCTGCTGGCGACGCAGCCGGAGTCGGTCCGACTGGCTGATGAGTCCGTGGTCGAAAACTCCGCCGCGTCGCAACCTCCGCGCGAAGTCCGCCGCACCGACCTGGCGGCGCTGTGGCTGGCGGTGCTGCTGGCTCAGGGGCTGGCCGTGCTGACGGTCTGGCCGCTCTACGGTCTGCTCCGCCGCACGGAATCCCGATCGACCGCATATGTCCTCTCCGCCTGCTGGCCGCTGGGGCCTGCCGTGGCGATCTTCCTGCCGAAGTCCGACGTCGCCTACGCCGGGCTGGCGGTTCTCTGGATGTGGACCTGGCTGAGAGCGACTGACCGCGGCTCCTGGACCCTGGCGGTCCTGGCCGGCGTCGTCGCCTGGCTGGGGATGCTCTGCAGCCTGGCGTTCCTGCCGGTGTTCCTGGCAGGAGTGGTTGCCGCCGTCGTCGAACTCGCCGACGTCTCCGATCCCGGCGAACGCCGGTCGCGACTCTATCGACTGGCGGGATTCAGCCTGGCGGCGGGGGCCGTCTTTCTGGCGCTGACCGCCCTGCTGTGGTTCCTGGCGGACGTGAATCTGCTGCGCGTCTGGCTGATGAACTATCGGAATCACGCAGGTTTCTACGGGAAGTTTCCGCGGTCGTATCCGGGCTGGCTGCTGTTGAACCCGCTGGAACTGTCGATCGCCGTCGGCGTTCCCATCGCAATTCTCGGTGCGGCGGGAAGTCTGTACGGCTGGAACGACGGCGGCAGGACCCGCGCCGTGACGGCCGCCGTCGTCGGAGTCTGGGGACTGCTCTGGCTGACCGGCAAAAACTCGGGGGAAGCGGCCCGCCTCTGGACGTTACTGATGCCCTGGTGTCTCTGGCTCGCCGGACCGGCGCTCCGCCGGGCCAACGTCGCCTGGTTCGTCGCCGGCTGGATCGGGCTGCAGCTCGCCGCGCAAGTCGTAACCGTCCTCCGCGTGGGCGGATTCCACTTCTGACCGGCAGCCTCTCAATCCGCACAACCCGCAAAGTCGACGGGAATTGCTCCCGATCGAGCCCGACGTACGTCGATTTCATCGTGTCGGTCGGCGCCAGTCTGCGGAGGATGCCGACGACGATCCGATAGCAGAAGAGTGTGGTCGACATTGTTGGAGCGTAAGCGTGGCGGTTTCGGGGAGCACGTTGAGGCCGGGAATCGTGGCGCTGCTGTGCGGTGCGCTGCTCGTTTCGGCGTGCGGCTGCGAGGATCCCGGGTCGCCGCTGGTCAGTCACAAGCATCCCGACGAACTGATCACCAAAGCCGAGCTGGAGGTCCTGAAACGCATTCTCGGCAAGCTGCCCGAGCCGCTCTGGGCCGACTGGCGGAACTGCTATATCCCGACGCCCGACTGGCCGGATACCCGCACGCTACCAGTCTCCGAACTGGTCGATGAAGAACAGCGCAAGCTCAATGACCGGTGGGACGCGGAACTGCTGAAAGCCCGCTTCGACCAGTCGCGGGCGATCAAGCTCATCCTGCGCCGGGAACGGGTGACGACAGAGCAGTTTGCCAGCCTGCTGCTCAGCGTGGGGCTGGCGACTTCGCGGTCATACGTGCCGAAAGAATTTGACCTGGCCGCCTACGAGCGCCGCGGGTTGATCATCGTCAAGCAGCTCAAAGCCGACGGGCGGCCCTATGAGGGGCTCACCGAAGACGAGCGGGAACAGGTGCTCTTCCGCGCCGTCTGGATCACGCGGCTGGACCGGGCGACCCGGCTGCTGCAGCCCCCGGCCGAGAACGTGGCCCTGGTGAAGCGCGAGTCCGAGCTGCTGGCAAAGCTCCTGCCCGACGAATTTCTCAAAAATCCGCTCGACGAACTCGCCGATCCCCTCGAAGAACGCGGAGTCCCCTTCATCGAACTGCCCGATTCCGGCAGCGATGCCGACATCCCCTGGACCCGCTCAGAGGCCCTCCCGCACTCGGAACGCGGCGCCGCAGCGCTGTAACCGCGAGCCGTCGCGAAGTCTACTGGGCGCTGCGGACGTCCGGTCGCAGCCGCTTCGCTTCGCGCAGATAGACGTGGACCATCTCGCACTGAGGCTTGTCCGTGTTGACGTGCAGCAGCACCCGGACGCAGCGGGGCAGGCTCCCGGGAACCGCGATCTCCGAAGCGCACAGCAGCGGCACGAGCCGCATGCCGATCGCGCGGGCCGCTTCGGCCGGAAACGTCGCCGTCAGATCCGGAGTTGTGGTGAAAATCGCCGAAACGATCTCATCGAACTCCGTAATACTGTTGGACTTAAGCACTTCCTCCAGCAGTTCTCGCGTCGCCGCGAGAATCTGCTCGGGAACGTCTTCGGCAACGCTGGTGGCTCCGCGGATTCCTCGTACGGGCATGATGTCCGGCAGGCTGCAAGGGGGAAATGAAGCGGGCCGCCGACAGGCACACGTGCGACCCGCGAATCACTCACAGAAATACCCGATTTTACAACACGCGGAAAGCCGGCAACTCCGTTTCACAGCCCCGTTTCCCGAAAACTGCCGTTGGCGGTGCGGCGGCGCGCCGCTACATTCCGTTCCCCCGCTCCAGCCCGGCGTTTGCAGCCGGCGGTCGCTGCAGGGATTCGTTCCCGGAAGCCGGTGAATGTCCAGGGTCAGCCAGAGTCGATCGGAACAGCAAACGCCTGCCGGCCGCCCGCGGCTGCTGCGCAGCGGCCTGGTCGCGCTGCTCCTTGTAACCGCCGGGACCGGCTGCGTCAGCCGCCGGCTCATGGTGCAGTCCAATCCGCCCGGAGCGCTGGTGCTGCTCGAAGGCAAAGAAGTCGGCTACACCCCCACCGCGGTCGACTTCACCTACTACGGCACGCGCGAGATCACGCTGATCAAGGACGGCTACGAAACGTTGACGGTGTTGCAGAAAGTCCCCACCCCCTGGTACCAGATTCCAGGAGTCGACTTCTTCTCGGACAACCTGCTCCCATACCGCATCGCCGACCGGCACTCGTTTTCGTACTCGATGAACCCGCTCCGCCCGGAAGACATCACCCCCAACAGCGGCGTCGTCGACCGCGCCCAGATGCTCCGCTCCGAATCCCAGATGGGCGGCCCATAGACGACGAGCCAAGTTCTCTCGCTGGATCGCAGAGAATCCGATTCCTCTGGCGACCTCTTCTCTTCACTCGCCACTAACCACTATTCACTAGCCACTCTTCCGCCACTCTCCTCACCCCTCCAGCCCCGTCAATCGCCCGCTGCTGTCCCCCAGACTCTCCACCCCCGCTTCCATCCGGTCCAGCATCGACAGGAACAGGTTGTTGAGCGGCGTATCCTTGGGGTAGACGACGTGCCGGCCCGTCGCGATTGAGCCGTTGCCCCTGCCCGCGAGCAGGATCGGCAGATCGTTGTGGTTGTGCCGATTGCCGTCGCCGATCGCGCTGCCGTACACGATCATGCTGTGGTCGAGCAGTGTCCCATCCCCTTCCTGCATGCCGTCGAGCTTCTGCAGGAAGCGGGCGAAGTGGGACATCAGAAACTTGTCGATCTTCTTGATCTGGTCGACCAGCTCCTGCTTGTTCTGGTGGTGCGACAGGTGATGATGCCCGTCGTTCACCCCCACCATCGGGTAGCTGCGATTGCTTCCTTCGTTGGCCACCATGTACGTCGCAATGCGGGTCGTATCCGTCTGGAAGGCCAGCGCCAGCAGGTCGTACATCAGCCGCAAGTGCTCGTCGAGATCCTTCGGCACCCCGCGCGGCAGCTCCATTTCCGGAATCGGAATCCGGGCGGTCTCGGCCTGCGAACGCTCGATCCGCTGCTCGATCTCGCGGACGCTGGTGAAGTATTCTTCCAGCTTGCGGCGGTCGGTCGCCCCGAGCTTCGGCTGCAGCTTCTGCGCGTCCCCCGCCACCGCGTCCAGAATGCTCTGCCGATAGAACTCGCGACGACGACGTTCCTTCTCCTCCCCCGGCTTGCCGAACATCCGCTCGAAAACCAGCCGCGGGTTGATTTCTTTGGCCATCGGCTGGCTGGGAGTCTTCCAGGAAATGTTCGAAGAGTACGCACAACTGTACCCGGAATCGCACTGGCCGGCGTTGCGACCCCCTTCCGTGCCGATCTCCAGCGAAGGCAGACGCGTGTGCTGGCCGATCCGCTGGGCGGCCACCTGATCCACGGACACCCCCGCCTTGATGTCCGCGCCGGCGGTCTTGGTCGGATGCTCCCCGGTCAGGAACGTGGCGGCGGAGCGGGCGTGGTCGCCCGGGCCGTCCCCCTTGGCTTTCGCATTGTCCTGCGACAGGCCGGTCAGCACGTTGAATTTGTCGCGGATCGGAGCGAGATCCTGCAGCGTCGCCGGCAGAACGTAATCCCGGCCTTCGGCCTCCGGATTCCAGTCCGGCATGATCGCCCCGTTCGGGAAGAAGACGAACGCCGTGCGCAGCGGCGCGGAGGCCGGTCCGGCCCCAAACGCCATCCGCGGCCCGAAGGCTTCGAGCAGCGGCAGCCCCACGAGCGCGCCGGCCCCCTGCAGAAACGTGCGTCGGTTCAGGGATGAGCGATCGGTCATGGCTTCTGTTCCTCTCCGCGTCGCATGCAGAACGGTTCGCTGCGCACAATTTCCTGAATCAATACCGAGAATCGGTAGTCGTTTCGTTCGAGAGCCTGCACGATGCGGTCGGTCGTGCAGCGATCGTAAAACTCCAGACCGCGCCCCAGTGCAAAAGTCAGCATCCGTTCGGCGAGCGTTTCGCAGAACTGGCGACGTCGGCCCTTCAGAATCTGGGCCAGCTCCAGCGGTCCCTGGAACCGGCTGCCGTCGGGCAGTTCGCCCGCCGTGTCAATCGGCAGTTTACCATCTTGATCGCGCCATCGTCCGATCGCATCAAAATTCTCCAGTCCAAATCCCAGTGCGTCCATCTGCCGATGACAGGAGGCGCAGGCCGGATTCTGACGGTGCAGCTCCATCTGCTGCCGTAAGCTCATGTCAGGATTGGCTTTCGAGGATTCCGCGAGCTCCGGAACATTGGGCGGCGGTGGAGGAGGAGGAGTGTCGAGCACGACCTCCATAATCCACTTGCCCCGCTTGACCGGCGATGTGCGGTCGGGATTCGAAGTCAGCGTCAGGATGCTGGCCTGCGTCAGCAGCCCCCCGCGCTGGGTCCCTTCCAGGCTCACGCGCTGAAACTCATTGCCGACGACATCCGGCAGTCCGTAATGCTTCGCCAGCCGCTCGTTGACGAAGGTGAAGGAGCCTTCCAGGAAATCGAGCACGCTCCGGTCTTCCCGCACCACGCCCCCGAAAAACTGCCGGGTTTCCTCCTGCATGTCCGCCCGCAATTCGGGCGTGAACTCGGGAAACGTCTTCGGGTCGGGGGTGATCTCGTCGAGAATCCGGAGCTGCAGCCACTGCTCGGCAAAGTTATCGATCAATGCCTGCGATTTCGGATCCTGCAACATCCGCTCGACCTGCTGCTGCAGCACCGCGGCCGTATCCAGATCGCCCCGATCGGCGGCGGCGAACAGTTCTTCGTCCGGCAGGCTGCTCCACAGGAAATACGACAGCCGGGAGGCCAGCTCGTAGTCATTGAGCGCATGACGATCGGCGGGGTCGTTCGGATTCTTGTCCGTCTCGATGCGGAACAGGAACTGAGGCGAAACCAGCACCCCCTGCAGGGCGATCTGCATCGCTTGCTCGAAGCTGTCGCCGCGCGAGACCGCCAGCTCGGCCAGCTTCGTGAACGGGGTCAGCTCGTCATCCCGGATCGGCCGGCGGAACGCCCGCGTCACAAATTCCCGCAGATTGTTCCGGGCCGCTTCGCCGACGGTCACGAATTCCGCCGGCTTGACGGCGACCAGTTCTCGATGGCTCCCCGGCAGCGTCGACGGATCGATCTCCAGCGGTCCGATCAGTTCGACGTTCTTGACCATCAGATTGCGGTCCTGCTTCTTCTCCTGATCGTAGAAGTCGTTCGTGAAGGTGACCTCCCACTCATGCCGACCAGGCGTCAGCGGCACCTCGTGGGAGAACTCGTTGAATCGGGAATTGCGGCCTTTCACATCGAAGGTCAGGAGCTTCTGGCCATCCAGCTTGAACTCCATCCGGGCCGGCTCCTCGCCCGCCTGCTGGCCCGCGGCCGAAACCGAGAGCTTGTATTTGCCCTCCACGACGATTTCCAGCGGTGCCACGAAGCCGCCGTTCGAAACGAGGATCAGGCCTTCGTCGCGCGGCAGGGCCACTTTGGACAACTGCAACCGGTCGACAGGAATCGGCGTCTGAGACGGCAGTTTGGGATCAATCACCAGGATCGACTTTGCCGCAATCGCCTCCGCCGCAGCCAGGTACTTCTCCATCAACAGCGGAGGCAGCGAAAGGACGTCGCCGATGTTGTCGAAGCCGTACCCCACATCGTCGGAGGGAAAATCGGCCGCCGGCTCGAAGTCGACCCCCAGCAGGTCGCGAATGGTATTGTTGTACTCGGCCCGGTTCAGCCGGCGGATCGTCACTCGTCCGGGATCAATGCCGCCGGTGCAGTCGACGGCATAGAGCGCCTCGTTGAGCACGGCGAGTAACTGGTCTCGCTCCTCCTTTGTCGGCTGCAGCGTATCGGCGGGGGGCATGATGCCCGCTTCGAACATCTCGTACGCCCGTTCCCACACCTTGCGGTCCTTGCGGACTTCCTCGGTCGACTTCGCCAGGCTGAAATCGAAGCCGGCCTCCGCCTCGTCCCCCTGGTGGCAGTCGAGGCAGAGCTTCTGCAGCAGCGGCTGGGCCTTCGGGAAAAACTCATCCGGCTTCGGCGGCGGCTCGGAAGCCCGGGCGACCGTCGACTCCCGCGCCGCCCGGCCGAAAAACTGCCAGGCCCCAAACCCCCCGATCACGACCAGCACGGCGGCTGCAGCGATCACGACTGCGTATCGCGATTTCTGCTTGCGCGGCTTGCCGCCCCCGCGGGGCCGTCGAGTCGATCGCCGTTGTTCGGGAACCGGCTCCTCTTCTTCAAACTCCCCAGGAATCCGGAAAACCGCCCCACAGCCCGGTTGCGGACACCGTCCCCGTCGGCCGGCAAGTTTGTCGGCGACCTTCAGGTGATGACCACAGGCAGGGCACGTAACGGTGAGAGTCACGGGGACCTCGGACACAGGCGGGAGAGACGTTGGCGGAACCCCTCAATTCTAGGTCCGAATTGGTAGGTTCACCAGCGCGACGGAGGATTCGTGCGATGGGCGGCACATGAACGGGTGGTCCCGTAATCTGCCGCTGGAACTGCGAAATCCTTGGAGTTCAGACGAATGCCGCAGTCTGCTGCAGCCCGGCGAATCGACTACCATACGGCCTGACTCGAATCGGTCAGGTGCCGTGTCCTGTGCAATTGGGAGCTGAATATCGGGTCGCTGAGGCCAACCGTTTTGGGCCGCCCCCAGCGAAGTTGCGAGTCGCTGAGGCCTCGAAGACGCAGACCCCAACCCCCAGTTGCCGCCGGATCATTTCCCCGGAGTCAGTGGCATTACACTCGTTCCCGCTTTTCGACCTCAGGACCGACACGCAGATCAAGGGCCAGACCCGCATGCGACACGATCTTTCGCGCGTTCTGCAGATTGCGGTTCTGACGCTGCCGTGCCTCTTCGTCACGCCCCTTCCGGGCTGGGCTGGACAGGCCAGAAAGGGAATTCGGCAGGAACCCGTTCCGACCGAACCCGTGCGGGTCACCGTCGGAGCGTACGTGAACGACATCCAGGACATCAACCTGGAGACCCACAGTTACGCCGTGGATATCTACATCTGGTTCCGCTGGCGGGATCGAACCGTCTCTCCGACGGAATCGGTCGAGATGGTCAATCCGTTTGAGCTGTGGGGACACACGACCGAGCTGATCTACGACGAACCGGAGGAGATCTCTCCGGGCGAGTTCTATCAGGTTCTCCGAATTCAGGGCCGCTTCAGCAAGAAGTTCTTGCTCACCAACTTTCCCTACGACCGGCAGGAACTGATCGTCGAATTCGAGGACTCGCAGCATCCGTCGAACCGCCTGATCTACGAGCCCGACAGCAATCCCCTGACCGTCAATCCGCGGCTGGTCCTCCCGGGATTTCACGTCTCCACGCCGCGCCTGGAAATCGAGACCTTTCAGTACCCGACGGCGTTCGGCGATCCCCGGCTGGATCGGCCCCGCACCTACTCGCGGACGCGGATCAAAATCCCCATCGCCCGGCCGATCGTTACCTACAGCGTGAAACTCCTCCTGCCCATCACCTGCGTCGTCCTCTGCGCCTCGCTGATGCTGCTGATTCGCGCCACCTACGTCGACGCCCGCGTCGGCATCGGCATCACTTCGCTGCTGACGGTCGTCGCGCTGCAACTGTCGTCCAATCAGCAGATGCCGAGCGTCGATTACCTGGTCCTGATGGACAAGATCTACATCTCGGCCTACGTCTACATCCTGGCCGCTCTGGCGGTCGTCCTCTACACCGCCCGGCTCGTGGACGCCCAGCATCTGGATCGCGCCGAAAAACTGCAGCGCCGGTTGTTCGCCCTCCTGACCGGCCTGTTCGTTCTGTCCTCAATCGTTATCGTCGGCGCAGGAATTCACGGCGGTTGAACGCGACCGCTTTGCCCGCTCACCAAGGCGGCAACAGCCGGCGAAACCCGTGCAGCAGCAGCAGCAGCAGCAGCGCCACCGCCGCATGCTAGTACTGCGGACAGATGCGGATCGACCGGACTTTCGAGAACCAGGCGGTTGCGTGTGAAGTCCAGAGCCTCCAATAACCTCATGCTTCTGGGAGCATCAATTCGACCCGTCGGTTGTCCTTCTCAAAGAAGAGAGAGTAACCCTCGGCTCGCTTATCGACCACAAGTTCGAGCACTGCCAGCGCTAACCGAACAACCTCAACATATGAGGCGGCTTCCGTCTTTTCTCGGAGGTTCTCCAGTCGTAGCCGAGCCTTTGTTGGTAGATCGAGATTCAGCCGAGTCGTTCTAGGCTCGATGGTGCTTTTCATTTTCTTCACCTCAGTTATTACGGCCTCCCACGAGGAGATGTGCGACGCAGATTCCCGCAATTGTCAGCATCGCCGTGCCAACCACGACCGCTGACAGCCAGGCTGGCTCGACCTTTGCGTTGATGAACGCATAGGAAAGGCCACCAAGAACTGAAATCCCAACGACAGAGAGAGCCCGCTGCGGGTCCTTAACAAAGGACTTCGAAATCTGAATATCCACGATACCTCCGCCGATATCCCAATCATTCTTGGGCGCGAAGTACGCGGTATTGCCGTCTGGGCTTGCGATTGCGATCCGCCGTGTCGCCTTCCAGTCTGCCGACTGATCGTCAGACGCATCCGTGACCCGTTGAGGGATGGGTGGGTGAACCATGTAATATTAATCCTTCAATACGATTGGCTGACCACATTCTCGCGTCTCCGTGGGGTTGGGGGTGAAGTGCCTTGCGAAACTCACTGTTCACAGGGGAAAGGCAACCTTCACCTTGACCTCTGCTCTGCAAAGCTGAGGTCTACACAAAATATACACACCGGTTGTGTGCTCGTCAACACTGGCGAAAGAACTACCGAGCCTTCGTTTGATTCCGCGCGGAATCACGCCGACGGTCCTCGCGCCACCAAGGTTCCTACGATCACCTGCCCTTCACTCCAACTGTACGCACCGCCTGGAGGAGAGGTGCCGCCTGATTTTCCTACATTCACCAAACAGCCGCATGCGAAGATCGAGGCACAGCTCCTTGCCATTCCCAGCAAGCAGCCGGTGAGTTGCGATCGCCTTGGTTCCCGCGCGGTCATTGGCGGTCATCCTGCAGTATCTCACCCGCCGCATTGAACCTGATCGACCGCGCCGGCCACGTCGGGACGCGGCCGTCCCCGTTGTCCCACAAGCTCGCCAGCGGAACCGGACAGAGTCCGGAGTAGCCGACAAACGATGTCGTCAATCGCGGATTGATTTCGACCAGCAGCGGGGTCGACGGGTCGGCGTCCGGAAGCAGCAGGTCAAAGCCGACGTAGCCCCGCAGGCCGGGGACAACTTTTGCCGCCTGATCGACGATCGCGTGGACGCGAGCAACGACGTCTTCGGAAACGTCCGCCGGAAGCTCGCCTCCCAGATACGAGAACCGGCCATCCTCCGAAAGACGTTGTTCGGCGATCGGCAGCAGAATCGGTGCTCGGCGGGCGTCGAGCGGGAAGATCGCGCCGACCGATAGCGCGCGACCGGGGACGTAGGGCTGAACAATCGGCTCCAGCTCCGGCGCGGTCGCGTATTCTTCGGCGAGAGCACGCCACTCCGCGAGCGTCTCGATCCGCCGCGTCAGTTGCGATCCTGCCCCGTCGCGGGGTTTGACGACAACACGGAACTGCGCAGTAGTGGGAGGGTGATCCCAGCGCACGGACGCTGCAGGGATTGTCGGAACTCCATTTTTCTGAAGGAGTTGTGACAAGTTCAGCTTGTCCGCGCACAGGTCGATCGCCGCGGGACGGCAGTTCCAGGCGGCGCGCCCGAGTCCTTTGACGCGCCGAACCAGAGAGGCTAGCAGTCCGCCGGTTTCCGGGGCGATCACCAGGGTCGCGTCGCAGGACAGACAGCCTGCATCGAAGGCAGCGAGCCAGTCCGCCGGGTTGCCGACTCGATTCACGGTCCAAAGGAGTTCTTCCGGAAACGTGACCTCCGGGGCGAGGGTAGTGACCAGAGAGCTCCCCGGAAGTTGACCAAGATCGCGGGCGGCGGCGATCAGCATCGCCTGCCCCTCGCCGAGCAGGCCGGGGAGGCGTTCGCGGGGGGAAAGTCCCCCGCCGGTCAGGAATTCGGTGAGAAAAATACGCATGGCGAGCAGAATCGCAGGCGAGCCGGCGGGCCGCAATACTCCCGCAGACGACATGGGTTGGCGTCGATTGATGCGTTCGCCGTTGGTGATCCGAGGACGGGCGGTTCCGTTTTATGAGAACCCGATGGATGCGCCGGTGTCTGCATTCCCTGAACAGTCCGAAAGCCTCTATAGTCAGTGGAGCTTCGCGGAATAGTTCCAGCCTTTGCCGGATGCAGTGCGGTGAATGGGATGATGCGGTCCCGGCACTCGCCGCCGCGAAACGGGAGACCTCTTTGTGACTGCGGACCGAGCAACTTCGCGCGGGGGAACCACCTGGCGCACGCTGATCTCGATCATCCTGATTCTGTTGCTGTTCGGCGGGGGGACCATCACCGCCGAAGCGCTTTCCCGGCTGCGGAAACCCCCCGAGCTGAAAGAGCCCGAGTCCCGACGGTACAACGTCGATATTTTCGTCGTCGAGCCGGTCCGGCTGCAGCGCGTGGTGACCGGCTTCGGCACGGCTCAGGCCGACCGCGAAGTCGTCCTGTCCGCCCAGGTCGCAGGCGAAGTCCTGTCGACCCATCCCAGGCTGGAAGTCGGCGAGCAGGTCACGCCGCCGGTCGGTACACCGCTCCCGGCCGGCGGGAAGTCGCCCGGCCCCGACGAAATTCTGCTGCAGATCGATCCGCGAAACTATGAAGAACGGGTGGTTCAGATCGAGAACCGGCTGCGCGAGTCCGAAGTCGAACTCGAACGCCTCAAGCAGGAAGAAAAAAACCTGAAAACGCTCCGCGAGCGCCTGCAGTCGGACTTCGACGATTTCACGAAAGAGTTTCGCAAAACGGAGGATCTGCACAAACAGGGGGTCGTCACCGAATCCGAGTTCCGGCAGGCCACGATCCAGCTTCGAACCTACGAAAAGGTCCTGCTGCAGAACGACAACGAGCTGAATCTGTTTCCAGTTCGGGGCGATCAGATCGTGCAGCGCCGCGAAGCCCTGCAGAACGACCTGAAACTCGCGAAGCTCGATCTCGAACGAACCGCCGTGACCGCTCCGTTCACCGGGCGACTGCGAAAGGTCAACGTCGAACAGGGCCAGTACGTCAAACCCGGCGACGCCCTGGTGACGGTGACCGATGCCTCGATCGTCGAAGTGCCCGTCGCCCTCACCCTGACGGACCACGCCCGGATCATGGTCGCCCTGAAATCGGGGCAGTCGCCCACAGTCGCTCTTGCCCCCAACGAAACGGCAAAACCGCTCTGGTTCGGCGAACTGGTCCGCTCAGCCCCGAACGCCGACGAACAGACCCGCACGGTCATGGTCTATGTGCGCGTGGATAACTCGCGGCAGACGACACCACTCCTGCCCGGCACCTTCGTCCAGGTCCGGATCGACGGGCCGATCTACGACGACGCCCTGGTCGTCCCGCGCGATGCGCTGGTGCGCGGCAAGCTGTTCGTCCTGAAGGACGGGCAATCCTTCGGCCGGATCGTAACGCCGGTCGAAACGCTGCAGTCGCTGGCGATTCTCGACAATGGAGTCGCCGCCGGCGATCGGATCATCCTGACCAATCTGGACGTCTTGCACGACGGCGCCCGAGTCCAGCCCCAGACCGAATACCGCCTGCCCGCCGAAATGGAACGCCAGCGCGTCCGAACCGCCCGCCTGCTCGACCCCCAATAACCCGAAGCCCGTCACGGGTGGCCCGGCCGCAGGCCGGGCGGCTTCGCCGCAAGAGGCCGCAGTTTGACGTCATCAGTCAACGACGGCGCCCGCCACCACTTTGACGCCGCAGCCGCCGCCTATCGCAGGCCGGCCCACCCCACGAAGGACATCCTCTCCGGCGATCAGCGATCAGCCCTCTTCCTCCGGCTACTCGCTATTCCCTACTCCCTACTTCCACGCCCCCGTCCGCGTCAGTGTGCGGAATCGGCTCAGCAGGTCCCGCGTCATCGGGCCAGGTTCCCCGGCGCCGATTTTTCGCCCGTCGAGAGTCACAACCGCGACCACTTCCGCCGCAGTCCCCGTCAGGAAACACTCATCCGCCGTATAAATGTCGTGGCGGGTCATCGTGCTTTCCAGAACCGGGTAACCGGCCTCGCGCGCCAGACGCATCACCGCATGACGCGTCAATCCTTCCAGAATGCCCGCGTCGGGCGGCGGTGTCTTCAGGACGCCGTTCTTGACGATGAAGATGTTGTCCCCCGTGCATTCCGCCACCTCCCCCTTGTGGTTGAGCATCAGGGCCTCCACCATCCCGGCGTCGGTTCCCTCAATCCGGGCGAGAATGTTGTTGAGGTAGTTCAGCGACTTGATCCGCGGGCTGAGCGCCGCCGGATGATTGCGGATCGTACTGGCGGTGACCAGGTTCATGCCGCGCGTGTAGGTCTCTTCCGGGTAGAGGCTGATCTTGTCCGCGATGATGATGATCTGTGGATGCGACGTCTTGCGGATATCCAGCCCCAGCCCGCCCGCCCCGCGGGTCACCACCAGGCGGATGTAGCCGTCGCCGATATTGTTCGCCGCCACCGTCTCCTCGACCGCCCGCATCAACCGGTCCGGCGCCAGCGGAATCTCGAGTCGGATCGCCCGGGCGCTTTCGAACAGACGCTCGATGTGCTCCTCGTGGAGGAAAACCTTGCCCCCGTAGACCCGGATCCCTTCAAACACGCCGTCTCCGTAGAGCAGCCCGTGGTCGAAGACGCTGATCTTGGCGTCGGCTTCGTCCACGAGACGGTCGCCGAGGAAAATCTTAAGAGGCATGGCACGGACCTGCGCGAGCGGTGTAGTTCGTCAGAAGACGCAAGGAAGCGGGAAGGCAGACCCCGGAAACAGACAGAGGCAGACGACACGGTCTGCCCCGGTACAGTTCACGGATTCTGACCCTTTCCCGGAGACAATACTCCGGAACAGGCGGCGGTGAAACGGCTTACGCCGCATCCGCCAGAATTTCGCAACGCCCCTCCTTGAGACGGACGGTGCGATGAGCCTGAGCCGCCACCGCGGCATCATGCGTCACCATGATAATAGTCAGCGCCTCCTGCTCGTTCAACCGGACCAGCAAGTCCATGATCTCCCGGCCCGAACCCGCGTCGAGGTTCCCCGTCGGCTCGTCGGCCAGCAGGATCTCCGGACGGGCGACCAGCGCCCGCGCAATCGCGGCCCGCTGCATCTCACCCCCCGACAGCTCCGACGGACGATGGCTCAGCCGATGCCCCAGACCCACGCGGTCGATCATCTCGCGCGCGGCGTCGTTGAACGCCCGACGCTGCTTCCAGTAACTGAACACCGAATGCCGGATCATCAGCGGCGACAGGACATTCTCGATCAGGCTGAGCTCGGGGAGCAGGTGATAGAACTGGAAGACGAACCCGAACACCCGGTTCCGCAGCTCGTCGCGGGTGCGGGCCGGCAGATCGTCGATCCGCTGGCCGTCCAGATGAATTTCGCCTTCGTCGGGTCCGTCGAGCAGCCCGATCAGGTGCAGCAGCGTGCTCTTCCCCGAACCCGACTGGCCGACGATCGACAGAAACTCCCCCTTCCGGGCGGAAATGTCGACCCCGTGCAGCACCGGCACGAGGTGCGCCCCCTTGCGGTAGGCCTTCTCGACGGCAACGGCGGAAATATGCAGCTCGGGCATGGCAAGGATTCCGGGGCGTTCGGTCATCGGAGCAGACTCCGGGGTTTCGTCGAAAGCGTTTGTGGCCGCTGGCCGTCGTAGGTCGTAGGGTGAGTCGAGTCCGCGAGGCTCACCGTATTTTTTTCGCTCAGCGGTGAGCCTCGAAGACTCGACGCACCCTGCTTCGTTACTCATACCGCAACGCCTGCACCGGATGCAGCCGGGCGGCCCGTCGTGCCGGCAGGATACTCGCCATCACCGCAATCGCCACCGCCCCCGAAGCCACCCAGCAGACCGTCATGGCGTCGACGTTGGTGGGAATCGTGGGAAAGTAATAAATCCGCTCGTCAAAGACTTTACGGCCGGTAATCCAGCTCAGAATCGTCTCGATCTCGTTGATGTAATGCACAAACAGCAGGCCGCAGGCCACCCCCACGCCGCTCCCGACCATCCCGAGCGAAAGCCCGTAGGAAAGGAAGATCGACATCACCCCGCTCGAACTGGCTCCCAGCGCCTTGAGAATGCCGATATCGCGGGTCTTCTCGACCACAATCATAAAGAAGATCGCCAGAATCCCGAAGCCGGCCACGGTGATGATCAGAAACAGCAGCACGTTGAGGATCGCGGATTCGATTTCGACGGCCGCCAGCAGCGGCGCCTGTTTCGATTCCCACGTATTGATCGTGAATTCGCTGGCGGGGAACACGGTCTTCAGCCGCGCCATCACGTCCGCCGTCTTGCTGATGTCCTTCAGCTTGATCTGAATCGACGTAATGGCGCCCGATCCGGTCGTCCGATCGAACATTCCGCGCGCCTGCTGCAGCGACTTGATATCGCAGAACACAAGCTGCGAGTCGTACTCGCTCATCCCGCTTCGGAAAAAGTCGACCACCGTCGCATTGAAGTGGGCCGCCTCGGGCGGACGACCCGCCGTGACGGTGCTGATCTTCACGTCGTCCCCGGCCCGCACCATCTGCATCGTCCGCGACTTCCCCGTTTCCTGATCGTCGTACAGGAAACTGACGAGCTGAGCCCCGATGTAAATCCGCGCCGGCATCGGCGCGGCCGGATCTTCGGTGACCGCGGCCTTGGGCGTCGGATGCGATTTTGTCGCAAACGGATCCTCGTCGGAGTCCGCGACGGCAGTGGCTTCCGCGTCGGCATTCGCAGGTTCGCTCAGTCCCTGGTGGGAAACCCGCTCGCGCTCGAGCTGCTCGTGGAGCCAGCGCCGGCGCTCGACCAGATCGCGGCGATAAGCCGCGGCCGCGGGGCTGAGATTCCAGCCCGGCGGCGTGGAGCGGTCCCGTTCGGGAGGAGCGATGACTTTGCCGTCTTCGCGTTCGGGCTGGTAGCTGACCAGGTGATCGACGAGCGGGCCAACCTCGGATTTGGACTGCGGATCGATGCCGATCAGCGTCACCGGGCGAGTGATATAGTTGCCGCCATACTGGAAACTCAGCATGCCGTAAATCTCGACGGTCGCAGTCACCCCTTCGATCGAGTCGCCGGCGACCTTGCGGACCTCCGCCAGCAGGGCGTCGGGGTTGGGCTCGCCGTCCATGCTGCGAGTCTCGATGATGAGATCGGAGAGCAGCCCCTGCAGCCGGTCCCGCATTTCGGTCGAGAAACCGGACATCACGCTGTTGACCACGATCATCGTGGCCACGCCGAGCATCACGCTGACGATGCTCGCCAAGGCGATATAGCGGGTGCGAAGGTAGCGGAGACAAAGAACGAGCTTGTACATCGAGCCAATCCTTGGCGCGGACCATCCTTGGGGCGGGGAAGCGGCGATACGCTATCCAGAAGCGAAGCACGTGCCAAGACCGATTTCACGGAATCGAACCGGCCAAACCGACAATCGGGGACGGCGGGGCAGCCTGGAGGATGACTGTAAGTTCTTGCAAGAACAAGGGATCGGCGGACGGCGGGGCGATGGCAGGTCCGGGACTCAGGCCGGTGATCCAACGCGTTTCACACTCGGATCGCTGGCAATTCTGCAATCCCCAAATCCCCTCGTTCCCAGGCTCCGCCTGGGAATGCCTCTTCAGACGCTCCCGCGTCGTCTTCGGCTTCCGTCTTCTCACCACGCACCACTCCTCACTCACCACATCTTCGCCCCCTCCTCCCCATCCACTAACCACAATCCACTCCAGCCTTTACAACAATCCGCGCAACAAACCCCCCTATTTATGAAGGGGTCAAGGAAGTGCACTCGTGTCTGCGGACCTCCGCAGGCGTCCGGAATGACCCCTTCACCTGGGCCTGATCAGGGCCCAGCGACGGACCGTTCGCAAGAACGGTCCGAGGGGCGCACCCCGTGTGCGCACAGCCTCGACGTCGATGCCTTCCCCGTTCATCCGGCCGCAAGACCGGCGAACCTGATCAAAGCGACTGAACCGCCGGGACTTCCACCGGCCCTTCGAAACCGCCAGACGGACTCCGGCGGGACGGCCGTAAAACCGCCGACCCGCCGGAGCCGATCGCGGTACGTACGGTGGACGTCCTCGTCCGCCGCGTAGGGCCGGGCGCGCCCGGCCGTCTTCAGCCCCGCCAGGGGCGCTCCAATGTCGCCCAGTACGTAAACTCTGGGCGTCCTCCCCCCGAAACCCGATCGACCCCAAGCTCCACCAGCTTTCCCTCGTTCCCAGGCTCCGCCTGGGAATGCCTCTTCAGACGCTCCGCGTCCTCTTTTTTTCTCATTCTTCTCACTCACCACGCACCAGTCCACACTCACCACCTCTTCGCCTTCTCCTCCCCCTCCACCATTCACTCCACCGCCACGCCTTGGCCCACGCAGTCGACGCACGAGCACGCCCATCGGACAGCAATACGCCAAACGGCCATTTGTTCGCCGTCCCTTTCCCGTGGCGACCGGGTTCGCCTAGAATTCCTCGTTCCACCCCTCCCTGGAATGGAGTCCCCCTGCCCGTGACCGCCGCTGCCGCCTCCGATCTGCTTGAGCGGGTCGAACATGAAACCCGGACCATCGGCCAATACGTCTGGGGTCATCTGCACCGTCGTCGACCGTCCATGTTCGAACGCCGGTGGTGGGATGACCGGATTCTGGGCGTCGCCATGGCCGACGAGTCGGTCAAGGTGCAGATGTTCCGCTTCGTGGACGTGCTCCCCCGGCTCCGTTCGCATCAGGACGTCACCCGGCACCTGCAGGAATACTTCGAAGAGATCCGCGAGCACCTCCCCTGGGCCGTCGAACTGGTCAAATTCGGCATCGAGCACATGCGGCCCGATTCCGTCCTCTCGCGCGCCCTCGCCTACAACGCCCGGACCAACGCCGCCCGCATGGCGCGACGGTTCATCGCCGGCGAAAGCGTCGACGAGGTCACGACCACCGTGCAGGCGCTCCGACGGAAGGGATTCGCCTTCACGCTGGATCTGCTCGGGGAAGCCGTCATCAGCGAACAGGAGGCGGACGCCTATCAGCAGCAGTACCTCACGCTCCTGACGGAACTCGCCCCCGTGGTCAACGCCTGGCCGGAATCGACGCAGGCCGACAGCAGCCTCGCCGGCACCCTCCCTCGCGTGAATCTGTCGCTCAAGCTCTCGGCCCTGGTCAGCCGGTTCCGGGTTGCCGATCCCGCCGGAACGTCGCGGGCCGTGAAGGAACGGTTGCGGCCGCTGCTCCGGGAAGCGCGGGCCAACCACGCCTACCTGCACGTCGACATGGAGCAGTACTCGTACAAAGACCTGACGCTGCAGATCTTCCGCGAAATCCTGATGGAACCCGAGTTCCGGGATTTCGCGGACGTCGGAATCGTCGTTCAGGCCTACCTGCACGACGCCGAGCAGGATCTCCGCGAGCTCCGGACGTGGGCCGAAAAACGGGGGACGCCGGTCTGGGTCCGGCTCGTCAAAGGAGCCTACTGGGACTTCGAGACGATCGTCAGCGGGCTGAATCACTGGCCGGTCCCGGTCTTCCAGCAGAAGTGGGAGTCGGACGCCAGTTACGAGCGGCTGACCCGATATCTCCTGGAAGAGCACCGCTGGCTGCGACCGGCCTTCGGCAGCCACAACCTGCGGAGTCTGTCGCACGCCCTGGCTTGGGCCAAAGAGCTCCATGTCCCGGATGACCTGTTCGAAATCCAGATGCTCTACGGCATGGCCGAAGAACAGGCCCAGGTCTTCCACGACCTGGGACATCGCGTGCGGATCTATACGCCGTTCGGGCAGCTCATTCCCGGCATGGCCTACCTGGTCCGACGGCTGCTGGAAAACACGTCGAACGACTCCTTTCTGCGTCACAGCTACGACGAACGCGTTCGTCTTGAGGATTTGCTGATGTCTCCCTCCGAAGCCGCCCTGCACGCTCCTCCCCCGGTCACTCCGCCCGAACCTCCGTTCGTCAACGAACCCCACAGCGACTTCAGCCAGCCCGAAGTCCGGAAGGCGATGGAGGCGGCCCTTGACCAGGTCGCCGACCAGCTCGGCGAAGAGTATTCGCTGGTGATCGGCGGCAAAGCGATTCAGAACCGGCAGTGGATCACCTCGCGAAATCCGTCCCGCAAAGCGCAGATTGTCGGCAAGGTGGCGCTGGGGACGGTGGACGACGCGATCGCGGCGATCGATTCCGCCCGCCGGGCGTTTCCCGAATGGTCGCGCGTGGAAGTCCACTACCGAGCCGAGTACCTGGAGCTGATGGCCCGCGAAATGCGCTCGCGCCGCTACGAGCTGGCCGCCTGGCAGGTCTACGAGTGCGGCAAGCCCTGGGCCGAGGCCGATGCCGAGGTCGCCGAGGCGATCGACTTCTGCCTCTACTACTCCCAGCAGGTGCAGCGGCTGGAGAATCCCTCCGCGTTCGACCTTCCCGGGGAAGAAAACAGCTACTTCTACCGCCCGCGCGGCGTGGCGGTCGTGATCGCTCCCTGGAACTTCCCCCTGGCGATTCTGACCGGCATGACTGCAGCGGCGATGGTCACCGGCAATACCGTGGTCATGAAGCCCGCCGAGCAATCCTCGGTAATCGCCGCCAAACTGATGGAGATCATCCAGACCGCGGGAGTGCCGGACGGCGTCGTCAACCTGGTGCCGGGCGTCGGAGAAGACGTCGGACCGCAGCTCGTCGGCAGTCCGGATGTCGATCTGATCGCCTTCACCGGCAGCCGGGCGGTCGGCCTGGCAATCAACTCGGCGGCCGCGGACGCTCACGCGGCTCAGCGGGGCGTCAAGCACGTCATCGCCGAAATGGGGGGCAAGAACGCCATCATCGTCGACAGCGACGCCGACCTCGACGAAGCGGTCGTGGGAGTGGTGCAGAGTGCCTTCGGCTACAGCGGCCAGAAATGTTCGGCCTGCTCGCGGGCGATCGTCCTCGAATCAGCCTACGACGAATTCCTGAAGCGGCTGATCGACGCGACCGCCGCCCTGAAAGTCGGTCCGGCGGAAGACCCCGGCAACGACCTGGGGCCGGTGATCGACGAAGAAGCCTGCCAGCGGATTCGGGACGTGATCGAGGCGGCCAAGGTCGATGAAGCCTCCGGCCGGCTCGTCTTCGAGGGACCGATCAGCGACAGCGAATCCGACGGGTACTTTGTGGCCCCGCACATCTTCGCGGATGTCCCCCCCGACGCGAAGATCGCTCAGGAAGAGATCTTCGGACCGGTCCTGGTGGTGATTCGGGCCAAGGACATGAGCGAAGCCCTGGCGATCGCGAATGGAACCGACTACGCCCTGACCGGCGGCGTCTACAGCCGGAGCCCGGCAAATCTGAAACGGGTCCGCCGGGAATTCCAGGTGGGCAACCTCTACCTCAACCGCCCGATCACCGGCGCGCTGGTCGGCCGCCAGCCGTTCGGCGGCTTCAAGCTGTCCGGCATCGGCACAAAAGCCGGCGGCCCCGACTACCTGCAGCAGTTCGTCTTCCCGGTAAACATCACCGAGAACACCCTGCGCCGAGGGTTCGCCCCTTCGAAGCAAAAGTAGAACGAAGACATCCCGCACAGACGCAGAGAGAAGAAGAGCCCGCAGAGAAGACGGAAGAGGATTGACCACGGAGAAAGGCGGGAGGACTCCTTTTCCGGCGATAAGCGATCTGCGATAAGCGATCTGCCCGCATTTCTCTGGCTATTCCCTACTCCCTATTCCCTGCTGGCCGCGAACTTTCCGCCTCCGCCGCGTGTCGCCCTTCCAGCAGTCTTGCCAGACAGATTGGTGGTTTGCTAGAGTTTCCGCCGGAATACCCGATAGTGTAACGGTAGCACAACAGATTTTGGTTCTGTTTGTCCAGGTTCGAATCCTGGTCGGGTAACTGCAGCAGCCCGCGAACTCGAAGGAGCTCGCGGGCTGGTTTTTTTAGCGGAAAGCGGAAAGCCAGACGAAGCAAGGTGACGACCGATCGCCAAGGTGAAATTGCGATCGGGTGGTCCGGCCCGCAGGGCCGGATCGCGCGGCGACAAGAGGCCGGAGTTTGAGCGGCATGGTGGTGTGGAGCCTCAGTGCCGGATGAACGTCCAACTGCGGCCTCTTGCGGCTCTGCCGCCCGGCCTCCAGCCGGGCCACCCGTGGCGGTTGGTCATTAGCAGTTGGTTCTTGGTGATTTGTCAAAGACTCTCTGCTTGAAACCTACCCTCGACCGTCTTCAACTTTTCCTCTTCGTGTCTTCTCCCGCCTTTCTCCGCGTCCTCCGCGCTTCCGCGGTGAAATCTTCTTCCGTCTTCTCTGCGCCCTTTTCTTCCCTCTGCGCCTCTGCGAGAACACTTCGTCCTACGCCAGAATCGGCCCAATCACATGCCCGTGGACGTCGGTCAGGCGGCGGTCGATGCCGTTGTGGCGGAACGTCAAACGCTCGTGGTCGATCCCCAGCAGATGCAGGATCGTCGCGTGCAGGTCGTAGCACATCGTGCGACCCTCCGCCGTCTGGTAGCTGAAGTCGTCGCTCGTTCCGTGCGTTGAGCCCGGCTTAACCCCCGCCCCGGCGAGCCAGGTGACGAACGTGCCGCCGTTGTGATCGCGGCCCGTCGCCCCCTGGGTAAACGGCATTCGCCCGAATTCCGTCGTCCAGATCACGAGAGTGTCTTCCAGCAGCCCGCGGGCGGCGAGATCGTCGAGCAGCGCCGCGATCGGGCGGTCGACCTGGCGAGCGATAAACGGCAGCTCGTTGTGGATGTCCGAGTGGTTGTCCCAGTTCTTGGACGCGCCGCTCATGCCGCTCCAGACCTGCACGAACCGGGTTCCCCGTTCGATCAGCCGGCGGGCGATCAGGCAGTTCCGGGCGAACGGGCCGGTGGTCTCATCCGCCGTCCCGTAAGCGGCGTGAGTCGTTTCAGACTCCCGGGCCAGGTCGAGGACTTCCGGAGCGCTGAGCTGCATCTTCGCGGCAAGTTCGTACGAGGCGATCCGGGCAGCCAGACGGGAATCGCCAGGATGCTCGGACTCGTGCCGGCGATTGAGCGAGGCCAGCAGTTCCAGGCCGTCCCGTTCGCTCTCCGCAGTGATCTGCTTCGCAGAGGCGGGGGGCTGCAGGAAGGCGATCGGGATCGGCGCATTCGGGCGAATCATCATCCCGGCATTGGCCGCGGGCAGAAAACCGGCGGAGAAGTTGCCCGCGTTATTGTAGGGCAGGCCGCGGTGATCGGGCAGAACGACGAAGGCCGGCAGATTGTCGCTCAGATTGCCGAGCCCGTACGTCATCCACGCCCCCATGCAGGGGAACCCCGGCAGGATAAATCCCGTATTCTGCATGTAGCTGGCGGGGCCGTGGACGTTAGTTTTCGAGGCCATCGCCATCAGGAACGCCAGGCGGTCGACGTGACGGGCAGTTTCGGGAAAGACGCTGGAGACCCAGCGGCCCGTCTCGCCGTGCTGCTTCCACTCGAACGGGGACTTCATGATCGCGCCGGGGACGCTCGTCGCGGCGGCCTTGAGACCGAAATCGACTTTCTCCCCATCCCGCTTCTGCAGTTCGGGCTTGTAGTCGAAGGTATCCATCTGGCTGACCCCGCCATTCATGAAGAGCTGAATCACGCGGCGGGCCTGGGCGGGGTGATGCAGCCCGCCGTTGAGTTCGGGGCGAAGGGTCGGCGCCTCCGCGCGGGCAAGGAGCTGCCCCAGCGCAAGAGCGCCGAATCCGCCGCCGGTCTGCGCGAGGAAACGCCGGCGGGAACTGAGGTACGACGGACGTCCCTCGTCCGTCGTTTCGTGACGTGAGAAGTGAGTCGACGGACGAGGCGGAGCCTCGCGAAGTGTGCGTTCCTCTGCGGAGCCTGGGAACCAGGAAGGTGCGGGCGGCATGGCGCTAATCCACGAACAGGAATTCGTTGCTGTTGAGCAGGACGCGGACCAGGTTGGCCAGGCCGTGCTTCCGGGCATAGTCCGCCGCCGCAGTCCGTTCTTCCACGGCGGGCGCCCGGAGCAGAATACGTGCAAACACGGCGTCCGTCTGAGCGTCTATGGAGTCGTTCTCACGCTGCAGCAATTCGGCAATCCGCTCGCCGTGCCGGACCAGGACCTTGTCGTTGAGTGTCGCCAGGGCCTGCAGAGCGGTCAGCGATTCTCCGCGCTTTGGCGTGAGCTGCGAGGCGTCCGGGCAGTCCAGAGCGTCCATGAAGGGATCGGGAATCGTGCGGAACAGGAACCGATAAACGCTGCGGCGGAGCAGGGCGGAGCTGTCGACATCGAAGCCGGCATAGTCGACATTCGGAGTTACGGCCACTCCCGGCGTCTGCACGAACTGACGCACGGACGGGCCGCCCAGCGTGTCGTCGAGAACGTCCGCCAGCACCAGCGCCGCGTCGCGGATCGTCTCGGCATCCATCCGGCTGCGGTGCATTCGCCAGATCCACCGATTGTCGGCGTCGGCCAAAGCGGCGTCGGGTCGGATCTGCGAAGACTGCCTCCAGGCGGCACTGCAGACCAGTTGCCGGTGCAGCCGCTTCAGGGAGCCGTCGTGCGCCAGCAGGTCCAGCGCCAGGGCGTCGAGCAGTTCCGGATGCGAAGGCGACGCCCCCATCTTGCCGAAGTCGCTCGCCGTGTCGACCAGCCCGCGTCCGAAACGCTGCTGCCAGCTCCGATTCACAATCGAACGCCAGGTGAGAACATTGTCCGGCGATGTCAGCCAGCCGGCCAGCGCAGCCCGTCGCTCGCCATCTGTCGTGGTCTCCGTCGCTGGAAAACGGGCGGCACTGAAATTGAGCAGCGAAAGCGACCCCGGCGTGGCGTCGGCGCGCGGCTGCATGATGTCGCCGCGATGCAGCACCTGCACCTTCCGTGTCTGCGCCGTCGGTCGAAACGAGCCATCCGGCTCGAACTGATTGCTGCCGCAGAAGACTCGCTGCTGTGCCGGCAATGCAGCCAGTGCAGCCGTCTCCCGCTGCTCCAGCCAGGCCGCCGCCAGCCGCCGCTGATCGGCCGCCGTACGATCGGCGGACATCTTCAACAGCGCCTGCCGGACATCCGCCGGAAGGCGCTCTTCGTCGGACAACCGGGCGTCGGGCTCGGCCGTGGCGGAAATCCGCGCGCGTCCAATCAGGTGCTGCCGCCCGTGCGTCTGCTGCAGTTCAAGCTGCAGCAGCGCATCCGGGGGCAGATCGAGGGGCTCCTTCAGCCGAAAGGCCGCCCGATGGTTCTGGCCGACCTGCGGATGAATGCCCCACGCCGTCGCCGGATTGCCGTCGATGGCGTGGGCGATGGTCCACCCCGCCTGGTCGAAATCGGCCTCCGCGGACGCGAATTCGAGCTTCTTCCGGCCGGCCGGTTCGCCCGGAACGATCTGCCACAGCACAACTTCGTTGAGATGCAGATTCCCGTTGTCCTGCCGCCCCGGACCCTGCATCGGCAGGCTGGGGTCGGTCAGGACCTCCAGCATCACCCCCGTCAGCCGGGATGTCGGCGCCGCGAACGTCACCTTGTACGTCTCAACCTCAGGCCGGGGACCGCTCGCCAGCAGCGAACCATCCGCCTGCAGCATCAGTTCCGAACCGTTCTCGGCCTTCCAGGATTTCAGTTCCGCCGGCTGCCAGCGCCGGACCGCGGTGGAGAGCGAGTTGCTCCAAGTCGTGACCGCCGCCTGCAGTTCGGGCTCCAGCAACGCCGGGTCTTCAGCCTGCAGCCGGCCCGGCAGAGCCGCCAGACCCTGCTGCAATTCGCGCCGACGCCGGGCGATCGCCGGATCGGCGTCGAACACGCGATTCCCCTTGCCCGTATCGGCAAAGACCGCCTGCAACGCGTAATAATCCGCCTGTGGAATCGGATCGAACTTATGATCGTGACAGCGAGCGCACTGGACCGTGGTGCTGGTGAAAGTCGTCATCACCGTTGTGACGATGTCGTCCCGGTCGAGATACCGCGCAATCTCACGATCGAGCGTGTCCTCGCGAATATCCCGCAGCGAACTTTCGTCCCACGGTCCCGCCGACAGAAATCCGGTCGCCGTCAGCGCCCGCGAATCCTCCGGAGCCACAATGTCGCCGGCAACCTGCTCGGCGACGAACCGGGCATACGGCAGATCAGCGTTGAACGCATCAATCAGATAGTCCCGATACGGCCACGCCGATTCGCGCGGCCGATCCTGGTCGTTGCCGTGCGTTTCCGCGTAATGCACCAGATCCATCCAGTGCCGGGCCTGCCGCTCCCCATACCGCGGACTCGCCAGCAGCCGATCCACCAGTCGCTCGACCGCATCCGGTCGGCCGTCGGCAAGGAACTCGGCAACGTCCCCCGGCGTCGGCGGCAGCCCCCACAAATCGATGGTGAGCCGGCGGATCAACGTCCGCCGATCGGCCTCGGGTGAAGGCGCAAGTGCGACTTCCCGCAGCCGCGCGCTGATAAACGCATCGACCGGTGACCGCACCCAGTCGGAATCGGCTGCGTCGGTGGGAGGCGCCGCCGCTCGCAGCGGGCGATAAGCCCAGTGGTCGGGCCAGTCCGCCCCCGCAGCGATCCACTGCCGCAGCAACTCGATCTGAGCCTGTGAAAGCGGTTCCCCCTGGGGCGGCATCCGCTCATCAGGGGCGGCGGACATCACCCGTTGCAGCAGGCCGCTCTCTTCCGGCCGCTGCGCCGCGATCGCCGGCCTGCCGGACTCCAGCCTCTTGAACGCCCCGTCGCGACTGGCAAGCGACAGCCCCGCCTCGGGACCGGCGACGCCGTGGCAGCGCAGACATCTGGCCGACAGCAGCGGCGCCACGTCCCGTTCAAAATCCGGCGGACCGGCCTCGCTGCACGTCGCCGCCAGCAGCAGTTCGCAAACGAGCCAGACGGTGGTGCACAGACGCGGCATGGTCGACTTGCGGCGGGGAGGGTGGCGGGTAGTGTCGCCGCGTCATTGTACCGAAGCCGGCGACGCGACACGGATCACGAAAGATCATTCAGCAGCTTGACCAGCGGCGCAAACAACGCAATGCAGATCCACGCGACGAAAATCCCGAGGACCAGCGGGACCATCACCCGCAGCACCGTCATCAACCAGGCGAACGGCTGCGACCAGGCGAGTTCGCGACGCCGGGCCAGCTCCACCAGCCCCCAGTCGGGATGGCCGGTCTGACGGGCGCTCTGCAGCACCGCCAGCTCCCGCCGCGTAATCAGCCGGGCCTCGGCCAGCTCCACCCACAGGTCGCGCCCCCCCAGAATCATCTCGCGAACGTGATTCAACCGGATGCGGACGGTCCAGTTGATGCAGTAGTGGCCCACGTCGTGCAACGCCTCCGGAACCGGACGCCGGCAGCGGAGCTGATGGGCCAGATTCCGCATCACATCGGTCATCGCCAGACGCACAATCCACGGATCGACGAACCGCCGGCGGAAATCCATCCACGGAAAATACAGCGTCAACGTTCCGACGGCCGCGGCCGCCGCGGAAATCAGCACCAGCGGCGGCGAGAACAAATACCAGTAGTTGACGAAGCTGTCCGACACGGTGATGAGGCCGATCGTGACCGACGGCAGCTCGGTATTGAAGTCCTCGAAGATCTTCTTGAACTTCGGGATGATGTAGTACATCACGAAGCCGACGATCAGAAACGACACCGTCGGCAGAAACGACAGATAGGCCGCCAGCACAAAGGGCGAAGCCGTCTCGCCGACCGGATTCAGACGTTCGGTTTCCTCACGCGCCAGATCCGCCAGCGTCTCCGGCACGGTGCCGATCTTCTCGGCGAGATGCAGACGCGGAAAGCAATAAGCCGGCAGCAGCCGCGCCAGGTCCAGCGCGTCGGACAGCGGCCGGCCCTGCTCCAGGATCTCCGCCGCCAGCTCCAGCCGCCCTCGCTGCTTGCCCCGGCTCGCTTCCGCCCAGGCCTGCAGTTCGGCGGGCAGCGGCCGCCGCGTCTGAGTCGCGGCGGAGAGCATCCAGAGCAATGTCACCCGCTGCGACCGGGCTCGCGCTCCCAGGCTCATCAGGACCGCGCTGCCGAAGATGATCGCAGCCGGGACCGTGATGACGGCCAGGGCCACAAACGCCAGTGTGAGCGTAATGGAGGCCGCCAGGCGCGCAATCGTCAGACGCGTGTGCAGCGACCTCCGGCGCACCACGGCAAGACCGGCCTGAATCAGCCCCATCGCCCCCAGTCCGGCCAGTGCGGCGACGACCAGCGCCAGTGCCAATGGGACCGCGAACACCAGCCACAGCGTCCACTCGGGGCGGTCGTCCGCTCCCAGCAGGCGAAGCCCCCCTTCGCCCGCCCCCACAACGGTCGCGGTGGCCGCTCCAATCGCCAGCAGTCCGAAATAAACCCGGCATGCCCACCAGATCCACTCGGGCTCCAGCGGTCGCGCAACCCGTTCGAGCACGCGCGCGATCCAGAGGATCGCTCCCGCAACGCCGGCCAGGATGGTCCACACGACAAACCAGGCGAGGAGCGTCATCGGGGGCATCTCGAGCGGACAATCGGACTCAACGACGGGGCGGGAAGAATTCCCGGAGAAAGACTCCCCCGCCAGACCTGACTCGATTACCGTAACACGCTCTGTTCAGTCCCGCCATTCACCGGCGATCAAACGTGGAGGTCTCCCGTGCCCGTTTCCCGAAGAGAGTTCTTGAAGGCCACTGCGGCCGGTCTGACGGCGGGAGTTCTCGCGGCGCCGGTCGTCGGGAATGAGCCGACCCCGCAGAAGGTCGACACCCATACGCACTTCTATGATCCGACGCGACCGCAGGGCGTTCCCTGGCCGTCGAAGGACGACCCGGTCCTCTACCGCCGCTTCCTCCCGGAAGACTATCGCCAGATCGCCGTGCCGCACGGCATCACGGGAACGGTCGTCGTCGAAGCCAGCCCGTGGGTGGAGGACAACCAGTGGATTCTCGACCTGGCGGCCCGCGACCCGTTCGTGCTCGGACTGGTGGGGAACCTCCGGCCGGGGACGGAAGACTTCGCGAAACATTTTCCGCGGTTCGCTCAGAACCCGCGCTTCGTGGGAATTCGGGTCGGCTCCGATGCGCTCGTCAGGGGACTGGAGCAGCCGGAGTACGTGACCGATCTGCAGCGGCTGGCGGGCGCCGGCCGCGAACTGGATGTGAATGGTCCCCCCGGACTGCTGGAACTGATCCCGAAGTTGTCGGCGTCCGCCCCCGAGTTGCGAGTGGTCATCAATCATCTGGCGAACGTCCGGATCGACGGCGACAGACTGCCGGAGGACTGGACCCGGCAGTTGCGCACGGCGGCGAAGTCGCCGAACGTGTTTTTGAAAGTTTCGGCGCTGGTGGAGGGGGCGGCGCAGGGCGGCCGGAAAGCACCAGGTGATCCGGCGTATTACGAGCCGGTGCTGAAGTTCGTCTGGGACGTCTTCGGCGAGGACCGCGTGATCTACGGAAGCAACTGGCCGGTCAGCGTACGGTTTGCGCCCTACGACGTCGTCCAGCGGATTGTCGAAACCTACGCGGCAACGCGCGGTCCGGCAGCATCCGAAAAATTCTTCTGGCGAAACGCCTTGGCGGCCTACCGCTGGCCAGCGAAGCCATCGAGCCCACGCCAGACCCAGAACTAACAACGCCCGCCTGATTCCCTCGGTCCCAGGCTTGCCCATCACCCTCGTTCCCAGGCTCTGCCTGGGAACGAGTCCAGAGAAAGCACCCCATGCCCACCCGCCAATCCATCCTCGACCGCCTTCGCGCCAAAGTCGCCGCCGGCCAGCCCATCATCGGCGGCGGGGCAGGGACCGGCATCAGCGCCAAGCTCGAAGAGGCCGGCGGCATCGACCTGATCGTCATCTACAACTCCGGCCGCTTCCGCATGGCAGGCCGCGGCTCGCTCGCCGGCATGATGCCCTACGGCGACGCCAACGCCATCGTCATGGACATGGCCCGCGAAGTCCTCCCCGTCGTCGAACGGACCCCCGTCCTCGCCGGCGTCTGCGGCACCGATCCCTTTCGCATCATCCCCCGGTTCCTCCGCGACGTGCAGGCCGCCGGTTTCGCCGGCGTCCAGAACTTCCCCACCGTCGGCCTGATCGACGGCACGTTCCGCCAGGGCCTCGAAGAAACCGGTATGGGCTACGGCCTCGAAGTCGACATGATCCGCGCCGCCCGCGAACTCGACCTGCTCACCACCCCCTACTGCTTCAATCCCGACGAAGCCGCCGCGATGGCCCAGGCCGGAGCCGACATCCTCATCCCCCACATGGGTCTGACGACCAAAGGCACGATCGGCGCCTCAACAGCTCTCACGCTGGAGGAATCCGCGAAACGCTGCCAGGCGATGCACGACGCCGCAAAAAAAGTGAACCCCGAAATCCTCGTCCTCTGTCACGGCGGCCCGATCGCCGACCCCGCCGACGCCCAGTACATCCTCGATCACACGGAAGGGATCGTCGGTTTCTACGGCGCCAGCAGCATGGAACGCCTCCCCGTTGAACCCGCCATTCGCACCCAGACCGAAGCCTTCACCCGCCTGCGGTTCGGAAACAAGGGAATAGCGAGTAGGGAATAGCGAGTAGCCAGAAAAGAGGGCTTATCGCTGATCGCTTATCGCCGGACGAGTACGTCGGACGCCCCCCAGCCCATCTTCGTTCCCAGGCTCCGCCTGGGAACGCCCTCTTCCGAGGCTCCGCCTCGCCCGTACGATGGACGTCCACGTCCGTCGACGATCTGCTCAGGGACAGAACGACGGACGAGGACGTCCATCGTACAAACATCGGCTGCCTTTCGTTCCGAGGCTTCGCCTCGTTCCCGACCACTCGTCTTTCACGCGTCCTCCGCGATCTCTCGACTCCGTGCTTTCCGTCCCCTCCGTGGTTCAATCTCTTCTTTTCATTCGCGTCCATTCGTGCCATTCGTGGTCAACTCTTCTCTGCATTTCTCCGCGTCCTCCGCGTCACTGCGGTAAAACTCGTCTTCCTCTTCCTTTTACGATTTGCCCCCAGCGTTGCTGAAACGCAACGCCCCTCCCTCCCCGGCATCATCCGTACGCCCCGCGTTGCCTTCCGGCAACTTCAGTCCGCCGTCGCGAATCCGGGTTGCGTCCAGTCCGTTCGTGTTCCAAGGATACGTACCGGGACCGCTTGCGCCGTTTGCAACGGCCGATCCATTTGTGCAGTCCCGCCGTCGGGCCGGAGCGGACAGTGAAGACAGTGACATCGTTCGAGCGCTTGAGTCGAGCGGGGCATTCCATGTCCCGCTCCATGTCGCGCACGGGGATGTTTCTCAAGAAGCAGCTCTGGATCTGGCCGGTCATTGCCGTCGTCGTCCTGGCGATCATCGGCTACGCGGTCCGGTCCGCCGTCGAATCGACGATGAAAGCCAATCTTGCCACGGAACTGCAGACGCTGCTCGCCGTCGATGTCGCCGCCCTCGAAACCTGGCTGGATCAGCAGTTGTCCATTGTCGGCGCCGAAGCCCAGGACGCCGACGTGCGGAAGACCGTCCTCGAACTGACCGATGAAGAGAAACAGCCGACCGGCCCGGCGCTGGTTCAATCGCCGCTGCACAAGCAGTTACGCCGCGAGCTGTCCCCCACGCTCCTCACCCACGACTTCGCCGGCTACCTCCTCTTCGATCAATCTCAACGGGTCGTCTCCGCCTCCAACGACGAACTCATCGGCCGGAACGGATTGTCTCAGTTCGAAAGCAATGTCAGCCGCGGACTTCGCGGCGAAACGACCCTCTGCCCGCCGTTCGCCAGTCCGGTCGTCACCAAGGATCGGGATGGCAAGCTGCGGACCGGTGTGCCGGTCATGTATCTCTGCGCCCCGGTCCGCGACGATTCTTTTCAGGTCGTCGCCGTGCTGGCCCTGGAAGTCCGCCCCGATCGCGATTTCACCCGCATCCTGCAGCTCGCCCGCCTGGGCGAGACGGGCGAGACCTATGCGTTCAATCGTGATGCGGTGATGGTTTCCAATAGCCGGTTTGAAGACAAGCTCAAACAGATCGGACTGTTGACGGACGACGACGAAACACACTCGATGCTCAACGTCCAGCTTCGCAATCCGCAGGTCGACATGACTGCGGGCGAACGCCCGGAATTGCGACGTTCCAAACAGCCATTGACCAACATGGCCGCCTCCGCGATCGCCGGGCACTCGGGAGTCAACGTCGAGGGCTATTCCGACTACCGCGGAGCGAGGACCGTTTCCGCCTGGACCTGGATGCCGAAATTCGAACTCGGCGTCGCGACCAAGATGGACTACGCCGAGGCCTACCGCCCCCTGAACATCCTCCGCTGGACCTTCTGGGGACTGTATTCGCTGCTGGGCGCCAGCGCCATCGCGATATTTGTCTTCACGGTGATCGTCGCCCGACTGCAGCGCACCGCGCAGAAAGCCGCGATGGAAGCCAAACAGCTCGGCCAGTATTCGCTGGAGCAGAAACTGGGGTCGGGGGGCATGGGAGTCGTCTACAAGGGGCATCACGCCATGCTCCGCCGTCCGACCGCGATCAAAATGCTCGACGTCGATAAGACCAACGAAGACTCGATCAGGCGCTTCGAACGCGAAGTCCAGATCACCTGCCAGCTCAATCACCCCAATACCGTCGCGATCTACGATTTCGGCCGCACCCCCGAGGGCCTCTTCTATTACGCCATGGAATACCTCGACGGCATCGACCTGCAGAACCTGGTCGACCGCCACGGCCCCCAGTCGGAAGGTCGGGTCATCTCCATCCTGACTCAGGTCTGCGGTTCCCTCTTCGAAGCCCATTCCCTCGGACTCGTTCATCGCGACATCAAGCCCGCGAACATCATGCTCAATCGCCGGGGCGGCGTTCCGGACCTCGTGAAAGTCCTCGACTTCGGACTGGTGAAGGCCATCGACGAGGCCCGCAAAGGCCAGACCTCCTCCTCGGGCGGTCTGACCGGCACGCCACTGTATATGTCCCCTGAAGCGATCCAGCGTCCCGACTCGGTCGACGCCCGCGGCGACCTCTATGCGGTGGGGGCCGTCGGCTACTTTTTGCTGACCGGGACTCCCGTCTTCCGGAGCGAGAGCGTCGTTGAACTCTGCCGCCAGCACGTTCTGCAGGCCCCCGAGCCCCCCTCGGAGCGGCTCGGACGGTCCGTCACGCCGGAACTCGAAGCCGCGCTCCTCGCCTGCCTGGAAAAAGATCCCTCCCGTCGCCCGCAGACCGCACGCGAACTGGCCGTCCGCCTGGAAAAATGCGCCACCGCCCACGAATGGTCCATGGAAAAGGCCGACGGCTGGTGGAGCCGTTATTCCAGCGGCACCCTCACCGCAACCCTCAACAGCTCAGCCAGCCGCAGCGGCTTCGACCAGACCATCATTGGCGGCAAAGTCGTGAACGGCGACTGAGCCGCGCCAGCCAATCGAGATCAGGATTCAGCTCCCCGACCCGAAAATTCCTGACGACGGACAACTGACAACTGACGACGGACAACTGACGACTGGCCACTGGCGACAGGTGTTCTCACCTGCCAGAATTCCGGACCCTCAGGCGGCTTTAGACTTTTCAGCCCGTTCCGCCGCAGGCTATGCTGCATCAGACCTCGTTGATAGGTTCGTCGGCCGGCTGCGGTCGCGCGAAGCCTCCTGCCCGATTTTCCCGCCGCATCTGCCTCCCGTGAGACCGGCTTCAGGAAGGACCCACCATGCGGGCCAAGCTTGCTCCTGCGTGCTTTGAGCGAACTCGTTTCCGCCTCCTCGTCGTCGCGACGGCTCTCCTCGCAGGGCTGCAGATCGCCCAGGCGCAACTGCCGCAAACCCGGATCTACGCCCTCTTCCCGCCCGGCGGACAGGTCGGAACCGCGTTTGATGTGACGATCACCAACGGCGCCGATCTCGAAGAAGTCTCCCGACTGCTCTTCACTCATCCCGGCATTACCGCCACGCAGAAGACCCAGGACGTCGGCGGTCAGCCGCAACCGATCCCGAACGTCTTCACGGTGACTGTCTCGGGGGAAACTCCCCCCGGCCAGTACGAAGTCCGCGCCGTCGGGTTGTACGGCATCAGCAACCCGCGATTCTTCTCCATCGGCAATCGCCCGGAAGTCCTCGAAGTCGAACCGAATAACCTCCCCGAACAGGCCCAGGCCATCGAGATCGGCAAGACCCTCAACGCCCGTGTCACCGCGGGGGCGGAACTCGATCACTTCAAGTTCGCCGGCAAGCAGGGACAGCGGATCATCGGCGAACTGTTTGCCAGACGGATCGACTCGAAGCTGGACGCCGCCGTCGAAATCTACGATCCCGCCGGGCGCCGCCTGACCCTGGCCCGCAACAACGTCGCGGGCGATCCGCTCGTCGATGTCGTGCTGCCCGTCGACGGCGACTATCTCGTCAGAGTCTACGATTTCGTCTACGCCGGGGGCGAAGACTACTTCTACCGCCTGACGTTCCACACCGGACCCTATATCGACTACGTCTTCCCGCCGGCCGGCGT
This sequence comes from Planctellipticum variicoloris, assembly GCF_030622045.1. NCBI lineage: Bacteria > Pseudomonadati > Planctomycetota > Planctomycetia > Planctomycetales > Planctomycetaceae > Planctellipticum > Planctellipticum variicoloris. The sequence goes on along the minus strand of NZ_CP130886.1, from coordinate 4,633,565 downwards.
CCCCGGTTCCACCGGCGCCTTCACTCTCTACGGCCGCAATCTGCCAGGAGGCCAGCCGTCCGGCGTCACCACTTACGGCCATCCGCTCGACAAGCTCGACGTCCAGATCGCCGTCCCGGCCGATGCCCTGAAGGTCGATCCGCAGGTCGCCCTCTCGTCGCAAGCCTCTGCGGCCGACAGCTTTGTCTATCGCTGGGCTTCCCCGGCCGGGCTCTCCAACCCGGTCGTCATCGGCTTTGCACCTTCCGTGCCCGCGGCGGAAGTCGAACCCAACAACCTCCCGCCCCAGTCGCAGAAAGTGACTGCGCCTGTCGAAGTCGCCGGCCAGTTCCAGGCCCGCGGCGACGTCGACAATTTCACCTTCGACGCCAAGGCCGGCCAGGTCTTCTTCCTCGAAGCCCAGGCCCAGCGGCTCGGATCACCCGCCGACCCCTACCTCACCATCGACCAGGTCACCCTCAACGACAAAGGGGAAGAGACGGTCAAACGCCTCGGGGCCGCGGACGACGATGGCGTCAATCCGCTGCCGGTGATCTTCGAGACGCTCTCCGACGACCCTGTCTATAAACTCGCCATCCCCGCGGACGGACTCTACCGAGTCACGGTTCGCGATCGGTACGGCGCCAGCCGCGGCGACTCGTCGCTGGTCTACCGGCTCAGCATCCGCCCGGAAACGCCCGACTTCCGCCTCGTCGCGGTCCCCAACGGCCCGATCCCCGCCAACACGAAGCAGCCGATGACCTGGGCCGCCGGCCTCCGCCGCGGCGACAACCTGCCGGTCGACATCCTGTCAGTCCGCCGGGATGGCTTTGCCGGCGTGATCGAAATCTCCGCCGAGGGCCTGCCCCCCGGCGTAACCTGCGCTCCCATCAGTCTCGGTCCGACGCAACTCAGCGGCGTGCTGGTGTTTACGGCGGCCGAAGACGCCCCGCCGTTCGCCGGCTCGGTGAAAATCGTCGGCAAGTCCGCGTTGACCACGCCGGCCGGAACTCAGGAACTGGTGCGTCACGCTCGCGTCGGAACGGTTCTCTGGCCCGCCGCCGTCAATCAGCCGTCGGAAACCCGCGTGGCCCAGACGCTGGAACTGTCGGTGATTGAAGAGACGGCTCCGTTCCAGGTTAAACACGATGTGCCGCGGATCGAGGCCAATCACGGTCGTCAGATTCTGATTCCCGTCGCGCTCGTCCGCCGAAACGGCTTCGACAATTCCGTGACGATGACCTGGGTCGGCACGCCCCCCAACGTCCAGATTGAGAACAAGGCGATCGACAAGGGCCAGGACTCGGGCCTCTTCCGCGTCTTCGTGCCGCCGAACGCCCCGGTCGGAACCTACGAGCTCCACATGATCGGCGCCCAGCAGGTTTCCTACCGCCGCAATCCGGCGAAGGCCGACAAGGCCAAGGCGGAGTTCGACGAAGCTGCGAAAGTTGCCGCCGCCGCCGCGGAAGCCAACAAAGCCGCCATCGCCGCCCGCGATGAAGCCGCCAAAAAAGTCCCCGACGCCCAGGCCGCTCTCAAAGTCGCCACGGATGCGAAAGCGGCCGCCGACAAGGCTCTCACAGACGCCCAGGCGGCCGAAAAGGCCGCTGCAGAAGCGGTGCAGGCCGCCGGCGACAACGCCGATGCCAAAGCCGCCGCCGAAAAACTGCTGCAGGAAGCTCAGGCGAAGGTGAAGGCCGCCGCAGACGCCATTCCAGTTGCGGAAAAAGCCCGGGCCGACGCCGACGCCGCCGTCAAGCAAGCTGAAGCCACCAAGGCAACCACCGAGCAGGCCGCGAAAGATGCCGATGCAAAGGCCAAGGCGACTGAAGCCGCCCGCGTCGCCGCCGAGAAAAAATCCAAGGACGCCGAAGCGGCCTCCAAAGCCGCCAATATCAATTTCCTGCCGTCATCGCCCGCGCTGGTGCTGACGATCAAGAATGCTCCCTACACGCTGACGGCGGCGCCGGCCGACGGCGGGAACGTCAAAATCGGCGGCAAGATCGAGGTGAAAGTCGATCTGAAGCGGATCAACAACTTCGCCGGCCCGGCGACCCTGACGCTGTCGCTGCCGCCGGGAACGGTCGGCGTGAAGGCCGAACCGGTCGCAGTCCCGGCCGACAAGAACGATGGGGTGCTGGTGATTGAAGCCGCAGCCGATGCGCCGGAGGCCACAATCGCGAATGCCGTTATTCGCGTTGAAGCCGACTTCGAAGGCAAAGCGGCCGTCGATGTGGCCATTCCTCTGAAAGTCGTGAAGTAACCGCCTCCCTGGATTGCATGGAATTCATTCCGGTTCTGAACCGGACCTTAGTTGCAGGATGAACGAAATGGCCCGCATGCCTGGTTTCCGCGGAATGGTGGCTGCAAGTCTGCTGGCGGCGACGACCGCACTTCCCGCGCAGGAGGCCAAACCGGCCGCCGCGAAGATCGAACCGGCCGCGGTGAATCTCGGTCGGCCGGTCGATTTCGACAAGGATCTGGTGCCGATCCTCGACGAGAAATGCGTGGCTTGCCACAACGTGGCCATTGCCGAAAGCCGCTACAACCTGGAAACCGTGGCCGGGGTGCTGAAGGGGGGCAAGCGCGGCCCGTCGGTTGTCGCGAAGGATCCCGATAAGAGCGTCATGTACCAGATGGCGTCGCGTTCGCTGGAACCGGCGATGCCGCCGCTGCCGAATAACGTATCCGCCGGGGCATTGACGCCCCAGGAACTGGGCCTGTTGCGGCAGTGGATTCTGGAGGGGGCGAACGCCGGTTCGGGCGGTCAGTCAACCGATATCGCCTGGCAGTCGGTCCCGGCCGGCCTCAACGCGATCTACAGCCTGGCCCTGACGCCGCAGGCCCGCTTCGCAGCGGCGGGTCGAGCGAATCAGATCGATCTCTACGACCTTTCCGCCGGCGAATATGTCGGTCGCCTGCAGGACCCGGCTCTGGCCGAAGCGAAGTCGGGCGACCGCGTGCTGTATCCTCGCGGCGCATCACACCGCGACTTCGTGCACGCGCTCGCCTTCAGCCCGGATGGCAAGACTCTGGCCTCGTCTGGCTACCGCGAAGTCAAACTCTGGCAGCGTCCCGAGAACGTTCGGCGGGCTGCTGCCGCGCATGAGATTGCCGCGACGGCTGCGGCCGTTTCGCCGGACGGACAGTGGCTCGCCGTCGGCGGGGCTGACAACAGCCTGAAACTCTGGAATCTGACGAACGGCGCTGCCGGCCGGATCTTCGCCGGTCATACCGGCCCGGTGACCGGCGTCGCCTTCTCCGCCGACGGCACCCAGCTCTTTTCGGCCAGCAAGGATAAAACCGTTCGCCAGTGGAACGTCGCCGATGGAGCCGCGATCGGCGCACTGACCTCGCAGCAGGAGTTGACGGCCATCGTCCTCGCAGCCGACGGCAAGCGGGTTTATACCGGCGAGGCCGACAACGTCATTCGGGGCTGGAACGTGCCGTTCAATCAGCCGAAGCCGGCTGAAGGGGACAAACCCGCCGAACCGGTCAAGCCGGTCGTCGAGATGAAGGGGCACGGCGGACCGATTGTCAGCCTGGCCAATGTGCCGGGACAGCCCCAGCTTTGCTCGGGGAGTCACGACCAGACGGCGCGGGTGTGGGATACGAACAATGGCAACCAGGTCCGGTCGATGGCCCACGGCGCGCCGGTGGCCTCGGTGGCTGTGAAGCCCGATGCTCAGTTCGTCGTCTCGGCCGGCGGCCCGTCCGCCAAGCTGTGGGACGCCGCGGGCAAGCAGATTGCCGAACTGAAGGGGGATCCGGCGTATCAGTTTGTCGTCACGCAACTGACGGATGAAGACGCCATCGCCAAGTCGCGCGTCGCCGTGGCCGATGCCGCTTTCAAAGCGGCCGAGAAGAATTTCAAAGAACGCGAAGAACAGACGAAGAAGGCGGTCGAGGCGGTTGCTGCGGCCGAGAAGGCCGTGACCGATGCTCAGGCGAAGGAAAAGCCGCTCCTGGACGCTGTAGAAGCGGCGAAGAAGGAACTGGCGGCGAAGCCTGACGACGAGGCGTTGAAGAAGAAAGTGGCCGATGCCGAGGCGGCCGCCGCCAAGGAGACTGCGGCGGTCAAGACGGCGATGGATGGTGTTGAGGCGGCGAAGAAGGCTCAGGCTCAGTCCGAGAAGGGGCAGGCCGGGGCGCTGGAAGTGCAGACGGCTGAGAAGGCCCGGTTCGACGCCGAGACCGCGGCCCAGAAGCAGGCTGAAGTGAGGTTGAACGCCGGCAAAGCCGAACTGCCGCAGCATGAGAAGCCGATCCGGGCGGTTGCGTTCTCGGCCGATGGCAAGTTGATCGCCACGTCCGGCGACGACGGCGTCGTCCGAACGTGGGATGGCAAGAGCGGCAAGGCGCTCGATGCTTTGAGCGGGGGGCATGCGGCGCCCGTGAATTTTGTCGCCTTCGGGCCGAATCGGGCGCTGATCAGCTCGGGAGAAGACAAGCAGGCGATCGTGTGGGATTCCAACCCCGCGTGGGTGCTCGTCGCGCGGCTGGGGCCGCCCGCCGACAAGCCGCTGGATGTCAGTGGCTCGCCGTTCGTCAGTCGGGTGCTGGCTCTGGCGTTCAGTCCGGATGGCAAGTTCCTGGCGACCGGGGGGGGCGATCCATCGCGCAGCGGCGAACTGATGCTCTGGGATGTGGCTCAGCGATCGTTCGTCAAGATGTTCGTCGACGCGCACAGCGATACGGTGTTCAGCGTCGAGTTCTCGCATGACGGCAAGTGGCTCCTGTCGGGCGCCGCCGACAAGTTCGTCAAGCTGTTTGATGTTGAGTCCGCGAAGCTGATCCGGGCGTTTGAAGGGCATACGAGTCACGTTCTGGGAGTGGCCTGGAAGGCCGATGCGAGCCGGATTGCGAGCGCCGGGGCCGATAACGTCGTGAAGATCTGGACGGTCGAGACTGGCGAGCAGCACCGCACAATCGCCGGTTTCGGGAAGCAGGTGACTTCGGTGCAGTTTATTGGCGTGGGGGACAACATTGTCAGCAGTTGCGGAGACAAGGTCGTCCGCATGCACCGCGCCAACGACGGCGGCAACTATCGCAACTTCCCCGGCGCCCCCGACTTCGTCTACGCCGCGGCGGCGACGCGCGACGAGGGGATTGTGCTTGGCGGCGGCGAAGATGGCGTGCTCCGCGTCTGGAACGGGACGAACGCGCAGGAGCTGTTCAAGTTCGAGGCTCCCAAGCCGGCGGGCGATCAGCAGCAGGCGGCGAAGTAGGGGCGGGCTTCGGGTATCGGGCTTCGGGCTTCGCAGAGGGCTGGATGCCGTTCGGTGACTGATTCAGAGATGGGTTGGTTGCGGATTCTGTGCTCGGCTGTGTTGCGAGGGGTACGTGGAACGGACTCCGGGCGCTGACGCTTCCGGCTCGTGAATTCCCGGGAGCTGGTACGGGGTGGAGCCTGGGAGCCCGCAGGGGGGCTTTTACGCTGGCATTCCGAGCAGGGACTGCCGCAGGTTGGCGAAGTAGCGTTCGGAGCCTGCGAAGAACTCTGCCGGGAGGATGTTGTATTCCCGCAGCGACGCTTCCGCGTGTTCCCAGCCGCTGGCCGCGGCCCAGTCGAACGCTTTAAGGCCGTTGGCCACCCGTTCTGCACGCCGGGAGAAGTCGCGAAACCACAGGCGTCGGCCGCGGGGAAAGCAGGCGAAGCGAACGACGGGCTTCAGGGCCAGGAACTGCAGCGCCGGCCAGTTGAGGTTTGCGACCGCGGCTTCGATTCTGGGGCCGACGATGTGCGTCTGCTCGTGCAGGAAATGGGCTGCGAAGACGTCCCGTCGACTGGCGTCCGGGAGTGGGATGCCTGCGTCGTTGGCCGCGTGAACCCGATTTAACGCATCGAGCAGTTCCGGTGCGATCAGGTCTGCGGCGTGCGGGGCTGTTCCGTAGCGTCGAGTCCAATGGAAATTCACGTAGGTATCGATGCAGACCAGCCGGTTGATGTCGCGAATCGTGTCTGCAAAGTCTTGCAGCCGCGAAAGATGCTCCCTCTGCATTTGACGGCGTCCGGCGAATTGCCAGCTCAGAATCTGGCCGAGTCGGTGGCCGAACTGAAACCAGCCGCGCGCCCAGAGTGCTCCGTGAGCGGCGATCAGCGGGAAGACGTGATTGCCGCCCGATTCCCGGAAGATGTGGTGGTAGACCGTCGCCCGCTGGGAAAGGTCGGTCAGTCCGCCGGCCAGTCGTTCCGCTTCGCGGCGCAACCGGTCGTATTCTTGTTTTTGTTCAGACTGCGGCATGGTTGCGGTCCCGGTGATGAGGAAGGTTTTGAGCGAACTCCGAGGGGAAGACCGTCGAGATTGATGGGGATTAACGGGGAATCTTCGCAAATCTGATTGTTCGCAGGGGCTGACTGGGAATGCTCTTTCCGGCAATGGAATGCTGGGGGGGGGCGAGGCGGAGCCTTGCAACGACGGGGTTCCCAGGCGGAGCCTGGGAACCAGTTCTCCCGGGCGGAGGCGGGGGGCGGGTTTACGGGTTAGGAGCTGGGGTGTTTTGCGGTTCGATCTTCAGAGCCTGGTTGCGTTTCGGGTATGCTGGACGCTGGCAGCCCTTGTCGGGGGCAGGAGGGAAGGTCATGTCGGTCGCCGTCGCGTTTGGACCGCTGGATGACGCTGAGATCACGCAGTTGCACCGTCGGATCATCTTCTTCGACGGGGTGTGCGGTTTCTGCAACGCCTCGGTCGACTTCGTTTTGTCGCGGGACCGCGCGGAGAGGTTCCGGTTTGCGCCGCTGCAGGGGGAGACCGCCCGGCAGATTCTGGCCCCGAAGGATACGCAGAACCTGCATACGCTGGTGCTGTGGGTAGATGACAAGACGTATCGGCGGACGGCGGCCGTGGTGCGAATTCTGTGGCACCTTGGCTGGTTGTGGCGGATTCTGGCGGTGCTGTTGTGGCTGATTCCGTGGCCGTTGCGGGATCTCGGCTATTTGCTGGTGGCGCGGAACCGGTATCGTTTGTTCGGCCGGAAGGATACGTGCCGGATGCCGACGCCTGCCGAACGCGCGCGGTTCCTGCCCTGATCGATGCCCCCTCTGATTCCCCTGCTACGGAGATGCGGTTGTGAGTTTGCGTTTCTGGCTCTGCAGCCTGGTTGCGCTGTGCGTGTTTTCGGTTGCGGAAGTTCGGGCGGCCGATGGCCTTGCCGGACGACGGCCGAACATCATTCTGTTCATTGCCGACGACATGGCCTGGGACGACAGCGCACCGTACGGGCATCCGCACATCAAGACGCCGTCGCTGGCGCGGATGGCGCGGGAGGGGCTGCGGTTCGACAATGCGTTCCTGACCTGCAGTTCGTGCAGCCCGAGCCGGTGCAGCATCATCACTGGACGGTATCCGCACAGCACGGGGGCGTCGGAACTGCACCTGCCGTTGCCGGGGGACCAGGTGACGTTCGTCGAAAAGCTGCGGGAGTCCGGGTACTACACGGCCGCCGCCGGCAAGTGGCATCTGGGGAACCCGACGCGGAAGAAGTTCGATACGGTCGTCGATGGCGTCGACAAGTGGGTCAGTACGTTGCAGGGTTGTCCGACGGACAAGCCATTTTTCGGCTGGTTTGCGTTCGTCGATCCGCACCGGCCCTATGCGGCGAATGCCATTCCCGAACCGCATCGGCCGGCGGATGTCGTGGTGCCGCCGTACCTGCCGGACGTTCCGGAAACCCGGCACGATCTGGCGCTGTACTACGACGAGATCGCCCGGCTGGACGGCATGGTGGGACAGGTGCTGGACGAGTTGCAGAAGCGGGGGCAGGCGGAGAATACGCTGGTGCTGTTTATTTCCGACAACGGCCGGCCGTTTCCGCGGTGCAAGACGACGGTCTACGACAGCGGGATCCGGACGCCGTGCCTGGCGTGGTGGCCTGGCACGCTGAAACCGGGCAGCGTGACGGAGTCGCTGGTGAGCACGGTGGACCTGGCGCCGACGTTTCTGGAACTGGCCGGCGTCGAGCTGCCCGCGACGTTCCAGGGGGAGAGCTTTCTCCCCATGCTGCAGGATCCTGCGGCGAAGACGCGGGACAACATCTATGCGGAGCATAACTGGCACGACTATTCGGCTCGCGAGCGGGCCGTGCGGTCGTCGCAGTTCAAGTATATCCGGAATGCGTGGCCGGACCTGCCGGGGACGCCGCCGGCGGATGCGGTGCGGAGCGAGACGTATGTGGCGATGCGACGTTTGCGCGATGCGGGGACGCTGCCGGCGGAACAGTCGGGGTGCTTCCTGAAGCCACGGCCCACGGAGGAGCTGTATGACGTCGTGAACGATCCCCACGAACTGCATAATCTGGCGGCCGATCCAAAGTTCGCGCAGCCGCTGGCGCTGATGCGGCAGCAGCTCGACGGGTGGGAAGTCGCGACAGGAGACATGGAGGTCAAGGAACGCCGGCCGGATGGTTTTGACCGCGATACGGGTGAGCCGCTGGCGGGGCGGAAATGATCCCGGTGTAGATTTACCGCGGAGAAGGCTGGAGAAGGGTGAACCACGAATTCCACGAATGGACGCGAATGAGAAGAAGAGATTGAACCGTGGAGACGGGGGGAGCGGTTGGTGAAGCGGAAATGATTTGTTGGGCCGGCTGTGCCAGCCGGCATTGAGTCAGTGACTCCGCATCGGTTGGGTAACATGCTTGCCGAGTTTCGCAAGCATGTCATCCGGCGCGATTGAGATGCCGTGAGGACGACGCGGAGCGTCGGAAGAGAGTGCTCCCAGGCGGAGCCTGGGAGCAAGTTGACCACTCGATATCACAATTCGGCAGGCGGGAGCCTGCCCTACGAAGGCGATCCGAATGTCCGTTGACGATGCGGTCCCAGTTATTGGGCCAAAGGTTCCTGCGTGGCGGTTTCATCGCTGGTGGCTGCCGCTGGGCGAGCTGACGATCGCCGTCGTTGCTCAGGGGATTTTGTGGCAGGTGTTCGCCGAGGATCGGACGTATTCGGCGATGTCGGTGCTGTTTGTGTGGCCGGCGGCGATTTTCGGCGTCTTTCTGTGGTGGCTGCTGCTCTCGCGGTATCGCTGGCGGGTGCGGTTCGGCGTGCTGGGGCTGGTGGCGGCGGTCTTTGGCGTGCTTGCCGGGTTGTTCCGTATTGATGACGCCGATGGGGACATGAAGCCGATTGTCGTCTGGCGCTGGGCGCCGCGGGCGGATGTTATCGCGCGCGAGTATTTTGCCAGGCAGCAGGAGCCGGGGACACAGTCCGCGGACCTGAGCCCGGCGTCCGAATCGGCGTGGGAGGTGACCGGGAGCGACTGGCCGGGGTATCGGGGGCCGCAGCGGGATGGGATTGTCCGGCACGGATCGCTGCGGCGGAACTGGGGGGAGGAGCCGCCGAAGGAGTTGTGGCGACATCCGGTGGGGGCGGGCTGGTCGTCGTTTGCGGTGGTGGCGGACCGGGCCTTTACGCAGGAGCAGCGGGACGGCGAGGAAGTCGTGGTCTGCTACGCGATTGAGACGGGGGAGCAGGTCTGGGTGCACCGGGACGAGGTTCGCTTCGATCATGCGATTCCGATGGGAGGTCCCGGGCCGCGGGCGACGCCGCAGGTCGATGGAACTCGGTTGTATACGGTCGGTGCGACGGGGGTTCTGAACTGTCTGGAGGCTCAGACGGGGAAGCCGATCTGGCAGCGCAAGATTCTGCAGGATGCGGGTGGCGATCAGCCGGCGAAGAATCTGGAGTGGGGGATGTCGGGGTCGCCGTTGATTGCCGGCGAGCTGGTGATTGTGAATCCGGGCGGGACTGCGGGGAAGTCCGTTGCGGCGTACAGCAAGCTGACTGGAGAGCCGGTCTGGCAGCAGGGGACGCATCCGGCCGGTTACGGGTCGCCGCGGCTGGAGACTTTACACGGCGTCGAGCAGGTGCTGGTCTTCAGCGGCGACGGGCTGGGGGGGCATCGGCTGACCGACGGCCAGGAGCTGTGGTTTGTTCCGTGGGTCAACGACCCGAAGGTGAACGCCGCTCAGCCGATCGTGCTGGGAGACGACTCGGTGGTCTTTGGTTGCGGCTACGGCGTCGGTTCGGCCAGAGTCCGGCTGACTCCTCAAGATGATGGCCCGTGGAAGACGGAGCAGGTCTGGAAGACGAACCGGCTGAAGCCGAAGTTCAACGATTTCGTGTTGAAGGACGGGTTTCTGTACGGTCTCGACGACGGAATTCTGACGTGCGTGGATGTCGAGACTGGCAAGCCGAAGTGGAAGAAGGGGCGATACAACTACGGTCAGTTGCTGCTGGTCGACGATGTGATCCTGGTGCTGTCGGAGCAGGGGGATCTTGCGCTGGCGCCGGCGACGCCGGCGGTTTCTGAGGAACTGGCATTCTTCAAAGGGGCGCTGCCGGAGGGGACGACGTGGAATCATCCGGTGTTGCATCGGGGGAAGCTGCTGGTGCGGAACGGGCGCGAGGCGGCGTGCTTTGACGTGGGTGAGGAGAAAACGACTCAGCCCGGCGCCGAGGGGGGCGGCGGGGGCTGATGAGCATCGGCAGACTGGCTGGTGGAATTGACGCGCCCTGTCCGGGCTCGTGATGGAGTCTGCGAGGTCAGTGGGAGTCCACCTGCGGCCTCTTGCGGCGACGCCGCCCGGCCTTCAGCCGAGCCATCCGGACGACGCAGAGCGTCGGAAGAGGGCGCTCCCAGGCGGAGCCTGGGAGCGAGTCAATGACTTCCCTGCAATCAGCCCTTTGTGGTGATCTTGACGTTCTGGTCATCGGCGATGTTGACCCAGACGTGGACGTGGGGGGCGCCGCGGTAGTGCCAGACGAAGGCGGGGCCTTCGAGGCGCCAGTTGTCCCAGAGTTTGTCGTTGCCGATGTCGGGTTCCTGGAAGAAGGCGAGCTTGCAGGCGTCGAGGCCCCCTTTGGATTCGAGGCACTTGCGGGCTTCGGCCTGATCCGACAGGCGGTAGGGTTCGAGCAGCAGGCTGAGGATCTGCTGGGCGTGGGCCTTCTGGTCGGCGCTGAGGTCTGCAATCGCGACGCCGGGGCGGTCTTCGGGCTTCGGCTGGAAGTGGACCTGGCGTTCGGCGGGCGACTTGGCGACGAGGGCCTGTTCCCGCTGCTTGCCGTCGAGCATTTTGAAGAGTTCGTTGGCTTTGAGCGCCTGGTGCCAGTAGACATTGCCCGGGTGGTCGGGCTGTTCGTTGAAGTCCTGGGCGGCGTGACCGTAAAAGATGGGGCCGCCGAAGGCTGTATGCTCGGTGCTGTCGCCATCGCAGCGGATGGTGAGGTGTCGGCCGGTCATGACGAATTCGAACTTGCCGGTGCCGGGTTCGCCGAAGATGGCGATCGACTGTTCTTTGCCGTAGCCGCCGGCGTCGTCTTTAAGCTGCTTGCGGATGCGGTCGTGCCACTCCGGGGAATAGAGATCCCAGAAGATGGCTTCGATGATGTCCTGCTGGTCTTTCGTGAAGAATCCGCTGGCGACGCGGGGATCGGTGATATTCCAGTTGTTGGAGACGTGCAGGCGGAGGAGGCCGCGGTCGTCGGTGTGGTCCCAGGCGAAGGCGACTTCTTCGCGCTGCTGAGGCTGGAGCGAGTCGTAGAGTTTCTTGACGAGGGATTCCGGTTTGCTGGCGGAATCCTCGGCCGCACGGGCCAGCGCGGGAACTGCAGTGGCGGCGAGGGCGGTCGCGCCGACGGTTTTTACGAAGGAGCGGCGAGTGACGGGTGTCGCGTCCTGGGGATTGCAATCCGGGCAATTGAGCATGGTCGGCCTCCTCAAAGTCGAAACGGGGAACGGACGGAGTGGCTTCAGTATGCCGCCGCTCGAAGCGATTTGGCAATTGCCGATTTGCAGCGCGAGGATGAATCGACAGAGTGCGACGTCGGTCCATGAAAATGGGACGGGGGACGGCGTGAGCTGAGGTCGGCTGTGGCGCGAGGATTTCGGCGCTGGCAGACTGTTGCGGCGCCCGGTATAGAAGGGGGCGTCTGCCGGCGACGGGTCCGGTTGCGTCTTACTGTGGAGGAATTCAATGCGTCTGTTGATTTGCGCTGCCGCGCTGGCGGCTTCGCTGAACGTGGTGGTGGCGGAAGACAGGCCGGCGGGGCCGTCATTGAAGGTTGTCTGGTCGGTCGACAAGGGACTGGCGGTGCCGGAGAGTGCGCATCTCGACCCGGAAACGGGGTTTCTGTTTGTGTCGAACATCGACGGCGAAGGGGCGAAGAAGGACGGGAACGGCTACATCTCGAAGCTGACTCCTCAGGGAGAGGTGATTGCTGCGAAATGGGCGACGGGGCTGGACGCGCCGAAGGGACTGCGGTCCGCGAAGGGGAAGCTGTGGATCAGCGACATCGACCAGGTCGTGTCGATCTCGCTGGCGGACGGGAAGATCGTGGACCGGATTGCGATTGAGGGGGCGAAGTTCCTGAACGATGTCGCGGCGGGGCCGGATGGGACCGTGTACGTGTCGGACATGCCGGAGAGCAAGATTTATGCGATCTCGGGCGGGAAGGCGACGCTGTTTGCTGAAGGGGAGCAGCTCGAAAGTCCCAACGGCCTGCTGGTGGATGGCGACCGGCTGCTGCTGGCTGCCTGGGGCTATGCCGCGGACTTCATGCCGAAGACGCCCGGTCGGCTGTTGTCGCTGGATCTGAAAACGAAGCAGGTGACGCCGATCACGAAGACGCCGACGGGGAACCTGGACGGGATCGAACTGGACGGCCGGGGGGGCTACGTTGTGACTGACTGGGCGGCGGGGAAAGTGTTCCACATTTCGGCGTCGGGAGAGGCGCGGGTCGTGGGCCAGTTCGCCAAGGGGACGGCGGACCATGCCTATCTGCCGAAAGAGAAGCTGCTGATTCTTCCGCAGATGATGGAGAATCGGGTTGTGGCGTACGAACTGGCGCCGTAGGAGCTGACGAATCTGTAATGTTTCGGGATGACGGGGCGGAGACCCGATTGAAAATCAGCGGCGGAGCACAGCGTGACTGTGCTCCGCCGCTCTGTTTTTGCGGCTGAAAACCCGCGCGATGTCCTCTTCGAAAGCGAGATTCATGCAGCCTGGCGGAGGGATGGCCGGGCCGCAAGTCGCATAAAGATGGAACTGTCGAGATCTCGCCTTACTGGAATGTCAGCGTACGCTGTGTTGGCCGCGGGGTGGTTCAGGTTAAAAATGCTACTGTGATGATAACGCAATCGGTTGCGGCGAAGCTCGCGGCCCGTTGACGATCTCTCCGAGAGTTTTCCCGCCTCAAAACCGGCCCGGATGGGCTCGACGCCACTTCCCGTTGTCGATGGTGACTTACGGTTCTGTCATGGGGTCCGCGCTGCGGATCCAGGAGCAGGTTCATGATCGAGTCTTCTCTGCCAGCCCCGGCTTTTTCGGGATTCTCCCGGAACCTGCGGGCGGACATGACGTCCGGGTTTCTGGTGTTTTTGATCGCCTTGCCGTTGTGTCTGGCGATTTCGCTGGCCAGCGGTTTCCCGGCGACCGCGGGAGTGTTTTCCGCCATCGTTGGCGGCCTGGTGACGCCTTGGATCAGCAATTCGGAGTTGACGATCAAGGGGCCTGCGGCCGGGATGATCGCGATTGTGCTGGGCTGCGTGCTCGAACTGGGGGGCGGCATGTCCGCGGAACCGGAGGCGGCTCTGCGGGCTCAGCAGTTGACGTTGGGAATTTGCGTTGTGGCAGGACTGATTCAAGTCGGGGCTGCGCTGCTGCGGTCCGGCTTCATCAGCGATCTGTTTCCAACGGCGGCTGTCCACGGGATGCTGGCGGCGATCGGCGTGATCATTCTGGCCAAGCAGTCGCATATGGTGCTGGGGGTGACGCCGCACGGGAAAGAGCCTCTGCACCTGCTGGCGGAGATTCCCAGTTCGATCATGAAGGCCAATCCGGAAATCGCCGTGATCGGCGTGCTGTCGCTGATCCTGCTGTTCACGTGGCCGCTGGTGAAGATCGCTGCGCTGAAGCGGATTCCCGGTCAGATTCTGGTTCTGGCGCTGGCGATTCCACTGGGGTTGCTGTTCGACCTGGATCACACTCATACCTACAGCTTTGCCGGCGCGCAACACGAGATCTCCAGCAAGTTCCTCGTGAATGTGCCAGGCAGCATTCTCAACGCAATTATGCGGCCCGATTTTTCGGCGGTGCTGACTCCGGTCGGCATGAAGTGGATCGTGATGTTCACGCTGATCGGCTCGCTGGAGTCGCTGCTGTCCGCGAAGGCTGTGGACGTGCTCGACCCGATGCGCCGGAAGACGGATATCAATCGCGATCTGCTGGCGGTGGGGACGGCGAACACGCTGGTGGCCTTCATCGGCGGAATCCCGATGATCTCGGAGATCGTCCGCAGCAAGGCGAATATCGATAACGGCGCCCGCTCGCGATTTGCGAACATGTTCCACGGCCTGTTCCTGCTGATTCTGGTCGCGACGCTGCCGATGCTGATTCACAAGATCCCGCTGGCCGCGCTGGCGGCGATGCTGGTTTACACCGGATTCCGCCTGGCTCATCCGCGGGAATTCATTCACATGTACAGGATCGGGCCGGAGCAGTTGCTGGTTTTCGCCGGGACGATGATCGGCGTGCTGATGACGGACCTGCTGGTCGGCGTATTCATCGGTCTGGGGTTGCAGATCCTCGTGCACTGCTTCAGCGGCGTCTCGATGGCGTCGTTCTTCAAGTCCGGCGTGGAAGTTGAAGAACTCGACGACACGACAACGTGCATCCGCGTCAACAACTCGGCGGTCTTCTCGACCTGGATCGGATTGAACAAGGCCGTGATGGCGGTCAGTCCCGACCGAATCGTGGTGCTCGATCTCTCGGCGGCGCGCGTCGTGGATCACAGCACGATGGAGAAGCTGCATGCTCTGCAGGAAGACTTCCAGCACGTCGGCCGCACGTTGCGGCTGGTCGGGCTGGACGAGCACCGGGGGCTTTCCAAGCATCCGCTGGCGACTCGATTGAAGGACGCCACGCTGTCTGCGAAGGCCTGATTATCTCTTCGAAATTGGGACCGATGACTGGCGGAAGAGCGCGAGCAGGATGAGTCTTGAAGAAGCGTCATTGCGAGAACGCTACAGGTGACTGCGACCGAATTGTGGATGTGCGCGGATTTGCGTCCGTCCTGGGCAGGTCGGGTGATTGGCCGTCCCGAAACCCCTGATCCCCGGCCTGCCCAATTTTCGTCTGGCGGACCCGCAACACAGACATCGCAATCTTAAATCCCGGGCCACGAATGTGAGGCACGCCGTCGTTTCTCCGTGGACGACGCCTCGGCGCTTTCGAAGATCCTCACCCTGGCCCTCTGCCACTGAAGACAGCGGGAGAGGGAACAAGACTCAAATGTGCCTTGTTTCAGAGTCGATGCCGGTGATTTAAAAAATTCCCAACTGATCGCGGGCGGCGTCTGTCATGCGGTCGGGCGACCACGGGGGCGACATGGTGAGCTTGATCTCGACTTCGCTGACGCCGGGAATTCGCTCGACGGCGGTTCGCGACTGATGAATGATCTGCGGTCCGGCGGGACAGGCCGGGCTGGTGAGGGTCATCTCGACGCCGACTTTGCCTTCGGTCTGCTGGACGGAGTAGACGAGTCCCAGGTCGACGATGTTGATCATCAGCTCGGGGTCGATGACTTCCCGGAGCGCTTCGATGACGGCGTCATCGGTGATGTCCCCGACGACGACTCCCGCCCCGACAGGGCTATCCCCTGCAACCGGAGCAGTCGCAGCAATCGGGGTGGCCGCGGGAATGGAGGCTGCGACGGCGGCTGCTTCGGGTTCGGCGGGCGGTGCATCCGGGCTGACGTAGACGCCGTCGGTGCGGACTTCGACGGCGAAGGTGCGGATTGCCGAGGTGGCGGGCATCCTCGTCGGCTTGCCCGTCGCCAGATCGAAGCGGGCGCCGTGTCGGGGGCAGACGATCTGGCAATCGATGATCTGGCCGTCGGTGAGGGGCTGACCGTCGTGCGTGCAGACGTCTTCGACGGCGAAGTAGCGGTTTTCGATCCGGATCAGCAGCGCCGGCAGATCATCGACAAAAATGCTTTTCCGGCCGCCCGGCGGGATTTCTCCGGAGACGGCGGCGAGTTCAAAGTCTGACATGATGTCCCGATCGAGAATGCCGGCCGGCGGGCGAACACCCGGCCGGCGTTGAGTTGAAATGTGCGGAAAGGGCAGGACTCGTCGGGTTACTCGCCGAGCCCCAGTTTGCGTTCCACGGCCTGGCTGAGAGTTTCCCGGACCAGTTCGACCGGAATGCGATCGTAGACCCGCTGAAAGAAGCCTTCCACGATCATATGCATCGCTTCCTGCCGGGCGAGTCCGCGGCACATGCAGTAGAAGAGCTGTTCTTCGTCGACCCGGCCGACGGTGGCGCCGTGGGTGCAGCGGACGTCGTCGGCTTCAATTTCCAGGCCCGGGATGGCGTCGACACGGCAGTGGTCGCTCATCATGAGGCCGTCGTTGCGCTGATAGCCGTCGGTCTGCTGGGCGTCCTTGTCGACTTTGATCATGCCGCGCCAGACGACGCGGGCGCGATCGCGGAGGACGTCTTTGTAGAGCAGGTCGCTGCGGGTGTCGGGAGCGTGGTGGGTCTGCTGGGTGTAGTACGAGATGAGCTGGCGGTCGGTGGCGAAGGTGACGCCGTTGACTTCGGCCTGAGCGCCGCGGCCGTCCAGATGGACCTGCTGGTTGATGTGGGCCAGCCTGGCTCCGAGCCCGCCGACCGTCCACTGCAGGAATGCGTCCCGGCCGATATGCCCCGACTGGCGCGCGAAGTGCCAGGTTTTCTGGTTCCAGTTCTGGAGCTGCACGTAGCGCAGGCGGGATCCGGGGGCCAGCAGCAACTGGACCGAGCCGACGTGCAGACCGGCGGCGGTGGGATTTGCCGAGACGGTTTCTTCGAGCAGCGTGGCGGAAGCTCCTTCCTCCAGAATCACCAGCGTATGACTGAGATCTGCCGCTCCGTCCGCGGTGAGGCCGATCAGGCTCGACAGCGGCTGGGCGACTTCAACGCCGCGCGGGACGTAGAGGACGGCTCCGCCGGTCCAGAAGGCGGCGTGGAGGGCCGCGAAGCGGTCGGCCGGCTCCTCGGCCAGCAGCCGGGCCTTCAGCAGTTCTCCGTGTTCCAGGATGACCTGCGTCAGGCTGCCGAAGATCACCCCTCTGGCGGCGAGGCCCGGGTCGAGGGTTGCGGACCGGCAGACGCCGTCGACATGCGAGACGACTCCGCCGAACTCGCCGCGGTCGGCCATCAGCGTGGCGAAAGTCGCTTCTGCAGCGGCGTCCGCGCGGAGCGAGAACTTCTCGGGACGGAAGGCGCGCAGGTCGATCCGCTTCCACTCTTCGGGATCGAGCTCGCGGGTGCAGAGATCGATGTAGGTTTCGTAGGCGGCCCGCCGGCGTTCGGCGACCCAGACGGGTTCGTTGCGGGCGGCCACGAGGGCTTCGAGCGCATCGGCGGACCAGGGAGCTACGGCGGTCGCAGTCACGGCGGGCATGGCGGGAATCTCAGGCTTTCGTCGGCAGACGGTTCAGTTTGCAGGTTGGGAGTCCGCATTTGCGGGGGCGAACTCGACGTTTTCGTAGATCTCAGACAGTTTCAGGCGGCCTTGGCCATTCGAAATCGAAAGTTCTTCTTCGGCGCGTCGCAGAATGTGCATATCCCAATGGTTGGCATCGCGCTGACGCACGAAGTGCTCGACGTGCATCTGGTCCTGAGCAACGAGCACGTACTCACGGAGCGACTCGATTCCCCGGTAGGACTCAAACTTCTTGCTTCGGTCGTAGGCTTCGGTACTCGGAGACAGGACTTCGAAAATCACCAACGGGTTGACGAGCGTGTCCCTGTAGCTGTCTTCCAATTGCGGGTCGCCGCAGATCACGACAACATCCGGGTAGGTATACAGCCCGGACGGACACTTCACTCGCATATCGCTCGGCAGCGCCTGACAACCAGAGTCGCGCAGAGCACTTCTGGCTCTGAACACCAGATTCGAAATGATCGTGGCGTGCTGGAACGAACCTCCCGTCATCGCGAAGATCTCACCCCGGTAATACTGATGCCTCGTCTCCGACTGGCGTTCGAGCGCGAGGTATTCCTCGACGGAATACGTGCAGGCGGGTGCAGTCGACATGGCGAAGTCCTCCGGGGTGCAGCCGGTCCTGGCGATTATCCCACGCTGCCTTCCATCTGGAGCTCGATCAGCCGGTTCATTTCCACCGCGTACTCCATCGGCAGCTCCTTCACGAGCGGCTCGATGAATCCCGTCACGATCATCGCGGAAGCTTCGGGCTCGCTCATTCCCCGGCTCATCAGGTACAGGAGCTGTTCCTCGGCGATCTTCGAGACCGATGCCTCGTGTTCGATCGCGACGTTTTCCTGATCGATTTCGATATACGGATAGGTGTCGCTCCGGCTCTCGGGATCGAGGATCAGCGCGTCGCAGACGACGTTGCTCTTGCAGTGGTGGGCGCCGTTCTCGACTTTCACCAGCCCGCGGTAGCTTGCCCGGCCGCCATTTTTGCTGATGCTCTTCGAGATGATCCGGCTGGACGTGTGCGGAGCACAGTGGACCATCTTCGCCCCGGCGTCCTGATGCTGGCCTTTGCCGGCGAAGGCGATCGACAGCGTCTCGCCGCGGGCGCCCGGTTCCATCAGGTAGATGGCGGGATACTTCATCGTCAGCCGGGAACCCAGGTTGCCGTCGACCCATTCCATCAGGCTGTCGCCGTAGGCCATGGCCCGCTTGGTTACCAGGTTGTAGACGTTGCTGGACCAGTTCTGGATCGTGGTGTAGCGGCAGCGGGCGCCGCGCTTCACCAGGATTTCCACGACGGCGGAATGGAGGCTTTCGGAGCTGTAGGTCGGAGCCGTGCAGCCTTCGACGTAATGGACCGAAGCCCCTTCGTCGACGATGATGAGCGTGCGTTCGAACTGGCCCATGTTTTCCGAGTTGATCCGGAAATAGGCCTGCAGCGGGAATTCGATGTGCACGCCCTTTGGGACGTAAATGAACGACCCGCCCGACCACACCGCGCTGTTGAGCGCCGCGAACTTGTTGTCGGTCGACGGGATGACCGTCCCCAGATACTGCTGGACGAGATCGGGGTAGTCGCGGACGGCGGAATCGGTGTCGGTGAAGACCACGCCCTTGCGGACGAGATCTTCCTGCAGGCTGCCGTAGACGACTTCGGATTCGTACTGAGCCTTCACGCCGGCCAGGTACTTCTTCTCGGCTTCGGGGATCCCGAGCCGGTCGTAGGTGCGGCGAATATCGTCCGGGACGTCGTCCCAGCTTTTTTCCTGCCGGTCCGACGCCCGCACGTAGTAGTAGATGTCCTGGAAATCGAGCTTGGTCAGGTCGCCGCCCCAGGTCGGCATCGGCTTCTGTTCGAAGATGTCGAGCGCCTGCAGACGGAAGTCCCGCATCCAGGCGGGTTCTTTTTTCATTTCCGAAATCTGGTACACGACTTCACGGTCCAGGCCTTTCCGGCCGCGGAAGACGTAGTTGTCGGTCGACTCGTGAAAGCCGTACTGGTAATCGCCAGCGCCGATTTCTTCGGCAGGGGCGGCGGTCAGGTCGGTGGGCATGGTTCGGGTCTCTTTCCTCTCGGCGGCTTGCCGTTGGCAAGTTCGAGTTGTCGGTCAACCGGCCATCGGCCGGCGAGGGACTTCAAGGGGTCTTGGAGGAGTCTTCCTGCGCACGGGGCGCCAATTCGGCCTGGCCGAACCAGTCTGCAATCTTCAGGCGAAAACCGGGCAGGACGGGTTCGCCCGACAAGGTCTCATCGATTGTCAGAGTCGCTTCACTGCCGTCGGCCGAGGCGACTTCCACAGTCTGCTTTCGCGGGTCAACGATCCAGAACAGTTCGGTTCCACGTTCGAGGAATTCGCGGCGTTTCCTCACCATCTCCTGGCGTGTGTTGGTGGAGCTGATGACCTCGACTGCCAGAAGGGGGATCGTGTCCGCGACTGAAACCTGGGGAACCTTTCGTTCCGGGAACTGAGTCCAGAGATAGACCGAGACGTCCGGGATGCGGATTCCAACCCTTTCCAGCCTCATATAGGCGTCAGCGCCAACAGTGAAGCCAATCGGATTCGCTTTCAAATACTGCTCGATCACGCAAATCAGTACGACGGCCAGGCGCGACTCGAAAAAGCCCATGGCGCACTCCACCAATGTGCCGTCGATCAACTCGCAGCGTCGGGTCTGAAGAAGGTCCAATTCGGTGGCCGTGCCGGGCGCAGGTTGCAGACGGATCCGCTCGGCCGGGATCTGCCCCAGTTCCTTCAGCAGATCGGCGACCGTACGCGGTCGACATGCGATTGCTTCCGCTTCGGATTCCGCCACCAGCATCGACACGTTACCAGTCTCCTTAGGGCTTCAGTTCACGCCGACGGCGTCGTTGATGGCGGCCGCGGCGTCCCGGCGTTCCTGTTCTTCGGCGGCTTCCTGCGGGTGTCGCTCGCGAACCGTCGCGTAGCCGTTGCTGTGCAGTTCGTGGGCCAGGGCGGCGTCGCCGGTTTCGACGATCCGGCCGGCCAGCATCACGTGGGTGAACTGGGGGACGTTGTATTCGAGCAGGCGTTCGTGGTGGGTGATGATCAGCACGCCCATCTGCGGGCCGGCGAGCTTCTGCAGCCCTTCGCTGACGACTCGGACGGCGTCGCTGTCGAGGCCGCTGTCGGTTTCATCCAGGATGGCGAATTTCGGCTGCAGCATGGCGAGCTGCAGAATCTCCATTCGCTTCTTTTCGCCGCCGGAGAAGCCTTCGTTGAGGTATCGCCGGGCAAACTCGGTGTCCATCCCCAGCTCTTCCATCCGCTGCTTCAGTTCCTTGCGGAACTCGCGCATCGGGATAAGTCCTTCGCCTTCCTTGCGGTCGGGCGTCCGGACGTTGGTGACGGCGTGCCGCAGGAAGTCGGCGACCTTCACGCCGGGAATCGTCACCGGGTACTGGAACGCGAGGAACAGCCCGAGTCGGGCTCGTTCGCAGGGGTCTAGTTCGTTGATGTTCCGGCCGTCGATCTCGATCGTGCCGCTGGTGATCTCGTACTTGGGGTGTCCGACCAGCGCGTAGGCCAGCGTGCTCTTGCCGGAGCCGTTGGGCCCCATCAGGGCGTGGATCTCGCCTTGGCGGATTTCCAGGCTGACGCCCCGCAGGATGGGAACGCCTTCCACGGCGACATGCAGGTCAGAGATCTTCAGCAGACTGCTCATCGAAAACTCTTGCTCCACAAAACGACCAACCGAAAACACTCGCCGGCCCGCCCTCGCTCCGCATTTCGCGGGAGCCGCGGCGTCAGCAGGCTTTGATCAAACTTGGGGGCAGCGCCACTCGGCCCGAGTGATGCGGCACCGGGGGAATTTCGACCCCGTTCTTCGCCAGCTTGCGCGACCGGATCTTGTCCTGAATCCGCATGATGCCTTCCAGCAGCGCTTCGGGGCGCGGCGGGCAGCCGGGGACGTAGACGTCGACCGGCACCACCAGATCGACCCCCTTCACGACATGGTAACCGTACTTGAAATACGGGCCGCCGCCGATCGTGCAGGCTCCCATTGCAATCACATACTTCGGATCGGGCATCTGCTCGTACAGGCGACGGACGCGACTGGCCATTTTGAAGGTGACCGTTCCGGCGACGATCATCAGGTCCGCCTGCCTGGGCGAGGCGCGAAAAGCTCCCGCTCCGAAGCGGTCCAGATCGAACCGGCTGGCGCCGACGGCCATCATTTCAATGGCACAGCAGGCGAGACCGAACGTCATCGGCCAGACGCTGGACTGATTGGCCCAGTTCAGCGCGCCTTCCATCGATGTCGTGAGGACCGTTTCCTCGAATCGCCCGTCAATCCATGCCATGCTGATCTCAAACTCCTCGCCGTCGGCAACGCGACCGATTATCTGACCGACGATTCCATGGGTTGAAACTCGCAACTGTTGTCGCCGTTGCGACAACAGCAGGCCAGTTTCAATTCGACTCCCAGGACTTCTTCGAAGACCTGTTTCTCCAGTTCGCAGATTCCCGGATCTTCGCCGGCCAGTTCCTGGTAGGGGCAGTTGTTCTCTCGCAGGATCGGCAGGTCGTCGCGCGATCCGACTTCCATCTGAAATCCCCGACGTTCGAGCACGGCCTGAAGTCCCTGCATCCGCGCCAGCAAAGTCTCGCCCTGAATCTCTCCACCGTATCGCTGGACCAGCGCCGCCTTCAGGCGGTTCGCAACGCGCTGCCGAACTTCGACCTCCGGGATGGAACGGAGTTCGCGCCACAGCAGAATCGCCAGTTCGGAGTAATTGTCTCCCAGTTCTCGGAGGCCCAGCGCGGTCACCCGGTAATCGTGATGCGGCCGACCGCGGCCGGTGCGAATGACTTCGCGCTCGACGAACCCTTGCGCCTCCAGACGGACGAGTCTTTGGCGGATCGCCGTCGCAGTCACGCCGAGTGACTGGCAGAGATCCTGGATGGACCCCGTTCCGAGCTTGTGCAACTGCTGCAGGAACTGCTCGTCGCCCGGTTCGATAGACGTCTTCATTGATCCGGCCCCATTCGCCACCCGCTACGGCCGAGGTGATTGCTGCGGGATTATACCCGCGGAACTTGCTTTTAACACTTTGCTCTGCGAAAAATCCTGCCGATGTGGTCTGACGATGCAAACCATTTTCAGGCAACGGACTAACGGCTGCAAGTGGCGACTGCGTAAAGTCGCTACTTCTGGATATAATCTTAGCAGGTCATGCATCGCGGCCAGTGTGGTTTGCCGCTGATCATACCCGGTTCGACGCTCCCGGAGACGCCCATGTCTGCCGATTCTCCCTGGCCAGACAAGATTTCTGCAACGCCTGCGGGCCTGACGCTGGTCTGGAGCGACGGGCTGGAGGCGAGTCTTGCGTGGGGCCGGTTGCGCGACCGCTGTCCGTGCGCGACCTGTAAAGTGAAACGCGAGCAGCCTCCGGCCGCAGCGAGCCTCTTTCCCGTGCTCACGCTCGAAGAGGCGCAACCCGTTAAGGCGTTGAGGCTTGTGCCTGTGGGGAACTATGCCTACGGCATCCATTTCAACGACGGGCACGCGACCGGCATCTTTTCGCTCAAGCTCCTTCGCGAACTCAGCGAAGAAGTCGGCGTAACTGGCGTCAAGGAAGCGACTTGAGCTGCTCCAGCAGCCGTTCGCGAACTCCTTGCGGGTCGGCTCCTTTGACCAGTTTCATCACCTGGCCGATGAGCGCCCCGGCGGCCTGGGCTTTCCCGGATTTGAAATCCGCGACCGGTTTGGGATTGGCCGCGATGACCTGGGCGATGGCGGCGTCGATGGCCCCGGCGTCCTGGACGATGGCGAGGCCTTTTTCGGCGATGACCTGGCCAATCTGCTCGATGTTGGCGGGCTCGCCCGATTCGAGGAGCGCGGCGAAGACCTCGCGAGCGGACTTCAGCGTCAGTTCCTTGCGATGGACCCGACCCAGCAGATCGGCGAGCACCGGCGCGGGAATTGGAAACGTCGCGATGGTGAGCTGGCGGTCGTTGAGCTCCCGCAGCACGTCCTGGGTGATCCAGTTCGCCGCCTGTTTCCCGTCACCCGCAGCCCGGGCGACGGTTTCAAAGTACTCCGCGACTTCACGGCCCTGGTCGACCAGGACTGCGGCGTCGTAGGCGGAAAGCTGGTAATCGGTCTGGAAACGCTGCCGCCGGCTGATGGGCGTTTCGCACATTTCGGCCCGCACGCGGGCGACGTCTGCGGGCGTCACGGTCACGGGGACCAGGTCGGGGTCGGGGAAGTAGCGGTAGTCGGCGGCTTCTTCCTTTTCGCGCATGGGATAGGTGACGCCCCGGCCGGGATCGAAGCCGCGGGTGGACTTGGGGGCGTCTTTGATCGTCTTGCCGGTTCGCTGGAACTCCTCCCATTGCCGCTCGACTTCGTGCAGGATGGCCTGCTCGGTGAAGCGGAAGCTGTTGAGGTTTTTCACTTCGACGATGGGAGTGGCGACTTTGCCGCCGTCCGGCTGGTGGACGTGCAAGTTGACGTTGGCGTCGCAGCGGAGGCTCCCCTCCTGCATGTTGCAGTCGGAGACTTCCAGGTAAGTCAGCAGCAGCCGGAGTTCTTCGAGAAAGCGGCGGGCCTCCTCGGCGGTCCGCATGTCGGGTTCGGTGACGATCTCGACCAGCGGCGTGCCGGCCCGGTTGAGGTCGACCTGGCTGTCGCGGCCGCGACCGGATTCGTCGTGCAGGTTCTTGCCGGCGTCTTCTTCCAGGTGAGCCCGCAGGATGCGGACGTGGCGTTCGCCGCCGGATTCGGTGACGACGTCGACGTGGCCGTCGTGGCTGAAGGGGAGGTCGTACTGGCTGATCTGGTACCCCTTGGGGAGGTCGGGGTAGAAGTATTGTTTGCGGTCCCACTTTGTGAAGGGGGCGATTTCGCAGTTGAGCGCGAGGGCCGTCTTGACCGCGAGCCAGAAGGCTTTGCCGTTGAGGACGGGGAGTGCACCGGGGAGGCCGAGGCAGACGGGGCAGGTCTGTACGTTCGGCTGGTCCGGATTGAAGGCTGTCGAGCAGCCGCAGAAGATCTTGGTCTGCGTCTGGAGCTGGACGTGGACTTCCAGACCGATGATGACGTCGTAGCTCATGGCAGGCTTCTGGGAGTTAGAACGTGGTCGGTGGAAGTCTTGCGGCGAAGGCGATCAGCTCAGCGGGGGCGTCTGCAGATGCCAGTCGGTGGCCCGTTCGAACATCCGCGCCGCTCGCAGCAGCCGCTCTTCCTCGAACGGAGGCGCCTGAAGTTGCAGCCCGATCGGCAGGCCGGTCTTGCTGAAGCCGCAGGGAATGGAAGCTCCCGGGATGCCGGCGAGGTTCGCGCTGATGGTGTAGATGTCGGACAGATACATCGCCAGCGGGTCGTCGACCAACTCGCCGAGTTTGAAGGCCGGGGTCGGTGTGACGGGGCCGGCGATGATGTCGACGTCGGCGAAAGCGTTGTCGAAGTCCTGGCGAATCAAGCGGCGGACCTTGAGGGCCTTGACGTAGTACTGGTCGTAGTAGCCGGCGGAGAGGGCGTAGGTGCCGAGCATGATCCGGCGCTTGACTTCGGGGCCGAAACCTTCGCCCCGGCTGCCAGCATACAGTTCGGCCATGCTCTTAAAGGCCTCGGTCCGATGTCCGTAATGGATGCCGTCGTAGCGGGACAGGTTGCTCGATGCTTCCGAGGGGGCGATGAGGTAGTAGGCGGCGATCGAGTATTTCGAGTGGGGCAGGTCGACGTCCCGCAGCTCGGCGCCGAGTGACTTGTAAACGTCGAGCGCGCCACGGACCACCGATGCGACTTCGGGTTCGAGACCCTCGGCGAAATGCTCGCGAGGCACGCCGATTTTCAGGCCGGCCAGCGGCTGGTCGACCGACTGGCTGTAAGCGGGAACCGGCCGGTTCACCGATGTCGAGTCTCGCGGATCGTGGCCGGAGATCGCTTCGAGCAGCAGGGCCGCGCCGGCGACATCGGTGGCGAACGGGCCGATCTGATCGAGCGAGCTGGCGTAGGCGACGAGTCCGTAGCGCGAGACCCGGCCGTAGGTGGGCTTGAGCCCCATGATTCCGCAGAGCCCGGCCGGCTGGCGGATCGAGCCGCCGGTGTCGCTACCGAGCGAAACGGGAGTCATCCGGGCGGCGACGCAGGCGGCCGAGCCGCTGCTGGAACCGCCGGGCGTGCGAGTGGCGTCCCACGGATTCTTCGTCTGCTGGAACGCGGAGTTTTCGCTGGACGAACCCATCGCGAACTCGTCGAGATTCGTCCGGCCAATCAGGAGGGCGTCCGCGGCTCGAAGTCGTTCGATCACGTGGGCGTCGTAGGGAGGCTTGAAGTCCTTGAGCATCCGGCTGCCGCAGGTCGTCGGCTGGCCGCGGGTGCAGAGGACGTCTTTGATGGCGACGGGGAGTCCCGCCAGCAGTCCGAGGGACTGGCCGCTGCGGCGTCTCTCGTCGAGGCGTTCCGCCTGCTGCGAAGCGTCTTCGCGGTCCACGTGCAGAAACGCACCGATGGCGCCGTCGCGTGCGGTAATGGCGGCAAGGGTCTGCTCGGCCAGGTCGCGAGCGTTCGTTTCGCCGGTGCGAAAGGCGGCGATGGTCTGCGACGCGGTGCGTCCCGCCGATGACATCACAAGCTCCGTCGTTCAGACTGGGAATCGGGTTTCAAAGCGGAGATTGTGCCCGATCGAGCATGCGATTGCACCCGACCGCCGTATTCCGGGTGGCACGTCCCTGAGTCTTCGAAGGGCGTGTCTTAATGGGACTTGAAGTTCACTCCCATTGCAAAGCCTCAGGGGCGCGCCACCCGAGCGTGCCGGCGACTCGGATGGGAACTACTCGCGTTCGATGATCTGCGGCACTAGGAAGAACTTGCCGTCGGTGCGGGGGGCGTTCGCCAGAGCTTCGGTCCGGGGGAGTGAGCCGGCCAGTTCGTCCGACCGGAAGACATTCCGCAGCTCGATGGCGTGGACCATCGGCTCGACGCCGGTGGTGTCGACCTGGTCGAGCATTGCGACGTAGTCCAGAATCTGACTCATCTGCCCGGTCAGGGCGGCCAGCTCCTCTTCGCTCAGCTTCAGCCGGGCGAGAGAGGCCACCTTGCGAACTTGATCCGCGGAGAGGCCCATGCTCGCGTCTCCCACTGCTTCAAAGAGAGAGGCCACGAGGCGCCGTCAATCACGGCATCCCGCGGCCTTGCGCTTACAACTACCAACCCATGCCATGACGCGGCGGCCCGTGCGGCCAGCACTGCGGAAGCACTAGTTGAGGGAGTCGGCGGCGGGGAGGGTGAAGGGGGCGCGGACGACCTTCTTCTGGATCTTGCCGGCGCGGATGCACTTCACGCAGACGCGAACTTTGTGGGCGATCTCGCCTTCCTGGATGCAGACGGCCTGCAGATTCGGATGGAATTGGCGGCGGGTAATGCCGGTCGTCTTGCGGCCGTTACCGCCCAGGTACTTGGCCTTGCCGCGCTCGACCTTGGAGTTGCCAAACGACGGCTTCTTCTCGCACAGATAACAATGGGCGCCCATGGCTCTACCATCCTCGACGCCGGCGGTGGGCCGGCATGGTTTCCGTCAAATGTTCCGCCCGACCTGATGCAGGCGGGAACGGGTAAGAATAGCTGCCGGTCCGCGATGACGCAAGTTTCGCGGTTTCTTGCGGGGCTGCGCTGGATCAAGAAGTAAGAAGCTTCACCGCGGAGACGCGGAGGACGCGGAGAAGTCTACGGACGAGACTTGATCGGGCGGGGAGCGTCGCCGTTCGATTGCGTTCAATCGGACTCTGACGAAACGGCTGGAAGTGATGATTGGAGAAGGTGTTGCGTCCAGTTTCGGTGGCGGAGGAGTGCTAGATGGAATTGACGCTGTCGTCAAACATGGCGGATGACGCGATCAAATTTCGAGGGAAATGCTGCGAATTGCAGCAGTCACAAGTCCCCGAAGATTTGATTGTAAGATCGTCTGAAAAATCCGCAGATTGGGATTGACAGGAACTTTCTGCAACGCTGGCCGGCGGGCTGTGTGCGGTGGCAAAGTATTGTGGAAAAAAGGTTTATGGCAACAGCGGCCCGGGAGGATCTCGCGTGCCAATCGGATTGGCACGCCCCGTGCTTTATGCTCCTGACGTGCTCAGTTCGACGCCATGTCGAATGGTGAGCCGGACCCAGGACCGGGATGAGAATGGAATCCCACCAGACAAAGGAATGCGAATCATGCTCGTTCTGACCCGTAAACGTGCTGAGATGATCAAGATCGGCGATGACATTGTGATCAAGGTGATTCAGACCGGCCGCGGCTCGGTCAAGATCGGGATTGAAGCCCCGGCCCACGTCCGCGTCCTGCGGGCTGAGCTGGCCGAGTATCCTGGCGCCGGGGCCGAGTTGCCGGCTGCGGATGTTGACGCCGACGCCGCGACCGCCGAAGAGCAGGGGGTCGAACGATTTCTGGCGAAATTCGATTCGAGCGGCGTGCTCGACAGTTCCAGCGGCTTTGCGGGGTCGCTGACCAACGGCCCCCTCCGTCGGCTGATGACGGCAGTCGGCTAATCGGCCTGCACTCACCAGGGAAAGGGTGAAACGATGCAGCGTGAATTGATCGAGCCTCGTGGACTCGCGGGGAAGGGCTTCGAGCGGTGCCGACCCAGCATCGCCGGAGCTCTTCACCGCGGGCGAGGAGAGCGAGTCGCGAATAGGGAATAGCGAGATTGGTCAGTTGCCATTGGTCAGTTGTCAGTTGCAAAGCGGCACTTCGGCTTCGTTCTTTCTGGCTCTCGACTGCATTCCTTTCGAAATTCCGCCTTCGTCATTCGATGTTTCTTCGTTGCGTGAGATCCTATTCTTCCGGCTGAACCGCGGTCGCCGCGGGCAGAATGTGGCCCATCTTGTCGCGTTTGGTGGCCAGGTAGACTTCGCGCTGGTGGGCGTGCGGGGCAATGATCGGGACTTGACCGACGAGTTTGAGGTCGAATCCCGGGAACGCGTTGACCTTCTGCGGGTTGTTTGTCAGCAGCCGGACCGCGGAGAGGCCCAGATCCTTCAGGATCTGCAGGCCGATGCCGTAATCCCGCGAATCGGCCTTGAACCCGAGCTTGTGATTGGCTTCGACGGTATCCAGGCCCTGGTCCTGCAGCGTGTAGGCCTTGAGTTTTGCGACCAGGCCGATTCCCCGGCCTTCCTGCGGCAGGTAGACGACCGCCCCGGCCCCTTCCTGGTGGATCATCTGCATGGCCATGTGGAGCTGATCTCCGCAGTCGCAGCGCAGGGAGTCGAGGACGTCACCGGTAAAACACGACGAATGGACCCGCACCAGCGGCGCCGGGATCGATTTGAGATCGCCCCAGACGATCGCCATGGGCTGTTGATCTTCGAAGGAGACGTCGTACGCGATGACTTTGAATTTGCCGTACTGCCGCGTTTCGAACTCCACTTCGACGGCACGCTGGACGAGCTGTTCCCGGCGGCGGCGGTAGCGGATGAGCTGATCGATCGAGATCAGCGGCAGACTGTACTTCGTCGAGAGTTCCTTCAGCTCGTCGAGATTCGCCATCCCGTTACCGTGCTCGCTGAGGATCTCGATCAACACGCCGACCGGCTTCATCCCCGCCATGCGGACCAGATCGACTGTGGCCTCAGTGTGGCCGGCGCGGCGGAGGACGCCCCCTTCTTTGGCGAGCAGCGGATAGATGTGACCGGGACGGACGAAATCTTCGGCCCGGCTTTGCGGATCGCTGAGCGCCTGAATCGTTCTGGCCCGATTGTCGGCACTCACGCCGCTGCCGGCGGTCTGATGGTCGACTGGCGTCAGAAACGACGTACTGTTCGGGGCGGTATTCCGCTGAGCGTCGACGATCGGGGTCAGGCCCAGGCGGTCCGCCTGCTCCTGCAGCATGGGGGTGCACAGCACTCCCGCGCCGTGGCGAATCATGAAGTTCACCATTTCGGGCGTGATGGACTCGGCCGCGCAGAGAAAGTCCCCTTCGTTTTCCCGCTCCTCGGCATCGACGACGATCACCATGCGTCCTGCGCGGAGGGCCTCGATGGCGTCGTCGATCGTGTGGAAATCTTCAGGAGGAACGGGCATGGTGGGTCCAGCAGCGGAGAAGACAGTGTGACAACCGGGAGGCCAATGCCTAATCTTAGGCGGACCGGTCATCCCCGCCAATTGACGCCGTGGATCGCTCCGGCATTCATTTCCGCCGGAACTTCTGAATCCGCTTGCCGTTCACCTCCGCGACGAACAGCACCCCCTGAGAGTTCACCGCCATCAGGTGGGGCAGCTTCAGCAATTCCGGCGTCCCCCACTTCGACGTGATTTTGCCGTCGCGATCGAAATGGACGATCAGGTGCTTGTCTCCTTCTGAGGCCAGCAGCTCCTCGCCGATGACGATCAGGCCGAACGGATTGCCGAAGCCGCTCCAGTCGGCCAAGTGGGCGCCCGAGGCTTCGAAAACCTGGACCCGCTGGTTGCCGCGGTCGGCGACGTAAATCCGGTCCGCCTTGTCGATCGCCAGCCCGTGCGCGGTGGCGAATTCGCCGGGGGCCTTACCCTTCTTGCCCCATTGGCTGAGGAATTTGCCGGAAGGATCGAGCTTCGCGATCCGACCGTTGCCGCTGTCGGCGACGTAGATCTGGCCCTTCGAGTCAAAGACCAGGTCGTCCGGTGCGCGGAAGCCGTCGGCCCCGCCGGCGGCTTTGCCTTCGCGGCCGATGGTCGCCAGCAGTTCTCCTTCCGGCGAGAACTTCCGCAGGACGTGGTTGCCGTTGTCGGTCGTCCAGATGGCCCCGTCCGGCCCGACGCGCAGCCCGTGGGGGACCTTGAAGAGTCCTTGGCCCCAGCCCTTCACGTATTTTCCGTTGGAGTCAAACTTCAGAATCGGCAGATCGCCGCGGTGCAGAATGTAGATCTGGTCGTGCGCATCGACTGCCACAGCGGACATGGCTCCCAGCTCGACTTCCGCCGGGATTTCGACGAATCCGATCGATTCATACGGCCCGGCGGCGTCCGCCTGCCCGAGAAGAAGTCCCGCGAGGGCGGCCAGGCCGAGTGTTGAGAGTCCCATGGTGTCTTTCTGATGGAGGGCCGGCGGCACCGGCCGGAATTCCGGAGAGCGCCGAACTTGCGGCTGAGGGCTCGGCAGACTTCCTGATTCTGGATCGTCGCAGACTCCGACGCCAGCCACCTGCGGGTGAGCAGGCGCTCGGGTCCAGGGCCGGGGCTTCGCGAAGACGCTCCAGCCGCCGGCCACCCCGCGAGTTGCCTGCTCTCCACTTCTGTTTACTGCAGCAGGCTGCGTTGCAGGACTTCGCGGGCCTGGGCGTAGTACGGCTGCCAGACGATCTCGGGTTTGCCGTCCCGGAGGCAGTTGCGGACTTTCTGGAGGGTATTTCGCGCCATGTGGGGGCAGCGGTTGCAGGCGCAGGTTTCGCCGGTCGAGGCCATGATCCCCGGCACGGGGATGTATTCGTGCTGCGGGGCCAGTTTCTGCAGCGGGTGGATCATGTTGGCTTCCGTGGCCACCAGGAAGACGCGCTTTTCGGGGATGGAGGCGACGTATTTCCGCATCTTTTCGGTGCCGCCGATCATATCGGCGAGCTCCAGAATGTTTGCCGGGCATTCCGGGTGGGCGAGGACTTCGGAGCCGGGGTGATTGCGCTTCGCCCGGAGGAGATCCTGAATGCTGAAGACTTCGTGGACCATGCACGAGCCCGGCCAGAGGATCATCTTTCGGCCGGTGACGCTACTGAGATACCGGCCCAGGTGCTGGTCGGGGACGAAGAGAATTTCTTTGTCGGCGGGGACGCGGTCGATGATTTCGCGGGCGTTGCCGCTGGTGACGATCCAGTCGCAGAGGGCTTTGACCGCTGCGGTGGTGTTGATGTAGGCCACCGTCTGGAAATCCCGACCTTGTGCTCGCAGTTCCTGCTGGAATGCCGCCAGTTTGTCCGCCGGGCAACTGTCCGCGAGGGAACAGCCGGCCAGCAGGTCGGGCATCAGGATTGTTTTCTCGGGGCTGAGAATCTTGGCGGATTCTCCCATGAAGTGGACGCCGCAGAAGACGATCGTCGAATTTGGGACGGACGTCGCGTCGCGGGCGAGTTTCAGGCTGTCGCCCGTATAGTCGGCGATGTCCTGCAGGTCGCCATCGACGTAGAAGTGGGCCAAGATGACGGCGTCCTTCTCGGCCTTCAGACGTTCGATTTCGTCCATCAAATCGAGCGGATCTTCGAACGGTTCTGCAACAGGCGGGGTGGTGACGACGGGCAGCGACATGGCAAGGTTTCCCAAGGGCAGAGCAGGGCGGCCGGCAGCAGCAGACGGTCGGGATCGACCGGTGCGTCTTCGACACGGAGTCTGAACAGCGCGTTCGCCCCTCCCAGACACCGCCAGTGCCTTCCATTTTCGGCACAGACCGGCAGAATTCAATGCGTCGCCCCGTTTTGTCGTCAACTCTCCCGGAATCGAGGTCAATGGTGGATCAGAAACTCCGAATTCTCGTGATTGGCGCCCATCCGGATGATTGCGAGCTGAAAGCCGGCGGGGTGACGGCGATGTACCGGGCCGCCGGGCATCACGTGAAATTCGTCAGCGTGACGAACGGGAACGCCGGGCACCAGTCGATGCTTCCGGGTCCGCTCGCGGAGCGGCGGAAGACGGAGACCGAGGCGGTCGCCGAGTTGATGGGAATCGAGTACGAGATCCTCGACAATCCGGACGGCAAGCTGCTGCCGACGCTGGAAGTCCGTTTTCGGCTGATTGCGATGATCCGGCGGTACAAACCGGATCTGATCCTGACTCACCGACCGAACGATTACCATCCGGATCACCGGGCGACGTCGACGCTGGTCTGCGACGCGGCGTATATGGTGATCGTGCCCCACATCGTGGCGGAGGTCCCCGCCCTGCGGGTCAATCCGGTGATTGCATACCTTTCCGACAACTTCCAGCGACCGGCGCCGTTTGCTCCGACGGTGGTGATCGACGTCGAGCCGGTGCTGGAGCAGATTCTCGATCAGCTCGCATGCCACGAGTCGCAGTTTTTCGAGTGGCTGCCGTACACGCTTTGCCAGGAGAATGGCTTTCCGACGGATTCCAGTCTCCGCCGGGAGTATCTCAAGGAGTTCTTTGGCCGGTTCAACGGTCCGCTGGCGGATCGTTATCGGCAGCAGGTGATCGAGACTTATGGCCCGGAGCGGGGTGCGAAGATCCGGCTTATTGAGGCATTCGAGGGCTGCGAATATGGCTCGCCTCTGACGCGGGAGAATGCGAAGATGTTGTTTCCGATGCTGCCGTAGTGGCGCAAGGGACGGAAGGGAGGACTCTCATGGCGACTGCCGAACTGATCAAACCGCTGACGACTGCGGACCTGCTGGCGTTTCCGGACGACGGTATCGACCGCTGGCTGATCCGAGGGGAATTGCGGGAGGAGCCCATGACGAAGCGCAATCGTTGGCACAGCATTGTACTGGTAGTTCTGTCCAGCCTGCTTCATGAGTGGCGAACGCGGAGCGGCGCCGGCGGATACATCATGGGCGGCGAGGCAGGCTGCATCCTGACTCACGACCCGGATACGGCTGTCGGAATTGACGTCGCGTATTTCAGCCAGGAGGTCATTGATCGGCAGGGGGACGATACGACCCTCGTCGACGGCGCTCCGATACTGGCGGTCGAGATCCACTCGCCATCGGATACTCAGCAGAACATCCGCGAGAAGACTGAAGTCTATCTCGATAGCGGCGTCAAACTCGTGTGGAACGTTGATCCGCACAGCAAAACGATCACGGTCGTCGGTCAGGATCGACTGCCGGTGCTCTACAACATCACGCAGACGATTACCGGCGAGCCCTGGCTGCCGGGACTGACGATTGCGGTGAAGGACGTGTTTCCCTACTGAATTCGTTGAGAGTTGATCGTTGAGCGTCGACAAAGACGCAAAGCCTCTCATCCACTTTTGTCTGTTCTGCGAAGCCCGAGACACGAGACCCGAAACCCGACTTCATGCCTGACTATTCGCTCCTCGATACGCAAAACGCCAACCTCTGGGAAGTCACCACCAAGGCCGCCGGGCCGGAAGGACAGCTTCCTCTGACACCGGAGCTGCTCCGGGACGCTCCCAGCGGGGACCTGTTCGGCCTGACGCAGAACGCGGGGATGGGCTGGCGGCCCGATCAGCTCCTGCGGAAGCAGTTTCTGATCCTCAGCACGCAGGGGGGGATTCGGGGTGAAGACGGCCGGCCGATAGCGCTGGGCTATCACACCGGGCACTTCGAAGTCGGCCTGCTCATGCAGGCGGCGGCCCGGGAATTCGACCGGCTGGAATGCCTGCCGTTCGCCGGCTTCGTCAGCGATCCCTGCGACGGACGTTCGCAGGGGACGGTCGGCATGATGGACAGCCTGCCGTTCCGCAACGATGCCGCGATCGTGCTGAAACGATTGATCCGCTCGCTGCCGACGCGGCGGGGTGTCGTCGGCGTCGCGACGTGCGACAAAGGACTGCCGGCGATGATGATGGCGCTGGCGGCTCAGCGCGATCTGCCGTGCATCATTGTGCCCGGCGGCGTCACGCTCCCGCCGGCACAGGGGGAAGACGCCGGTAAAGTGCAGACGATCGGCGCCCGGTACGCCCACGGAGAGATCACCCTCGAAGAAGCGGCCGAAGCCGGCTGCCGGGCCTGTGCCTCGCCGGGGGGGGGCTGCCAGTTTCTGGGGACCGCGGCGACGTCGCAGGTGATCGCCGAGGCGCTGGGCATGTGCCTGCCGCACTCGGCGCTGGCCCCGTCCGGCCAGCCGATCTGGCTGGATGCGGCCGTCCGCTCGGCTCGCGCGGTGACCGAACTGGAACAGCGCGGACTGGCCATGCGGGATATTCTGACGCCGGATGCGTTTCATAATGCGATGATCGTGCATGCGGCCTGCGGCGGTTCGACGAACCTGCTGCTGCATATGCCCGCGTTTGCGTATGAAGCGGGGTTGCCGCTGCCGACGGTCGATGACTGGAACCGCCTCAACCGCCAGACGCCCCGGCTGGTGGACTGTCTTCCCAACGGTCCGATCGGCCACCCGACCATCCGTTTCTTCCTGGCGGGGGGCGTGCCGGAACTGATGCTGCATCTGCGCGGGCTGGGGCTGCTCAAGCTCGACGCCCTCACGGCGTCCGGCAAGCGGCTGGGGGACATTCTCGAATGGTGGGAACGCTCCGAAAGGCGGACCCGGTTGAGAAATCTCCTGGTCGAACGGGACGGCGTCGATCCCGACACCGTGATCATGGCTCCGTCGGTTGCGAAGGAGCGGGGGCTGACCAGCACGGTGACTTTTCCGGTCGGGAACATTGCTCCGGAAGGATCGGTTATCAAGAGCACGTCGATCGACAAGTCGGTCATCGATGCCGACGGCGTCTACCGCAAGACCGGTCCTGCGCGTGTCTTCACGACCGAACGGGATGCCATCGCCGCGGTGAAGGGGCGGACGCACAATCCCATCCGCGAGGGGGATATCATCGTCCTGATGTGCCGCGGGCCGATGGGCTGCGGGATGGAAGAGACTTACCAGATCACGTCGGCGCTGCGGTATCTGCCGTTCGGAAAGCATGTGGCGCTGATCACCGACGCTCGGTTTTCGGGCGTGTCGACCGGGGCCTGCATCGGGCACGTCGGCCCGGAAGCTCTCGACGGCGGTCCGATCGGCAAACTGCGGGATGGCGATCGGATCCGGATCGAGGTCGACACCCGGAATTTGACCGGTCGGCTAGACTTCATCGGGGAACCGGGGCACGAGGTCACTCCTGAGGCGGGGGCGATGATTCTCGCGGCTCGCGAACCGGGATCGGCTCTCTGCGCCGATCCGCGCATTCCCCCGGAAACCCGCCTGTGGGCGATGTTGCAGCGGGCGGGCGGCGGGACCTGGGCCGGCTGCATCTATGATGTGGATAAGATTATTGCGACCCTCGAAGCGGGAACGGCGGCGTTGCGTCAGGCGGAACAGCGCCGGGCGTGATCCGGCAGGAGTCTGAAGGATGCTCGATTTCCGATGTGCAGTGATCGTCGCGGCGACGCTCTTCCCGGCTGGCGTCGTTCGGGCCGTTGAACCGGCTGCGGCCGACGCTGCATCTCCCGCGGCCGGCTGGAACGTCCTCCGGACGCACGCCTTTCTGCCCGCTGATTTCGATGACGAAGTGTTCGACCGGCTCTGGACTGTCTGGCCGGAGCCGGATCGATCGACGGCTGAAGCTGCGACACCCCTGGACCGTCGCAAACTGATGTTCGAGTATTACGGCCTCGTCCCGACTCCCGACGATCCGGAATGCCGCGGACGCCCGCTGGGATACATCAGCAATGGCGGCGACGGCTGGGTCATGACCTGTCTGGCTTGTCATGGCGGTTCCGTCGCCGGTCAGGTCATTCCGGGCCTGGGCAACTCACACTATGCCCTGCAGACGCTGACCGAAGATGTCCGGCTCGTCAAACTTCAAGTGAAGAAGCGCCTGACACACATGGATCTGGGGTCGCTCAAGATCCCGCTGAATATCACCAACGGCACGACGAATTCGGTGATCTTTGGCGTCCTGCTCGGCGCCCTTCGCCGGCCCGACATGTCCGTCGATCTCAGTCATCCTGTGCTGCAGGTCCTGGATCACGATGTCGACGCTCCGCCGTACTGGAACGTGAAGAAGAAATCGGGCCTCTACGCGGACGGATTTGCTCCGAACACGCATCGTCCGTTGATGCAGTTTATTCTCATTCCTTCGAATACGCGCGAGAAGGTCTACGGCTGGGAGAACGATTTCCGGCAGATCCATGCCTGGATTCAATCGGTCGAATCGCCGCGATACCCGTGGGAGATCAGCGAGGCTCGCGCCGCCCGCGGTCGGACGGTCTTCGAGGCCAACTGCTCCCGCTGCCACGGCACGTATGGCCCCGACGCACGGTACGAACAGAAGACGATCGCGATCAATGACATCGGAACCGATCGGCTCCGTTTTGATGCACTGACCGTCGAGCATCGCAAGTGGATGCAGGTCGGGTGGATGAGTCGCTACGGCGAAGACCGGGTGATTATCGACCCGAAAGGTTACGTGGCCCCGCCGCTCGACGGGATCTGGGCCAGCGCTCCGTATTTTCATAACGGATCGGTCCCGACCCTCTGGCATGTGCTGCATCCGCAGGAGCGACCGCCGGTCTGGAAACGAACCCGCGACGGCTACGATCAGTCGCGCGTCGGCCTCGAAGTCACGGAGTACGACGACATCCCGGACGATGTCGTCTCTCCCGCCCACCGCCGGCGTTACTTCAAGACCACTCTCCCCGGCAAGAACGCCGCCGGCCACAACTACCCGGACGACCTGACCGAAGATGAGAAAAACGATCTGCTGGAGTATCTGAAGTCGCTGTGACGAATCGTCGAGCGTTGAGGAAGACGCTGGACTTTCCGTCTTCCTTCTTCTCCCCAACCACTATCCACCAACCACTTTTCCTTCCAGCACACTCACATCCGCGGCCGTCGGCGTGATGCTCGTCAGTTCCCAGCCCGCTTCGGCAAACAGCCCCCGGTATTCTTCGGCCGTCCGTTCCTTGCCGCCGGGGATGACGAGCATGGTCAGGTCGAGCAGCTTGGCGAAGCCGGGGCCGTTCCCTTCCGGGATCACGTTCTCAATCACAATCAGCCGCGACGATTCCGTGGCCGCGTTGCGGATCGTCCGCAGAATCTGCAGCGACTGCTCGTCGTTCCAGTCGTGAATGATGTGCCGCAGGACATAGCCATCCGCCCCCGCGGGCGCCTCTTCAAAGAAGCTGCCGCCAACGGCGTCGCACCGGTCCGCGAACCCCGCCTCGGTGATCAAGTTCCGGGTGCGATCCACCACGCCCGG
Organism: Planctellipticum variicoloris; assembly: GCF_030622045.1. Lineage (NCBI taxonomy): Bacteria > Pseudomonadati > Planctomycetota > Planctomycetia > Planctomycetales > Planctomycetaceae > Planctellipticum > Planctellipticum variicoloris. The sequence continues at coordinate 4,596,269 of NZ_CP130886.1, read as the reverse complement.
CAGATCAAACACCGTGCCGCGAATCTCCGGCAGCGCGCGGAGAACATCCAGCAACTGGCTGCCGTTCCCGCCCCCGACATCGATGAGGTGGGGATACCGGCTGAAGTCGTACGCCTCGATCGCGGCAGCAGTCTCCCGACCGTGGATCGCGGTCATCGCCGCATCAAACTCGGCCGCTTCTTCGGGACGCTCGGCGAGCCACGAAAACAGCGGCTGTCCGAACCGCTCGTCGAAGGCCGGCCGGCCGGTCTCCACGCTGTCATACAGATCTGCCCACGCTTCGTACTGCACGCCCCCCAGCATCAGCGCCATCGGCCGGACCGACTCCGGATGGTCTGATCGCAAATGCTCCGCCAGGGGCGTCAGCACGAACGTCCGGGGAGTTGTTTCCGCAAAGACGCCGATGCTGGCCAGCCCCCGCAGCAGTCGAAACAATGACGGCTCGTGCATCCCCGTGGCGACTGCCAGGGCGGCAGACGTCTGAGTCCCGGCAGCGATCAGGTCCGCCAGTTTCAGCCGCGCCGCGACGTGCAGCATCTGGGAGAGCCAGTACCCGGAAATCCATTGTGCGAGCATTTCGCGCGGCTTGGGCATTGCCTTTCATCCTTCAAAAACTCAAATTCAGGAGCGTCACGGCGATGTGATAACACGATCGACGTACGATTTCATCGCTGCCGCCATCCGCGCATGCCCGGCCGTCGTCAGGTGGATGGAATCCAGCGTCGAGTCTGGTCCCGTCAGCACGCCGGCCATCACCCGTTTGGGGATCAGGGGCACCCCATACTTTTGCGACAGCCGGCGCTGGATGGCTCCGTATGCATTTCGCAACGGAGGCAGCGGCAGCTCCAGCATCAGCACCACGCGGTCGGGCCGGCAGATCTCCGACAGCAGAGCATTCAGTTGCTCGGCGAACTTCGCATCGGTCGTCGGGCCGAGCAGATCATTCCCCCCGATGGCGACCAGCACCAGACTGGGAGTCTCTGGCAATCCCAGCGCCTGTTTCCGGGCCGACTGGACGGTCGCCCCCATCTGAGCGTGGCTGATGATCGGAATCGACCGACCTTCCTGCTTCAGCAGTTCCGCGAGTTGCACCGGCCAGACGACGGCTTCCCGCTCGCCCATCCCCGCGCTGACGGAGTCCCCCAGAACGTGAATCTCATGCAGTGGAGCGGCAGGAGTCGGCAGTCGTCCGGCCGACCAGGCCCAAGGCAGTTCGACGGCCAGCAGCAGAAGGCCGAGACTGATCGCCAGCCGCCGCAGCCAGGGAGCGGCTTTGGCCTGCGGTTTCCACCGCGTGACACTGGAAATGATCAGCAACCCGAACAGCACTCCGCCAATCATCCACCACGGCTGCGGCGTCCCGGACAAGATCAGCAGCACGCCGCCAACGACCGCTCCTACCGTCAGCGCTCGTCCGGCCAGCCAGGATCGTCGTCCCGGGGGGATCATTGCCGCCAGCAGCAACAGGCACACCCCGACGTACCACGCCAGCCCGCTGCCGAAGAAAAAGATCACGTGCCGCATGCCTTCGAATGTATCGCGGCTGAGTCGTTTCCTCGATCCCAGGTTCTTCCAGGGATCGTCGGCCAGCGATGCTCAGCATCGCTGCCACGGTCATTCGGCCGACCGGCTGTGCGAGGCAGAGCCTCGCGAAGAGGGGGTTCCCAGGCGGAGCCTGGGAACCAGAGAACCCGACGTCGCCCTTCCACTGACCACTCTTCTCTACCCTTGCATCCCCCCTCAAATCTGCGATGCTCTTCTCGGACTGGATTCCGCGACTCCTCTCCGGAGATTCCCGATGCGCTGGCGCCTCCTGGCCGCACTCCTGGCTTGTGCCATCCAACCCGCCGTTGCCCAGGATCCCGTCGACGCCGACATCCTGTTGACCGATGGAATCCTTCACGACGGCTCCGGGGCCGCGCCTCGAATCGGGAATGTGGCCCTGCTCAAGGGCAAAATTGTCGCCGTCGGCGAGTTTCCCGTCGGCAAAGTCGGCTGGAAGCTCGATTGCAAGGGCTTGGTGATCGCTCCCGGCTTTATCGACCTCCACTCCCACAGCGACGGTCAGGTCATCGACAGCCTGCTCCGTTCGGGAACGAATTACCTCATGCAGGGCTGCACCACACAGGTGACCGGCAACTGCGGTTTCGGTCCCGTGGATGTCGGCGACTACTACCGGACGATTGACGCTTCCGGAGCCGGGACGAATATCGCCCACCTTCTGCCGCAGGGAAACCTGCGAGAAAAGGTCGTCGGCAACGTCGACCGGAAGGCCAGCGAGGAAGAGATCCAGCAGATGCGAGATCTTGCGGCTAAGGCGATGCAGGACGGCGCCTGGGGCATGACGACCGGCCTCATCTATGTCCCCAGCGTCTACGCCAACACCGCGGAAATCACGGAAATCGCCAAGGTCGTTGCGGCGGCCGGGGGCATCTATGCCAGCCACATCCGGGGCGAGGGCAAAGAGCTGCTGAATTCGGTCGACGAAGCTCTGCGCATCGGTGAAACCGCCGGCTGTCCGGTCCATATCTCCCACTTCAAAGCCTCCGGCCAGGAGAACTGGGGGACGTTACGGCTCGCTGCCGAACGCATCGCACAGGCTCGAAAAGCCGGCCGGGCGGCCACCGCCGACCAGTACCCGTACACGGCTTCGAGCACCTCGCTTGAAGCGACCGTCGTTCCTACCTGGGCCCGGTCGGGAGGTTCGAAGGCCCTCATCGCCCGGCTGGACGACCCGGAGACCGGTCCGAAGCTCCGTCAGGAAATCCAGCAGGACCTGGAGCGTTCCCGCGACGGCGCCGCGATCTTCATCGCCCGCTATACGGCGAAGCCGGAATGGATTGGCCTCGACGTCAAGCAGATCGCGGAGAAGGAATCCCGGACGCCCCTCGAAATCACCGAGGAAATCTGCCGCAATGGCGGAGCTGCCGTCGTGAACTTCTCCATGAGCGAAGACGACGTCCGTTTCGCCATGCAACTTCCCTGGGTCGCCACCGCTTCCGATGGCCGCAATTACCTCCCCGGCCCCGACAAGCCCCACCCGCGCAGCTACGGCACCTTCTCCCGCAAAATCGGACGCTACGCCATCGCCGACGGCGTTCTGCCTCTCGAACAGGCGATCCGCAGTTGCTCCGGACTCCCCGCCGACATCCTCGGCTTCAAGGACCGCGGTTATCTGAAGGCCGACTACGCCGCCGATGTTGTCGTCTTCGACCCGCAGCAGTTCCGCGACCTGGCGACGTTTGCCGAACCGCATCAGTACAGCCAGGGGATGCGTTATGTTTTCGTGAATGGCCGGCCGGCCGTCTACGCGGGGCAGCCGACCGGCGCACTGTCGGGGAAGCCTCTCAAGCACCCGGCACCGCAGCCATGACTCCGTCACCGTCGTCAATGGTCGCTCCGTCACGGCCGCCGCGATTTCTGACGCAGCCGCCCAGGCTCCTGGTCAGCGTTTGTGACGCAGATGAAGCCCGCGCCGCGCTTGCCGGCGGGGCCGATATTATTGACGTGAAGGACCCCGCCCAGGGGTCGCTCGGCCGTGCAACTCCGGAGGCTTGGGCCGCCATCGCCGCCGCGATACCGGCAGGGATCCCTCTCAGCCTCGCACTGGGTGAATTGCGGGAATGGAGCCCGACCACTCCCATTCCCAACATTCCCGCGCAAGTCCGCTGGCTGAAGCTGGGCCTTGCGGGCATGCGGGATCTCACGGACTGGCGGACCACCTGGAGCAGTCTGCGAACCCGCTTCGAAGCGGCGTGTCCAACCCCCATTGGCTGGGTCGCCGTGGCCTATGCAGACGCCGATATCGCCGAAGCTCCGCCGGTGGAGGACATTGCGCGGGCCGCCATGGAAACCGGCTGCGCCGGTTTTCTGATCGATACCTGGTCGAAAGGAGGTTCCGGTCTGGTGGAACTTGGAGTTGATCGTCGTCTGAGGTCGATCCTGCCAGAGTTAGGCCAGCAGGGACTGTTCACCGCATTGGCGGGGAGTCTGCGTCCAGTGGATGTCGCGGCGGTCGCGGGGTGGGGGGCGGACATTATCGCGGTCCGGACAGCCGCATGCGAAGGGGGCGTGCGAACCGGCCGGGTCTCCCAGGAGGCAGTGCGAAGTTTGCAGCAACGTCTGAGTCTGTCAGTGGTTGCGAGGCCCCGATAATCCATCGGCGACAATCTACGTCGCAGATTTCCGAATTCGCCGTCCCAGGCGATCCCTTGACCGGAGCCGCATGAAAGCCTAAAGTTTGGACCGTAACGACAGCCCCGCCAGCGGGGTGGATCGTTGCCGTGATCGGACGATTAGCTCAGTTGGTTAGAGCGCCACGTTGACATCGTGGAGGTCACAAGTTCGAGTCTTGTATCGTCCACTGGGAACCCTCAGACCCCCCTGATTTCAGGGGGGTTTTTGTTTTCGGGGGGGGGGCTGCGGATGCGGCGGCCCCGTCGGACTTCGATCTGATCGCATGGTCGAGATCTCCAAGTTCTCCGCTGCAGCCAGTTTCGAGTGTGCCGATTCGATCGCAAAGACGTCGATCCGAGACTCCGTTTCCGGATGAAAATCGTTGTCGGTGCTGACGAACAGCAGGCGACGACCGTCCGGAAGCGTACGGCTGAGCGCAAGCCCTTTGGTTTTCTAGGGGAGATCCGTACTCGCAAGTCCTCACCGCGGGTGCAGGAGATCAATCAGCCAGGTCTTTGCGGCCGGAAGGACTTCGGGCGGCAAATCTCCTTCGGTGATGTTGCGCTGTGGATCGAGCGGAGTTGCGTCCGCCAGCTCGATCTTTGCAATCCGCTTGAACCTGGCCGCCGTCCCCCCCCTGCCGTCGCGCTCGATGACGAGGACCTCGTGGTCGTTGACTGCCTCAATTTCATTGAGGCCATACGATGGCGATTCGAGGAGACAGGCGTATTGTGCGGTCCGACCATTCACGCGGTCGATGGTCGGGAGCCGGACGAGCGATCCAGCCCGCTTCAGACCCGAATCCAGAGCACCATCCTGCAAGAGCGGCCCCTGCATCAAGGCGACCAGCGTCCGTCCATCCGGCGTCAGCGATAATCCTTCCAGCCCGCGGTTCGACTGGCGCCCCCGTCGATTGTGAGGAGGCGGTTCCTCGGCCGGAGTCGCTCCCGGTCGGTCGATGGTATAACCGGCGGGGAGCGGCCGATCGCGTGTCCAGTGCCCTTTGCGATCGAATTCCACAATCGACGGGCTATATTCGTCGGCAATGATCGCAGTCCCTTCCGGCGTCGCACGAATGGCTTCCGGATCGAATCGAAGGGGATGACGTGCTTCGCGAGGAGCAAAGGCCGCGGCCAGACCGATCAGCGGTGCGCTCTTCCTTCCAAAGTGCAACGTCGTCTCGGTCAGCTCGCAATGAACCGGCGTTGCTGCGGCCTGGTTCACTCGAATCGTGACCGCGTGAAACCGGCAGCGGTCGCTGACCGCACCGTCGCCGGCGCCGCGGTCAGGGACCATCACAAACTGGTCTCCGTCGCCGGTTCAGGCGATTCCAGCCCCCAGGCCGACAAGTTGATCGTGGGCGGAGCCGTCCTCCAGCGTGCCTGACAGTCCGGAACGCAAGTCGGTGGAGGTCTTGAGGCCGGAAGTCCGCGTCGGAAAGGAAACGGTCACCTCAATGACCGCCTCGATGAGCCCGGCCTCCAGCAGACATTGCAGCCCCGCCTCTTTGATGGCTCGCAGCGTCAGGGGCTGATCCGTCCACTCGTCCGGAATCTGGAGCAGCAGCTTGAAGGACGCTCGCTCCAACGGTTCCAACGGTCGATTGCGAGCCGTCGTAAGAGGACTTCGGCGTTTCCTCGATCGGGCAGTGTGCGAGATCAGCCGAAGACTGAAGGCCCGGTACGACGAATCGACGCAGTATCCGGTCCGTTTCTTGCATCTACCGCCCTGCTGATTGACGGAGCGTCGCTTTGACCTCCAGATTGCACATCAGCAAACAACTGCGAATTCGGCGGTCCAAGGTGTGGTATGATGAAACCGCCTCAACGATCATTCCACCACTCAGCGAGAGTCTATGCTCATCCGCGTCGGCTGCGAACTCGAATTCGCGTTTCCAGAGCCCACGGCCCTGATCCTGATGCTCAGCCTGCATCCATTGCGTGCGCCGACGATTCGGCAATACGAGCAATTGCAGGTCGATCCGCTGGTTCCGCTGACTCAGTACTTCGACCAGAATGGCAATCGCTGTCATCGAGCCGTCGTCCCCTCGGGACGGGTCACGTTCCGCAATTCTGCGGTCGTCGAGGACTGCGGGTTGCCGGATCTGCAGGTCCCGAATGCCCCCCAGATCAACGTTCAGGATCTGCCGCAGGAAGTCCTGATGTTTCTTTTGGGAAGCCGCTACTGCGAGGTGGACAGCGAGTTGAATCAGTTCGCGTGGTCTCAGTTTTCGCAGGTCCCGGCGGGATGGCCGCGAGTCCAGGCGGTATGCGACTTCGTCCATCGGCACATTCGCTTCGACTACCAGCAGGCGCGGTCGTATCGGACGGCGCTGGGGGCCTTTCACGAACGGACGGGCGTCTGCCGGGACTTTATGCACCTGGCGATCACGCTGTGCCGCTGCCTGAACATGCCGGCCAGGTACTGCACCGGCTATCTGGGAGACATCGGCGTTCCTCCGGCGGGGAGTCCGATGGATTTCAGCGCCTGGTTTGAAGTGTTTCTCGGGGGCCAATGGTACACGTTTGACGCCCGTAACAATGTTCCCCGCATCGGTCGCGTCCTGATGGCCCGCGGCCGCGATGCCGCCGATGTGGCGATGACCACGACGTTCGGCGTCAATCAACTGCAGTCGTTCAAGGTCTGGGCCGACGAAGTTCCGGCTGGATCGACTGCCGCGAGGTAGCTGGTCTGCGACGTCTGTGACATCCGCCGGGCGTGATGCTGCGAGAGAATTCCGTGATGGATGTCTGGTACTTTGCCTACGGGAGCAATCTGTTCCGCGAACAGATGATCGAGCGGACCGGCGCCATCGGCCACGTCGACCATCCGCCCCGGGTCGCACGACTTTCCGGCTATCGCCTGGTCTTTCAGACGCTCGAGGAAAGCGGCCCCGCGTTCGCCAATATCCGCCGTTCGGACGACGAAGTGCATGGCGCAGTGTATCGCTGCAGTCCGGCGCATTTCAGCAGGCTGGATGAGTATGAGAGCGGATATGAGCGACTCGCGATTTCGGTCTGCGACGAGTACGGCGAATTACTGGATGCGGTTGCGTACGTGATCACCCCCGCGCAGCCGGCCCGCTTCGGCCGGCCCGGCGACGAATATCTGGAGCGGATCGTCACCGGTGCGAGACAACACGGTCTGCCGGAATCCTGCATCGAGAAGATCATCGCCGCTGCGCGGGGTGAGAGCCTTGAGACGTGATCACATACGGCCTGCGCCGACTGGTGCATTTCCGGCGTTGCGACAGGCTACTTTCGCTTGGTCTCTCGCACTCCGGGCGATTCGGAAAAGACGAAGAGGAGAATCTCTTCGCCGGTAATCGTGCTGATGTCGTGGTGCAGGCTGATCGGTTCGAGCCCGGTGATTTCCTTGATCATGGCTTCCATGCCGGGACGGGCCGTTTCGATGAGTTGCGTGCGGACCTCCTTCAGCAGGTCGCGCCCCTTTTCGGGTTTGAGCGTACGGACCAGTTGCTGTTCGGCGGCGGTCAGCACTCCCTGCAGTCGGACCAGCAGCATGTCGCCGATCAAGTGGGTGCGAATGTCTTTCGGTCCGCGCCCCATATATTCTTGCTCGAAGCGGGCGATCGCACTGCAGACCGCGGCCTCAATCTCGCCAGTCGTCTTCAAAACGTGTGCTCTCCACGGACAATCGGTTGTTGCAGGATCTGAGACCGAGCCGACCAGTGCGACGCAGCTCGGCCAGTTCAGAATTGAGGTCGAGCAGGCAACCCCGCCGGCCACCAAGTCCTGGGCGTCACAATAGCATGCCGTTGGAAGCAAACTTGAGAAGATTTGCGGAATCACTCGATTTCTCCCTGTGATTTCGCAGTGGCCAGGCTATCATGTAGTTGTTGGCGAAGGGCCTGCTTGATCAGGCTGCTTCGGCGACACATCGGATGACCAGAGAAAGCGCAGTCCGGCCAGGTTCGGAAGGCGCGTTCAGCAGTAAGCCGACGCGGTGAAGTCCTTTTTCGAAGGGCTTCGCCACGTCGGCTTTTTTCGTTCGCTCCCGGAAGATATTCGACCAGCGAACTTTTCTACATCGTCGGAGACGTCTCTTGATCGCGTCCGCCAAAGACAATGGTTCCTTCTCTTGTGGCGCGTTTCTGCCACGAATTGCCGCCACGTTGCATCAGCGTCTGGGGCGGCGTCGGCGAGTCCGATTGCTGGCGCGGCTGATTCCGAGCACTGCACCAGATCACTGCGCCAGTCGGTCGACGATGGGATTGATCGCAGGTCCGCCTTCGGGTCGGTATCTGCTGGCGACTGAGAGTAAAGGTCTCTGAAGCCCGCCTCGGCGAGTCTCGGAAGGTTGACTGCGATGGACGAAGAGACGACCCGAACGATGGCTCAGCAGGTGGCTGCCGCCGTCGCAATGTTTCAGACAGAACGGACCGGCCATGCTCCGAAAGCCGTGACGGTCGTGCTGAGCAACGACACGCTGGTCGTGACGCTCCATGCGGCGCTGTCTCCGGCGGAGATCGTCCTGTCGCAGACTGCCGACGGAGCCGGCAAGATTCAGGATTATCATCGCAAGCTGTTCAACACCTCCGTGTCGACGTTGCGGGACGAGATTAAACGCATCACCGGAGTCGCAGTCCGCGAAGCGGCTGCGGAAGTTGAGACGACCACCGGCGCTGTCGTGCATGCCTTTACCAGCGGCGAGATGGTGCAGGTCTTTCAAATGGCCGGGACGATCTCGGTTAAGGACTGGGACGGCGTCGGATTGTCGTCTGAAGCGTGAAGTCCCGAGGCGACTTGAGCGACCCGCTCGGGGAGGGGGCCGCCCAGGGACGCAGGAAATCCTGTTCGTGACGGCGCGAATGCCGATCACCCGACGATTCACACCGAAACATCGGTCGAAATCGCCGTCAGGCCACGGTCCCGATTGTCGGCGTCCGGGCCTGCGGTCTACACCTCTGGAAGTGAATCCATGAACAAGTTTACGACGCTGCTGATTGTGGTTGCGGTCGTTCTGGTGGGAGTCGGCTTTTATCGAGGCTGGTTCGTTCTGTCGAGCGGACAGCAGGCCGGGAGCAACAAGGTCGACGTCAACCTGACTGTCGATACGGACAAGGTCAAAGAGGACGCCGCCAAAGTGACTCCTTCAAACTAGCTGAGCCGGCGAATCGTCCCTTCGTCAACTTCTGAAAGGAGCATTCAAATGCTGTCCACCATTCTGATCGTGATCCTGATTCTGATGCTGCTGGGTGCAATGCCCACCTGGAATTACAGCCGCAACTGGGGGGCCGCCCCGAGCGGCGGCATCGGCCTCATTCTGCTGATTCTGATCATCCTGGTGCTGGTCGGTCGCATCTGAGCAGCCGGGCGGTTGGCGAACCATTCGAACCCGGACTGATTCTCCGATTCAGATTCAACTCGGGCACTCAAATCAGCGAGGTCGCAGATGCTGGTTCTGACGAGAAAGCTGCGGGAATCGGTGATCGTCGGCGGGGACGCCTCGGCTCATCGCGAGCTGACCGTGACCGTCCTGGAGATTCTTGGCGATCGCGTGCGTCTCGGCATTGAAGCGCATCGCGACGTCCAAGTGCATCGCTGGGAGGTCTGGGAACGGATCCGCCAGGCTGCGGTTCAGGTCCCGGTTCCCGTTCCGAACGGTGTGATTCTCAGGTCCGTGACGAAAGCCTCCTTCATCCCGGACCTGAACGGGCTTGATCGGAAGGTCGATCGCGCTGCGGCTCAGGACCTGCGAGGGGTTGTGGCGATCGACGACTGAGTTAACCCCGTGCGATCTTTCGCGCGACACGTTTCGATGCCCCGCTTCTCGGCTGGCGGATTCGTTCCCCACCGGGAAGCGCACTTACCCAGTTCCGTTTCGCGTTTCGCTCAAGGAGGTTTCTCCATGTCTCGCTCATTGATCTCTGTGTTTGCCGGACTCGTCGCCGCCGTCTGCCTTTCGTTCGCCACCAGCGACGTCGAGGCCCGCGGCGGTCAGCACTATGGCCGTGCCAACTGCGGCCAGCCGACGAACGTCTGCGGCAGCCAATCTGGTTCCTGCGGTTACCGGCAGAACAAGTCCTGCGGGGAGCGATATCGCACCTGCGGGCGGCGACACAACGGCTGTTACGCCCGGCAGAATTCCGGGTGTGCCGGATATCAGCAGGCCGCGGGCTGCGCTCCGGTCGCGAACTATGCCATGCCGGCAACCTGCAGTGCTCCGGTCGCGGCGGCTTACTGTGCGCCGCAGGCCGCGAGCTGCGCCGCCCCCGCCTATTACGCTCCGTCGCCCGACGGCTATGTCGCGCCTCAGCCCCCGATGGCGAACGCCCCGGCGCCTGCGCCGGCGATCTGAGGACGTTCGAGGCCCTATCGTTCCAGCGGCCGCCGCGAATCGGCGGCGCTCAGCACAGGAGATCAACATGCTCAAGTCTTCAATTCTATCTAGTGCCACTTGCCTCGCGCTCTTTGGTCTGATGCTCGTTCCCTCTGTGCCAGTACGCGGACAGGATCGACCGAAGCCCGCTGCCAAACGGCCTGCACCAGCCGCGGCCCCGCAGGCGGACAAGGCAACCGCTCCGAAGGCCGGCACGCTGCCGGAGGAACAGCCGGCGGCCGCGACGCCGCCCGTCTCGAAAGAGCAGGCAGCCGACGAAGAGGCGATCCGCCAGGCGAACGAGTCGTTCGCGAAGGCGTACGCCGCCGGAGATGCAAAGTCCGCCGCGGCTCACTTCACCCCCGACGCCGAATACGTGGACGAGCTGGGGAATGTCTTTCAGGGACGCGCCGCCATTGAGGAGACGCTGACGGCGTTCCTCGCCGAGAACCCCGCCTGCAAGCTGGAGTTCAATGTCGACACGATCCGGTTCATCAGCCCCGGCGTCGCGGTCGAAGATGGCAGTACGGCGATTACTCTCCCGGACACTCAGGTGTCGGCGGAAAGCCGATACACCGCCGTCCACGTGAAGACGGACGGCAAGTGGCTGTCGGCCAGTGTCCGCGATCACGCGCCGAAAGATCGCCGCCAGCATCGCGCCCAGCTCGAACAGCTCGACTGGCTGCTGGGCGATTGGGTGGATGAAGGAGACGACTCGATCGTCGTATTCAACTGTGAGTACGCGGACAACGGCAACTTCCTGGTTCGTAATTTCACCATTCTGGTCGCCGGACAGGAAGCGATGGCCGGGACTCAGCGAATTGGCTGGGATCCGCTGACGGGCAAGCTGCGCACCTGGATCTTTGACACGGAAGGTGGCTATGGAGAGGGACTCTGGCATCGGAACGGCGACGACTGGGTGCTCAGGTTGACTGGAGTCACTGCTGATGGCGAGCCGGCGTCCAGCACGAGCGTTTACACGTTCGTCAACGAACACACGATGACCTGGCAATCGCTCGATCACGAGATCGCCGGTGTGCAACTGCCGGACAGCGAAGTCGTCACGATCGTGCGACAGGCTCCGGCCCCCGCGCCGGTCGTTGCGAACGGCAAGAAATAGCCGAGAGAAACACTTCGCGAATATTCGGTCGGGTTGAACTCCCGACTCGAAGCGCATCACTCAATCGGAGAGTCCTGTTATGAAACGAACTTTGTGGAGATCCGCAGTTTTCTGCGGTCTGGCGCTTTCGATCAGTTCCTATGGTCAGTACGTCACGGGAATCAGCGGCGCTGGCGGGGCCGCCGCTGCGGCTGAGGGTGACCAGCGTGGCGGTGGAGATCGCGGCGGTGGCGGACAGCGAGGTGGCGGTGGCCAACCAGGCGGCGGCGGGCAGCGAGGTGGTGGTGGTCAACCTGGCGGCGGCGGGCAGCGCGGCGGCGGCGGTCAACCTGGCGGCGGCGGACAGCGCGGCGGCGGCGGCCAACCGGGTGGAGGTGGTCAGCGTGGAGGAGGCGGTGCGCCGCACATCAGTGGCGGTCGCGTTCAGGCTCCCTCAGGCGGCGGACGCGTCCAGACGCCAGGCGGCGGTCGTGCTCAGTCCCCTGCCGGCGGTGGTCCGAGTCGGGGTTCCGTGGGTGGAGGGACGCGCCAGCCGTCGATCGGCGGACAGCCGCAGGCCATTCATCGCGCCCCGACGTTCACGCGCCCCAGCCAGGGCAGACAACCCGGAGTCGCCGGTTCGCGACCGACGGGACCGCAACGCGGTGACGCAAATTCGTTCCACCCCGGCAACGCGGGCGGCGGACGTCCCGGCGTGACGGCCGGCCGGCCCGGCCCTCAGAACAACAACATCGGCGGCCGGCCCGCGATGCAACGCAATGACATCCAGCCCATGCGAATCGGCAATCGGCCGTTCGATGGAAACACCGTCAATTACAACAACCGTCAGTTCCATGTCGGCTCGAACTCCTATCGGCCGTCGTACTACCGGCATTCGGGATACCACGGCTACTGGAATGGCAACCGCGGCTTTGCAGGGAACTCAGGATATCGCTTCGGCGGTCCGCGTCTGGGCGTCGGAATCGGACTGAACTCCGGCTACGGAGGCTACAGTCCCGGCTGGGGCTGGGGACTGGGCAATGCCTACGGCTGGGGCGGGTACGGCGGTGGGTATGGTGGCTACGGCGGTTATGGCTATCGCCCGCTCGGGTGGGGGCTGGGCGGCTGGGGACTCGGATCGCTGTACTACAACAGCGGCTATCTGGGGTATTCGAATCCGTACTACGTCGTCGGAGGAACCACGGTTTACAACTATGCCCAACCGATTCCGGTCTCCTACACTGTCACGTCGGACGCGGGACTGAATGATCCGAACTCCGCCGACGAGGTTTTGAACAACGCGGTCGCGGCATTCCGCCAGAACGACTACGACGCGGCGCTCGACATCGTCAACAAGGGAATTGCTCAATACCCCGACGATGCCGTGTTGCATGAGTTCCGCTCGCTCGTGCTGTTTGCCAGGCAGGACTACCAGCAGTCGGCCGCGACGATCCACTCGGTTCTGGCAGTTGGTCCCGGCTGGGACTGGACGACGCTCAGCAGCATGTACTCCAGCGTCCCTGTCTACACCGAACAACTGCGGATGCTGGAGGCATTTACGACGTCCAATCCGCAGGACGCCGCCTCGCGGTTCCTGCTGGGTTATCACTACATGAGCTGCGGGCATCCCGATGCGGCCGCTCGACAGTTTCAGGTGGTCGTCGATTTGATGCCGAACGACCGCGTGGCGGCCGATCTGCTGAGGCTTGTCGCTGCACCGCAGCCGGGAGAGGCCGCTGCGGCGCAACCGCCTCAGGCTTCGACTCGGCCGGCTCCGCAGCCGGTCGATCCGGCGACTCTGGTGGGAACCTGGAAGGCCGCCCGAAGCGATGGCTCGAAATTCGGTCTAGTGCTCACGGACGATCAGAAGTTCACGTGGAGCTTCGCCCAGAAGGATCAGGCGGCACAAGAGTTTGGTGGAACGTACTCCGTTGAAGGCAACGTGCTGGCCCTCGAACGCAAGGACGGCGGCTCGCTGATCGGCGAGGCGACACCCGGCGGCGATGGAAAATTCAACTTCAAACTGCTGGGGGCGCCCGACGACGACAGGGGGCTGGACTTCAGCAAGTAACGATCGGGACGCGAAGCGTCCGGAAGGAGCCATTCGAGATGTCGAGGACCGGCCTGGTGTTTCTGATCGCGGCTCTGGTTGCGGCCGTCTTCGGCTTCGGCGCGGATGCGCCGCCCGCCTGGACCTGGGAGAAAGGCTCGTCCCTGCTCTTCCTGGTCCTGGCGGCGGCCTCCTTCGTCGGCAGCACCCTGAGGGAACCTTCTCTGTTCTGGGAAGTGCTCAAAGAGTTCCGCGGCAGTCATTCCCGAACATTGATCCTGAATCCGATCCACGAAAGAAAATGCGATGATCGAAACAACGCACGTCGCTCATGACCACGAGGACGTCACGCGGGAAGACCTGGTGGCGTTGCTCAACGAGGACCTCGCCGGCGAGTACCAGGCGATCATCTCTTATGTGATTTACTCGCAGGTGATCCGCGGCCCGCAGTACATGGCGATTGCCGCCGAACTGGAGAAGCACGCGGCCGAAGAGCTCGCGCATGCTCTGATCATCGCCGGTCAGATCGACTATCTGGGAGGGGAGCCGCTGGCGGTTCCCAGGACCGTCAGGACCTCGATGATCGCCGAAGAAATGCTGCGGTTCGATCTGGAGGCCGAAACCGAGACGATTGTCCGCTATCGCCGGCGCGTCCGGCAATGCGAAGCGCTGGAAGAATACGCACTCGCCGAACAGATCCGGGAGATCCTCGTGCAGGAACAGGACCATCTGGTGTCTCTCGCGACGGCGCTGGGAATCGAGACCCCCGATCCGTCCCGGTCCGATGCGGCTTAAGGCCCCGCTCGGGGGTTTACTCAGACGTCGCCAGTCAGCAGGAAACACAAGAGGTACGAAATCGGGCCGGTCAACATCACCATCGCTTCGACAAGGAACACAACATGCTGGTTTTGATCGCGGACTCCGACCAGGCCTTTCGCGAAGCTCTGCGGTACCACCTGTGGGACTGCGGTCATGAAGTGGATCTCGCGGCGGACGGACTGGAGTGCGTCCGGGTTCTGCGCGAGTTCGAACCCGCGGTGCTGGTCGTCGATCGCAAGCTGCCGTGGGGCGGGTGTGAAGGCGTCCTGGCCGCAATTCAGTCCGACCGCCTGATGACTGATATCGCGGTCATCATTATCGGAAACGAGCTCCGCGAGCAGCCTCCCGAACTGAAGACCTCGAACACCGTGGCGTGGATCTCGAAGTCTTCGCAACGCGGTGCAGCGCTGGAGCAGATCTCGGCGGCGATCGCCGCCGAGCGGTTCGTCGACGTTGCTTACGACGACCACTGACGGTCGCCACGGACGGCCCCCGTCAAACGAATTCAAACGCATCCAGTCCGGACAGAACCTCCTCTTTCAGAAAGACCGAATCATGGCGAATGCAACGATCGCTCCCGGCGCCAGTCGTGAAGAATGGACTCAGGCGGGCGGCAAGGCAGGGGACGCCGCCGCTGCGGCCGGCGAAATGGCCAGTCACGCCGCCAGTGCGGTTGGAGCGATGGCCAGGCAGGCCGTCACCGGCATCGGCCAGCAGGCCGACGACCTGACCGCCCGGGCCGGCAGCGAGATCGAACGGCTGGGCGACCTGCTCAGCGAAAACACGCCGCACGACGGCATGCTCGGAACGGCCTCGCAGGCCGTGGCGCACTCCGTTCAGCGTGGGGGCCGGTACCTGGAAGAGGCCAAGCTCTCAGGAACCTCGGCCATGATCACCGAACTGGTTCGGCAGCATCCCGTCGCAGCGATCTTTGCCGGATTCGCAGCGGGATTTCTCGTAAGCCGCGCGCTGAGGGACTGAGCATGGCCGACGACGTTCCTGCAACAACGGTCGAAGGTCCGGTGACCGGCGAAGCCGACATGGCGTCGCTGGTGGCCGGCATCATCGACGATTTCCGGGCGCTGGTCGTCCAGCAGGTCCGGCTCATTCGGCAGGAAATCGCCGCCAACCTGCGGCTGCGGCAGGCGGCGACTGCCGTCGTCGCCATCGGCGTCGCGCTGGGGCTGCTTGCCGCCGGACTGCTCTGCCTGAGCCTCGTGCATGGACTGCACTGGCTGACGTGTCCCGCCGGGACTGATCCTGCGTGGCTCCCGCTCGGAGCCTGTTACGCCATCGTCGGCGCGGTGCTGTCGGTACTGAGCGCAGCACTAATTTGTCTGGGACGGCTGCGGCTGCGGTCCTTTCCGAGCTGGAACCATGTGGCCGACGAACTCATTCAGGAGACCGCGTTGTGGACGACGACCTCGCAACCATCCGCAGCCAGATGAATCAGACCCGCACCGATCTCTCGGAGAAACTCGAGTCGCTCGAGAGCCGCGTGTCGGACGGAATGCAGTCGACCGGAGCGGTCGTTGCCGACACGATGACCAGCGTCCGCGACGCAGTGCAGTCGGTCAGCCAGACGCTGGATCTGCGGAGGCAGGTGCAGCAGCACCCGTGGCTCGCCGTCGGGGCGTCTTTTGCCCTGGGCTGTCTGGTGGCGCGGCTGTCGTCGTCAAAGGCAAGACAGACCGTCGACGTCGATCGACCGACCGGCGCATCGCCCCAAGACCGGCTCCCGACGAGCGCCGGCTTGTTCGGTTCGCTTGCCGGCGTGCTCCGGGACGCGGTCGCCGTGGCACTGCCGTTGGCGCTGAATCGCGTCTTTCCGCAGTCGCCGGCGCAGACTGCGTCAACCGAAGCAACCGCACCGGAAGCGGCGAACATCCCACTGGCCGCGCAATCACTACCCGGCCCAGGCCGGCCGTTGAATCGTCAATTCGGCACAGCACGTTCTCTTTGAGGAGCACTGACCATGAACTGGGAACAGATTTCGGGCCGCTGGAAACAATGGACCGGCAAGGCGAAGCAGAAGTGGGGCAAGCTCGCCGACGATGACCTGACCGTGATCGCCGGCAAGCGCGATGAGCTGGCCGGGCTGCTGCAGGAACGCTACGGCTACGCCAAAGAGCAGGCGGAGAAAGAGATTGACGAGTTCGTCCGCGAACTGAAGCTCTAAACCGGGTCCAGATCACCAGCAACGACACACGGAGCCCAGCCGCGCCCGCAATGTGCGAACGTGGCCGTTCTCCGCAAAATCACAAAGAAGGCGATTCACAATGATGAAGTCAACATTTGCAACTCTGGCGGCGATCGCACTGACGGCCCTCGCGGGCTGCACGCAAGGGACGCCGGGCGGGCCGGGCTCGACCGGCAAGGCGCCGGCCTATGGACAGACCGAAGACACCTTCAATCTGACGGTCCCGATGCTCTCGTCCTCGCTCCAGCAGGGCGCGCAGGCCGACGCCACGGTCGGCATCAAGCGGGCCAAGAACTTCGACGAAGACGTGACGCTGAAGTTCTCGGACGTTCCCAAAGGGGTGACGATCGAGCCCGGCAATCCCGCCATCAAGCACGGCGAAACCGACGCGAAGATCGTCTTCAAAGCCGGCGACGAAGCGCCGCTGGGCGATTTCCAGATCAAGGTGACGGGGCATCCGACCAAGGGGGGCGACGCCACGGTCGAGTTCAAGCTCACCATCGCCGCCAAGGACACATTCACGCTGAGTACGCCCCGCCTGTCGACCTCCGTCAAACAGGGAACTGCGCAAACGGTCTCGATCGGCATCTCGCGCGACAAGACGTTCGACCAGGACGTCGCCCTGAAGTTCGGCGACCTGCCGACGGGCGTGACGCTGGAGCCGGCCGCTCCAGTGATCAAAGCCGGCGCCGCCGAAACGCAGATCACGCTGACAGCCGCGGACGATGCGGCCCTGGGCGACTTCACCATCAAAGTGACCGGCCACCCCGCGGAGGGCGCCGACGCGGCCAATGAGCTGAAGCTGACCGTTGCTGCGAAAGAATAGTCGGCGCCTTTGGCAAGGAGCTCGGTCGACGAGCCCTGGCTCGATCGCGCGAACTCTGTTTGAACCGCGCCCCTGCCGATCGCGGCGGGTTTCCCAACTCTGGAAGGACCGTTCCCATGCTCTGGACGATTTTCGTCGTACTGATGATTCTCTGGCTGCTCGGCGTCGTCACAGCCAACACGCTCGGCGGCTTCATCCATCTCCTGCTGATCATCGCGATTGCGGTCGTGCTGATCCGCGTGATTCAGGGGAGGTCTCCGGTCTGACCGGTTCGTTCGGACGGTCCCGGGGCGTCGCAGTAGTTTGCGATCCGGGGCCCCCGAGTCGTCATCTCTTGATCGTGAGGAGCGAGCAATGAGCATCGGAAGCATTCTGAGCTGGATCGTCTGCGGCCTCGTCGTCGGAATCATCGCGCGATTCCTGGTTCCGGGACGACAATCCATGAGCCTGGCGCTGACGGCGATGCTGGGAATTGTGGGCTCCCTTTTAGGCGGTTTTCTATACTCGCTGATCCGCGGATCAGCGGCGGTCCCGTTCTCGCTGACCGGTCATAACTGGTACGGATGGATCGTCGGAATTCTCGGTGCAGCATTGCTCGTGTGGATCTATCCCCAGGTCTATCCGAGAAAGTGGTGGCAGTAGCCGGGAACGAAGCGGCCAGCGCCGGCGGAAGTCGCCGGAGCGGCATCGCTGCGGCGTCCTGACTCCTGTGCTCCTGAAAGCCTGCCCTTGCTGCCCGTCTGGAGAGCCACGTTGAAATTGAAGCTGAACCGCAAAGTCCTGCGTGACGGTCTGAAGCGATTGCAGTCCAGGATCGGAGTCGACGGACTCTTTCGCGATTTCGGCGACGATCTTCCGCTCCGCTCGGAGCTGTTCAATGCGTCGCAACTCGAAGCCCATGCCGAAAGTCTCGCGAACTGGCATCAGATTGACGCCCATCCGGGGCCCGACCGGCTGCTGGCCCGTCTCGCATCGAACGAGCGCGTTCTCCTCGAGTCCTATCAGCTCGTCAACACTGCGGTCGAACGGAAACATCGCATCTCGCCCGCTGGCGAGTGGCTGCTCGACAATTTCTACTTGATCGAAGAGCAGATCCGGACCGCCAGGAGGCATCTGCCAAAACAGTACAGCCACGGACTACCGCGTCTGTTCAACGGTCCGTCGGCCGGCTATCCGCTGGTGTACGATCTGGCGCTGGAACTGATTTCCCACGTCGACGGACGGATCGATGCCGAGCGACTGCGCACATTCATCGCAGCTTATCAGCTTCGGCGACCGTTGACGCTCGGCGAGCTGTGGGCTGTCCCGATCATGATCCGGCAGGCGCTGATTGAAAACCTGCGGCGCGTCGCCGCGCGGGTCGCCAAGGAGACCCTCGCGCGCACGGCCGCGCGCGAATGGTCGGAGCAGTTGATCGCGTGCGCCGAGAAAGCCCCACATCGGCTGATTCTCCTGGTAGCCGACATGGCCCGTCCCAACCCGCAGCTTTCGTCGGCCTTCGTCGCGGAGACGACCCGCCGTCTGCAGGGACACAGCTCCACGTTCTCCGTGCCGCTGACGTGGATCGAGCAGCGACTGGCCGAGCAGGGACAGACGATCGAGCACATGGTTCAGGCGGAGGGCCAGCAGCAGGCGATCGATCAGGTCTCCATCAGCAACAGCATCGGCAGCCTCCGCGAACTGGAAGCGATTGACTGGAAGGACTTCGTCGAAGCGCTCAGTCTGGTCGAACAGACGCTACGGACCGATCCGGCGAACGTTTACCGGCAGATGGACTTTCAAACGCGCGACCAGTATCGGCGCGTCGTCGAAGTCGTTGCAAAGCACAGTCCGCTCAGCGAGCAGGACGTGGCAAGTCGGGCCGTCGAACTGGCCCGGAATGCCGCGAACAAGGACGGAGTCGCCCACCGCACGGCCCACGTCGGCTACTACCTCATTGATGGAGGTCTGAGCGACTTCCGGCGAGCTTCCCAGCGACGGCCGTCTTTGCGGATTTCATTATCGCGGATAATGGCAACTGTGGCACTGCCGGGCTATCTGGGAACAATGTTTCTGCTGGCGGCGGCGGTGACCGCCGGGGTCCTGTGGCTGACCGGCCTGCACGGCGCCAGCGCATGGGTCGCAGGGCTGCTGTTATTCTTCGGCTCCATGCAACTGGGGTCGAGCATCGTCAACTGGCTGACGACTTTGATCGTCCCGCCGCAACGGCTTCCGCGTCTCGACTTCTCACGCGGCATTCCGGCAGAATATGCCACTCTGGTTGTCGTCCCGACCATGTTGACCAGTCCTCGGGGAATCGGCCGCCTGCTGGAAGGACTGGAAGTCCGCTTTCTGGCCAATCGCGACGAGACTCTTCGCTTCTGTCTGCTCACGGACTTCGGCGATGCCCCGCTGGCAGAGCTTCCTGAAGATGCTGCATTGCTGGAACTGGCCAGCGCGGGGATCGACGAGCTCAATGCCAAGTACCCCGCCGGCGCTGATGACAGTCTTTTTTTTCTCCTGCATCGTCCGCGATTGTGGAATCCGCAGGAGCAGGCCTGGATGGGGCGCGAGCGCAAGCGAGGAAAACTCAGCGACCTCAATGCGCTGCTGCGTGGCGGATCGCTCGCGGCGTTCTCGCGGATCGTCGGTCGCAATCCGTCGTCGCTGACCCGGATGAAATTTGTCATCACGCTGGATACCGACACGCTGCTGCCGCGCGATGCGGCTCAGCAACTGGCCGGCACGCTGGCCCACACGCTGAATCGAGCACGCGTCGACGAAATGCGCAAAGTCGTCGTGGAAGGCTATGGCATCCTCCAGCCGGGCGTGGCGACGAGCCTCGATCAGGACGGCCAGTCGTGGTTCGGACGGCTGAACTGCGGAGAGGTCGGAGTCGATCCCTATACCCGGTCGACGTCGGATGTCTATCAGGACCTGTTCCGCGAGGGTTCATTCATCGGCAAGGGGATCTACGACATCGACGCCTTTGTCGCCACGATGGAGCGGCGGTTCCCCGACAACCAGATCCTCAGTCACGATCTGCTCGAAGGCTGCTACGCTCGATCCGGACTCTTGAGCGACGTCCACGTCTACGAGTCGTATCCGGCTCGATACAACACGGATATCAGCCGCCGGCATCGCTGGATTCGCGGCGACTGGCAGATCGCTTCGTGGTTGCTGCCGGTCGTTCCCGGTCCTGATGACTGCACACAGCGGAACCCGCTGAGCCTGCTGTCGCGGTGGAAGATTCTCGACAATCTGCGCCGCAGCCTGGTTCCCGCCGCGGTCATGCTGCTGCTGGTGCTGGGCTGGATGCTGTGGCCTCCCGCCTGGGTCTGGACCGCAGTCGTTGCAGGAATCGTATTGATTCCGCCCATTCTCCAGTCAATTGTCGCGGCGGTCCGCGCCAAAGGGGATTTCACCCGGCTGCAGCACCTGTCGCAGGTCATTCGAGGCGCCGGGGTGAGCTTTGCGCAGGCAATGCTGAGCCTGGCGTTCCTCCCCTACGAAGCGAGCGTCAACCTGGACGCGGTGGTCCGGACCGTCTGCCGCATGCTGGTCACGCGCCGGCGGATGCTCGAATGGAAAACCGCCAACGATGCTGAGCGCGATGGGGACTCCAGTCTGAAGGGAAGCTACCGGGCGATGGCGATCGCGCCCGGCATCGCAATCGTCATGGCGGTCGTTCTGGCGATCTGTCAACCGGCCGCGCTGGCCGCCGCCGCTCCGCTGTTCGTCTTGTGGCTGGCGGCGCCGTGGCTCGCCTGGTGGCTGAGCCGGCCTGGCCGTGAAGAGGATCCTCGCTTAACGACATCCGAAGTTGTGTACCTGCATGGAGTCGCGCGCAAGACCTGGCACTTCTTTGAAACATTCGTTGGCCCCGAGGATCACTGGCTTCCTCCCGACAACTATCAGGAGCAACCGGTCGGCACGGTGGCGCACCGCACATCTCCGACGAACATTGGCGTCTCTCTGCTTTCGAATCTGGCGGCGTCGGACTTCGGATACATTCCCGTCTCTCAATTGCTGATCCGCACGGCCCACACGCTGCAGACGATGGATCGACTCGAGCGATATCACGGGCACTTTCTCAACTGGTATGACACGCAGACGCTGCAGCCGCTGTTTCCGAAGTACGTCTCAACCGTGGACAGCGGCAATCTGGCCGGGCACCTGCTCACTCTGCGGAGCGGTCTGCTGGAACTGCCCGACCTGCCGATCCTCTCCCCAGGGCTGTGGAGCTCGCTGGAGATCGCCCGGCAGGCCCTGCGCGAGATCTCCGGATTGAAGTCGAGCGCCGGGATCCGCGTCTCTCTGAATCCTCTGCTGGAGCTGTTGGAGCGGACCGGCCGCGACCGGCCGAATTCGCAGAGTCTCATCGCGGCTGGCGACCTGCTGCGGGAACTGGCGACCGCCGCGGCCGAGCTGACTGATAACCGCTCGTTCCCCTTGCCAGCCGCGGCGACCCCGTGGCTGCGCGATCTGGAGCAGAGTTGTCGGACCCACCACGCAGATCTGCTCGTCATCGCGCCCTGGCTGGCCCACTCGGCGTCCGGGCTCGATCTCGCCCGCTGCGGAGCTCCTGAGCTGTCCGACCGGTGGCTCTCCCTGCAGGCGCTGCTGCAGCAACTCGATGACGGGCCGACGTTGATCTCGACGATTCGGACGACGCAGCAGCTCGAACCGGTCCTGGACGCACTCCTTGATGCGCTCGCGGACTCGCCATCGGACAATGATCGTACGGGGCGGGAGTGCCTCCAGGAGTTGCGCCAGTGCCTTGATGACGGTCGGGAGCACGCCGTGAAGCGGTTGCAGACCATTCAGGAACTGGCCGGCGCCTGCAACGAGTTTGCGGACGTCGAGTACGATTTCCTGTACGACTCGTCTCGACGGCTGCTGGCAATCGGATTCAACGTCAGCGAACGCCGTCGGGACGACAGCTTCTACGATCTGCTGGCGTCGGAATCGCGACTGGGGAGCTTTGTGGCGATCGCCCAGGGGCGACTCAAGCAGGATCACTGGTTCGCTCTGGGCCGGCTGCTCACCACATCGCACCGACAACAGATGCTCCTTTCCTGGAGCGGCTCGATGTTCGAGTACCTGATGCCGCTGCTGGTGATGCCCACTCATCGGCACACACTGCTCGACCAGACGTACCACGCCGTCGTCGAACGACAGCGTCAGTACGGCCGGCAGCGAGGCGTTCCCTGGGGGATCTCCGAGTCGGGATACAATTCCACCGATGCCCATCTGAACTATCAATATCGCGCCTTCGGCGTTCCGGGACTGGGATTCAAGCGGGGCCTCGCTGACGACCTGGTGATCGCCCCTTACGCCACGATCATGGCACTCATGGTGGCGCCGCGTCCGGCGTGCGCGAACCTGCAAGCAATGGATGCTGAAGGCTTCACGGGAGAGTACGGATTCTACGAAGCCGTGGACTATACCCGCTCGCGACTGGCGCGCGATCACACGCATACCGTCATTCGGTCCTATATGGCTCACCATCAGGGGATGAGCCTGCTGGCCCTCGTCTACCGCCTGCTCAACCGGCCCATGCAGCGACGATTCGCCGCGGACCCGCAGTTTCAGGCGACAATGCTCCTGCTGCAGGAACGGATTCCGCACGTGGCGTCGTTCTATCCTCATGCCACCGAAGCGACCGGCGCCCGCGACCCGGCCGGCGAACTCCAGACGCAGATGCGCGTCTTCTCGACGCCGAACACGTCCGCCCCCGAAGTGCATCTCCTTTCCAACGGCCGCTACCACGTGATGGTCACCAACAGCGGCGGCGGCTACAGTCAGTGGAAGGGCCTGGCCGTCACCCGCTGGCGTGAAGACGCCACGCGCGACAATGCCGGATCGTTCTGTTACCTCCGCGACGTCACCTCCGGCGCGGTCTGGTCGACGACGCATCAGCCGACGCTGGTCCCCAGCAAGGGATACCACGCCATCTTCTCGCAGGCGCGGGCCGAGTTTCGACGCCGGGATCACGACATCAAGCTCCACAGCGAAATTGCCGTTTCGCCCGAAGACGACATCGAAATCCGTCGCGTGACGCTCACCAACCGCTCCAAGATCTCGCGGACTATTGAATTAACCAGCTATGCCGAAGTCGTTCTCGCCCCCCCTGCGGCTGACGCGACGCATCCGGCGTTCTCGAACCTGTTCGTGCAAACCGAAATCATTCCGGAGAGGCAAGCCATCCTCTGCACCCGGAGACCGCGCTCGCACCAGGAACAGCCTCCCTGGATGCTGCACCTGGTGGCCGTCCGCGGTAATGCGGCGGAGGAACCGTCCTACGAAACCGATCGCCTGAAATTTATCGGTCGACGCCACAGCACCCTCGATCCCGAGGCCCTGCAGCAGGCCGGGAGGCTCTCGAACACGGCCGGACCGGTGCTCGATCCCATTGTCGCCATCCGGCAACGCCTGACGCTGGCACCCGATGAGACGGTCTCGGTCGATTTCGTCACAGGCATGGCCGAAACGCGCGAAGCCGCACTGCCGCTGATCGACCGGTACCGGGATCGCCATCTTGCCGACCGCGTCCTGGAAATGGCCTGGACTCACGGGCAGGTCGTACTCCGGCAGTTGAACGCCACGGAGGCGGACGCGCAACTCTACGGTCGGCTGGCCAGTTCCGTCGTCTACATGAACGCGGCCCATCGCGCCGTTCCCACGGTCCTTGCGAAGAATCAGCGAGGGCAGTCCGGCCTGTGGGGGCACGGCATCTCGGGCGACCTGCCGATCGTGCTGCTCCGCATCGGACGGACCGACCGAATCGCACTGGTGCGGCAGCTCGTCCAGGCGCACGCCTACTGGCGGCTCAAGGGGCTGGCGGTCGATCTGGTGATCTGGAACGATGGAGATGCCGGGTATCGCCAGGAGCTGCAGGACCTGATCATCGGTCTTAGCTCTGCCGGGACCGACACACCCGCGCTCGATCGACCGGGCGGAATCTTCGTTCGCCGGGCCGAGCAGTTGAGTGATGAAGACCGTATTCTGCTGCAGACGGTGGCGCGAGTTGTGATCGTCGATTCGGCAGGAACGCTCACTGAACAGCTCGAACGCCACGTCCGGTCCGATCTCAGAATTCCCGAACTCATTCCAGTCCGCCGGCCGGAAGTTGCCGCCATTCCGGAACCCGCACCTCCCGTCAACGATCTGCTGTTCTTCAACGGCTTCGGCGGTTTCACTCCCGACGGCCGCGAGTACGTCATCCGGATGGCTCCCGGACAGATCTCCCCGGCCCCCTGGGTCAACGTCCTTGCGAATCCGCACTTCGGCACCGTCATCTCCGAAAGCGGCGGCGCCTACACCTGGGCCGAAAACGCCCACGAGTTTCGCTTGACCCCCTGGCACAACGACCCCGTCACCGATGCCTGCGGCGAAGCGTTCTACCTGCGCGACGAAGAGAGCGGCCAGGTCTGGTCCCCGATGCCCCAGCCGATCGCCTCAAAGACGTCGTACGTTTGTCGGCACGGCTTCGGTTACAGCGTCTTTGAGCACACCGAACACGGCATCAGGAGCGAACTATGGGTCTACGTGGCGACCGACCTTCCGGTCAAGTATGTGAGGCTGAAGGTCTTTAACATTTCCGGCCGAACGCGCCGCCTGTCGACGACGGGCTACGTCGAATGGGTGCTCGGCGAAATGCGCAATCGGGGACTGCTGCACGTCGTTACCGAGATCGATCCCCACTGCGGCGCCCTGCTGGCACGTAACCCCTACAGCTTCGAATTCGCCTCAAAACTCACCTTCTTCACCGTGTCCGAAGCCACGCGCACCGTCACGGGCGACCGGGCTGAATTCCTCGGTCGCAACGGCAGCACGGCCCGACCAGCCGCCATGAAGCGTCAGCGACTGTCGAACAAAGTCGGTCCGGGCCTCGATTCCTGCGGAGCCATTCAGACCTCGTTCGAACTCGCCGATGGTCGCGAGCGCGAGGTCGTCTTTACGCTCGGCGTCGGGCACGACATCGGCCACGTCCGGCACCTCGTCGACAACTTCCGCAGCCCCGAAGCTGCACGCCGGAAACTCGACGAAGTCTGGCAGTTCTGGAATCACACCCTGGGAGCCGTGCACGTCGAGACTCCGGATCCCGCGGTGAACTTCCTGACCAACGGCTGGCTCCTCTACCAGACCCTGGCGTGCCGCTTCTGGGCGCGGAGCGGCTATTACCAGTCGGGCGGGGCCATCGGCTTCCGCGACCAGTTGCAGGATGTCGCGGCTCTGCTGCACGCCAAGCCGCAGCTCATCCGCGAACATCTGCTGCTGTGCGCCGCACACCAGTTTTCCGCCGGTGACGTCCAGCACTGGTGGCATCCTCCGGCCGGTCGCGGCGTCCGAACGCACTTCTCCGACGACTTCCTCTGGCTGGCTCTGGTGACCTGCCGCTACGTCACCGGGACAGGCGACACTGGCGTCCTGGATGAGATCGTTCCGTTCCTGGAAGGACGCTCTGTCAATCCGGAAGAGGACGCCTACTACGACCTGCCGACAAGGTCGGAGGAATCCGCGACTCTCTACGAACACTGCGTTCGCGCCATCACTCGCGGGCTGTCGTTCGGCGAACACGGACTGCCGCTGATCGGCGGCGGCGACTGGAACGACGGCATGAACCTCGTCGGCGAACAGGGCCGGGGCGAAAGCGTCTGGCTCGCCTTCTTTCTGTACGAAATCCTGGGACGCTTCGCCGACGTCGCCCGCTCACGGGGCGATGAGCTGTTCGCCGAGCGGTGCCAGGTCGAGGCCGCCCGGCTGCAGGAGAACATCGAGCAGCACGCCTGGGACGGCGAATGGTACAGGCGGGCGTATTTCGACAACGGCGAGCCGCTCGGATCCGCCAGCAATGCCGAATGCCAGATCGATTCGCTGCCTCAGAGCTGGTCGGTCCTGTCCGGCGCCGGCGATCCCGAACGCTCGCTGCAGGCCATGCACGCCGTCAACCAGCGCCTCGTCCGCCGCGATGACGATCTCATCCAGCTCTTCGACCCGCCGTTCGACAAATCGCACCTCGACCCCGGCTACATCAAAGGCTACGTCCCCGGCGTCCGCGAGAACGGCGGACAATACACCCACGCCGCCATCTGGACCGTCATGGCGTTCGCCAAAATGGGAGACCACCAGCGCGCCTGGGAACTGTTCTCAATGATCAATCCGGTCAATCACGCCTCAACGCGCGACAAAATCGCCACTTACAAGGTCGAACCTTACGTTGTCGCCGCCGACGTCTACGCCGTCGCACCGCACATCGGCCGCGGCGGCTGGACCTGGTACACCGGCTCGGCAAGCTGGATGTACCGACTGATCCTCGAATCGCTGCTGGGCGTGAACCTGGAAGTCGACCGCCTCCGCCTCACTCCCTGCCTGCCTCCCGACTGGAAGCAGTTCACGCTGCACTACCGCTTCCGCGAAACGCTCTACCACATCACGGTCCTGCAGCCGGAACCGTCATCGGCCGTAATACGCGTAACGCTGGACGACGTCGGCCTGGAGAGCGTAACGATTCCGCTGGTGGATGATCACCGCGAGCACCAGGTAACAGTATTGCTGGGGTGAGCCGAAATTACGCAGGGCGTCCTGCTCCCACCCGAGTTGACTCAGACGACGAAGCGGCTACGTGCTGCCGCTCCCGATCGTTGACGGGGGTGAAACTGCGATTCTGGCGCTTGAAGATAGCGACGAAAGTAGATCTCGATCCGCATCTGTTCGTGACCCGGGGTTGCAGGACTCCGTTTCACGATGTCCTTCTCAGGCTGAGCTGCAGTCGTTTCACTTCGGTGGAGCCACTCGAACGGCTGATCATCGGCTTGCAGGGGGACTCGGATTCAATTGCGTGAGACCGGGCCGTGCGCAAAAAGTGTCACTCTGATCCACTTGTAAACCGCTGGTCCGAACGTTCGCCACGCCTGGTCGACGCGATCGCGGATCTCGTCGAAACTTGTCACCGTCACCCGCACGGTGAACTTCTTGTTTCGCGGCGATCCCTCGCTGGTCTTCTGCGGCGTCGTCATGGCGTCCATTCCGGTTTCGTGCTGACAGCCCGTGCGTGAGCTGTGCGGAATGTCTCCGTCGTCGACTTTCCAGTGACCGTGGGCGGCATGGACGCTGTCCCGCGGTCATCGCGTTCCCGCCGCCCGCGGTCAATGCGGAGTTCGCGTTCAGTCCGCCCTGTTGGGCTGGGCGTAGACTGCCCCGCAATGGTGATGGCCAGTTGCCGCTCAATGGGGCGTGGAAGTGCGACCTGCAGCAAGCGTCGAACGCTGCGTCAACTGGCGATATTCCCAATCGTTCCGGCAGCCTTGGACCAAGATCTGGCTCCCATCGATCCGACGGCGTAGCATTGAGCCAGAGCGATTTCTGGTGAATCGTGTCCCTGAGCTCTGTTGGCCCCGGGGCGGCTGCATCGGGCGCAAGGATGTGGATGATTTCTTCATGAAGCGAATTGATTCGTTATCGGGACTTGGGCCTCGGGTCGCGCTGCTGACCAAGGATTGCCGTGCGACACCCCGTTATGACTTTACGATCGATGCACTCGTCTGGCCGGATGAATTCCCTGATCGCCTTGACGGGTTGGAACTGGATGCTCTCCGATTTGTCGTCTATTTTCGAACTCACCTGATCATCGGCCGCACGCCTCCGGACGACCTGAGGCCAGTTTGGGATGAGGCGAGACGACAGATCCCGGCGTGGATTGGGTTTAGCGGCGAGCGTTGCCAGCCATCCGATTCTCTTCGCAACTTCTTCGATACGGCACAGCGTAAAGCCAATCGAACTTTCGAATTGAACCTTCCAGCGTGGGAAAAAGCGATCGGTGAAGGGGTCGAACGCGAAGATCCGCTCGCAACGTAGAACTCGCCGTGGATTTAGCGCCGTCGACCGAACGGTGATCGGTTGCTACCGTCACATGGCAGCGAGAGTTGTTCGTATTACGGGGCCGCCTTAAATGAGTCTGGTCGAGCTGATGACGATTTCGGAGACCTTCAAACTTGAAGGACGCGGAATCGTTCTCGCTCCTTCCTTCTTCCCGCATCCGCACGGGCGTTGGAAGAACCGCATCGAAACGGTTGTTATTCAGTTCCCGGACGGTTCGGCAACCGAAACACAGGCTCGATTTGAGCTCAACCACCTCAATATCCCGGATCCGAACGTTCCAATCGAACTCCGGTGGCAAGTCGTTGTCACGCTTCCTGATCACACGGAGAAACCGCCTGTTGGCAGCAACATCTTGGTGTCGCCTGAGAC
This sequence comes from Planctellipticum variicoloris, assembly GCF_030622045.1. NCBI lineage: Bacteria > Pseudomonadati > Planctomycetota > Planctomycetia > Planctomycetales > Planctomycetaceae > Planctellipticum > Planctellipticum variicoloris. The sequence continues at coordinate 4,567,525 of NZ_CP130886.1, read as the reverse complement.
TCGCGACGCTTTGATCGGGCCAAACGGTGATTGATAATCAGCGCGCGAGATTGCTCGGTGTGCCATGTTCTGCAGCAAATCGACGTCGTAGGAAGTCGCCGTGAAGAACAACCGAGGAACAGACCATGCCAGCACTCCTTGCCTTCATTCTGTCCCTCCTTCTGCCAATTGCGTGGTTCCTTTCGGAATTGCGGGGAAAACCACCCGTTCGAATCCTTCTCGGGTTTCTTTCGATTGCGAGCGTTGTATTCTGCACGTGGGCGGTGACCGGACTTCTCGCCACGATCAACTACAATGCTGAATACGGGGCCGCGACGAGTGACCTGATCAAAGCGTCTCTCGCAGCAATCGATCGAGGTCAAGTCGATCGGGTCGCTGCCGCCTGGCGGGAATTGGGCAGTCGATACCAGCCGACTTACGAGAATCGGGCGGGGTATCCGGACCTGGCCGCAGAGGCGACGTGCCAGATCCGCGGAGAAGCGAGACCATGATCTTGAATCTGCCGTGCAGTCTGCGGGACCCGTACGTGTTCGCCGGTGGAGCCGAAATGGCCTGCTTCTGAGAGACTGGTCCCGCCGCGCGCTAGCCAGTCGCTACCGTTGTGGCGAGCATCGTGCACTACCGGCGAAGCATCTCGCTCCCGGCTGATTGGCGCTGCGGCAAGACGGTCTCAACTCGACTCGCACCAAGAAATTGAGACTCGGCGCCTTCCGAGGATTCGCACCGCAATCCGCTCAGGGAAATCGAGGTTCGGCCGAACGCCCGTAGCCGGAGCCATTTCGGGCAGATAGAATCACGATCGCGAAGACTGCAGCATAGGCGTGGGAGCCTTGTGGAGTGCAGCGAGGAAACTCAACGGGGGCTTCGTCGCAACTCGTTTCGCAGTACGACAACTCAAAGCTGACAAGTCTCGCCTGCGCCGCCGAAGTACGGTAAAACTCGATCGCACTTCGGCGGTCGAATCCTTGTTCGTCCACAATCCCTGGCCGCTGGTCTATTTCGCGTTTGTCCTTCCAGAAAGAGAAAAAGTCCATGCAGACGCCAGAGCCGCAATCTGAACACCTTTGGCTGCATCAACTCGTCGGCGAGTGGAGTATCGAATCCGAGTGTGTCATGGGGCCAGATCAACCGCCCATGACAACCACTGGGCGTGAAGTCGTTCGTTTGTTGGGCAAGGTATGGACCATCGGCGAGAGTTCCGGTAACGCCCCAGGGGACGGATTTGAATCGATCATGACCCTTGGATACGATCCTCAAACAAAGCGCTTTGTCGGATCATTTATCGCATCGACAATGACGCATTTCTGGCCCTATAGCGGTTGGCTCGATGCGTCCGGCAGAATTTTGACGCTGGACTCTGAAGGTCCGAGTTTCTCGGGCGACGGCACGATGGCAAAGTATCAGGATATCATTGAATTCATCACGAACGATCACCGGACTCTCACTGCGCGTGTCCAAAGTCCGGATGGCTCCTGGCAACAGTTCATGACTGCGCACTACCGCCGCGAATAATGGATGGACACAAGCGGCCGAGCAATTGGTTCAACCGGAGCCGCGGGCCGCGCGGTTTCCGGAATCCATATTGGTTGGCCGCGGCCCGGTGAACCTTGCCGTTCAGACGCGGAAAGACCTCGCGACGGGCGTTGCGATTTAGACTGTCAGCCATTCACTTGCAACGGTAACGAATAGTTGCCGACAGGCGATGGAGGCGTGGAAAAACGACTTGCAGCCGTTCGTGGAACACCACCTATATGGCGATCGTTTCACCTGTCTCGGCGAATCACGTGAACGGTTACAGTAAACACGGTACTCTGCTCGCTGATCCCTCACAAACGTTCGCGCGACGTGGTGTTTTCAATTGAACTCGCTGGGTAACCGTTCACGAGTCGAAATCCCTTGAAAACAAGGCGTGTCGTGAGCGTCCCCAAACATCGTCGTTATAGATTTCAGTATAAAGCAACGCTAAACGATAAGTTTTTCGGGTGCATGAATTGGCGGAATGTGAAAAACAAGCTTGAAAGTGGTCTTCCGCCAAACGCCGTTTTCAACTATGCGCGCCCCGTGAACGGTTACACTCGCTGGCAATCGCCCCAGATGAGAATCTGGTAACGTCGTGCCTGTGCAGATGGGCGGTTCGTCGATATGGACTTCGTGATTGTCTGCTTCATTGTGATCTGCGTCTGCCTCGGCAGTCTGATTTTGACCGCAAAATTTGTCTGGGACGTCATGTTGGCTCCCGAGGACGACGGCGGTGAGGATGAGCGAGAACCGCCAAGTCGTGAGTCCCGACGACAATACCGCACGAAGGTGCCCCCTCCAACCTCGTTGGAATTCGATCCCCCACGGCGACTTTCAGATGATGCCGGAAACCGCAACGTTGCCGATGGTTCATAGATTTCGCTTCAGTCCTCGCATCTCGCCGCGCGCTGACAGCCGAGCCGCGCGGTACGACGGCCGGTCGTTCCCGGAAACAAACAGAATGCCGCGGGCGATTGCTCGGCTTGAAGTTTGCCGGAATCGGCACGTTTCCGGCTGACAAACGGCGTTTCCCGCCCTTGAGGCGGTCCGGGACGGGGATAGAGTTGTCCGCGTTGACGACAACAACTCACCCCCGCCAGGAGCCTTGAAATGATCGTCGAACAGATTCAGATCCGCCAGCAGCAGGCCGCCGTGAAGTTCGAACTCGCCGCCCAGATCCGAAAGTGGCTCGACCACGCGAAGTGCGATGGAAGGGGGACGAAGACTGGGACGACGTCGAAGGGGACATCATCGAACTGGTCACCGAAGACGCCGAATAGCCGGCAGTAACCGACGGGGGCCGCGGAAGGCCCCTGGCAACGGTAACTCCCTGTTACCGGAACGTCCGCCGGGTTCCACAGACCGGCGGGCGTATTCGACTTATGCGTCCGTAGCCCGCAGTTTCCTCATCAGCGGCTTCAGGGCCCGCCTCTTCCGGTCGCCTCAGCGACTCATCCCCCCACGAAAGAAAGACAGCCAGACCACACCGGCTGTCCGTGGTCTGGCTGCAACAATTCTGAATCAACCGGTCTTCGAAAACCGTCGAAAACCTACTCCTTCAGTTCCTGCACCCGGATGTTCCTGAACTCCGTCCACATCGGCTTACCGGCGTGGAGCTGCAGGGCCAGGATCCCCTCCTTCAACGCGAGCTGCGGATCGTTGTCGGTGAAGTCGAGAACCAGGCGGCCGTTCAGATAGTGCTGGATCCGGTTGCCGCGAGCGATGATCGCCACCTCGTTCCATTCGTCGAGCCTGAACAGCTTCTCAAACCCCGCCTGATCGATCAGATCGGATTTCTGAACCTTCTTGCCGTCCGGTTCCCACGTGGCGACTTCGCCCACCTGGCAGATCCGGCCCCGCTTGCCCCCCTCGTCGTAGATGAAGCTCGACGTATTGGGGAATTTGACCTCGTTGCGGATCTCGTGCTGATAGCCCCGCACGACCCACTTGTTGCGGACTTTGTCGTCGGTGATGTGTTTCGAACGGTACTGGATTCCCGAGTTGTTGGTCGCGTTGCAGCGGAACTCCAGCCGGAGGTCGAAGTCCTTGAGGACGCCGTCTTTCCAGAGGATGAACGTGTTGCCCTGCGCGACGTTCTCGGGAGTCGTCTCGCCGTGAATGACGCCGTCCTTCACGCTCCACAGGCGGGGATCGCCGTCCCAGCCGTCGAGAGTCTTGCCGTTGAAGATCGTCCGCATGCCGGCCGGTTCCGGGGGCACGGCGGGCGACGCCTCTTCGGCGGAGAGTGTCGCGGCGAACGAGAGGGCCAGCAGAGCCAATGCAAGGCGAGGCATGAGTGATCTCCAGGGATGCGAGTCTGGAGAGTCCGTGAGTCGGATCTCCGAGCACCAAGATACGCCGTCGCCAACCCGACGTCACCTGTGCGGGGCCGGCGGACGGGCTCGGTCGCGATCAATGCGAGGCCGCGAGCGCCCGACGAATCGATTGTTGAAAGTACTCCGCCTGGACTCCCGCCACGCGATTTTCCTCTCGCTCCGCCGCTTGCGATTCCGCGGCGGAAATCGGACCATCGCGTGGGACCTGATTGCGTTGCTGCGCGTGTGACACCACTTTGTCGGGATCTTTGACATGACGACCATGCCATCTTTTCGTTCGCGGCTCGCCGAGGGGCAGCCGCTCCTGGGCACGATGATCACGCTCCCCAGCGCCGCCGTGGCGGAAATTCTGTCGGACGCCGGCTTCGACTGGCTGTTCATCGACGGCGAACACGGACCGCTGCAGACTCAGGATATTCTGGCAATGCTGCAGGCGGTGGGAGACCGGACGCCCTGCCTCGTCCGCGTTCCGGCGGCTGGCGAGGTGGCCATCAAGACCGTGCTCGATCTCGGGGCCGAGGGGATCATCGTCCCTCAGGTTAATACGGCCGAGCAGGCGGCGAACGTGGTTCAGTGGGCGCGATACGCCCCGCAGGGATCGCGCGGCGTCGGTCTGGCCCGGGCGCACGGCTACGGCCGGCGTTTTAAGGAGTACGTCGAAACGGCCAACGAACGGACGGTGGTCGTCGTTCAGGCCGAGCACATTCAGGCCGTCGAGAACATCGAAGCCATCGTGAAGGTGCCGGGCGTCGATGCGGTGCTGCTGGGGCCGTACGACCTTTCCGCCAGCCTGGGGAAGATGGGGCAGATCGACGATCCGACGGTGATCGCCGCCATTGACCGCGTGACGGAAGTCTGCCAGCGGGCGAAGATGCCGCTGGGTTACTTCGGCGTCACCGCCGCGGCCGTGCAGCCGTTCATCGATCGCGGTTACACGCTGATCACCGCGGGCGTCGATACCGTCCTGCTGGCGCACGCCGCTGGGCAGATGCTGAAGCAACTGCGGAAGTCGTGAGAAGCTCCGTGCTCTAAACACCCTCGCTTCGGTCCGGCGGAACTGGCTATGAACATGTCGTCGATTCTCCGGTTTCTGGTTCTCGGGCTGATCGTGGCTCCGACGGAGAGCAGGGCCGTTGATTCGCCCGCAGCCGGATCGAGCGCCGTGACCGTTCGCCGCGATGAATGGGGCGTCGCGCACGTCCACGGAAAAACGCACGCGGACGCAGCATTCGGGATGGGCTATGTTCAGGCGGACGACTACTTCTGGCAGCTCGAAGACTCCTGCATCCGGTCGCTGGGGCGTTATGCCGAAGTCGTCGGCGACGCCGGAATCTCCAGCGACATTCTGAACCGCAGCTTTGAAGTTGTCCGCCGTTCTCGCGAGGACTTCGCCCGGCTGAAGCCGGAGCATCAGGTCATCGCGGCAGCCTACATCGACGGCATCAACCGTTTCTTGGCGACGCATCTGGAGACGAAGCCGCGGCTGCTGGTCCATTTTGAGCCGTGGTACGTCCTGGCGATGGATCGCCACCTGCTGCTGGAATTCGTCTACCGCAGGGCGCACGTCGGCAAGCCGAGAGACCGCGGTCCGGACGACATTGCCGCCTTGGGGACGGCGTGCAACAGTTGGGAGCTGCCGGACCGGCCGGTGCAGGACTTCGCGGCGGAGGTGCAGGCGGCGATCGGATCGAATGCCTGGGCCATCTCCGGGAAGCGGACCGCTTCCGGATCGGCGATGCTGTTCGTGAATCCGCATCAGCCGTGGTATGGCATGGGGCAGTTCTACGAATCCCACGTCCGCAGCGACGAAGGACTGAATTTCAGCGGAGCGAGTTTCTTCGGCAATCCGTTTCCGACGATCGGCCACAACGAATATCTCGGCTGGACCTACACCGTTAACGATCCCGATATCGCCGATGCCTGGCGCGTGACGTTCGACGATGAGACTCACCCGCTGGAGTACCGCTACGACGGGGGCCATCGCACCGCGACGCAGTGGACGGAATCGCTGCAGGTCAGAGCGGGCGACAAGCTCGTCGAGCGTCAGATCACTTTTCGCAAGACCCATCACGGCCCGATCGTTCGGCAGGAGGACGACACCACGTTTCTGGCGGTGCAGGTCGCCGGACTATTCGATCTGAACCGGGCCAGTCAGGCATGGGAAATGGTGACCGCCAGGAACTTCGCCGAGTGGCGGGCCGCCATCGGCCGGTGCGCGATCCCGATGTTCAACGTGGTCTATGCCGACCGGGACGGAAACATCTTCTACGCCTACAACGGCACGATTCCCGTCCGCGATCCGTCGTTCGACTGGACTCAGCCGGTCGACGGCAGCGACCCCCGGACCGACTGGAAAGGATTTCACACGTTCGACCAGTTGCCGCAGGTGCTCAATCCGAAATCGGGTTACGTGCAGAGCTGCAATTCATCCCCGTGGACGGTCACGGACGACAGCGCCGAGAATCCGCAGCGGGCCGACTTCCCCGCGGACATGCTGGAGGACCACGACGTCGACACGCGACGCTCGAAAATGTCGCGCCGCTTGCTGGGAAAGGCGACCGGGCTGACGCTCGATCAGTTGCAGACCCTGGCCTACGACACCACGCTCTACTGGCCGCTCACCGAGCTCCCCCGGCTGCAGGACGATTTCGCCAAACTTCAGGCGACCAACCCGAGTCTGGCGGCCGAGGTCGCGCCGTTTCTCACTCACCTGCAGGACTGGGACTGTAAGTCGTCGCTGGATTCGACGCAGACGACGCTCTGCGTGGCCTGGTACGAGGAACTGTACGGTTTCGGCTATCCGGCCGAGACCTTGAAGGCCGAGTACGCCGCCGATCGCCTGACCTGGTTCACCGCCTTGAAGACAGCGGCGGGAAAGGTGCAACGGTTGTACGGCGACTGGAAATATCCCTGGGGAAAGGCTCATCGCCTGCAGCGAATCCCGGACCAGTCGGAGATTCAGAACGCCGGTCTGCGGCTCAACGGCATCGCTCGCAGCCTGCCGATCGAAGGGGCCCCCGGACCGCTGGGGATCATTCACACAATCTACTCCACCCCGGAGATTCCGATCGTCCGGCCGCAGCGTTACGCGGTAGTCGGCGCGTCGTATATGTCGGTGGTCGAATTCACGGCCCCGGTTCGCAGCCGGAGCGTCATGCCGTTCGGCGCCAGCGGACGCAGCGAATCCCCCCACTTCTTCGACCAGGCCAATCTGTATGCCGCCAAGCGTTTCAAGCCGGCCTGGTTCACTCCGGAGGAAGTCGCCGGCCATGCAAAATCGACCATCGTGCTGGACCGGTAGTCAATTCGCGGTGGCGCTTGCGGCGGTCGACCGCAGCCATCGCCGGAATCGCAGACTTCTGCGGCGTGATCCCGGCCGGTACGATAGCTGCGACAATTCTGACTGCAGGTTCCCGGAAAATGCGGCCCCGCACTCGCCGGTCGGCGCCCGATTCCAAACAGGACTCACCATGACGATGGCTCGCATTTCTCGGAGCATGACGTGTCTGCTGATCGTGGCCCTGGCCGGCGCCCTCCCGGCTGGCGGAGCGGACGCGCCCGCCGGTGACGGTCAAAAATATCTGATCATTCATGCCGACGACGCCGGGATGTGCCACTCGGTCAATCGGGGGACGATCGAGGCCCTGGAGCAGGGGATCGTCACGTCGTGCAGCATCATGATCCCCTGCCCGTGGGTCCGGGAGTTCGCCGAGTATGCCAAGGCCCATCCGCAGTACGACTACGGCCTGCATCTGACGCTGAATTCCGAATGGGACAACTATCGTTGGGGGCCCGTCGCCGGGAAGAACAAGGTGCCGAGCATGGTCGATGAAAACGGCTATCTCTGGGACAACGTCGAGCAAGTGGCCCAGCACGTGAAGCGGGAAGAAGTTGTCATCGAACTCCGGGCGCAGGTTGAGCGCGCCAAGCAGCTCGGCATCCCCGTCAGCCATCTCGATACGCACATGGGGGCCCTCGTCAGCCGGCCGGATCTGGTCGAAGCCTACGTCGCCGTGGGGCTGGAATACGACCTGCCGGTGATGTTCGTCCGCAGTTTTGATGAAGCGACGAAGCGAGAATACCCGGCCCTGCGCGAAGCCGGCCCCCGGCTGGCCGCCGAGTTGCACGCCCGACAGATGCCGCTGCTCACCGGCCTGGCTCAGTTCTATGGCGGCGAAACGCACGAGGCACGCCGTGAGAGCTACGTGAAGACCCTCAAGAGCCTGCCCCCCGGCGTCAGCCAGCTCATCATCCACTGCGGAGTGGACGACGACGAACTGCGGGCCGTGACCAACAGCGCCGCCCGCCGCGACGGCGACCGTCGGATCTTCACGGAACCCTCGATCGCGAAGCTGCTGGAGGAAGAGAACGTGAAGCTCATCACTTGGAAGCAATTCCGCGCGATGGCCGCGAAGTAGCTCCGATGCGTGAAAGTCTCTGCGAACGCTGCCGGCATCTGCGGGAAGTCCTCTCCGGCAAGGGCTCGCGGTTTCTGCTGTGCGGTCTGTCGCTGACCGATCGCCGCCTGGTGAAATATCCGCCGCAGCCGGTGGTGGTGTGTGCGGGGTATGAGGCGGCCGAGGATCGGCCCGCGCCCTGAAGGGCAGGGCGGCATGCCCAAGCTGAACTTGCAAACTCGTTCCCAGGCTCCGCCTGGGAACGCCCTCTTCGGACGCTCTGCGTCCTCTTCAGCTCGGCAAGCGACCATCGCATTTCGACATTCTGTCGTCGCCGGGCCACTTCGTCAGGACGCAGACGCTCAACTGTGCGGCACAGCGGGTGATCGCCAGGGCCTCTTCGTCGCGCGGTTCTTCGAGACGGACGCGCGTGACCAGCGGGAGCATCTGGGCGTCGCTGCCGATCTGCTCGGCGTATTCCCAGTCGGTCATGACGCCGATGATTCGCAGGTCCGTACGCTGGAACTGCGTGCGGAGGAGCGGTTTGTTGGAGCCGCCGTTGGGACGCGGGAAGAGGGCCGACAGGCCGTCGAGGCAGACGACGAGATCCCCGGCCTCGGCGAGGCTGGCGACAATCACTTCCAGGCAGGCCCGGCTGTCTTCCGGGCCGACGTTGGAGACGTCGATGCGGACGAACCGGCGACCGGCCAGCCGCGGGAACTCGCCACGCGCTACTTCCGCTGCCAGTCGACGCACCAGCGTGGATTTGCCGACCCCCCGGTCGCCGGTGAGGATCACCTGCCCCTTCCGCTGCCGGCACAGCGCGCGGGCGATCTCGTGCAGGCTGGCCTGGCCGAAGGCGGGATCGAACGTTGGTTCGCCGTCCGCCGGCCGGCTGAGGTCTTCGACCGGGAGGACGGCCTGCAGTTGCCGGAACGCGGCCTGTGATCGGAGTTCGGCGTTGAGAGCGACGCCGGCTGTTGACTGGTGCTGCATTCGAAAACTCCTCGTGGCTGCACTTTTCCCGCTTTTCGCCGACCGGCCGATTCAGTACCAATCGCTGTAGATGTCGTTGTCCTGGCCATACGTCTGCCGCGTGGCTCCCTCACGGCCCCCACTCAAAGGAAGCTCCGACTGTCCTCCCCCACTCGTACCGCCGGGCCAAACTCCACTTCCAGTCCGTTCGACCACAAGATTGAGCACATCCAGGACGATCCGCCCGGCACGGTCGTGCTCCAGCGGCCGGCGGCGGCGATAGACCGAGAACGTGACGAAATGAGCGTATAGGGCGTCGTCGATGATCCTGCGTTTCGGGCACATCGCACTGTTCCAGGACGAAAGCCGTTCATATCCACCGCTGTAACTCTAACGAAGCCGCCGAGTCCCGGATAACCCAAATGACCGTCGACACGTCTTCAGCCTCCCGTCGCTCTGCGACACAGGTAGGGCGAAGACGCCCGACCTGTGCCACCCCGCGGACGCCAGCCCCATCCAGTTCGATGGCCTCAACAAATGATCCATCGCCCTGCCGTTCGCCAACAGGATGGGGATGACGTGATGGCTGATTTGTTGAAGCCCAGCCGATCACCAGCCGGGCCACCACATGGATTTTTCATCGCCAGAAGCGTCGTTGTTGCAAAACCGAAAATCGAACAATTCTTGGCGAACGGGTCATGGGCTGGACGGTGGCCGGGCCGGTGCAGTGGCTATGGCTGGTTGCCGTTTATTGAGTTGACATCGAGACCTTTGCCCCGAGCGGAATCTCACGAAGTCCATTCCCTCTGAAGAAAAGGCTTGTAGCGGCCAAATGATCCTTGGCCTCGTCAACCATGAGGCACAGTTCCGCAGCATTCGGAATCACGATAACAGCGGTCTTTCCGATTAGGGATGATGGGTCTAAGTCAATCCTTCGGTCCAATACGACTACAATTCCGGGGTGATGGCCGGTGCCGTGCCGATCTTTGATCTCGAATGAATCTTTGACTGTGAATACTTCACTTTGGCCTAATGATTGTCCCACCGGGTTCGCCTCCGATTTCAATAATGTATGACCGAGACTGCCCTAAAATCTTCATCGCATCCAAGTCGCCTTGAGACGGCCCCGTTGCCCGTGGGTGAGTGTGACCCAACACTCGCCTGACTTGGACCAGTTTCCCGTCCATCTCGAAGAAGAGTTTGCCATCTTTCTGAATGAAGTCGATTCCGTCTCGCCCGCCACTTACGACAACTCGTTGAATCTTTCCTTCTCCAGCAAGACTGACAATGGCGTGTTCGGCTTCGTTGACCCACGTTGCGGATTTTCCCTCAGCAATCAAATCAGGAATCTTCTCCCCCGGCTTTAATGTACGAACAAATTTGGCAGGAGCAGTCTGTGTTCCCTCAACGACATTGAGCGTGACTTTGCTGCTTGGAGCATTACGTGTTGCTAAATCGTCGGTCGCACTTTCGAATTTCCAAGCCTGTTGTTTTGCTGACCACGGGAGATCATCTGCATGTTTTAGTGCTTCTCTGGCGAATGGGCCGGATTTGCCGAGGCCGCCGGTGAGAACCTCAAGGGTTCCGCCGACGGCCATGTCGAACTCAGCTTGTTCGTTTGGCGTGATGTATTCAGGATCCCACGGACGATGGCTGAGTTCGCGTGCAACATCAGATCCGTGCGTGATCGCATTGTACTCCAGGTATTGCTGGTAGCGTCGGTACGCCTCCGGCGAACGAGTTTCGTATCCGGTGCTGATCGAGAGATTGCGGGCATCAGCATAGCGATCAACGGCCCATTCTGCCGCGTCAACCAACTTTCCGTCGATCCAGACGAGCTGATCTCCGACCGATTCTGATGTTTTGCCGACTTGTTTTGCTGTTGCCGACGCGGCGTAGCCGAGCGGTCTTGCGATGATGTCGATCGGTTCGAAGGTTTGGGAGAGTCGGTTCAGCCGCTTTTGTTGTGCGGAGTACAACTGGTGCTCGGTATGCAAGCCTTGCCGTTCGTTCCACGCGACGAGCAAAGTTCGGCGGACGGTTGTTGCAAAGCTCGTATTGCCAGTTAATTCAGCGTCGCGCAGCAGGGTCACCAAACGACCGATGTACCCCGTCTGTGCACTCTCAGGGATCAACACATCGCCGTCTGCGGTTTGTAGGACGACCTCCTCCAACCCGCTGGGATCGACGGCGTTCACCGGATTATTCCGCACGTACCGATACGTGTTCGCGTCGTCGTCGAGCGGGTCTTCGCTGAGGAACCGGCCCTGCGACGGCAGCACCCGGTGGTGCAGGTAGTACGTCGATTCCTCCGCCGAGAGCTGCGGCGCCGACTGGTAGCCGGCCTCCCCCTTGTACGTGTGCGGGTTCTCCGTCGAGCCGGTCGTGGCGAGCGGCTTGCCCCAGGCGTCGAAGCGGTAGTCGTCCGTGACCGTTTCGCCGGCGTCGGTGAGCTGCGTCACGTCCTGGATGCCGCTGACGTGGTAGAACCGGCTCTCCGCATCCCGCTGCTGGCTGACGTAGCGGGCGTACTCCTGCGGCACGTACGTGTAGTCGGCCTCGACCGTCCCCACGTCGTCCCGCTCCTGCAACAGGTTGTTGCCGTCGTAGACGAACTGCTGCGCGGCGACGCCGTCGTCCTGCGCGACCCGATGGCCGTCGGGATCGTAGACCGACGTGACGATCTCGCCGGTGGGATGCTCGACCTGCACCAGGCGGTTTTCGTAGTCCCAGGAATAGGTGGTGATGTCCCCCACGGGAGTTTCCAGCGTCCGGCGGTTGCCGTTGGCATCGTAGGTGTCCCGAGCAAGCCGACCCTGCCGGCGACGAACCCCTCACCGCCCCGAGTTCTTCTGCCGCCGAAATTCCCACGGCGGCTGCGGTCGTCCCCTCTCCCACAGGCCCCGCCGTGCCGTCCGCGCGGCGTCTTCCGCCGCGGCAAAGCGGCGCTCGCAACTGTCCTTGCTGTAATGCCAAGCCCAGCCGTCGTGGACGAGCTGCTCGTTGATCTCGACGCCATCCAGCAGGACATACCCGAGCGTCCGGTCATATTGATCGTCGCCGACGGACTGGATCGTCACTTGCCGGCCCTCGATGAGACGCTTGAGATGCTGCCGGGCGGCGTCTCCGGAGGGCTGATCCTTCTCGGGTGCGTCGATGCTCTTCATCCGGACCGTGACCGTCCGCCGGTCCGCCCTCTGCAGCTTGAAGGAGTCACCGTCCTGGACGTGCTGCACGCGGCCGGTGAATTCGTCCACAATCTTCGGATCGCAAGGGTCCGGCCTGGAGGCCGTCGTCGCTGCGGGCGGAGTCGAGGGGGAATCCGATTTCTTCGACGGAACGGGGCGTTCGGCCGGCGGGAGATTTTCGTTCGGCTGGTTGGCGAGCCACCAGGAGACGGCGACGAACAGCACGACGAGAATCAGGCCCGGATGGAACGGGTTGCGAACGTTGCGCGCCATGCCTCGCCTCTTCGAAATCGGACGGCTGCGGTTCAGGACCCGCGGTGCCAGCGGCGGTGCTGCTGCTTGCGGAAGCCGGTCAGAGTGATCGTACCGTCGTCGCCGAGTTCCAGTAGCGAGTAGCCGTTGTCCTCGACGCCCGCCCCTTCGATCATCGCGACCAGCGTCGTGTAATGGATGCCGGCGATCTCGTTGTAGTCGTTCTGGTGGCTGTGCCCCTGGAAGACGGCGCGGACCTTGCCGGAGGCCTCGAGAACCTCGCGGACTTGCGGGGCGTTCCTGACGCCGTGATTGTTGCTGACGTCGAGCCGCTGATGGGCGAAGACGATCGTCGGGAGCGAAGTCCCCTGCAGGTCGGCCCGCAGCCATTCCAGCTCGGCGGCGGGAATGTTGGCGTCCGTCCAGACAAAGTTCTTGCGGCCGTACGGCTCGCCGTCGCTGCGGAAACAGGCGTCGAGAATCACAAAGTGCCAGCCGCCGCGGTCGAACGAGTCGTAGGACGCCTTCTGCTCCACTCCGCCGAGAAACTCTTCCTTCTTCAGCGTGTCGACGCAGTGATTGCCGAGGACGTAGTGGCGATCTTTGGAGAGCTTGGAGAATTCGCGGTTGATCGTCGCCAGATAGCGCTGCTCGGTCTCAACAGTATCGGCGGCATCGATCAGGTCTCCCAGCTCGACGACGAAGGCCGGCGGACTGGCCTGAAACGTCTCGGCGGCCTCGGCGAGCTTGCGCAGCGTTTCGCGATAGTGCCGCGTCCCGGCGGGAGGCTTGTCGGCGTGGTGCAGATCAGTGACGAGGCCGATGCGGAGTGGAGACTTCCCGTCATCGGCATGCAGCGGGCAGGTGAGGAGCCTGTCGAACTGCGCGGCCGCCAGGACCAGCGTGCTCCCCGCAAGAAAGGCCCGGCGGCCGAGTGGCGTGTGCGACATGGCGGATGGTCTCGGAAACCAGTTTTGGAATGTGTTGAAGACCGCGCGGCCACGCTGCGGTCATCATGGCCAATCGGCTTGCTGACTGCTACTTCGTGGCGGACTCCGCCGCGATGATCCGCAGCCCGGTCTTGTCGTCGGGAACCGCGACTTCGAGACGGCCCGTACAACCCTGATCCTTGCTGCTTGTACCGCGCGCGACGAGCAGGCGGCCGTCGGGAAGATCGACAATGCCCAGTGAGGCGTCGAAGTCCCACTGTCCGACAAGCTGGAAGCTGGCGTCGGCCTTCAGCAGCCGGCGGGGCGACCCGTAGCAGCCGAACCACCAGTGTTCGCCATCGAAGGCCGCGGCTTGAATGCCCATCAACGTGTAACCGCTGGCAAGGACGTGACGCCGCTGAAACTGGAATTGATCGTCGTATTCATAGACGTAGTTTTCGTTTGTACCGGGAGGCAGCCCACCCACGACGAAGAATCGGCCGTCGCGATGCGCCATGCCCCCGGCCCCGTGCACGACCTCAGGAACTTTATGACGGGCGAGTTCCTGCAGCGAGTCGGCGTCGTAAACGAAGACCCAGGAATCGGCTTTGCCGGCGGGCTGGTTGAACTGACCCAGGTTCACGGCGACGTAAAGCCGGCCATCATGCTGGCACAGGTCGCCATGATGATCGGCGACCGGGATCTTTCGCAGCACTTTGCCGGCGAGATCGGTCTGCACAAGGACGTCGGTGAAGGACCAGTAGATGGCGTCCCGGTCGTTCGTGCAGACCCCCTGCAGGTGTTTGGGGTAATGGCCATCGCAGGCGACCGCCTGAAAGCGCCGGCCCGCCTTGAGCGCCAGGGCCAGGCGGGGAAAGTCGGTGTAGAGGCGTTCGACCCCCAGGTCAAGCAGCCGCTCCATCGTGGCCCGGTCGTTCACCGTCCAGGCGCCCGCTTCCAGGCCCGCCGCGCGGATCTTGCGGATCTTCTCGGCGGTGACGCCCGAGTGCTGCAGGATCAGCGAGGAGAAGTTGCGTTCGCGGGCGATGCGAATGTCGTCGTCGATGCTGGTGGCCGGTCCGCGGTCCCAGATGGCGGGGATCTCCGGAGCAAGCTGTTTCACCTGCGTCATGTAATCCAGGTTGCCATCGTTGAAACTGACCCAGCGCTCGGCCTTGAGCTGCTTCACCAGCTCGACGGCCTGAGGGACGCAGTCCATCTTCGGCTGCAGCGAGATCCGCGTCTGCGACTGCGTCATGATCAGCCGCAGAACCTGTTCGAGCGTCGGAATGCGCTGCGGCGGACATTCCTCGATCGACTGGCCCGATCGCTTGCGGAAATCGGTGGCAACGTCGACGGTCTGCAGTTCATCGAATGTCGACTCGGCGACCACGAGATTCTTGTCGCCCACGCGACCAGTGGTCCGATCGTGCAGAACGACGAGCTGGCCGTCACGGGTGCGGAACAGGTCGACTTCGACCCAGTCCGCGCCGAGTTCGAGAGCGCTGCGGATGGCGGGGAGCGTGCTCTCGGGAAACTCTCCCGAATTGCCGCGATGGGCGGTGACGCCATTGTGGAGAAAGCCGTCGGCGGCGGAGCAACAGGCCGGGGCCGCGAGGCAGAGCAGCAGCGCAATTTTGAGCGTCGTCATCAGAAGACTCAATCAAAAGCAACCTGGCTGGATCGGAGCGGGGAGAATTGTACCCCGGTTGTTGCCAACCTGCCCCGCTCGCACGCGTCATAGCGAGGTGCCGCGCGGGGATTCATCGATTCTTCGCGCATCCGTGTGATGCGTCGAATCCGCGAAATACGAACTGCCGGCCGCGCCCTTCAAACCGCCTCTGGAGACGCGTATCACTCTGGAGTTGAGGCCGCTCGATCGATCTCAAGCGATCGCAGCTTGCTCGTTATCCGGCCCGGCGTCAGTCGTCGCCCGCGGCCGAAGGCCGTCCTCAATCATTTTGACGGCGGTATCCAGAAAGGCGTCGTCGTCGATCGGCTTGCCAAACCTCTGCGCGAAGTGCTGGCGATTATCGAGCCAGAAAAAGACAATGCCGAGAATCATCACGCTGAGTTGCTGTGCGTCGAGATCCTGGCGAACCAGACCTTTCTGCTGGGCGACGGTGATTCGCTGCTGGATCAGATTGAAGAGATCCGGCTCGCCCGGCCACACCTGGTAGTCGTCATCCACGCGCGTTCTGGCGCAAAGTTTCAGCGCCAGTTCGTTCTCGCCGACATAGGTCAGCACGCGTTTCATTTCGGCGCGGAGATTGATCGGCCGGTTGATGGCCCTGGCCGCCGCGGGGAAACGCTGAGCGTAGCCTTCGACCACCCGGCGTTTGACGGCCGAGTAAAGAGCCTCCTTGCTGCCGAAGTGGTGCAGAATCAACGGGTGAGAGACGCCCGACTTGCGTGAAATCTCCCGGAGCGACGTGTCGGCAAATCCGTGACGGGCGAACAGCTCCAGAGCGGCATCCAGCACCGCGGTGCGAACGGCTTCGGGATCTCGAATACGAGGGGACGGCGTCATCAAGATGTTCCTCCCGGTTTTGACCGGCTGGTCAGGATGCTAGGACCGGCACGGCAAGCCGTCAACAAAATTGAGCAGGAAACGGCCTGCCATCGTAAAACCCCGGTCATCAGCATGGATTTGTCACAAGACTTTCTCGCAAAACGGTTTGAGGAAAATACTTCGCGGCAGCGAACCTGAACTTCACAGACGTTCTCAATCCGGCCGGGCGGTCAGTCGGGATTGACCACCCGTCCAAGACCGCTAAGATATTGACCGAACGGTTAATTGTATTGACCGATTGGTTAACAGGAAAGGGAAGATCGTGGGGATCAGATTGAGCGGACTGCCGCTAGTGCTGGCGGTGGCGGTCGTCGGCTGCGGAAAACCCAACGCCTATGTTCCGCCCCCCCCGCCGGAAGTGACCGTCGCCACCCCGGTCCAACGCACGGTGACGGAGTATCTGGAGTTCACAGGCCTGACGCAGCCGATGGAGACCGTCGAGATTCGCGCCCGTGTCAAAGGCTTTCTCAAAGAACGGCACTTCGTCGATGGAGCCGAAGTCAAGCAGGGGCAACTGCTGCTGGTGATCGACGAAGAGACCTTTCAGATTCAGCTCGACGCGTCCAGAACTCGGCTCCAGGAGGCCCAGGCGGCGCTGAAACAGGCGACCGTTTCCAAGGCCCGGGAGGTCGCCCGAGCCCAGGTCAATCTGAGCGAATCGCAGATCCAGCTTGCCCGACAGGAGGAGCAGCGGGTTCGCAGCCTGTTCCAGCGGCAGATTGCGACCGAGGCCGAAATGGATCAGGCCGTGTCCAGCCTGAAATCCCGCGAAGCGGAGCTTGAGTCGGCGAAAGCCAATCTGGATCAGGCCGTCGCAACCTACGAAACGTCCATCCTCGCCTGCCGCGCACAGGTGGAGACCGCCGCCATCGCCGTTCGAAACGCCGAACTCGATCTCAGCTACTGCCGCATGACCGCGCCCATCGACGGTCGGATCAGCCGGATCAACGTCGACATCGGCAACCTCGTCGGCGACGGCGAATCCTCCGTGCTGGCTACGATTGTCAAAATGGATCCCATCTACGCCTATGCGACGATCAGTGAAGCCGATGTCCTGCGAACCCCGGCCCTGACGCAGTTTGAGTCAAACACCGGCGGGCCGGCCACGACGCCTGTTCCCGTGGAACTGGGCCTGGCCACCGACGATGATTTTCCCGTCGCGGGGCAGATCGACTACTCCGACCCGGGACTCGACGCCGGGACGGGGACGCTCCGGACCCGCGGCGTCTTTCCCAACGCTGACCGGTCGCTGCTGCCGGGAATGTTTGTCCGGATGCGGGTTCCTGTCGCCGAGCGGAGGAACGCAATTCTCGTCCCCGAAAGGGCGCTCGGCACCGATCAGTCCGGTCAGTATTTGCTGGTGGTCGCCTCGGACGGCAAAGTTCAGTATCGACCTGTGCGGATCGGCGTTTCCGTCGATGAAATGCGGGTTGTCGAAGGCCAGATCGCGCTTGAGGATCAGGTGATCGTCGAAGGCCTGCTGCGCGCCAGACCGGGAGCGACGGTGACACCCAAACTGGAAACGCCGACCATCCCGGTCGCGGCGACGACTGCTGTTTCCGGTCGGCGCTGAGCGCCGGCAGGACTTGCACCCGCAAATCTCGCGGCGGCTGATCCGGTCGCCGCCATCTCACTGATCGCTCCCGGCGGACAGGCGACCATGATCTCGAATTTCTTCATCGAACGTCCGATCTTCGCGAATGTCATCGCGATCGTCACAATGCTCGTCGGCATCGTATCCCTGCAGGCGCTGCCCATCGAACAGTACCCGGAGATTACGCCCCCCACCGTGCAGGTGGCGGCGGTCTATCCCGGGGCGAACGCCGAAGTGCTGTCGGACACGGTCGCCGGTCCGATCGAGCAGGAGATCAACGGCGTCGAGGACATGCTCTACATGTCTTCGACCTGCTCGAGCAACGGCTCGTACACTCTGACGGTGACGTTCGAGGTCGGAACCGACCTCGACGAGGCGCAGGTGCTGGTGCAGAACCGCGTAGCCGTGGCGATGCCGCGCCTGCCGCAGGAAGTCCAGCGGCAGGGGGTGACCACCAAGAAACAGTCGACCAACATCACGCTGGTTGCCTCGCTGATTTCGCCCGACGGACGCTACGACGATCTCTACCTCAGCAACTTTGCGACGCTGCGGGTCAAAGACGCCCTGACGCGCGTCGAAGGCGTCGGCGACGTCCAGGTGATCGGCGGCGGAACGTACGGGATGCGGATCTGGGTCAACCCGGACGCCATGAAAGCGCGGAACCTCACGATGGAGGACGTGCTGGCCGCGATCCGCGAGCAGAACGTGCAGGTCGCCGCGGGACAGGTCGGCCAGGCCCCCACCCCCCGCGAACAGGGGTTTCAGTTCAACGTGTCGGTGCAGGGGAGGCTCAGCGATCCCGCGCAGTTCGGCGACATCATCATCAAGACGGTCAGCGATGACCGGTCCGGCATGCGAGTGACGCGCGTCAAGGACGTCGCCCGCGTGGAACTGGGGGCGCAGACCTACGACCAGTGGTGCGAAATCGCCGGCCAGCCGGCGGCCAGCCTCCTGGTTTATCAGTTGCCCGGCGCCAACGCTCTCCAGGTGGCGGAGAACGTCAAACACGCCATGCACGAACTCGAACGGAACTTCCCCGAGGGGATCGAGGCGATCATTCCCTTCGATACGACGATCTTCGTGGAAGAGTCGATCTACGAGGTCTATAAGACGCTGCTGGAAGCCGGTGTCCTCGTGCTGATCGTCATTCTGGTCTTTCTGCAGGACTGGCGGGCGACGCTGATTCCGGCGACGACCGTTCCCGTCACAATCATCGGGGCGTTCGCCGCGATGGCCGCCCTGGGCTTCTCGATCAATATGCTGACCCTGTTCGGTCTGGTGCTGGCGATCGGCATTGTTGTCGACGATGCCATCGTCATCGTCGAAAACGCAGTGCACCACATTGACCACGGGGGGCTCGATCCGAAGCGGGCCACGATCAAGGCGATGGGCGAAGTCATCGGCCCGGTGATGGGCATCACGCTGGTGCTGATGGCGGTGTTCCTGCCCACCGCGTTCCTGGGCGGCATCACCGGCCAGCTCTATCGGCAGTTCGCGCTGACGATCGCTGCCACTGCTGTCATCAGCGCCCTGAACGCCGTGACGCTCAAGCCCGCCCAGTGCGCAGTCTACTTGCGCCCGACTCCGACCAGGAAGAATTTCTTCTATCGTGGCTTCAACCGGGTCTACGGCTGGTTTGAAGGGATCTATACGGCGATTGTCACGGTCGCCGTTCGACAGACCGCCCTGGTGATGGTGTTGTTCCTCGGGCTGGTGGGGCTGACCGGCTGGTGGTTCGTCAAGTTGCCGACGGGCTTCGTGCCGACCGAGGATCAGGGCTACGCAATCGTCGCGATTCAGTTGCCCGATGCGGCGTCTCAGGAGCGGACGCGGGAAGTCACCCGCAGGGTCAACGCCATTCTCAAGGAAACCCCGGGCGTTCGTTCGTGGTTTCTTCTCGGCGGAATGTCGTTGCTCGATTCTTCCGTCACCTCCAACGCCGCCACAATGTTCCTCACCTTTACTCCCTTTGATGAGCGGGCGCACCATCCCGAGCTGAGCCAGGAGGCCATCCTTGGGGGACTGATGGGCAAGTTTCAATCGGTCCGCGAAGCAATGATTCTGGCGTTCCCCCCGCCCGGAATTCGAGGGCTGGGAGTTGCGGGCGGCTTCGAAATGAAGATCGAAGACCGTGGCGGCGTCGGCCTGAACGAACTGCAGAAGGTCGTCACAACGATGGTCGAATCCGCCGCCGGACAGACCAGTCTCGCGCGAGTCCAGTCGACGTTTCGCGCCGGGGTGCCGCAGATCTACGTCGACATCGATCGCGTGAAGGCCAAAAGTCTGGGGGTGCCGCTCGATTCGATCTTCGGCACCATGCAGGCGGCTCTCGGCTCGGCCTATGTGAACGACTTCAACAAGTTCGGCAAAACCTACCAGGTGCGCGTTCAGGCCGATCAGCCGTTCCGGCTGCAGCCCGAGGACATCCGGAGGCTGGAGGTGCGCAATCGCGACGGCCAGATGATCCCGCTCGGAACACTCGCGACCATTCGCAAGACGCTCGGGCCGCAGATCGTCCCGCGGTATAACCTCTATCCGTCGGCGACCATCAACGGTTCCGCCGCCCCGGGCGTCAGTTCCGGCCAGGCGCTGCTGCTGATGGAGCAGATGGCCGCGACCGAATTGCCGCAGTCGATGGGCTACGAGTGGACCGGCATGTCGTTCCAGGAGAAGCGGGTCGGCTCGCAGGCCGTCTATGTCTTCGCGCTCGGCGTACTGATGGTTTACCTGGTTCTGGCCGCCCAGTACGAGAGCTGGCTGATGCCGGCCGCCGTGATCATGGTGGTGCCATTGGCCCTGCTGGGGACGGTCATTGCCGTCTCGGTGCGAGGCATGGACAACAACATCTACACGCAGATCGGCATCGTGCTGATCATCGCCCTCGCCAGCAAGAACGCTATTCTGATCGTCGAGTTCGCCCGAGAACTGCGGGCTCACGGACGTTCGATCAACGAGGCGGCGATCGAGGCCTCCCGGCTGCGATTCCGTCCGATTCTGATGACGTCGTTCGCATTCATCCTCGGAATCGTGCCGTTGATCAACGCGACGGGCGCCGGAGCGGCCAGCCGTCGGGCTCTAGGGACGGCGGTATTCGGCGGCATGATCGCAGCGACGGTCCTGGCCGTATTTTTCGTGCCTGTGTTCTACGTCCTGATGCAGCGACTTGCGGAGTTCGGGCGGAAGAAGCCGGAAGGTCATCTCTCAAGCCAGCCCAACGCTGAGCCTGCCATGACCGCCATCCACGCCGCAGAAGACCCCGCTGTCGTCGCATGATCACCGGCGGTCCAACGGACATTCAGCGCGGGCTGGCGGCGAGCAGGCGTTCGAAGGCGCTGCAGAAGACGTCGATCTCTTCGGGCTGGTTATAGGCGTAGAACGACAGCCTCAGCGTCGCCGGAAAGCCCGTGCACTCGTGCAGCGGCTGGGCGCAATGAAATCCCGATCGAACGCAGATGCCATCTGCATCGCTCAGGGCCCGGGCGAGCATATGCGGCGACTGATTGGGAATCGCGAGGTAGGCACAGGCCGCTTGCTGTATGCGAGGCTGACGCAGTCCGATTCTCCCACACGCAGGGTACCCTGCAGGGCCGACTGAGCGGCGCCGACCATAAGAATGGCCCCGAACGCAAGTGCTGCAGCCGCCTGCCGCGGGTGACGTGACTCAGGCCCTTGGGGCGTTTCGAATCATGGCAAAAAAAGAGCCCCGGCGTCCGCCGGGGCTCTTCGTGATCAGGTCCGTTCAATTCTCAATGATTGAACAGAAACTCCTTCGTATTAATCAGCGCCCACGTGATGTCCTCGTAGGCGACCTTCGGGTTCTCTTTGTGCTTTTCCACGTGCGCGAGGCCCACTCGCAGCTCTTCGGCGTCCGGTTCGCGGGCGTAGACCCAGCGATAGAGCTCGCGGAGCTTGTCTTCGTCTTTTCGGTCCTTGTCCTTCGCGAGGAGATCAGCCCGTCCGTTCGCGGCTGAGATCTTCGTCTGGACCTCGGCGCTGTTGAGCAGGTGCAGGCTTTGCGCCAGGTTGGCTTCCTGCGATCGCTCGCACTCGCACGCGGTGTCCGCCTGCGGCTGTCCGAAGACTTTCAGGAAGTACGGACCAACGGTCGGATCGGGAAGCTGTGACGCTCGAGTCCCGGCCGGCAGGCCGCCGTAGGCCTGGGTCGTAGCCGTCACGCGGTGGAAGCCGTCGTAGAGCGTCTCGGCCGTCAGCCGCTTCGGGTAGTACCGCGAGAAATTCTGCTTGTCCTTCAGGTTATACTCGTTTGGCAGAGCACTGAGTTGATAGGTGCTGGAGTTGCAGATTTCCCGGACGAGCTGCTTGAGATCGAATTTCGAATCGACAAAGTGCTTCGCCAGACCGTCGAGCAGGGCCGGGTTGGCCGGCGGGTTCGTCTCGCGCATGTCGTCTTCGGGCTCCACGATGCCCCGGCTGAAGAAGTGCTTCCAATACCGATTGACCAGCGCCTTCGCAAAGAACGGATTTTCCGGAGCGGACATCCAGTCCGCCAGATGGACGCGGGGATCCTGATCGGCACTCAGCGCCAGAGTCGGGGCGCCGAGGCCCGTTGGCGAGAGCATTTTTCCGGATCGTTCATTACGCGCCAACGCAGGTCCTGCGGCATCGTTGTGGAATACTCGCTTGTCACGGAACTGCGGGTTGCCCCCGACCATATTCTTCTTGCCGACTCGGCTGAAGAAGGCCGACAGTCCGTAGTAGTCGTCCTGACTCCACTTCTCGAAGGGGTGGTGGTGGCAACGGGCGCACTGAATCCGCAGTCCCAGGAAGAGCTGCGCCACGTCCTCGACCTGCTCGTTGGTCTGGTCGACTTCCCGATACCAGGTCACAGGGGGATTGTCCTCCGGACTGCCCGAGGCCGTCAGGATCTCCCGGACGAACTCGTCGTACGGCTTGTTTTCGTACAGGCTGGACCGGATCCACTGGTGGAATGCATATGTCGGCGACAGCGCGTCATTACCCCGGCGCTTGTTCCGCAGCACCATGCTCCATTTGTTGGCAAAGTAGTCTGCGTATTCCGGACTGTCGAGCAGCCTGTCGATCAGCTTTGCCCGTTTGTCCGGAGCGCTGTCCGCCAGGAATTTCGCGACGTCGCTTTCGGTCGGCAGTGTTCCAGTCAGGTCGACCGACACGCGACGAAGGAACGTCGCGTCGTCGCTGACCGGGGACGGCGGAATGCCGAGAACATCGAGCTTGCCGAACACCGCCTCGTCGATGAAGTTCTTCACAGGCGGCCGGTTCAGGATCTCAGCCCCCAGCGGGACGGTGGATCGGAACGTCGAAACTTGACCCTGATAGCGGGCCATGATCGCCACTTCGCCCGCAAGATCGTGCGTCTTCACCAGACCGGTCAGGCTGACTTCCCCCATTTCGGGATCGTTGGGCTCGTAGAGCGCCATGCGCGTCACGTCTTCCGTCGAACCGTCGCTGTACATGGCGACGACTGTCACCTGCTGCTCGGCTCCCCGGTCCATGACGCGACTCTCCGGAAGGCAGCGGATGCCGACAACGACTGGATCTTTCTCCAGTCCGTAGGGCATGCCCTGCTCAATCCAGCGGTGAATCAGCCGGTATTCATAGCTGTCCGGATCCATTCGCTTGCCGCCGCCGTGCGGGGCCTGTCCGACGGCCTTCATCAGCAACAGGCTTTCGCCGGGGGACGGGGGAAACAGTCGACGACCGCGCCCCTCTTTTACCAGAAACTCGTAATCGTCTTCCGGATAGAACCCGAGCAGAGAGAGCTTGAAGCCGTTCTGGCCGCTGGCTTTACCGTGGCATCCGCCGCTGTTGCAGGCGAGCTTGGTGAAAATTGGGACGACCTGATTCTTGAAATTGATCGGGACGTCCTGGGCGATTCCGGTCACTTCCAGCGGCAGCTCGGCGGCCACTCCGCTGCCAATCGCGCGAATCACTCCCTTTCCGTCTTTCCGGGGAAAGAGGTGTCCCGTTGAGTCGATCTCAACCAGATCGGCAGGCTCAACGGCGTACTGCACGCTGCGGGTGTGGTCTCGGAACTGGCCCGACGAGTAAATTCCCGTAACGAAGAGCTGCTGCCGGGCGTCCCGTCCGCGGACGAGGACACCTTTTCCTTCCAGATTCGGCTCAATCCGCAGTCCCGTGAGCGTCCCGGGATCACCGAGACCTTTTGGCGGGGCGGCGAGCAGTTCCGGGCCGAATGCGGCAACGATCAGCAACGGCAGTACCTGGCGACTCCAACGCATCGATCAACACTCCGGCAATTGCTGATAGACCCCCACGGGGCGGATCGGACGGCCGGGAGTGACCAGCCAACTCCCCGCCGCGGGAACTGAAATCGGCGAAATCAGTTCATGACACCACCATGCAACATATCAATAGGCGTTGTTTTGTCAAGAACTGCGGGCAGATTCGATCCCATAAACTGGGACTTCGACGGGGCCTGATCCCGTTTTACCGACCGTGGCTGGTTCGGCCCCTCAGGCCCCCACACGCGAGTTCATCGCAACCATTCGGCGCACGTTTCCAGGAAGTCCATTCGTCGGATCGGCTTGGGAACAAAGGCGTTACAGCCAGCCGACAGGCACGCGGCCTGCTCTTCCGGCATGACCGCAGCGCTGCAGGCGATCAGGGGGATCGTCCAGCCGCGGTCGCGAACGGCCTCGGCAAGGTCCGTTCCGTTCATGCCAGGCATCATCAGGTCGGTCACGACGAGATCGATCTTGGCGTCCGAACGGAGAGTCCGCTCGACGATTTCCAGCGCCTGCTGACCATTCTCGGCGCAGACGACGTCAGCTCCCGCTCGCACGAGAAAAAGCATCAACATGTTCCGATGGTCCACGTTGTCGTCAACAACTAAGACGCGGCCATGGAGTAACTGAGCGTGAATCGGCGATGGTGAGTCTGCAAGACGGCTCACTGCGGGGGGCGACTTCCAGAAAGGGCCATGATTGCAACGAGGAATTCTAGAATCTCGGGCGAAGAACTCGCAGAGTTCGTGATCTTGCAAAGTCGGGCTACGTCCATCAAGGGCAGTTGGCGGCTCGTGTCAACTTTCCCGTCGGCGACTCCGAATGACGTGTTCGGACGCCGCTCGTTCGTGGTTCGCAGGCCACCTTGAACTTCGACACCAGCCTCAGAAGCGTCAGAAGCCCGCCCCATCTCGAGATTCCCTGCCAACAGGGGGCTCGACGAGGAGTTTTTCTCGCCAATCTGAGACAAACTTGACGATAGCCGTCTGAGCGACCGCTCCGCTTCAGCGCGAATTGATTGCGTAACGATTTCAGCCGCCGAAGGGCGCGGAGCCGGTCGATGTCCGTTGACCTCTGGTCACTCTTTGTTCCTCCCGCGCTGCGCGAGATTCCGGATCGCTTCCGCGAGGCGCGGCGCATCATTCTGTTCGACGTGGCCCTCCTGTTCTGGGTCCCGATCTACGCGGTCATCTTCTGGGGCTTCGGAGCCCGCTATTCCGCGCTGAACACCCTGTTGACGGGGCTGTTGCTGCTGTCGAACCTGGTGGTCTTCCGGCTGATCGGCAATATCAGCCTGGGACGGCATGCGTTCATCGGTATTGCTTTCTACGTCTATTTTACGCTCTCTTACCTGGGGGGCGGCACCAACTCGCCGGCGATGTCCTGGTTCGCGACAATCCCCTTGATCGCGATCAACCTGTCGGGACTGCGCGCCAGCCTCTGCTGGTCTGCCGCCAGCATTGCCGCGTGCGCAATTCTCTACCTCGGGGGAATCCCCGGAGTTCCCCTCGTCGACGAAACGACCCCCGAGAGTCTGAAATTTCTCCAGGCGTCAGGATTAGCCGGTCTCGTCCTGTGCGTTCTGAGCTTCTCGCTGCTGTTCCATCGGTTCGAGCAGAACGCGAGAAAAGTGCTCGACGAAGCGCTGATTCAGGCGCGGGCTGCAGATGTCGTGAAGAATCAATTTCTGGCCAATATGAGCCACGAACTGCGGACGCCGATGACTGCGATCCTCGGTTATGCCGAGATGCTGCAGGACGAAGACCGCGACGATGACCTCGTCGAGCACGCGGCGGGCACGATCCTGCGCAACGGCCGGCATCTGCTGGAGATCGTGAACGAGATTCTCGATCTGTCCAAGATTGAAGCGGGAAAGCTCTCCGTCGAATTGATCCCGGTTTCGCCGACTTTGGCCGCGGAGGAGGTGGTTTCCCTGTTGCGCGGACGGGCCTGCGAGCGGAATCTGGAACTGACGCTGACGACCGCGGATGATCTCCCCGACGCGATTCTGTCCGATCCGACACGACTGCGGCAGATTCTGATCAACCTGGTCGGGAACGCGATCAAGTTCACCGAGTCGGGGGGCGTCAGAGTCACGATTCGCTCGGAACGGGCTGAGCCGGAACGACTTCGACTGATCTATGAGGTTGACGACTCCGGCATCGGACTGACGTCCGAGCAGATCGCTCGACTCTTCGAACCTTTTGGTCAGGCCGACTCCTCAATGACGCGACGTTTCGGAGGCACCGGCCTCGGATTGGCCATCAGTCAGCGTCTCGCCGAACTTCTCGGCGGAAGAATTACGGTCGCCAGCCTCCCCGGAAAAGGCTCAACATTTTCGCTGAACATCAACGTGGCCCGGCTACGGCCTGCAGAAGCAGGTCCGGCATCCGCAAGACAGCCGGCGTCGGGGGCCTGAGAGCGAACTGCGACGGCAACGCCGCAAGTTTCTAGGCGGATCGATCAAACCGGATCAGAGTCCCGAGACGAATTTTGCCTCATAATTGCCTGTTAAAATTGGACGTATTAAGATCGTGCTCTTCAATTCCGTCCGCATTCGCGATGAATGAACCCCTCAGATTCCTCGCAGACCCTGCGCCGGGCCGGGCCCATCCGATTGCAATCGTAGGAAGCGAGATGAAATGCCGCCGAGTTCTCAGTCACCCAGCCAGTCTCCATCTGGCGATTCTGAACTCCGCCTGGCTGTCGAGCAGGCTCGGTACAACGCACTGATCCAGGCGGCCGCCGATGCCATTATCAGTATCACGCCCGAGGGATGCGTCCTGGATTTCAACTCGGCCGCAGAACGCATGTTTCGAATCTCGGCTTCCGAGATCATTGGCCGGAACATTGCCAGCTTGATGCCCGAGCCGTTTCGCACGGCTCACGATTCCTATCTGCAACGCTACTTGCAGACAGGCGAACGCCGGATCATCGGGATCGGACGCGAGGTCGAAGCGCGGCGCAGCGACGGATCGATCTTTCCCGTCGAACTTTCGATTACCGAGGTGCAGCGCGGCGACGTCCACTTCTTCACCGGGATTCTTCGTGACATTTCCGAACGGAAGCGTGCTGAGACAAGTCTGCTGGAAGCCAACGAAGCGCTGATTCGCTCGCGATTCGAAATCTCCGCCCAGGCCTCGGAACTGCGGAAGATGGTCGAGAGTTCGCGACAACTCCAGGAAGCCGCCGAAGCCGCCAGCCGAGCCAAGTCCGAGTTCCTCGCGAACATGAGCCACGAACTGCGGACTCCGCTGACGGCAATCCTGGGCTTCGCGGAATTACTGGTCGACGACCCCGATCCCGCGGTCGTGCCGGAATTTGCTGGCACGATTGTCGCAAATGGCCGCCACCTGCTGCATTTGCTGACGGATATTCTGGACCTGGCTCGAATCGAATCGGGACTGGCCGATTCCGTGGAAGAAGCGGCTTCGCCCAAGCTGCTCGTTCTGGACGTGCTGCGCAGCTTCGAACCCGCAGTGGCGCTGCGGAAACTGACGTTGCAGCACTTCATCGCCCCCGAAGTTCCGGAAACCGTTCTGCTCGACGTGCAGAAGTTCCGTCAGATTCTGAGCAGCTTGGTCGACAACGCCGTGAAATTCACGCACTCGGGCGGTGTGCTCGTGCGGCTGCTTGTTGACCCGCTTCCCGATCCGCCGCAACTCCGCGTCGACGTCGTCGATACCGGCATCGGCATGTCGGCCGGACAGGTCTCAGAGCTGTTCTCTCCGTTTTCTCAGGTCGATGGTTCGCTGACGAGATCGTACGGGGGCGTCGGACTCGGATTGGCGCTCAGCCGTCGGCTCAGCGAAATTCTCGGGGGCGCCCTGGAAGTCAGCAGCGTTCCCGGGCGAGGTTCGACGTTTTCGTTCTGGGTCGCCCTCAAAACGACGGAAACGCCGACGATCGCCGCTCCGCGATTACTCACTTCCAGCGCGATGGGGCGGATCGGATTCCGACTCGAAGGACGACGAATTCTTGTCGCCGAAGACAACCCCGGCAATCTCCGGCTGCTCACGCGGATTTTGAAGCGGGTCGGAGCCAGTCTGGCCTCGGCGGAGAATGGGCGCATTGCCGTCGATGCCGTCCGAGGGGCGATCAAGGAGAATCGGCCGTTCGATGCCATCCTCATGGACATGCAGATGCCGGTCATGGACGGTTATGCCGCCACGGCCGCGATTCGCAGCCTGGGATATCGCGGACCGGTCGTCGCCGTGACCGCCGACACGACGGAACAGGCCCGCAAAAACAGCCTGGCGGCCGGCTGCGACGAATACCTGACCAAGCCGGTCGATCGCAATCAACTGATCGCGGTGCTCGAACGGCATATGCTCGTCGATCAGCTCCGTGCGGCCACCTTTGACGACTCCGCGATGAACGGCTGATCGCATCGAGGACGCTCGTTATGTTGCCGGTTCCTGCCGCGCCAGCGTGATCAGCATCACGTCCGGGATCGCCGCCGCGCCGAGCTGGCGAAACATGTTGTTGACCTGGGCCGTCGTGTACTGCGCGTGCGTGCAGACGTGCAGCAGAACGTCCGCCCGGCGGCTGCCGAACCGCCGGCCAGCCCCGGAACTGGTGCTGAATTTGTAAACAACATCCTCCAGGTCCTTCTCGGAGAGCCGCTGCAGATAAGCTTCCCAGCGTTCCTGCAGACGATTCCACCACGTGCGGAGCTCCGTCAGCGACTGGCAGGCGCCGGGGCCTGCCTGATTGCCCGGAAGCTGCCCCGGCAGATCCCCGTCCGCCACGGGACTCTCATTGCCGAGCAGCGTTTCCAGCCAGACAAATTCCGCCGCATACAGATGCAGCAGCGATTTCCAGATCGAACCCTGCCCGATCGGCAGGGACCGGCGCAGCGCCTCGTCCGGCAGCGTGTCCGCAACCGACAACAATCGGTCATTGACCCAGTGGCGGTGCTGGTGCAGCCTGCGGACCAGATCGACGGCATTCATGATTGAATCAGTCCTCGGTCGACGTGAAGGGCGTTAAACCATCATCGAAGTCATAGTCAGGAACCGGTCCGCGAGGTCATGATCTCCGTCAATTCGAATCACTGGCAGTAGCTGTCGCACCTTCGCTGTTGACCGACGTTTGGTCACCAGTCTCCAAAGATCAAGTGCCGACAGAGTGACTGTCGCGTGAGGCGTTCTGCGCGCTGACGGAACCTGCTGCCAGCCATCCGAAGTCCGTTCGAGATGCCACGTCCCGCCGGCTTCTCCAGTGACATCAATGGCCAGCGTGCTGCCGTCGGCCGCGTCGAAATCCTGATACGTCCATGGCAGCGCCCTGAGAAAAGTCTCCAGGCACGGATTCATCAGTCGGCGTTCAACAATCGTGCTCTCGCGTCCCGTCGCCTCAAAAATCTGCTGGGTGTGGTGCCACTTCTCGGTGAATTCGCGAGCGACGTCCATCCAGTTCGGCGAGTGGAGCTCACCAGCCCAGGCGACCGGAAAGATCGCCGTGCCCCACGGGTCGAGCGATTGAAACAGGGCTGCCACGCCGGCATCAGCCCATTCGATCAATTCAATGAGAACTTGCGGACTAAGCCGACGAGTCGCCCGGTCCCAGTCGGCGTTCAGACGATTCAGGAATTCGACCAGCGATTCCTCATCCCGCAAGCCGTCATTGCGGTCTGGCGACCTGTATCGATCCCGTTGCATGGACAGCCGGCGGAGACTTCCATCAAGGAGATGGCTCGCGACATCCTTGACCATCCGCCGGGAACTGCTGGTGGGCAGATGCCATTCTGCCGGTTCGAGGGAACGCAGGAGCTCCAGCAACCGATCGCTGATCGTTGGAAACAGGTCGGCCACAAGGATCGGCGGCAGAGGAGGATTGGTGGGCATCGAAACAGCCTCGAACGGAAACGTCAGGTCGGTGGAATGGCGGTTCGCGCTTCACCAATCGCCCGCTGTGTGCGAACCTGCTCGTAGGAATGAGTGTCGTCGATCACAGACGAAATCCCATTGCAGGACAACTTCAAAACCGCAGAGGTTCGCCATGCCCCGAGTCCGCTGCTGGCAGGTCGATGCCTTTACCGACCGCCCCTTTGCCGGAAATCCCGCCGCCGTCTGCTGGCTGGACGACGCCGCTCCTGCCGACTGGATGCAGTCGGTTGCCGCCGAAATGAATCTTTCCGAAACCGCGTTTGTCCGGCCCCTCGGCGAAGACCTCGAACTCCGCTGGTTCACGCCGACCGTCGAAGTCGACCTCTGTGGCCACGCCACGCTGGCGACCGCCCACGCCCTCTGGTCCTCCGGGACGGCCCCCGCAGATCGCCAGCTCCGATTTCATACGAAGAGCGGACTCCTGACCTGCGACCGGGCCGGAGAATTCCTCGAACTCAACTTCCCGGCTCTGCCGGCCGCCGAAGCTCCCCCCAGCCCCGGCGTGCTGGAGGCGCTGGGAGTTCGCGATCCGCTGTTCGTCGGAAAGACACGCTTCGACCACCTCGTGGTGCTCGACTCGCCCGCCGCGGTCAAGTCCGTCCGACCCGATTTCCGCCGACTGGGCGAAGTTCCCACGCGAGGCGTGATCGTCACGGCCAGATCCGATGGCGCTCCGTATGACTTCGTCTCCCGTTTCTTCGCGCCGGCGGTCGGCGTCGACGAGGACCCGGTCTGCGGCTCCGCCCACTGCTGCCTCGCCCCCTACTGGGCCGAGCAACTCGGGAAAACCGAACTGCTGGCCCACCAGATCTCGACCCGCGGCGGCGTCCTCCGCCTGAAGCCCCAGGGAGACCGCGTCATCCTCGGCGGCCAGGCCGTCACCGTCTGGCAGGGTGAACTCCTCTGAGGGTAGGGCCGGCTCTGCCGGCCATTCTTGATCCTTTTCCTCGTTCCCAGGCTCCGCCTGGGAACGCCCGTCTTTCGAGGCTCCGCCTCGCTCTGGCCCGACTTCCTCAGTCCCAGTCCGCTGGGCAGGCTCCCACCTGCCGAACTGCAGCTCCGCTCTCAACAAGCCAGTCCTGACCAGTCCCTTCCGTGCCTCTGCCATACGACCGCATCGGCTTCATTCGCGTCCATTCGTGCAATTCGTGGTTGATTCGCTTTCGTGTCCGCTCCGCGGTCAATCCTCTTTCGCCGAAACGCGAACAGGCGAAGCCGCACTGCGACTCCGCCCGTTCTCTCTCAGAAGTTCCGCGTTCAGCCACTGGCCCAACCGGGCTGAATCGACTCCCTCGCCACTTGACGCATGTGGGCTGATTTGTCTTTTGTCGTCATCTTCGTCGACGCTCAACCCTCAACGCTCAACGAATCTGCAACGGACAACCTGCCATCAGTCAAATCTCGTTCAGACGCTTACGGCAGGATGACCGCGTCGATCACGTGAATCACGCCGTTCGACGTCTCGATGTCGGTCTTCACGACGTTCGCCCCGTCGACCATGACCTTCCCGCCCTTGACGGTGATCTTGGCGGCCTTCCCCTGAACGGTCTTCGCTTCCTTCAGCTTGACGACGTCGGCGGCCATCACTTTGCCCGCGACGACATGGTATGTGAGGATCGAAACCAGCTTCGCCTTGTTCTCCGGCTTCAGCAGGTCTTCGACCGTGCCGGCCGGCAGCTTAGCGAAAGCCTCATCCGTCGGCGCGAAAACGGTGAACGGGCCCTTGCCCTTGAGCGTGTCGATCAGATCGGCGGCCTTCAGGGCCGCAGCGAGCGTCTTGAAGCTGCCCGCGGCGACCGCGGTATCGATGATATCCTTCTTCTCAGGCGCTGCCGCCACCGCGACCGCCGCGACAAGGGCCACGGCCGGCTGGTGGTAGGCGACAGTCTGCGTCTGACGCATCGCCTTCCGCGAGTTCTGGCGGCACTTGCCGGCTTCGGCGGAGCTGGCGGACAGACTGACGACGGCGGCGACAGCCGCAACTGCAATCCAACGTTGATGGAGCATGATAAACCCTTTCGCGGCGCTCGGCCGCCTGATGTCTACGTTTGTCGGGGAGGAGAAACCGCACGTTCTCACCGGTGAGTTTCAGCAGATTTCTAGGCGCAAGATGTGACTCGACCACTCCCCGTCGAGGATCTTTTTTCGCCGGCGACATTTCGTGCACTGACGTTCTGTCCCGTCTTAATGAAATACACCCCACGCATAGGTTGCGGTAAAGCCACCAAACAACACCGTCAGCAGGTGATACCCGGCTCGCAGCCACCAGGTCGTCAGATGCGGACCCGTAGCGAGAAACGGCTGAAGTCCCAGCCGGACTCCCCAGAACAGCAGGCCGTACGCGCAGAACGACCGAGACAGCGGACTCCCTTCGGCGAGCTCTTCCGCACAGCTCAGGCAGATAACGCCAAGGCTCATAATCGACAGCACGATATAGCCGCCATAGATCCAGAAGAGTTGCCGCAGCAACGGCGGCAGCCCGGCAAGCTGAATTCGCCAGTCGAGCTGAATTGGCACCAGGGCCGAGGCGACCAGTACGCAAAGCTGCCCGGCCCCGGTCCAGAAGATTGCATCGGCAAGTGTCATGTTGCGGCTCCCAGGGCCTGCAGGAAAGAAACGATCACGTTGACGGCAAACGGGCGGTGAAACAGCAGCGGGACCGGGAGCAGCAGGACGGTTGCCGTGAACAACCATCCGCGTATGCCGCGACCGAGGCCGAGTCGCTGCCCCCGTCGGCTGCGCTCGCAGGTGATGCCTGCGCTCTGCAGCAAGAAATAGAGGGTTGGGAGTCCCCAACCGCCGCCGGCCGGCAGCGAGATCACCAGATCATGGACAAGGCCGCTCAGGGCAAATCCCGCCCAGAGTGCGCCGGTTGCTCCCAGCCGCGGCAGCAGCGGACGAAACACGAAGCGGTGAGTTAGGTCGCGAAAGGCCCGGTTCCACCGCCGGCCCCAGAACTCGCTGAGGCTGGTGGAGGCGACCGGCCAGTCCATCAGCGGAGCTGCGTTGATGCCTGCGCATCGCCAGACGCACGACAGCAGGTGAAACAGTCCGAAGTGCAGCGTCAGCACAAGACCGACCATGCCGATCCAGCCGAGGAGGTACGGATCGCAGTCGGACAGGAACTCGGAATTGAAAAATAAAGTCAGCAGTCCAAGAGAGAGCTTGGTAGCCGCGAAGCCCCATTCTGCCAGTGACGGGCGGACGACGACCGCTGGGGATAGGCGCAGGAATGCGCCAGCGTCCATTCCGGGCCAGGCCAGCAGATACGCAGCGTGTTTCCAGGCCGGCACGTGCGTCGTCGGGGACGTCTGCCAGCTCAACCACTTCAACAGTGCGTAGACGGCGACTGCGATCATCCACATGACCAGCCACCGCGGCCAGACGACGCTGATTATTGGCTCCGAAAACGAAGTCGCACCGGTCACGGATTCTCTCCAGTCCGATTGCTCGGTTCTGAAGAGCTAACCGCAGCCGGTGCGTTCGATTAACTCACTCGGTATGTGGAATGCCTCTCAGCCCCCCTCAATCACCCGCAGCACCCTCCGGTCGGTATGTGTCCGGCCGAAATCATCCGTCGCCCGGACCTCAATCGAATGCGTCCCCGCATCCACGCCGGCCGGCAGCAGCCCCTTCCACAGATGCGACGACGCCTTCGGCTTCGACATCGGTCGCCAGGGCGGGGGGGCCTTCGCTTCTTTCGCCCGATTCAGAATCGCCTCTTCGCGCTCATACGTCCGCTGCAGCTTCGGATCGATTTCCCGCGTGTGCGCCATCGCCTGCCACGGTCCTGACCCGACGCGGAACTCCACCTTTGACTTCTCGGAACCGTTGAAAAAGTTCACGAACACCGGCGTCTCGGCGACTTGCGCCACCGCGATCTCTTCCGGGGCGTCGATCTCCATCTGGTGATCCGCCGGGCGACCGGCGGCGAAGAAGTCGAGTTTGTAGTCCGTGCCGTCGAAGGAGATGATCGAATACCCGTTCGGCGCGCCGTCGGCCATCGTGGTGTGCGGAATGCCGCGTTCGTCGGGGGCCCCCGTCCACCAGCTTCCGCAGACGGTCACGTTGATGATGTGGTGATGCGGCTTCGGCCCCTTCCAGCCGTCCTTGTCGGTGATCCACAGGTGCTCGTGATGGTGCGTGTGCCCCGAGATTGAAATGCAGAACGGCCGCTCTTCGATCAGCCGGTACAGCCCGTGCCGGTCGTCGACTTCGTTGAGCGGGATATGCATCATCAGTACGACGAGCTGATTAGCGGGAATCTGCTCCAGGTCGGTCTTGATGAACGCAATCTGCTCTTCGCCCAGCCCGCCGTGATAGCTTCCTTTGCCGGTCTTGCCATCGATCTCCCAGGCGATGTCGTCCAGCACCAGGAAATGCACCGGACCGTAGTCGAACGAGTAGTACGACGGTCCGTAAACCCGCTCGAACGTCTCGTTGGCGTGCTTGCGGGTCTTGGCGTCGTAGTTGATGTCGTGATTCCCGGCGACGTTGTACCAGGGAATCCCCAGCAGCGCGATCGTCTTGTTGAGCGGTTCCATCATCGCCAGATCATCGAAGACGATGTCCCCCAGCGTCACGCCGAACGACGCCTTCGTCCCCACCAGGTCTTCGACCACATCATGCGCAATATAGTCGACTTCCTTCTGATCCCGCGGCTGCGTGTCGCCGAACAGAATCGCCTCGAATTTCTCCGGCTCCGCCTGTGGATAGAGCGGGAAGTCGACCGATTCCGGCAACGGCCCGGTCGGCGCCACGCCCGGATGCTTCAGCGTTGGCGAACCGTGCGGCTTGTGGACGTAATAGAACCGCGGCAGGTTGTGCTCGCTCAACGGCGTCCGCCAGCCGCGCGGCTTGATCACGAACAGCGTCGTGTCGTCATCGATCGGCAGCTCGTACCGGCCGTTGGAGTCCGTGGTGACGATCTGGTGCCCGTTCGACACCCGGACGCCCGGCAGCGGTTTCTCTTCAGCGTCGAACTTCTGATTGTTGTTCGCGTCGTGAAACACGATCCCCCTGGCCCTCTGAGTGGCATTGGCGGCGATGCCCGCCGCCCCCCAGACCATCAGCCCCGCGCTGACACCGGCCAGCACCCACATTCCCATCCGACGATTCATAAAACCCTCTTCCACATTCACATTTGTAGGGTGAGTCGAGTCTTCGAGGCTCACCGCTTTTCTGATTTGTCCGGACCCGCCTGGGTGGCCGGGGTCGAGTCTTCGAGCCCCCGGACTTTCGCAACCTCGCTGGGGGACGGCCCGAGTTTCCGCGTCCTGACACCACAATTGCCGGCAGCTCGACAGCCGCTCGTCGGCGAGTCTAACCCCGCCCCATCGTCTCCGTCAGGGAGCCGCGGCCGATCTCATCGAAAGTTCATCGGCGGGATCGTAATCGCTGCGAACGGCCTGCGGGAACCGTCTGATCAGAAAATGTTGATGTGTGGTCTGGTCGACTGCCGCTTCGGACGTGTAAGATTGCATCGTCCCGCCGTCGATGTTGCGACGCCTCACCGACCGGACAACCCCGCCGCACAGAATGAGCACCCCGCCGATGAAGATGCACTCCACGAGCGAACCGTCATTCCCGCAATTACCCCCCCTCTCCCGCCGCCGGCTGCTGCAGCTTGGCATGCTCGGAACGGCCGGCTGCGGGCTGTCGTTGTCGCAGCTCCTGGCCGCGGAGCACGAAGCCGGCCAGTACGGCATCCGTGCGACCGCCGATAACTGCATCATGCTGTTCCTCGACGGCGGCCCCAGCCATCTCGACATGTGGGACATGAAGCCGCAGGCCCCGGACGGCATCCGCGGCGAGTTCAAGCCGATCAGCACCTCGCTCCCCGGCTACCAGATGAGCGAGCATCTCCCCCGAATGGCGCAGCTCGCCCACCGCTCGACCGTCGTCCGGTCGATGCATCACAGCGTGAACAACTCGCACGGGGCCGCGGTCTATACCGCGCTGACCGGCGTCGACCGGGGCGAAGTCGGCGGCCTCGCCTCTGCCACCGATCATCCCCACATGGGACCGGTCCTGGCAAAGCTCCGCCCCACGCCGCCGAATGTGCTGTCGCACGTCCATCTCCCCTACATCACGCAGGAAGGGGCCGGCAATCCGCCGCAGCCGGGGTTCTTCGCCGGCTTCATGGGCCGGTCGTACGATCCCCTGTTCGTTCTGAAGGACCCGAATGCGCCCGACTTCAAAGTCCCGGAACTGACGCTGGAGACCGACGTCTCCGCGGCCCGGCTGGCCCAGCGCCGATCACTGTTTTCGACGCTCGGTTCCCAGTTGCCGCTTCGCAAAGGTGAGTCCGGACCGGTCGAAATGACCGCCATGCAGGACCGCGCCATGGACCTCCTCTCCTCGGAAGCCTCGCAACGGGCCTTCCGGCTCAATGAAGAATCCGACGCCGACCGCGAACGCTACGGCCGCAATATCTACGGTCAGAGCACGCTGCTGGCCCGCCGGCTGATCGAAGCCGGCACCCGCGTCGTCACGGTCTCCTGGGCGCCCGACGCCAACGCCACCTGGGACACCCACGGCAGCAATTTTCAGAACCTCAAGACCACGCTCCTGCCGCAGCTCGACGCCGCCTGCAGCAGCCTGGTCACCGACCTCGACTCGCGCGGCCTCCTCGACCGGACCATCGTCGCGGTCTTCGGGGACTTCGGCCGCACGCCGCGGATCAACGCCAACAACGGCGGCCGCGACCACTGGAACTTCTGCTACAGCCTGCAGCTCTTCGGCGGCGGCTTCCGCCAGGGGCAGATCTACGGAACCAGCGACGAAACCGGCGCCTTCCCTGCCAGCAGCCCGCTCATCCCCGGCGACATCCTCTCGACAATGTACTACGCGCTCGGCATCCCCCCGCTGCACGAAGTCTACGACCAGCTCCACCGCCCGAACCGCGTCGTCCCCTCGGGCGAAGTCCAGCACGAACTCCTCGCGTAGGGCCGGGCGCGCCCGGCCGATCCGCGCTCAACGAGTGGCCGGCGCAGAAACGGCGAGTGGCCGGGGCTGGAGCGGCGGGTGGCCGGGGCTGGAGCGTCTTCGCGAAGCCCCGGTCTTCAACATCCACATCCAGGCAAGGCAGCGTGCACCAGCGGGCTCACGTGTGCCCTCGGCTGCTCGCCCGCCAGTAGCACACGTCTCTCGCCCCCATTCCGATGAGTCAGGCCGGCACTCGTTCCCAGGCACTGCTTGGGAACTCCCTCCTCCGAGGCTCTACCTCGCCCGTCTCAACGAATTGAACTCACGCCCTCAATCCCTCTCCCATCGCCATCAAACTCATCTCCGTGCCCTCTGTGGTTCCCTTTCCTCTTCCTCATTCGCGTCCATTCGTGAAATTCGTGGTCGTTCCTCGTCTCCGCCTTTCTCTTCTCCGCGTCCTCCGCGCCTCTGCGGTCAATCTTCCTTTCCGGCTCTCGACTCCTTTCGACATTCCGCCTTCCTCATTCGACATTTCCTCGAACTCTTTGTATCCCTCCGTGTCATCCCCTGTGCCCGCCCCCCGCAGGATGCGCCCCGCCATGCACGCCTTACTCATCCCCTTCGGCAGCGCCGGCGACGTCAACCCGTTTCTTGGCCTCGCCGCCGAACTCCAGCGCCGCGGCCACACGGTCACCGTCGCCACCAACGGCTACTTCGTCCCCAAGGCTCAGGCGCTCGGGCTCGAAACCGTGGAACTGGGAACCCGTGACGAATACCTGAATCTGCTCGACCATCCCGATATCT
The DNA here is from genome assembly GCF_030622045.1 of Planctellipticum variicoloris. Lineage (NCBI taxonomy): Bacteria > Pseudomonadati > Planctomycetota > Planctomycetia > Planctomycetales > Planctomycetaceae > Planctellipticum > Planctellipticum variicoloris. The sequence goes on along the minus strand of NZ_CP130886.1, from coordinate 4,529,897 downwards.
GGCATCCGACCCGCGCGACCGGGGCCGTCCTCGGCAATCATCTCATGCCCCGCGCCGTCCGCGAACAGTTTGAGCTCGTCCGGCAGCAGCAACTGGCTCATCCCGATCTCGTCGTCGTCGCCGGCTCGCTCGCTTTCGGCGCTATCACCGCCGGCGAAGCGCTCGGCGTACCGCTGGCCGTCCTGCATCTGCAACCCTCGTTGCTTCGCAGCGATGTCGATCCCCCGCTGCTGCCCGGCATGCCCTTCGGCTCCCGCACCCCCCGCTGGATGGTCCGCGTCATCTTCTGGATCGCTGACCACTTCATCATTGATCCGGCGCTCAACAAATCGGTCGGCCCGCTCCGCAAAGAACTCGGCCTCCCCCGTCAGCGACGCTACCTCAAGGGCTGGATTCACGGCACGGGCAAGACCATCGGCCTGTTCCCCGCCTGGTACGCCACCGCCCCCGACTGGCCCGCCAACTTCCTCCAGACCGGCTTCCCCCGCTTCGACGGAACGGTGGAACCCCTCTCGCCCGATCTGCAGAACTTCCTGGCAGCCGGCACGCCTCCGATTGCCGTCACCTTCGGCAGCGGCATGACGCAGGCCGGACCCTACTTCGCCGCGGCAGCGCAGGCCCTGGCCGCTCTCGGCCGTCGTGGAATTATCCTGACCCCATTCCGCCAGCAGGTTCCCGATCCGCTTCCCGCCGGCGTCATCCAGCAGGACTATGTCTCCCTGAAGGCCCTGCTGCCCCGCTGCGCCGCCCTGATCCATCACGGCGGCATCGGCACAACCTCGCAGGCCCTTGCCGCCGGCATCCCGCAACTCATCATGCCCCTGGCTCACGATCAGCCCGACAACGCCCACCGGATCGAACGCCTCGGCGTCGGCCTCGCGCTCCCGCCGAAGCAGTTCACCGCGACTCGGCTTGCGGCGCAGCTCCGCCGACTGCTGGACGTCCCCAAGGTGACTGAGGCCTGCCGCACCGTCGCCCGACACTTCGAGCACGACACCGCGATCGACGACACCATCCGTCAGATCGAAGCGACGGCCGGTCGCCAGACGCCTTGAGCTCTCGACCGCTCAGCGTCTCCCGGGCGGATCCAACCCGCGGTTCCCATAGTTGTCCGCGGAGCAATCGTCGCGTGGAGACTGCTTGTTCAAGTCGGTAGCGACTCCGTGCTCCGTCGCCGCCGCGCACTTGCCGCGTCCGGGTTTCCACCGATTCAGGCCGTCGAGCGGCAAGGGTTGTCCCGGAGATCGTGTCCAGATTAGCACGGTCATGCCAAAGTCAGTTCTGACCTTTGTGTGGAAAAGAATGACTTAGGGGGTTGTCTTGTCGCGAAACTCGTGGCATAGTCGCAACGTCATTTTCAGCGTTCTGCTGATGGCCGCTCGGCACTTCGTCTCATTCTCAGCTTCAGGAGTCCTCATCATGAAGAGATCGCGTCGTGGTTTTACGCTGATCGAGCTGCTGGTGGTCATCGCGATCATCGCCATTCTGATCGCCCTCCTGCTGCCGGCCGTTCAGCAGGCGCGCGAAGCCGCTCGCCGGACTCAGTGCCGCAACAACCTGAAACAGATCGGCCTTGCCCTGCACAACTACCATGACATCTACAACCACTTCCCGCCCGGCAGAGTTCGGAACTCCTTTGCCGCACCGGACGCGTGGTACAGCGGCAACATTGCGTGGCTGCCACGGCTGCTGCCGCAGGTTGACCAAGCCCCCCTTTACAATAAGATCAACTGGAACATGGGGCAGGGGACTTCTGGCACTGATGGCAATGGTGGCGTCAACGGAGCTTCGCCGAACGGTGCCCGCCGCCAGATTATCCCGGCATTTCGCTGCCCGTCCGATCCAGGCAACGGCCAGGTTCCCTGGCGGGATCCGTCCGGGAACTCCGTCGGAGGACATGCACCCGATGGCTCCTACGCCACGACGAATTACGCCGGCAGCGTCGGGCTGACAACTCGCTTGACTACGAATCCGCCAGGGCTGTTCGGCCAGAACACCAGGATTGGAATTCGGGACATCCTCGACGGCACATCCAATACGTTGGCCGTATCGGAGGTCGTCATCGGCTTCTACAAATTGAACACCAACGATTCAGGGAACAATACCGTCTGCACGGCCGGCAGCCAGGATACTAGCGGGAGCCGGCAGACGGGCGCCTCATGGTTCTACGCCTATTTTCCCCAGTCATCATTCTTCAACACCTACGTCGGTCCTAATAACAAGTTATCCTATGACTGCGGCGTCAACTCAGATCGCGCCAATGCTGCAGCCCGTAGCCTGCACACCGGCGGCGTCCACGCGCTCCTCTGTGACGGTGCCGTCAAGTTCATTAGCGAAAACATCAACCTGCAGACCTGGGGGAACCTCGGCAATCGCTCCGATGGAAATACGATTGGCGACTTCTGATTTCAAAACGTCTTCGATCCAACGATCCGAACGCCGGTCTCTTCCTGATCCAACGTGCAACCGAGCCAAGGACTGATGTCGTGCTGATCAAACGATTTCTGCTGCTGCTGGCCATTTCCGCCGTGCCGATCGTCCACGTCGGCTGCGGCGCCAGCGTTTCCGAAGGCGTCGCCGACGCGCCGGAACAACCCGAACCCGAAATGTCCGCGGATGAACGCAAGGCAGAAATGCAAGCTGCCCGCACTGCTGCGCAGTAGCGACCGGATTCGGCTGACGTGCACTTGAAGTCCGTATGCGAGGGCGCAGTCGAATTGTGCCTGCGTCCTCGCGATTCTGTCCGGCAATCGACCCGACCGCAGGCGCGAGATGGCCCGATCTCCGCCCCGACCACGATGGTGCAGCCAGCGGTCCCTCGCCAGTTCATCTTCATGTCGGGAATCGATGGCCTCTCCGCTTCGATCAACCAGGCTCGCCACGCCGTCGAAGCACCTTCTGTGGTCAACGGTCTGCTGCGCAGCGCTGATCGTTCTACTCGTCCAGCATCCCCTCTCCTCGCCCGACCTCTGGTGGCATCTGGCTCGCGGGAGAGAGGTGATTTCCGGAACGCTCTTCCCCGCGCACGCTCTGCTGACTCTCGATCTCGCCAACGAAGCCGACTGGTGCAGCGGCGTCCCGTTCTACGTCGTCTGGACCCTCGGCGGGATCGACGCGCTGTCCGCATTGCCGTTGCTGGCCGCTGCGCTGCTCGTCGGATTTGCCGCTCGCCCGATCCTCTCCGCTCACCGGCTCTGGCTGGCGATCATCGGCCTGCCGCTTCTGCTGTGGACCATCCGCGACGGCCTGGAGCCCGGGCCGCAATTGTTCGACCTGATCGGGATGCTGGCGTTATGGCGCGTGGTCAACTCGGATCTGTCCACACGCCATCGCCTGGCGGCAGTCTTCCTGACGTTCACCCTCTGGGCGAATCTCGGCCCCCGACCGATCTGGGGCCTGCTCTTCCTGCTGCTCGCCGACTGGACCCCGACGCCGCAAAGCCCTCCCGCCACACGCGCCGCGTCAAAGCGAGGTCGCAACGATCCACCTTGCGCCACTGCGCCGCGCCGTCTTATTCTCCCGCTGCTCCTTGCGGCGTTGCTGGGCGGCATGGTCACCCCGCGCGGATTGCTGACGTGGCGCGACTCCATCATTCTGTTCGCCCCGTCTTCCTTCGCGAACCTGACAACTTACGGCGAACCGGCTTGGTTCGGCAGTTTCCGGCGAGCCCCCTGGACATCCGCGGAACTGGCCTTCCTGCTGCTCTGGTTGACCTGGACCGGCCACCATCTCGTGCGATGGTCTACGGAGCTCCCGCCCGGCGGCGACATCCCGCCGCTCGATGCCTCACGCCCGCCGCTGCTTCAGACCGCCCTCTGCGCCGTGCCGCTCCTGGCCGCCCTCTTGTCTAAGGCCAATCTCCCGGCCTGCGGCCTGTGGATTCTGCTGGACGTGCTGCAGCAGGACGCCGAGCCATTGCCGAGTTCCGCCGAGATTCCCCATCACCGCTGGCGACGACTGGTCGCCCCCCTTACCGCCAGCGCCGTTGCGATGCTGGTGATCGTCGATGCCGCAGGTTATGGACTGCCGCCATATCGCCGGCTCGGCTGGGGGATCTCTCAGGAACTGAATCCACAACTGCTCGACCCCCAATTGTTGTCGGTTCGAGAAGCCCCGATGGTCGGCTGGTCGCCGGATGCTCGTTCCGTTGGCATCGTCACCTGGCTGGATGGGGACGTGAAGCTCGCCGACCATCCGCAACGGGCGCTGCTTGGCGGTCGTACTCAACTCCACGCCGCGTTCATCGAAGACCTCCTCGGATCCCATCGCGCCGGCTATCGACGCGATGATGGAACGTGGGGAGGCTGGGTGCGGCAGCTCGCCGACTGGAACGTCGAGCAACTCTTCGTCCCCGCCGAACAGCTCCCCCTGAATCTCGCCCTGCAGAGGACTCCGTGGAAACCCGCCGATCTCGACTCACCGACGATTCCCTACGTCTCGGGGCACAATCTTGACTTCTCGCAGTTCATTCTCGAAGCCATGCAGCAGCAGGCCTTCGTCGAAGTCGGACCCTGGCAGCCAACCGCGGAGATCTACGCCGCAGCCGGCTGGCGATCCGACCTCGTCGCACAGCTCGGCGGCGGCCCTGATCCCGCGCCGGCAATCCTGCAGTCGCAGCTCTTTCGATCCCTCGAACTCCCATTGGCAGCGCTCCGCGCTTTGCTGCCAGTCCGACAGCAGACGCAGCACTCGCAGCTCGACGACGAATTCTGGGCTTGTCAGAACGATCTGGTCTACCAGGAATGGAGCCTCTTCGGCGAAGCCAGCCACTTTCGCCGGCGCATCGCCTCCACGCTGAACCGCGATCCACCTCCTGCCGACAGTCCCCCCTGGCGGATGCCGAACGCCACTGACGAAGTAGACGCCGCCGAGGCCTGGACCCGTTGCATCGATCTCTACCTGCAGGGCCGCCTCTCCGAAGCGATCCACGAGCTGCCGCAGGAAACGTCCCAGCAGCAGTATGCGGCCGCCATGCTCTGGCTCGAACTCGGCGATTCCAACCGGGCCATCGAACTCTTAGATCGTTTACTCTCAACCAGTCAGGACCTGTCGCTGCTGATCGCCGCAAAATATTGGCGACAGGAACTGGAGCCGTTCGCCGGTCGATAAACCGGCATTTCGTGTCACCCCTTCAAGGTTCGATGATTTCCGCATGTCAATGTTCTGTCAGAGATGGATTCCAGTGCTGATCGTCGGGCTGCTCGCGACGGCGGTCGGGGCGGCGCTGGGGCCGTTCCATCCGGCGCCACCCCAGCCGGCGTTCGAGAGCTCGCAGACTCCCCGAGCCGCCGAACGTCGCTGTGCAGAGTGCCATGCCGACATCACCGACGCGTATCGATCCGCTCCGCATGCGCGCACGCTCGTCCGGGCCGCCGACAAAGCCGCCGTCAGCCAGTTTGCCGGCCGCTCGTTCCATCGCGACGACAGCGGAGTCGACTTTCACTACAAACTCCGCGACGGCCGCCTCTTCGTCAGCTCCCCCGCTTACGCCCGAGACCTTCCCATCGACTGGATGTTCGGCTCCGGCACGCACGCCCGGACCCCGCTGATCACCTGGACCGACGACACTGGCGGCACCTCGGCCGTCGAACACGGCGTAAGCTGGTATCCCGGCGGAAAGCTCGGTGTCACTCCCGGCATGGAGGAAATCAAAGATTCGGTCGGAATCCAGGCCGTCGGTCACCTCCGGCCCTCTGCGGAAGCGATCAACTGCTTCGGCTGCCATTGCACCTTCGTCCCCACCGACGGCGGGCGGATCTTGTTCGACCAGATCGAACCCGGCGTCGGCTGCGCGCGGTGCCACTGGAACACGCAGCAGCACGTCCGCGAAATGGATCGCGGGCTCCCTTCAACCATCGAGCGATTCTCGCAACTGCCCCCGCAGGAGGCCGTCGACCGCTGCGGCGAGTGTCATCGTCGCGCTGATGAAATGGGCGGGCCGATTGAGCCGGAGGACCAGACCATCGTCCGCTTCGCGTCAGTGGGGCTGGTGCAGAGCGCCTGTTTCCTCCGGCAGAGTGAAGTCACTCGGGATGACGGTCAGCCGGCCCGGTTCGACTGCGCAAGCTGCCACGACCCGCACCGCCCGACCTCCCGCGACTGGCGCACGCATGCCGCCGTCTGCCTGAAGTGCCATGATGCCGCCCACAACCGCGCCGCCGATTGCCCGGCCGCCAGCCGCGCAGACAACTGCCTGAACTGCCACATGCCGAAGATCCCGACGAACGAGCATCTGCACTTTACGGACCACTGGATTCGTGTTCGCAAAGAGCCGTAGGACCTCATGTCCTCGTTCGCCGGCATAATTCACGCCGCAGGCGCCTGCTCCACCTTCAGGCACTTCCCGATCGCCCGCACCGCCTGACGCAGACGCTGGCTGTTCTCGACAATCGCCAGGCGCAGATAGCCCTCTCCCTCTTCGCCGAAACCCCGACCGGGGCTCACCGCCACGCCGGCCTCTTCCATCAGCTTCATCGCGAAATCGATCGAGCCCATCTCGGCCCACGGCTCCGGAATCTTCGCCCAGACGAACATCCCCGCCTGCGGTCGCTCCACGTCCCAGCCCAGCCGGTTGAGTCCTTCCACCAGCACGTCCCGACGTTCCCCGTACTCCTTGGCGATCGCCTGCACCGCCGATTCGCAGTGCCGCATCGCGACAATCGCGGCGATCTGCGTCGCCTGGAAAATTCCGTAATCGTAGTAGCCTTTGATCGTCGCCAGCGCCCGGACCATCTCGCGGTTGCCGGAACAGAATCCGATCCGCCAGCCCGCCATGCTGAAGCCCTTGCTCATGGTCGTCAGCTCGACCCCCACGTCGAGCGACCCGGGCGTCGCCAGGAAGCTCGGCGCCTTGTAGCCGTCAAAGCAGATGTCCGCGTAAGCAAAGTCGCTGATCACCAGGAACTTGTACTTCTTCGCCAGCCGCACCAGCTCGACGTAGAAGTCCTGGTCGATGCAAGTCCCCGACGGATTGTGCGGAAAATTGACCACCACCAGCTTCGGTTTCGGATACAGGTGCTCGCAGGTGTAAACCACGTTTTCCAGGAACTTGTACGGCTCGCGCACGTCGAGCGCGATCACGTTCCCCGACGCCAGCATCACCGAGTACGCGTGAATCGGGAACGTCGGCGCAGGGACGATCGCCGTGTCGCCAGGCCCCATCAGCGCCAGGCACATGTGGCTGAAGCCTTCCTTGGACCCCAGACACGCAATCACTTCGTCGTCCGGATTCAGACGCGCCCCGTACAGCCGGAAGTACCGCCCCGCCACCTCTTTTCTCAAATTGGAAATCCCGTTCGCCACCGAATAGCGGTGGTTCTTGGGATCGAGCAGCGCTTCCTTCATCTTCTCGGTGATCAGCGGATCCGGAGCGTCGGTCGGGTTCCCCATCCCCAGATCGATTACGTCAATCCCGGCCGACCGTTTCTGGTACTTTAATTTGTTGATACGGCCGAACAGGTACGGCGGCAGCCGCTTGAGTCGATCCGCGACCGGAATGTTGAAGGGCGTATCGGTCAGCGGAACTTCGGATTCATTACGCATGGGTCGGGGCTTTCCAGGACCGCAGGGACGCCAGAACGACCACGTCGGCGCACATTTTCCCCGCAATCAGCAATCTGAACTCAGTCTATCAGACCCCGCGCAGAGCGAAAAGTTCGGTTTGGGAGTCGTTGAGGGTTGATCGTCGATCGTCTACAGAAAGACAGGACGGGATTGGTTCACTGGTTCCCAGGCACTGGCTGGGTGCCCCTGTTCGCGAGGGTTTGCCTCGTTCCTGTTTCACTGGCATTTCAAGATGGACGCAGAGCGTCGTGAAAGACCGTTCCCAGGCAGAGTCCGGGAGCGAGAAAATCAAGAATTCGTTCTTAAGTAAAGTCGGGGCGCCAGTTAATTCAACGCAGCCATTTGCGGTAACGTTGTGGAGTGACAAATGACCGTCGCTGGCTTCTGCCGACAGGAGTTGAACCCACTGGGCAGCTTCGATTTGAACGCAGAATGCCTTGCGGACGGCTGAAGAGCCACTGAAGTCGGGTCCGAGTCGTACATAAGTCAAGCCGAATGATTTGCGTGCGAGACAGCTTGGCCGCAGGAAAAGAGCGTCATGGTTCTGATCAAGCGAGGCAATCAGCAACGAACTCCATTGCCATCCACCGCGCCAATGACGACAGTTCGTACTTTCCTGATCGGAATCGCTGTCATCTGCGTCAGCGCCTGCGGCAGGACAAGCAAACCGGATCTCAATGCCGAACGCGTCGTTATCGGTGTGGGGATGCCGGAATCCGAAAGTCATGGTTTGAAATGGACTCGGCTCCGTCGCTCCACGGAAGCTGCCAGCCAGATCGGGCAATGCTCAAATGTCGCTCTACGGTTCCCAGACGGATTTGAAGCAGCCGTCGAATCGAAAATGACCATCGTCGAACAGCACGACGGACGGGTCGACTACGTTTCGCTATTGCCGCTTGACAAGGCCGGAAGCTATCAGCAAGTCGTGCAGCAATGCTTTGAGTGGCTGGAAAAGCACGGAGTTGTCGACTCACGGGAAGCTCTGATCGGGCCGAAGAAACGCCTTGCTGATTATCGGCAACCGTGGTCAGTATTTGCACAATGTGAGGCCAGGCCGCCGATTCAATGTGGAATTGAAATCCGTCCGACTACGATGCAAGACAGATGGTACGCCGTTGTGAAACTCTATCACGAGGATCGATTTCGCAGAGCGAGCCTGCCCACCAATTCGACAGATCGGACTTCGCCAAGTCCCGCGAACTCGCTGCCAACAACAGGCAAGGTAAGCGTACTTCCGGCGCGCTGACACGCTTGATGAATCACCCTCAACGAAAACAGCCCGCCCCAGAATCCCGGAGCAGGCTGCTTTTGAATCTTTTCCGACCATCAACGATCAACCATCAACGATCTCAGCCCCGCAGCGTCCCGCCATACCGAGCGTCGCTGCCGAGCAGCTCCTCGATCCGCAGGAGCTGGTTGTACTTGCAGATCCGGTCCGTCCGGCTCGCCGAACCCGTCTTAATCTGCCCGGTGTTCAGCGCCACCGCCAGATCGGCGATCGTCGTGTCTTCCGTCTCGCCCGATCGGTGACTCATGATCGCGGTGTAGCCGTTCTTGTAGGCCATCTGCACCGCGTCGATCGTTTCGGTCAGCGAACCAATCTGGTTCACTTTCACCAGAATGCTGTTCGCCACACCCTTGTCGATCCCGTCCTTCAGCCGCTTCGTGTTGGTCACGAACAGGTCGTCGCCCACGAGCTGGACCTTGTCGCCGATGGCGTCGGTCAGCTTCTTCCACGTGTCCCAGTCGTCTTCCGAGCAGCCGTCCTCGATCGAGACGATCGGGTACTTCTCGCTCCACGACTTCAGAATCTCGACCACCCCGTCCCCCGGAACCTTCTTGCCGTCGAGGTCGTAGAGCCCCGTCTTGGCGTCGAAGTACTCCGTGGCCGCGCAATCGAGCGCGATCTTGATCTGCTCGCCGGGAACATAGCCGGCCTTCTCGATGGCGGTCATAATGACCGTCAGGGCGGCTTCGTTGGTTTCCAGGTCCGGAGCAAAGCCCCCTTCGTCACCCACCGACGTGCTCAGACCCTTGTCGCTGAGCACTTTCTTCAGGTGATGGAAGGTCTCGACCCCGGCGCGGAGGCCTGCGCTGAAGGAATCGAACCCGACCGGAACGATCATGAATTCCTGCATGTCCAGGCCGTTGCTGGCATGCGCGCCGCCGTTGATGATATTCATCAGCGGCACGGGCAGCGTGTTCGCTCCGACGCCCCCCAGGTAGCGGAACAGCGGCAGGAAGCTGATTCGCGACGCCGCATGAGCGCACGCCAGCGAGCAGGCCAGAATCGCATTGGCCCCCAGCCGCGACTTGTTCGGCGTCCCGTCGAGGTCGATCATCGTCTTGTCGATGAGCGCCTGGTTCGTCACGTCGAGGTCGATGATCGCGTCGGCGATATGCTCGTTGACGTTCTCGACCGCCTTCAACACGCCCTTGCCCAGGAACCGCTTCTTGTCCCCGACGTCGCGCAGCTCGCAGGCTTCGTGAGCCCCCGTGCTGGCGCCGCTCGGAACCGCGGCCCGGCCGATCGTGCCGTCTTCCAGCTCGACGTCCACTTCCACCGTCGGGTTCCCCCGACTGTCCAGAATCTCGCGGGCGTGCACCGCGGCGATCGCCACACTCATGATCTTCCTTCCTCAGACAACTGTCTCTGGCAACCGCCCCACGGGGTTACGTCCAGGCGCGAGTTGTACCACATCCGCCCCCGACCATCCATCGGCCAAAGTGAATATTGAGCAAGCGCCGACTGCGCCCGCAACCAGCCGTGAAAAGCCGCTCCCAGGCCGCCTGCGAGCGACTTCTTTGAGAGGGCTCCGACTCAACCGTACGACGGACGTCCTCGTCCGTCGATCCGTCTGGAGTACAGAGAGTCGACGGACGTGGACATCGTCGTACTGTCACCGAGCCCCGGAACAACGCCGACAGATGATTTACGCCCCCGGCTCACTCGCCGCCTGACCGGCGTGATAGGTCGTATACACGTACACCGGAATTCCCAGGTCCCCGAGAGTCTTCTCGATCAGCGGCTTGACCTCGCTCCACTCCAGCTTGCCGACCCCCGTCGCCAGTCTCGGCAGCGCCAGGCTCGCGATTTTCTCCTGCTCCACGAAGTGCCGCAGCCGACGGAGCGCGTGATTCACGTTGTGCAGAGTCGCCACACCAGGCTTGCCGTGGCTGTCGAAATCCCCCTCCTGCGTCAGCAGATTGATGATCCGCACTCCGCCGGCCCCCGACCAGACCCACATTTCACCCGACTTCGGATGCGTCTGATGCGCGTAATGCCGGTAGTCCTTGGCCATCGACGGATGCTGCTCGCGCAACGCCAGCGCCAACCCGGAGTCGAACGCCTCGTTCGGTGCAATCCCGTGGGCGATCGCCTGAGCCTTCGTCAGCAGAATGTCGCCGGAGACCTCGTGAAGCATGATTGGACTTTCTTGACGTGCAGTTTCACTCTTTGAATCGGACTTCCAAGTCCATTTTCCGGCCGAACCATCAGACCCGCAAGTCTGTCGCCATAGAATGTCCCGACGACCCGCGCCCGGCCGGACCCGGGACCGGAATCGGCAGGGCGAACGCCCGGACGACCCGATTCCTCGAATATCAGGGATCGGTCATCTCGACGACGTCCGGCAAGTCGGCCGCAACCGCAGCCCGATACTCGGCCTGAGCCGTGAAATATCGCTGCACCGCTTCGACTTCCGCCACCCGAGCGTCGAAAGTAGCCTGCTCGCGCAGGTTAATCCGCAGCAGATCGCTGGCCCCTTCTTCGAAACGAATCGCCTCGAAGTCCTGCATCTGCTGGTTCAGCCGGACGGCCTCGCGGGCCTGCCCGATCGCCCGATACGCCGTATCGATCGCCACAATCGCCGAGCGGACCTCCACTCCGATCTTATCCTGCGTGAACTGACGTTTGGCCGTGTTCTGCGCCAGCTTCCCTTCGAGAGACTGCAGTTTTCCCCGCGCCTTGCGGAACTGCACCGGCATCGTGAACGTGACCCCTCCGTCCAGTTGGAAGGGCGTTTTGTTTCCGCTGGGAGACGACCAGGCGCCGACATCTTTTCCCGTCATCAGTTGCGCGTCGAGCTGAGGCAGCATCAGATTCTGTGCCTGACTCAGTTCGAACTCCAGTTGCTGCCGCTGCAGATCGAGATCGCCGAACTCCGGCCGACGCGTCACGGCATATGCAATATCCTGCTCGATCAGCCCCGCCTCAATCGGCAGCGGAAGCGGAAAATCGGGCGGCAGCAGATCGTCGGGCGGCACGAGCGGAGTGCCGTCCGGACCGCGAAAAAAGAGCGAAAGCTTGGCCGCCGAAACGTGCAGCTTTCGCTCCGCATCCAGCAGCTTGACCTGGCGTGCGACAATCAGACGCCCGTTGTCCGTCAAATCCGACTCGGGCTCCTTGCCCGATTGGACTTGTGCTTCGATCTTCTGCTGTCGATCGTTCGCCAGCTCGAACAACTGCGTGGCGATGCGATACTGCAAGCCGGCGGCCACCCAGTCCCAATAGGCGACCGATCCGTCGCGGACAAAATTCAGCAACTGAATCTTGATCTGCGGCTCCACGACATTCTGGCCCACCGCAGTGACCCAGAGCTGCATCCGACGATCGTCAATCGTACGATTCTGCCAGAGGGGGACCGCCAGCCCCGCCTTGAACTCGCCGCCATCGTTCGTCTGGTATCCCCCGTCCCAGGTTGAGTAATAGCCCCGCCCGATCCGGTATCCTCCGAAAACGCTGCCGCCGCCGAACAGGGGCTGCTCCACGCCAAGACTCTGCCGGTACGTCTGGTAGAAGCCCATCGGTGTGTTGGCCGAGTCGGCTTTTAACTTGGTGTCGAATTCACCCTGGGCCGTGACGTATTGTCCCTGGGCGATGTTCCGTTCGTAAAGCGCCACGCGGAGCAGAGGAAACGAGCTGTAAATCGCGTCGATCACGTGGTCCAGCGCCAGCGCCGGTTGATCGTCTTCGAGAGTCTCCGCAGGACCTCCATCCGGAGCAGGGGGCAGATCCGCCGGCGCCGGCTCGTCGGCCGAGGCCAGATCGATCCCGTCGGCGGACTCCTCGGCAGGAATCTCGATCGACGTCTCGCGAGTCTTGTTCGCCGGTCGACGGACCTCGGCAGGTTTGCGGATGACCGAAGACGCGATTTCAGGGGACGATCGCGACGCCGCCGGGCTTCGCCGCTCGGTCAGCGGCTCGTCGACGTCAGCCGCCGGCTTGTGGGCGGCATGCGAAGTCGCGTCCCGGAGCGGTACGCGTGAAACGGCGCAGCCGCAACTCAACAGCGCCAGCACCAGGATCCATCCCGCGTGATGGCTCATTTCTTGCCCCGCAGTAACTTGTCTTCTTTGAATTTCGCCTGTTCGGTCGACGACACAACCGGCGGAAAACCGTTGAGCTGCCGCCACAGCTCCTGCCCAAGCAGCACCTTGTCGAGCAGCACCCAGCCGTTCACCCGCACTCCCTGCCGCAGCACTTCCGAAGTCGGCCATTCATGCGGATCATCCGGGTCCGGTAGCACCAGCACGCGGAATTTCCCCATCCCGTCGTCGGTGGAATCGACCACCGCAATCCGTCCGCCGAATGTTCCGACGGCCACAGAGGGCCAACCCGAAAACTGGACGGCAGGCCACCCTTCGAACTGCAGCCGCACCTTCCTGGCGGTGCCGTCCGCGTTCCGGCTGGCTGCCAGCGGAACGTCGTTTCCGTGAATCTTGATCTCGACGGCCCGATCAATGGTCGCCGGCACAAGTTCCAGCAGCGGTCGCCCCGCCGAGACGATCGTTCCCCCCTGAAATCCCATCAAACGCAAGACAAAGCCATCGATCGGCGCCGTGACAGCTTGAACCTGCAGCGTCTGCTTTCCCTTGATATCGGCGATCTCCTTTTCGCTACTGGCGACATCTCCCTTGGATTTCTCATAAATGGCCCGAACGGAGTCGATTTTCGCGTCGGCCTCGCGAATTTTGTAATCCCGCTCGGCCATCTTGGCCGACAGCTCGGTCCGGGCCGATTCCAGCAGAAACCGCGACTGCTTCAGTTTCGCCTGCTCCTCCGCCGCCTTCCTCTCCGAAAGTTCCCATTCGTACCGCGATTCGACCTTCTTCTCGAACAGCTCCTTGCGCCTCAGGCGGTCCTTCTCCGCCTGGTCGTACGCCGCCTCGGCCTGAATCACTTTCTGCTCTTCGGCCTGCAATTTCTCGCGCGTACTCTTCACATATCCGTCCTGAGACGCGATCGTCAGGTCGCGAATGGTCATCGCCGCCTCGACCTGCTGAGCGTAGGCCTCCACGATCGTTTTCTCGGTCTCAAGTTTCCGCCGAGTCGCCGCCATCTGCTCGTCGAGCTGAAACCTCAACATGGGATCGATCACTTCGATCTCCATGAGCAGGTCTCCTTTGTGGACTCGCGTCCCTTCGACCAGACCTTCGCGAATATTGACGATCCGTCCGCTGATCGGGGCGTCGACCTCCTGCGTCCGATGGATCGGGTCGTACGTGATCACTCGACCGGTTCCCAGCACCGACTGCTGCCAGGGAACCAGAACGAGCGAAGCCAGCGACACCGGCAACAGCAGGCACAAAATCTTTGCCAGCCGGTGCAGCCAGCGCGATGTGCGGGCAAGCTGCAGCGACGCCAGCTCGGGCGACTGAATCGCCCGCGTCGACAAAGGAGGGATGGTCGTCATGAAAACATTCCTGCAAACAAGCAGCGGAGCGGCGCCCTCAACCTGCTCAGTCCTTTCTCGACGACGCGACGGCCGACGACTGCAGCACCCCTCCGGACAGACGATGCGTGCATTGATCGGCGACGTCGCCGACCGTCAACACCACCGACGTCCAGGTCCGGGACGGCGCTTGCAAGGCGGCCAGGATCTCTTTCTGCTCGGCAGGCGGCAACAAGTCGATCCAGGAATCAATGACAATCAGTCTGGGCCGCCCCGCCAGGGCTCGCGCCAGCATCAGCTTGCGAATTTCGAGAGGTCTCAATGGCCACCCTTCCGGTACCACGACCGTTTCCAGCCGATCCTCGAGCGAATCGATGCGGTCCCGCAATCCCACGCGGATCAGCGATTCGACAACGTCCTGGTCGGAAACGCCGGCCCGGTGCAGGTGGACGTTGATCGCGATCGTGTCGGCGACCAGCGAGGAATCTCCGACAATCGCAATGCGCGATCGCAATGTCTCGCGTCGCAGGTCGCCGATCGGAATGCCATCCAGTTCGATGTCGTCGCCATGCGATTCGATGTTCCCCTCAAACCGCTGTCGCCAGCGCAACCGAACCGCTTCGTTCGGCTCGACAATCGCAATGCAGGCTCCCGCCGGCAGGCTGACGGCGGCGGTCCCGGGCGGATTGCGAATCCGCAGAGAGAGCGGACCACCCTCGGCAGGGACCGCCAGGCCCATCGAAGGCTCCATGGGCAGGTCGAACAGGTGCCCCAGCTTGTCGAGCGCCGCCATCAGGTCGTACCAGCCCTCCAGGTGTTTTCCCAGTTTTGCAAACGAACCGATAATCGCCGCGACAATCAGCTCGGCGGCGACCAGTTGACCGAGCGTCAATTGCTCGTTGAGGACGAGATAGCCCCCCAGCGAGAGAAGTCCCGTCGCCGCCAGCGCCTGCAGCACCAGAATGGAAACGATCTGCCGGAGCAGAATTCGGAAGTGCTGAGCCCGCGCCGCCAGATACTCCCCGCACAGCGCGTCGGCCCGTTGCCACGCCCAGTCCCGACCTTCGATGGACTGAAAGACCGGCCGACTTCGCAGCAGTTGTTCGAGCCATCCGAGGACCTTGTACTTGCCGAGCGACTCGGCAATCGACGTTCGGATGGCCCCGCGGCCCATCAGAAACAGCACCACGACCAGCAGCACGATCAACAGAATGTCATAGCCGAGCAGATACGGATGGTAGAACGCCATCAACGCCATGCCGACGAACGTCGTCAAGACGACCATCAGCCCGTCCACCGCCAGGTTGGAGATGACTTTCTGGATCGTCGCGATCTCCAGAAAACGGTTGACCAGCTCCGGGCCGTCGTGGTGATGCCACACGTCCGCCCGGACTCTCGGCAATCGCCAGGCCAGATCGGCGACCGTGCGGGCGAACAGTCGCCGCTGCAGCAGCTCCGCCACGTAAAAGTGCAGGGCCTGCAGGCATCCCAGCAGCCCCAGCAGAGCCAGCATCATCAGGCTGAGCACGATGACCGGCTGATACAGCGAACCGAACGTCACCGCCCGCACCAGTTGCTGCGCCGCAATCGGCACGGATAAGGACAGGATGCCGGCGCACGCCGCAATCGCCAGCGCCACCCCCAGATCCCGGCGCTCCGGCTTGAGCAGCACCAGCAGTCGCTGGAACGGACGAAGGTGGTGGTGGCTTTCGCCGACGGTCAACGCCGGCTCGTAAATCACGCAGCGCACAAACGCGTCCGCGTCGCGCGCGACGTCCCGTGACCGGGCTCGGCGTTTCTGATGCACCCCCTTCTGCAATCGACTGATCCGGAGCCGACCTCGCTCGCTGTGCAGGACCAGGATCGTCGGCGTCCCCGGGGCCGACTCTTCCCGGCTGGTGACGATCGTCGCTCCGTACCGCGCCAGCGAAATGACCTCGTGCCACCGCAGGTCGGCAATTCGAAGCCGCAGATCCAGCTCCCGACCGGCTTCCAGCAGCCAGTACGACCAATGGGCGCGCATGGAAGCCCCGACCGCGATGACCGCTTCGGCAACCACTCGACCAGCAGCCAGCGGCTCGCAGGGCCGCCCGGCCGCCCAGCTCAGCGAAACCAGCGCCGTCCGCAAGTCTTCCAGCACTTCCGCCGATTGCGGCGCGGGTGATTGGGAAACAGTCTCTGTCAGCATGGCCCTGATTCGCGAGCTGGAGGCAATCCCGGATGATCTAGCGGAAGAATCGACGCGATCCTTACGTTTTCTTCAGGAGTCGCGACGGGGGAATTCTTGCAGGAACGCAAATTTCCACCACCCCAGTTCCGGTGCTTGTTTGTAAAGGTTTTTCTCGTAAATGGTTGCGGCCATTTCGGCCGTCGATCGCGTCGATCCGGTTGTCCCGCAATTTGCGCCCCGCTTTCGGGGGCACCAGCATCGTCGGCACAAAATTCACTCCTCCTCCGCTCAATCCTTTGCCTGTTGTCCCTTTCCCGACACCCCGACCCGATTCGCAAATGCGAAGGATCTGGACGACGGCCCGTTCGCGAACGGGAGGGGCCATGCTCTGCGACGGGCCTCCGGGCATATCACTCCGTGGTCAGTCAGCGGCAGTCTCGCGGCGCAGCAGTTCCGCCTTCCGTTCCAGTCCCCAGAAATATCCGGCCAGACTCCCATCGGCCCGGATCACTCGGTGGCAGGGGATGGCGACGGCGACCGGGTTGGCGGCGCAGGCCGTGGCGACTGCGCGGACTGCGGACGGAACGCCGATGCGGCGCGCCAGTTCGGCGTAGGTGACGGTTTCCCCCGGCGGGATCTCCGTCAGAGCCTGCCAGACCCGCTGCTGAAAAGCCGTTCCCCGGACTGCGAGCGGCAGGGAGAGACCCTGTTGCGGCGTTTCGATCAATTGGACGACTTCGGCGACCGTGGCGGCAAATTCGGAACTCGCCGCCAGCAGAGTGGCGTGAGGGAAACGCCGCTGAAGGTCGGCCAGGAGCGGGGCAGGCATGTCGCCCAGCAGCACTGCGCACAGGCCGGAGGCGGTGGCGGCGACGAGAACTTCACCGAGCGAGCATGGGCTGAGAGCGTAGTGGATGGTCAGGCCGCGACCGCCATCGCGATAGCAGGTAGCCGGCATGCCCAGCGTCCGGGGAGCAGTTTCATAAAACCGCGAGGGGGCTTGAAAGCCCGCCTCGTAGACCGCTGCGGTCACCGTCGGGGATTGTGGCAGCGCGGCTCGAACGCGTTCGGCCCGGCGGGCGGAGGCGTAGACTTTGGGCGTGAGGCCGGTGATGCATTTGAACGTGCGATGCAGGTGGTGAGGGCTGACGCCGAGGGATCGGGCGAGCGCGATCAGCGTCGGAGGAGAGGACGCAGTCTCGATCAGGCGGCAGGCGGCGGCAATCAGGGTGGCGCGACGGTCGCTGAGGGCCGGCTCGTCGGGCCGGCAGCGTTTGCAGGGGCGGAAACCGGCTCGCTGCGCGTCCAGGATCGAATCATGGAAATGGACATTCTCCCGTCGGGCCGTTCGCGATGCGCAGGAGGGACGGCAGAAGACCCCTGTCGAGCGGACTGAGTACCAGAAGCGACCGTCGGCGCGCGGATCGCGGGCGACGACAGCCTCCCAGCGATCTTCGATGGTGGAGTAGGGGAGGTTGATCGCTGGCATGACATCGTTCCGGGGATGCGGGTTCAGCCTTCATTGAACCCAGTTTGCGGGCCGGCCGCCTGCGGAGCGCCCCGAATCTTGCTTTTGAATCGGATGTCTTCGGCAGAATTGCCATCAGATCGAGACAGGTAGGGCTTCCGGGGCGACGCCGTCCTTGCATCGGTGAGCGTTGCGGGTGACACTTGACGGGCCTTCTCGCAGCCGGAAGGGACTGTCCGAAAAATTCCCGTCGAAAGTGATTGTACATGTCTGCCGAGCTGGAACATCGACTCCTGGCCGAACTCGACAAGATCGTCCTGATCGATCCCCATTCGCACATCAATCCCTGCTCGGCGGCATCTGAAACGCTCGCCGACCTGCTGGGCTATCACTACTACACCGAGCTGGCGCATTCGGCAGGGCTGGCGAAGGGGCAGATTGAAGAGCCCGGGCTGGATCCGAAAACGAAAGTCGGCCGGCTGGTGGAGTGCCTCGATCGGCTGGATAACACCGTGCAAGTGAGCTGGCTGGTCGCGCTGTGCCAGCGATTCTTCGGGTTGACCGACGACCGGATCACGCCCGCCAACTGGGAGTCCCTGTACGACCGGGCGCAGGCGAAGATGGCCGAGCCGGACTGGGAGACACAATGTCTGCGGCAGAGCGGTCTGGAGCGGGTGTTTCTCACGAACGATTTTGACGACTCGCTCCAGGGGTTCGATACCCATCGATACATTCCCTGCCTGCGTACCGACGATCTGGTGTTTCATCTGGCAAAGACCGAGACACGACAGCGGCTGACGAAAGCGACCGGAATCGAGATCAGCGGGGTGGCATCGTTGCGGCAAGCAATCGATGGGCTGTTCCGCCATTTTACGAGCCGCCAGGCGCGGGCCTGTGCGATTTCGCTCCCGCCGTGGTTTGCGCCGGCTGCGGTAAGCACCGCCGACGCGGACGCGGTGCTGTCGAAGCTGTTGACTGGCAAGGACTTATCGGCGGACGAATCGGTCCAGCTGAGTCAGTTCGTGTTCTGGACGTTGACGGAGTCATGTGCGGAATATCGCTTGCCGTTCGACCTGATGATCGGCGTCAACCGGCGGGTCTATCCGACAGGCGTCTTCCAGGGGCAGGATCTGTTCGATCAAAGGGTTTCGCTGATCCAGTATCAGGCGCTGTTCAACGCCTTTCCGACCGTGACATTTCCAATCTCCGTTCTGGCTCAGATCAGCAACCACGAACTGGTCAGCTATAGCTGGATTTTCCCCAATGTCGTCACCAACGGACACTGGTGGTACTCCAACATTCCCGCCTATATCGAGCCGGATTGCCGCGCCCGACTGCAGGCGGTGCCGCGGACGAAGCAGATCGGCTACTACAGCGACATGTACAAACTGGAGTTCGGCTGGCCGAAGTTCCAGATGTACCGGCAGATTCTGGCCCGGATCCTGACGCAGGACTTCGTCATTGACCGTCGGTGGTCGGAATCCGAGGCGCTGGCTCTGGGGCGGCAGGTCCTGCGGGGAAACGTCGAGTCGATTTTCGGAGTGTAGATCGTCCCGAATGTGACGTAGAATCGAGACGCAGCGCTGCCGTCGAATCTGGGGATGTTTGCGGGGATCAACTTTCATGGCCAGGCTGGTATTGCTGCAGGAGGGGCAGGCGTTGCCCTATGAAATTTCGGGAGAAGAGGCGGTGCTCGGCCGTCATCCCGAGTGCACCGTCCAGCTCAACTCCAATATGGTCTCGCGAAAGCACGCGCGTGTGTTCCGCCGGGGCGACGGCTTTTCCATCGAAGATCTCGGCAGCGGCAACGGAACCTTCGTCAACGGCAAGAAGATCGAAGGATCGACGGTTCTCAAGCATCAGGACCGGATCAAGCTGGGGCCGCTGCTGCTGAGGTATGAAACCGAGGCTGTCAGCGCAGCTCCGGTCCCTCAGAGCGAATCGTTCACAAGCGGCGGCGGGACGATCGAAGTCGACCCCTACAGTCTGGCGGATGACGACGTCTCCTCGATCATGGGGCAGACCGGTTCGGTGGGGGGGTTTGGCAACCTCGATGTGCAGCCGGAAGCCAAGCTCAAAGCCGTCCTGGAAATCAGTCGCAGCCTCGCCGGCACGGTCGATCTGGAAGCCCTGCTGCCGCGCATCCTGGAAACGCTGTTCAAGATCTTCCCGCACGCGGACCGCGGCAGCATCCTGTTCAAGCATCCGGAAACCGGCAAGCTGATTCCCAAGGCCTATCGACACCGACGGGCCGGTGACGACGAGTCGGTCAAGCTGAGCCGGACGATCTTGAAAACTGTGCTCGAAAAGAAGACCGGCGTCCTGTCGGCCGACGCGACCAACGATTCCCGGTTCGAGGCCAGCGAGTCGATTTCCAACCTGACGATCCGGTCGATGATGTGCGTCCCGATGCTGGGGCTCGACGCGGAAGTGATGGGCGTCATCCACATCGACACGCAGAATGCATTCAATCAATTCAAGGAAGACGATCTGGATCTGCTCGTCGCCGTCGCCGGACAGGCGGCGCTCTCCTACGAGTCGGCCCGGCTGCTGACCACCGCTCTGGAAAAGGAAAAGCAGGATCGCGAGATGGATATCGCGATGAACGTGCAGCGGGCGCTGCTGCCGGAATCGCTCCCCACCGTCGACGGCTGGGACTTCTTTGCGTCCTACGATTCGGCCCAGGCGGTCGGCGGCGACTATTACGACTGCCTGCGCCTCGGTGAGGATCGAATCTGCATCGCCTTCGGCGACGTTGCCGGAAAGGGCGTGCCCGCGTCGCTGGTCATGTCCCGGCTGTCGAGCGTGGTTGCCAATACCGTGCAGTTCGTGGCCGATATGGGCGAAGCCGCGTATCGGATCAACAACCAGATGTGCGCGAAGGCGGTCGAGGGGCGATTTGTCACGTTTGTGCTGGGACTGATCCATCTGCAGACCGGAGAACTGTCGCTCGTGAACGCCGGACACATGCCGATCATGGTGCGACGTGCCGACGGGACGATTGAAGAGTTTGGCGACAATCTGATCGGAATCCCGCTCGGCGTCATGGAGGATTTTCCCTACGACGTCGCGACGCGAATCGTTCAGCCTGGGGAAACCGTCGTGATCTACACCGACGGCGTCAGCGAAGCCATGAATCCGGCTTCCGACTTGTACGGTGTGCCGCGCATCATGGAAGTCATCACCGAGCAGGGGCCATGCACCGCCGCGAAACTGGGGGTCGCCCTGCGCGAGGACGTCCGCCGGCACGCAAACGGCCGGCCGCAGAATGACGACATTACTTTGATGGTCTTCGGACGACGGGGCTGACGCGCGCAAACCGTCTCCACGCGACCGGCCATTCGACGCATAACCCGTTTGACTGACGTCAGTTGCGGGTGATTTGAATCGCAGTGACCGACGCTTGCCGACGACTGCTGGCTTGCGACCGGGCGTGCGCAAGTCTATGCTGGGAGAGAAGTTCTGTACGGAGATCTCCAGTCGGACTCCGTAGTTTCCCCCGATTGCCGGTGGCGAATTTGTCTCACGCCGACTCCCCCGCCCGGAGACGGTCTGTCGTCAGCCTCAATTCGCCTGGAAGCGTGCCAGACCGTGAAGCCTCCGATTCTTGAGTTCCGTAAGTCGGATGATCCGCGGGATGTCATGCACCAGGCATGCGAACATCTGGCCGACGGACGGCTCGTCGCGTTTCCGACCGAAGCCCTCTATGTTGTCGCCGGCGCCCCGCTTGTCGATGGTGTCGCCGCAAACTTTGCTGCCGCCGGCCTCTCCCCAGGAGCCATCCTGGGACTGCGAGTCCCGGAAGAACTGCCCGACTATGTCGATCCGACACCGTCTCTGGCCGGAAAATTGGCCCGGCGGTGCTGGCCCGGCCCGGTGACTATGCAATTTCCCGGCGAATCCGCCCACGGGTTGTTTGAAGCACTTCCGCGAGAAACTCAAGCGTTGTTGCTGGCGGCGGACAACCGGCTGTCGCTGCGCGTTCCCGCTCATGAAGTTCTGCAAGGCGTTTTGCGACTGTCCCCCGGCCCGCTGCTGCTGTCGCGAGAGACGGTGCTGCCGGGCGATCCGGGACTCACATCAGCGGCGGAAGTCGTGCGGCGGCATGGTCATGCGATTGATCTAGTGATCGACGACGGGCCGTGTCGCTACGGGGAAGCGACGACCTCGATTCTGTTTCGGGACGCCGGCTGGGAAGTCACGCAGCAGGGGGTTGTGACGGCCCGGACGCTGGGACGGCTGGCGAGCGAGGTCTATCTTTTCGTCTGTACGGGAAACACCTGTCGGAGCCCGATGGCGGAGGCGATTTTTCGCCGGATGCTGGCGGAACGGCTGAACTGTTCGGACGACGATCTGGTTGACCACGGATACATCGTGGCATCGGCCGGAATCGCCGCTCCAGTGGGGGCTCCTGCGGCCCGCGAGGCGGTCGACCTCCTGGCGGAAATGAGAGTCGAACTGAGAAATCATGAAAGTCAGCCACTGACCGAACGGTTGCTGAATCAGGCCGACCGCGTGTTTACGATGACACGCGGGCACCGCCAGGCGATTCTGGCGGAACGACCCGATCTGGCCGGGAGGATCGAGCTGCTGGCGGGAGCGGAAGGGGACATTTCGGATCCGATCGGTGCGGGTCGCGAAGTCTATGAGGCTTGCAAGGACGAAATACAGCGGCATTTACGGCGAGTTGTCGACGAAGTCGCGCCGCCGCGATCCGGAAATGCTTGAGGAATTGACAGCCTTCAGACGCGGGATTGTTTCCCGCGGGACGATGGGTCAGACTGCAGGCCTTCCGGGCAATGCGGGAGGCCGCCGGGGCAGGGGATGGGAAGGGCAGATCGGGACTATGAAGATTGCAGTTGCCAGTGATCACCGCGGCTATGGCGTAAAGGAGAAAATCCTTTCGCAGGTGACCGAACTGGGGCATGAGGCGCTGGATTACGGTCCGCAGACGCCCGAAACCGTGGACTACCCGGACCTGGCGGCGGAGACCGCGCGCGCCGTCTCGAATGGAGTCGTCGATCGCGCCATTCTGATCTGCGGAACCGGCATTGGAATGTGCATTGTCGCGAACAAATTTCGGGGAGTCCGTGCTGCACCCTGTCACGACGACCTGACGGCCGAGATGAGCCGGCGGCACAATGATGCCAACATCCTGTGTCTGTCCGCGGACCTGATCGGCGATCGCCTCGCGACGCGGATGGTCGAGATCTGGCTGACGACTGAGTTCGAAGGAGGTCGGCACGCCCGGCGCCTTGAGAAAATCAATCAGTTGGAGCGCTCGAACTGCTGTCCCCCCGTCCCCGCGCCGGGCGGCTGATTCCCGCGCAGCTCGATTTCCTTTAATTTGTCAGCATCGTCCAGTATCTTGGACGCGGCCGGCGCCTGATACCGTGGGAGCAGCGGTGCTTCGCGGGGCGGCCCTTTCCCGGTAGGAGTCTTGAGCCGTGGATCAGTCTCAGTTGAAGTACGCCCGGACGCACGAGTGGGTGGCTCTGGAAGGCGATGTGGCGACGATCGGCATCACCGATTTTGCCGTGCATCTGCTGAGCGATCTCGTCTATGTCGACCTGCCGAAGGCCGGGCGGGTCATTCAGGTCGGACAGACGTTCGGCGAAGTCGAAAGCGTCAAGGCGGTCAGCGACCTGTACGCCCCCGTCAGTGGCGAAGTGATCGAAGTCAACGCGGGCCTCCCCGACAAGCTGGAAGCCCTCACGGCCGACCCGTTCGGGGCGGGCTGGATGGTGAAGGTCCGGCTGTCGAATTCGGCCGAGCTTGGTCAATTGATGGACCACGCCACCTACCAGGCCCATTGCGAAGCCGAAGGGCATTAGAGTCGGGTATCGGGTATCGCAGAGCGCGTCGGCTCGTGAGATGCTCGGCACTCGGCACTTGGCGCTTGGCACACTGAGCCCCTGGCTCGAAGGACGTAGCGGTGTCTTATCTGTTTAATACGCCGGATCAGCAGGCGGAGATGCTGGCGCGGATCGGCGTCGGCTCGATGGCGGAGCTGCTCGCTCAAGTTCCGGAGCAGCTCCAGCTCGGGCGGTTGCTGAATCTGCCACCGGCTCTCACCGAGATCGAACTTCAGCAGCATCTGCAGCGGCAGGCGGCGAAGACCGTCGGCGCCTCGTCCCGCGCCTGTTTCCTCGGCGGCGGCGCCTATGAGCATTTCATTCCCTCTGTCGTCGATGAAATCACTTCGCGTGGAGAATTCTACACGGCCTACACTCCGTACCAGGCGGAAGCGAGCCAGGGGACGCTGCAGGCGTTCTTCGAATATCAGTCGCTGATCTGCGACCTGACCGGAATGCCGGTTTCGAATGCGAGCCTCTACGAAGGCGGCACGTCGGTCAGCGAAGCGGTCTTCATGGCGCAGCGCGTGACCGGCCGCCATGACCGTGTCGTCGTCCTGGGAAGCGTCCATCCCGAATTTCGACAGGTCGTGGAAACGTATCTGGCGCCGCTGAAATGCGAAGTCGTCACCATCCCGCTGGCCGATGGCTGTTGCGACCTGGCAGCCGTGGCCGACGCAATCGACGACCGGACGGCCTGCGTCGTCATTCAGCAGCCCAATTTCCTCGGCGCCCTCGAACAGGTGACGGAGATCTGCGCCGCCGCCCGAGCGAAGGGCGCCCTCTCGGTGGTGTCGTTCGACCCGCTGAGCCTCGGCGTACTGAAGTCTCCCGGCGCGTGCGGGGCCGATATTGCGGTCGCGGAGGGGCAGTCGCTGGGGATTCCGCTGCAGTTCGGCGGGCCGTATCTGGGCGTCATGACCTGCCGCGAAGATTATGTCCGCAAAATGCCCGGCCGTCTGATCGGCGTCACATCCGACCGACGAGGCAACACCTGCTACGTTCTCAATCTGCAGGCCCGTGAACAGCACATCCGCCGGGAAAAGGCGACAAGCAATATCTGCACAAATCAGGGGCTGATGGCCCTGCGCGCGACCGTCTATCTCTCACTCCTCGGTCCGCACGGACTCCGCGAAGTCTCGGAACTCTGCTGCCGGAAGGCGCACTATGCCGCCGAGCGACTGGCCGCCCTCCCCGGAATTCGCCTGGCGTTCAATTCACCGTTCTTCAAAGAGTTCGTGCTGGCCTGCGACGCCGGAGCCGAATCGATCGCGGCCAAGGCGCGGGCCGCCGGATTCGACGTCGGCCCGGTTCTATCGCACGTGGGAACGGTCCCCGGCCTGCCGCCAGAACTGACAGAGCAGGGCCTCCTGGTCGCAGTCACCGAGCTCCGCACTCGCGACGAGATCGACCGGCTGGCCGAGGCTCTGACTTCCTGAGGGAACGATTTCACACGGTAACGCTGGGGAAAACAGGTCGAATGTCGAAGGCGAGATGTCGAAAGAGACGGTGAAATTCTGCTGGGCAGCACGCGTCACTCGACTGACCAGGCCGGAGCGAGGCAGAGCCTCGGAAGAGAGTGTTACCAGGCAGAGCCTGGGAACAAGGCAAGAGCCCATTCGCAACTGACAACTGACAAATAACCAAGTACCAATAACAAACCATAATGCGAAACCAGGCGGCAACCCGGCTGTTGTGCGAGCTGACTCATGCGGGACGGCGCGGAACGGAGTTTCCGGTCTGCGACGTCCCCGACCGACCGCTCTCGGAGCTGATCCCCGCCAGCCAGCAAGCTGTCGCCGTGCCGGCCCTGCCGGAAGTCAGCGAACCCGACGTCGTCCGGCACTTCGTGAATCTGTCGACGCTCAACATGTCGGTCGATACGCACTTCTATCCGCTCGGCAGTTGTACGATGAAGTACAACCCCAAGCGGCACGAACGCCTCTGCAAGCTGCCGGGAATCATCGACGTCCACCCCTGCCAGCACGAGTCCGGCCTGCAGGGGATGCTGGAAACTCTGTACGAACTGCAGGAAATGCTCGGCGAAATCGCCGGCCTGCCAGGCGTTTCGCTCCAGCCAGCCGCAGGCGCTCAGGGCGAGTATACGGCCCTGCTGGTCGCAGCGGCCTACTTCCGCGACCGCGGAGAATCGCGGACAAAAGTCCTGTTCCCCGCCAGCGCCCACGGCACAAATCCCGCCAGCGCCGCTCTGGCAGGCTTCGAGTGCGTGCAGCTCAACCGCTCCGTCAACGGCCTGGTCGACCTGGAGGAACTCAAGGAAAAAGTCGACGGACAGACCGCCGTCTTCATGATCACCAACCCCAACACCCTGGGGCTCTTCGAACCTCAGATTGCCGAAATCGCCCGCATTCTCCACGACGCCGGCGGCTTGGTCTACATCGACGGCGCCAACATGAACGCCATCATGGGCATCACTCGCCCGGGCGACTTCGGCGGCGACATGATGCACTACAACGTCCACAAGACCTTCACCGGCCCGCACGGCGCCGGCGGCCCCGGCGCCGGCCCCATCGCCGTCCGCGACTTCCTCGCGGACTACCTCCCCGGCCCCGTCATCGAACGCGACCCTTCACCGGACGGCGGTTTCACCTACCGCCTGACGACTCCAGCCCGGTCGATCGGCCGCGTCCGGTCGTTCTTCGGCAACGTAGGTATCCTGCTGCGGGGCTATTGCTACCTGCGGACGCTCGGCGCCGAGGGCGTCCGTGCCGCCGCCGAAAACGCCATCCTCAACGCCAACTACCTCAAGGCTCTGCTCGCCGATGTCTTGCCGGCGGCCAGCGGCACGTACTGTCTCCATGAGTTTGTAGCGACAGCTCAGTCATTGCAAAAGGGGCGCGGAATCTCCGCGATGGACATCGCCAAGCGGCTGCTCGACTACGGGTTCCATGCTCCGACAGTCTATTTTCCGCTCGTCGTCCCGGAAGCCCTGATGATGGAGCCGACCGAGACCGAGTCCAAAGAAACCCTGGAGCAATTCGCCGACACGATCCACAAGATTGTGGCGGAAGAACCCGAACTGCTGCACGGTGCTCCGCATTCCACTCTGATCAGCCGGCCGAATGACGTGCAGGCCGCCCGGAACCCGATTCTGCGGTGGCAGGCCTGAAACTCGCAGGAGGCGTTCTCAATGCCCGAACTGCTGCCGGAGTGCCGACTGATCATCGAAGATCAGCCTCGCTCCGGCGCCTGGAACATGGCGCTCGACGAGACGCTGCTGGAATCGGCGATCGAACGCGACTGCTGCACGCTCCGGTGGTACCGCTGGGACCGCGCAACCGCGTCCCTCGGCTATTTTCAGGGACATGCCGAACTGGCCCGTGATCCCCAGGTCGCCGGCCTGCCGGTCGTGCGCCGGCTCTCGGGGGGCGGGACGATTGTTCATGATCACGAATGGACCTACTGCCTGACGCTCCCCGCCGGACAACGGGTGGTCCATCAGCCGCACGAGCTTTACGACATCGTCCATGGTGAGATCGTCGCTGGGTTGCGCGAAGCAGGCTTTGAGGTCAGGTTGCGTGGACAGACGGTGAAGGCCGCTCCGGAACCGGTCCTCTGTTTCTCTCGTCAGGATTCCCATGACGTCGTCAGCGGTGTTCACAAAGTCCTGGGAAGCGCGCAGCGCCGCCGGAAGGGGGCGCTGCTCCAGCACGGCAGTCTGATTTTGCGCGCTTCATCTGCTGCGGCGCAGCATCCAGGAATTCAGGATCTCAACCCTCAGGCCAGCGAAGTCTCGCTGTCCCTGATTGAACGTCTCGGAACATCCATTGCCAGAGGCGTGGCGGACCGTACGGTCCGGAGCTCCTGGACTTCGGAGGAACTCAGCCTCGCAGGAAAACTGGAGCTCGACCAGCCCCGGCGCGTCTCCGAACGCTAAGGACTGTTCGAGTGCGGATGTTACAAAATCAGAAACTTCGATGGGTTTTCGAGCTGATTCCATTCGTGTGTTGACACCTTGGCGAAGCAGTGGTAGCGTCAGTATTCCCACTTATGACTCATTTTCGTGGGTTGTCAATTTTCGGGGTTTTCACAGCGCTCCCCACGCTGAACGTGTATTGCGCCTCGGTTGATGTCTGCTGGTCGTCTTCATCCCAGTTCCTCGTCCCCACTTACAACCTACTCGACTCGATCCGGCGAATCGGAATTCGCTGCGGGATGTCTCACGTTCGGGGAGTTCGCATTCCATGCTGCAGGCTGAGCTGAAGATCCTGGGGGGCAAGCACCAGGGAAAGACCATACCGCTGACAACGAAGAAGTTTCTGGTCGGACGCGAGGCAGACTGCCAGCTCCGCCCCAACAGCGATCTGGTCAGCCGACACCACTGTGTTTTTCTGCAGGATGACTACTCGGTCCGGCTGCGCGATCTGGGAAGCACCAACGGCACCCAGGTCAATGGCGAGCCGGTCCGCGGCGAAATCATGCTCAAGACCGGCGACCAGATTACGATCGGCAAGCTCGAGCTGGAAATGGTCATCCGGCAGGTCGCCGCGGTCGCGGCCCCGCCGATGCCTGCCGCCATTGCCGCTGGCGATTCTACGCTCCTGCCAACCTCCGATGTGCCCGGCGTGCCGGTCGCGGACGACACCGGCGCCGAATCCCAGAGCGCCCTCGATACCAGCTACGAAATGCAGGCTTACGTTCCGCAGCAGGACCCCGGGCAGACCGTCAATATGGGGGGGGGCGATACGACAATCCATCCGGGCATGGTCCCGGGGGGAGTCCCGGTCCAGATGGGGGGCTACCCGGGTTATCCCAATTACCCGATGATGCCGGGCTATCCCCCCGGCTACGGGATGCCGCCTGGCTACCCCATGCCGGGTTATCCGCCCGGCTACGGAATGCCGATGGGGTATCCGCCGGGGATGCCGTATCCTCAGCAGCAATATCCTCAGCCAATGTATCCCGGTGCGGCTCCTCAGCAGCCCGCCGCCCCAGCACAGACTTCTGGCGAGATGGAAATCAAACTTCCCCCTCCGGAAGAGACGGGAATCAAGGCGCCCCCGCCAGCCGCTCCCGTCGCTCCTCCCGTCGAAGGGCAGGCCGCCCCTCCCGAGAAGCCTTCGACTGCGGCCGCCGATATCATCCGGCAGCACCTGCAGCGACGGGGACGCTGAGAAGTTCGCCGGAAAGCGACCGAAATAGAACTCCTGGAGGACGCACCGCTGATCGCAGCCGTGCGTCCTCTCGCTGTTTTTGCCGCGAGCTCGACCGCGGCAAATCGTCCTGGACTGGCAACCGGGATTTGCAGATTGCAGGGGAGACACCCGGACCGAATGACGGCATGATACAGGGCATGCCTGGCATGCGTGTCTGCCGGAGTGGCGCAGTCCGTCTGCCGGCGGATTCCTCTGACGAAGGATATTTCCGTGAGCACACCGGAATCGAATCAGGCCGATATTCAGCGCCGCTATCGCGAGTTCCTGGACCTGCTCCCCCTGACGCTGTCGCTCGCCGGCCTGCCGCCCAGCGATGTCGGGAAGTACTTCTCCGAAGAGCAGATCGAAGGCCGGTCGTTTACGATCAAGCACGCCTACAAGCTGGCCCGGGTTCTCGCGCGGGAACTGGTCAGCCGTTAGAGCAGCGCTCCGGCGTTTTCACTGTGCGCGAACGGGGGTGACACTGGTGGCCTGCAGCCGCCAGTGTGCTCTCCGGTTTCTATTTCAGGCAATCGCGTCCCGTCCCCTTTCACGCCGGCTGGAATGGCGATCGGAGACTGTATGGGCTTCGAGCTGCTGACCGAACGGCTGCGGCTGCGGGAGATGACGGCGGGTGACCTGGATTTCGTCGCCAGCATGCTCGCAGATCCTCAGGTCATGAAGTTTTACCCGCAGGTCTATTCACGGGACGAAGCGCGCGCCTGGCTTGAGCGGCAGCTTGTCCGGTACGCGGAGCATGGACATGGCCTGTGGCTGGTCGAAGACCGACAAACGTTCCAGCCTGTGGGCCAGGTCGGGCTTGTCCTCCAGGAACTCCCCTGGGGATGTGAGCCGGAGATCGGGTATCTGATTCATAGTCCGTTCTGGAGAAGAGGTTGCGCGACCGAGGCTGCCCGGGCTGTCCGTGATCACGCATTCAGATCTTGCGATATGAATCGGGTGATTTCGCTGATCCGCCCGATCAATGAGCCCTCCCAGGGGGTGGCTCGAAAGCTGGGAATGCAGGTGGAACGGGAGACCGAGTTCAAGAACCTGCAGCACCTGGTTTTCACGGTTGGACGGCCATCCGAACTCGAATTCACGTCGTCGGAATGATCTCCTGGTTCTCTAAAGTCTTTCTAAAGAACGTGTTGTAGCTGCGAATGCCGCGACGCGGATGCTCGCTTGAAACTGCCGCCGCACGCCGCGGGTATGTTCGGAGGAGAGGTGGACGATTCGGTGAGCGACGACCTGCAGCTTGTGCGGCGTTGCCTTGCTGGAGAGGCCTTGGCCCTTCGCGACTTTGTCCAGCGGTTTCAGGGAGTCGTGTTCGGAGTCTGTCTGCGGATGCTCGGTCATCAGCAGGACGCCGAAGACGTGGCCCAGGAGACGCTGTTGCGCGCGGTCCGGCATCTTCGGCATTGGGACGGCGCGCGCCCCTTGATTCCGTGGGTGCTGACCATCGCCGTCAACCGGTGTCGGACGCATCTTTCGCGGTCGAAGAAGATTGCGCGGCCCAGCGAAGTGCCGGACGAGGCGGTGGCGAAACCGCAACGGGTCGATGCAGGCGATCTGGGAGAAGAACTGCAGCGGGCGCTGGGAACGCTGCGCGAAGAATATCGGACGTGTTTTATCCTGTTTCATCAGCAGGAACTGAGTCTGCAGGAAGTGGCCGAGATTCTGGACTGCCCGGTGGGGACGGTGAAGACCTGGCTGCACCGGGCGCGAAAAGAACTGGCGGAGTGGCTGCGGCAACGCGGCGTTGTGAACGAGGTGGGTTATGAACTGTAGCGAGTTCGAGCGGAGTCTCGAAGACCTGGCGGAATCGCATCGGGGGACATTGTCGCCCGAGGCCGAGCGCCACCGGACGGGTTGCGCCCCGTGCGCCGCCCTCTGGCAGGACCACCAGCGGCTCGACGTCGCCGTGCAGGCCTGGCGCAGAGACGTTCCGACCATTGATCTGACGTCCCGCGTGCTGGCCGAGCTTCAACCGACGACGATTCCGCGGCACGTCCAGTCGGGCCGCCGCCTGGCTCTTGCGGGAGCGTTCATTTCTGTGGCGGCCGCGACGTTGCTGGTGGTTCTCTGGCCGACCTGGCAGCAGGCGCCGCCGGTCGTCTCTGTGGCCGTCGTGCCGGACCAGAAGCCGGAGTCTGCTGACGGGGGCGTCGATCTGACCGAGTCGATGGTCGGACTCTGGGAGGACGTCAAAGATTCCACGCCGACTCTTCCGGAACGCATGCTGCCGACGCTGCCGCACGTCGAACGTGTCTGGCCGGTCCTGGCCAGCCGGGACGCGACCGAAGCGGAGGTCAAACCGGTTCAGCCGGCGACGACCTCGAGCCGGACTCCCTTGAGCTCCGTCGTTCGCGATCGAGTGACATCGGCATTCGGGTTCCTGGGCCACACGCTTCCGGCCCAGCCACAGGGATAGCGGGCACTGCGGTCCGTTGAGGAGTAAGATCACGCTGGTGGAAGTCGAGAGCCAAGAGTCGAGAGTCGAGAGCCAGACGAAGTCGGGCGATTCGCCCCCTGACTCCGGCGATCAGCCCTCTTCCTCCGGCTACTCGCTATTCCCTACTCCCTATTCCCTACAACAACACAGGATCAACAGCATGTGGCAGCGGTCGTTCGCCAGCGTGTGCATGGGCTTGAGCTGGCTGTTCCTGGCGACGACAGCTTCCGCCGCTGAAGGGGAACTGACCCGGCTGCTATCGGCGGATGTCGCTGCGTGTCTGGAGATCCAGCGGCTCGATGAGCACTGGCTGGCCTGGCAGAATCA
The DNA here is from genome assembly GCF_030622045.1 of Planctellipticum variicoloris. Classification (NCBI taxonomy): domain Bacteria; kingdom Pseudomonadati; phylum Planctomycetota; class Planctomycetia; order Planctomycetales; family Planctomycetaceae; genus Planctellipticum; species Planctellipticum variicoloris. The sequence continues at coordinate 4,498,229 of NZ_CP130886.1, read as the reverse complement.
TCCGCTCAAGCAGCGCTGGACCGGTTCGGCGTTGTGGCCGTTGTTTCAGCAGAGCCGTCCGTGGCAGCGCTGGCAGGCCATCGAAGCGGTGGTGACGGCGCACACGGGACGCAAACTGTCCGAGCACATCCGGGATGCCGCCAGCAGCTCGCTGGTGTTGTCGTTGCGAATCAGCCCTGAGGGGCAGCCGCAGGCCCTGGTGCTGGCGAAATCGCTTCGCAAAGGGGCCGCCGAAGAACTGGTCGCGGCCTGGAAACGGATGGAGCCCGCCCGCACGTTTGAAGACGTCGAGACCGACGGCCTCAAGTACCTGCGATCCAGTCGCGGCGACGACGCGATCTATCTGCTGGTTGCCGACGACGTGATCGGGCTGTCGGACCAGGAGCCGCTGATTCAGGACGCACTTCGCAGGCTCCAGGGGCAGCACGAGTCCGAGTCCCTCAGTCAGGCGACGTGGTGGCGGCGCGTGAACGAATTGCGGCTCGACGACCTGGCCTTGCTGGGCATCAACGCGCGGGCCTGGGATCCCCTGCTGGAAGAGGCCGTTCGCTCCGATCCCGAGGCGGAGAGTCTGGCGGCGATCTGGCGCGTCGTGGACCGGCTGCGAGTGGAGGTCGGGATGCCGGACAACTCCCTGATCTGGAACGTCGGCGCGGAATTGGATGAAAGTCGTCTGCCGGATCGCTGGGAGACGCTCTTGCAGGGAGGCCATCGTCGCACGAACCCGAATTTCAAAACCGACGCCTGGCTGGTGATTCAGGGAGGTTTTGACGCGAAGCCGGTGCTGGATCTGCTCCGGGAGACGCTTTCGCCGAAGGAACGGGACGATTGGCGGCGCATGGAGCGGGTTGCAGGCGGGCTGGGGAGCGGCCTGGAACTGACGCGGGATCTGCTGGCGCCGCTGGCGGAAGACTATTTTCTGCTGGTCGACGGCACGGAGCAGTCGGCTGCACCGTTTCAGGCCCTGCTGCAGATGCGCTGGGACGGCGCCAGGCCCAATGAACTGCCGCAGGTCTATGAGCGGCTCCTGTCGCTGGGGCTTGGACTGGTGGTGGTCGACGCGAATGCGAAGTCCTTCGAGGGGCCCGTGCTGACGATTCAGCAGGACCGACCGTCTGAGAACGGTCTCTCACGCTGGTGGCTGGAACCGGGATTGCTCGGCTGGCGGCCCGGGTTCCAGGTCTGGCCGCAGGCTCTCGTACTGGTCACCGACCCGTCGGCGGAGATTCTTGAGCAGATGCCGCAGCCGATGGCCGTGGTTGATTCGCAGCCGCCGCTCGGAGGCGTCGCGGTGGCCGTGCAACTTAATGTGCGGAGCTTCCGGGAGCACGTACAGCAGCATTCTGCGACGTGGCTGACGTTCCTGTCGCAGGGGGACGTTGAACGGGAACCGGAAATTGCCGCCGGGTGGCAACGAATCCTCCCCGTTCTGGCCCTCGTCGATCGCGCCTCAATCGCGTTGCGTGCGGGAACCAGTGAGGTCTCGCTGAACGGCACGCTGTCTGTAGACCGGCGGAACTGAAGGTCTCCGTGCGCCTGGGACCCGTAGCTTTGCACTCCACCCAATCCAGGTGGCGTCGTCGGCCTGCTGCCAACTGCGCAATTTGCATGCCGCGCCGACCGCAGTCTGGCCCCTCTGACAGCCCGATGTGTCGTTACAGTCCGACAGACCGGATCGAGCGGCGCAATCCCGACAATCGGCCTCCGCGCCTCCGTAGATCTCCTGTCACCAATGGGCCTGCGCCTGCAGAATCGATACGACCGGCGTAATTCCCCAGTCGGCAATGTTTCTGTTTCTTAACGAGTCAATCTAACCCGCACACTCCGACTTCATGACGTATTGGCGGTCATAATCCGGGTGACGGATCTGCGTGGAACGCACTCCGGTCAAGGATGGGATCCCCTCACATTCCTGGTAATTGCAAAGGTGCGACATGATGGTGGACGAGGCTTTGCCGAGCGCTCTGGCGACGACGGATCGACGATTGAAAGATCGTCGGACTGCCGATCGCCGAAAGAACGCCGAGGAGACTTACACGGGTGAAGAACGCCGCACCGGACCGCGGCGGAAAGTGGAGCGTCGACGGATGATCGACCCCACGACCTGCGAAAGGGATTACTCCGACGACGAAATCGAATTCATGAAGGCCATGGACGACTATAAGCGCAAAAGCGGCCGCGCATTCCCGACCTGGAGCGAAGTGCTCGAAGTCGTTCGCGCGCTGGGCTACAACCGCCCGCAGGCCGTCCCCGCCCTCCAGCCGCAGGACTGAGTCGTCACCGCGGTGGAACCGCAAACATTCCTTGCTGACCGGTCAGGACGACCACACGAAATCCAGCAGCCCGCCGGGAACCGCGACCCGGCGGGCTGCTTTTTCGTTGATGGTTGATCGTCGATCGTCTATGGCCGGAAAGCCCCACGGTGGAGTTCTTCTCCGACTATCAACGATCGACGATCAACCATCAACGATTTCCTACAATTCCACCTGCGTATGATATCTCTCCCTATGCCAGTCCTTCGCCACCCGGCAGAGGGTCGCCAGCGTTTCCCGATTCGCGCTGCAGGCGACGATTCCCGGCAGGCGGAGCATGTCGGCCCGGTCATCCAGCCACGTCTCGCGGAAATGGACCGGCTCGCCATTGTGGACCCAGACCGCGTCCCCGCCGAGGATCCGGGCGAGGTGCAGTGAGACCGGGAAGTCATAGACATTCGGGCTGTGGATCAGCGAGCCCCCGAATTCGCCGCGGGCCAGCAGTTCGTAAATGCTGCCCGGCATGTCATCGGGAGCGACGCCCGCCAGCCCGGCCGCGCTGACGGCCTGAGCCGCGGCGACATCGCGCTGCTGAAAACCGATCAGGTAAATCTGCCGGCTGTCAGGACGAGTGGCGGTTGTGATCGGCGTCAGGGACTGCAGGACGTCCCGGGCCGGTCGCGCGGGATCATCTGGACCGCAGACGATGCGGTCTCCATGCGCTTCGACCCACCACCCGTGCTCCCCTTTCTCGGGGACGAAGGCCAGCGAGTAGTGCACCGTGTCCCGGGAACGCAGATGGAGCATCACCGCGTACCCGTTGCCCGTCTTGTCGCGATACTGCTTGGTGCCGTCGATGGGATCGAGTGAGATCACCAGATCGGCTTGCTCGGGAAAACGGGCCAGATCGCCGGTGGTCTCCTCAGCTTCAATCTGGCAGGTGCGGAAAATCGGATCGCAGTCGCGCAGCGCGGCAACGAGCAGTTCCTGCAGCGTCAGGTCCGCCAGCGTCAGCGCATCTGTCAGCGCGCTCCCGGAAGTCTTGCCGGTCAGACCGATATTAAAGCCCCGCAGCCGACGGGCGACGGCCCCGGCCCAGCGCATGACGGCAGGCATGTGAGTGGCAAGAGCGGCAGCAATCGGAGCAGGGGGCATGGGTGTTTGTCCTTGGTTATTAGTTCTTGGTTATTTGGTGTTTGGTGTTTGGTGTTTCCGTCTCTAACCATTCGACGAACACTGCCGCCACATCCATCGAATTCACGCGTCCGAAGGCCTGCCAGCCGGGGACGCCGTTGACTTCGATGACGTAACAGCGCCCCGTTGCATCGTACAACAGATCGATCCCGGCGAAGAGATTCCCGGTCGCCCGTGTGGCGGCCAGTGCCAGTTCGGCTTCATGGTCGGTCGGACCGTGTGGCTCCGCAATTCCCGAGCGGGCGACGTTCACGCGGAAGTCGTCCGGAGACGAACGTCGCATGCCCCCCAGGATCCGTTCCCCCAGGACCAGCACGCGGAGATCGTAGCCGGGATGTTCGATGAACCGCTGCAGATACAGGACCGACTCCAGCCGGAACAGAGTCCGGAACGCGCGCCAGGCCAGATCGGGGTCGGTCAATCGCACGATGCCCCGGCCTTCGGCCCCGAAGACCGGTTTGACGACGACATCGCGGCCCAGCCGTTCCCAGGCGAGCATCGCCGTGCCGGGATCTTCGCAGACGATCGTATCAGGAACCGGTAGCCCGGCGGCGGCGAGCCGGGCCGTGGTCAGATACTTGTCGATTGCGCATTCGAGGGCCTTGGGCGGGTTGACGACCGGGACGCCGGCGGCCTCCAGGCGCGCCAGGATGTCCATCCGGAAGACGACCTGTTCCAGCGAGCCGGCGGGCATGCTCCGAACGACGATGGCCCGGCAGTCGCGGAGGTCCGTTTCCCCCTGGTTCAGCACCGGTTGGCCGTCGACGATTCCGCCAATCAGACCGGAAAAATCGAGACGCGTACATTGGCCGCCGCGTTCGGTCGCGGCTCGCGCAAGGTCGCGGAAGTACCAGCTCTCCGGCTGAGCGAGGACGGCGATCTGCACAGCGGAACCTAAGTAGCGATCAGAGTCCGAAGGACCGCTTCAGGATTTGCGGATCGACCCGGCCGGCCCGATGGATGCGACCGGTGTCCATATTCTGCAGCACCACTTCCGCGGGGCTGAAGAGGAGGGGGTCGATGTCGTAGAAATTGCGTCCGGCCGCTTCGAAAATCTCCTGAAACGGCCGACCGTAGGCCGCCGAGCTGCAGGAGGGAATCTGCGGGGCGATGGCCGCGAGGGTTTCGTCGTCGCCGTTCACCCACAGCGTGACCCGGCCGCCGTAGAGGATGGCGTCGTTGGTGAAGCCGATCCCCTGCAGGTCGTTGTTGGCGACGGGGGGGAGGGGGGCGACGCCCATGGCGCTGCGGACGCGGTTGACGTCGAAGCCGAGTTCGTAGAGTTTGTGCATCGCGGTCTCGACCGAGCGGGCGACCACCTGGTAGTTACCCGCGATGCTGGAAGTCGGAGCGACGGCGAGGGTTACGTCGTCGGGTGCAACTCCCGTCTTCTCGGCGATGTATTCGAAGACTTCCCGTCCGGGGAGCGTGGCGGCTTCGAGGACGCCGACGACCTGCTCGGCCTCTTCGCGGTACCAGAGCTTGTCGAACAGTTCTTCGCTGGCCGCGACGGAACGCATCGGTCCGGAACCCATCGCGAAGTACTTGCCGACGTTGATCTTCCACCCGGCGTACTGGCTGAACAGGCAGGCGGCGACAGGGTAGTCGGTGGCTACGGCGACATAGGGCCAGACCATGCCGTCGAGCTCGCCGGGCTGGGTGGAAATGTCAGCGAGGCCCGCGACGCACAGACCGGCGAGCATGGCGCCGGCTTCGAGGCCCCCTTCGGTCTCGACGCCGAAGTCGAGGAGAAGTCCTCCGCCGGGGATTTCGTGTTCGGCGACCCGGAAGTCGGCGGGGTGGTCCGTGATGTCGGCGACGATATCCGCCGCAACATCATTCAATTCATAGTTCATTCAGGGCCTGGCCTTGTCGTCCGCAGGCGTCCCGGGGAGCCGCGATGGGTGATCCCGGAACGAAAAACGTCGCCTGACGGGGCTGTGCAGACGAGTTTGCAGGTGCAATCGTATCGGGCGGGAGCGGCCGTCACAATTGCAGGCCAAACCGCCCGACGGCCGCGGAGGGCGATCGTGAGAAACGGGTCGCAATGCTGCATCACGCAACTGCTTTGATAATCGGTGGTTGCGTTGCATGGGCGGAGGAAAGGAAGCAGCCCGACGGATACGCGTCGGGCCGCCTGGAATCTTGAGTCGCCGACCGAGTTTCAGTCGCGGCTGTTGAGCTTGGCGAGGAGGCGGAGGATTTCGATGTAGAGCCAGACGAGGGTGACCATGAGGCCGAAGGCCCCGTACCACTCGGCGGACTTGGGGGCGCCGTTTTTGGCGGCCTGCTCGATGAAGTCGAAGTCGAGGACGAGGTTCATGGCGGCGATCACGACGACGAAGGCGCTGAAGGCAATGCCCCACGGACCCGCGCTGTGAATCAGCGGCACGCTCATGCCGAAGAACCCGAGAACGATCGACGTCAAGTAGACGAGGGCGATGCCGCCGGTGGCGGCGAAGACGCCGAGTTTGAAGTTTTCGGTGGCGCGAATTAGGCCGGACTGATAGGCGATCAGCAGGGTAAACATCGTACCGAAGGTGAGTCCGATGGCCTGCAGAGCAACGCCGGGGTACTGGGCGTCAATAACCGCGGAAATGCCTCCGAGAAACAAGCCTTCCGCGAGCGCATACAGCGGGGCGAGGACCGGCGCCCAGTCGGCTTTGAAACTTATAATCAGCGCGAGCACAAAGCCGCTGATGGCGCCGCCGATCATCCAAGGCATCGCCGAGGCCATATTGCCCTGGGCGACCTGCGACCAGGTGAGGCAGGCGGTGCCGATGGCCAGACCGAGGAGGATCATGGTCTTGTTGGCGGTGCCGCGAATCGTCATCTGAGTCGAGTCGGCGGACGACATTTCGTGGAACTGGTCGAACGTATTCGCGTTCAACGCCGGATTGCCGCTACGCATGTCCAAAACCTTTGGGAACGTGTTGTTTGTTCAGGCCACGAACAATGTTACGGTTCGGAGACCGACTGTCAACGGGCAAACGGCAGAGGTCTTCGAATGGTTCACGGCCGACCGAAAATTGATCAGATTGAAGCGGACGGCGGTTCGCGAATTCACCAAATTTTGGTGGCCTTGAAGGTCGTCGGACAGATCAGAGGTCGTTAATCTGAGACGAGGTGACGTCGAGATGAGACTTCTGCGGGATTTTCACATGCAGCGGCGAATGCGACGGGTTGTGCTGGGGGGGCTGGTTTCCGGCCTGCTGGCTTGCGTGGTGTGGTGCGGGCGCGCGCCCTCGGCGGGGACTGCGGTCGGCGCGCTGGAAGCGAGCGACGGCTTACGCTGGCACAAAGGGAACCTGCATACGCATTCCTACTGGAGCGACGGCGACAATTATCTGGAAATGATTGCCGCCTGGTACCGGGACAAGAATTACGACTTCCTGGTCTTTACCGACCACAACACGCTCGCGAACAAAGAACGCTGGGTGGATGTGGCGAAGATCAAGGAAGGCGCGATCGCCTACGAGAAGCTGAAGGAGCGGTTCCCGGACGGCTGGATCGACGAGCGGACGGTCGAAGGGAAACACGAAGTACGGCTGAAGACATTCGACGAGGTGGCGGCGAAGCTGGCAGAACCGGGGAAGTTCCTGCTGATCCAGGGAGAGGAAGTCTCGGACTCGTTTAAGGGGCTGCCGCTCCATCTGTGCGTCGCAAACCTCAAGGAAATGCTGCCGCCGTTTCGGGGGGATTCGGTTTACGACACGCTGCAGAACAACGTGAACGCACTGGTTGCACAGCGTGAGCGGACCGGGCAGTCGATGATGATTCACCTGAATCATCCCAATTTCGGCTGGGCGGTTGCCGCAGAGGATTTGATGCGGGTCCGTGGCGAGAACTTCTTCGAGGTTTACAACGGGCACCCGGGCGTAAATAACTCGGGCGACGCCCGACGCGCCTCGACCGAGCGGATCTGGGACGTCATCCTGACCCGCCGGATCGATGAACTCGACCTGCCGCTGATGTACGGGCTGGGGGTCGACGACGGTCACAATTACCATCACATTCCCAGCCGTCGCAGCGAACCGGGGCGGGGCTGGGTGATGGTGCTGGCGGACGCACTGAAACCCGAGTCGTTGATTCAGGCCCTGGAAGCGGGTCGGTTCTATGCGTCGTCGGGCGTTACGCTGGAAAAGGTGGAGTGGTTCGACGACGGCCTCGCGTTGCAGATGCGGGAAGAGCCGGGCGTGACCTATACGACGGAGTTCGTAGGAACCTGTTCCGGCTACGATCCGACCAGCCAGGTTGCGATTTCAGCGGATGGCAAGGAACTTCCGGGATCAACGCGGATCTACTCGGAGGATATCGGCCGCGTCTTGAAAACCGTTGAAGGGACGCGCGCTCGCTACGTGTTCCGGGGGGACGAGCTCTACGTGCGTGCGAGAGTCACAAGTTCTCGCCCGCACCCGAATCCGAGCGAAGTCGGCGAGTTCGAGCGGGCGTGGGTGCAGCCGATCTATGGGCCGGCGGCGAAGCGCTAAATCACCGGCCACGATTGTGAGGAGCGCCGTCTTTTCTCCGTGGACACGACTTCGGCATCTTCGAAGACCCTCACCCTGGCCCACTCCCACTGAAGACAGTGGGAGTGGGGACAAGACTCAGAGGTACACTGTTCCAGAATCGATGCCGGTGATTTCGTCGGAGTCGCTGCCGTCGTTCCCGGCGGGTGGCCGGGGCAGGAGCGTCTTCGCGATGCCCCGGTCGGTTGTGTGAGTCGACTCGAAGACCAGGGCTTCCCTGCGGTCCAGTTCCAGCCACCGGTCCACGATGTTTTTACTCGTCGGCGGGGACGCAGCGATCGGCCGCCCAGGCGCGGAGTTGGGCCAGGCGTTCTGGCATCATTTCCGCGAGCGAGCGCGTCCCTTCCCGTTGCTGATTGAGGTGGGCCGTCGTGAGTTCGACGCCGGCGTGGAAGGCGTTGTAGAGCCCCGCCAGGATGAGTTGTTCAAGTTCCGCGCCGCTGTAGCCTTCGGTCTGTTCCGCCAGACGGGCCAGGTCGAACTGATCCGGCTGGCGTTTGCGGCGTTCGAGGTGGATGGCGAGAATCCGTTCGCGGGCTGCGCGATTGGGCAGATCGACGAAGAAGACCTCGTCAAAGCGTCCTTTGCGGAGGAGTTCGGGGGGGAGGCGGGAAATATCGTTGGCGGTCGCGACGATGAAAATCGGGTGGCGGTGGTCCTGCATCCAGGTCAGCAACGAGCCGAACATCCGCTGGGAAAGTCCGCCGTCGGCAGAGTCGCCCGTCGCTGAGGCGAAGGCTTTCTCGATTTCGTCGATCCAGAGAACGACGGGGGCCATCGCTTCGGCCTGGCGGAGGGCGTCGCGGAGATGACGCTCGCTTTCGCCAATGAACTTCTGGTAAAGCTGCCCGGGATCGAGGCGGAGCAGGGGCATCTTCCAGTCGGCGGCGACCACCTTGGCGCAGAGGCTCTTTCCGCAGCCCTGGACGCCGAGGATGAGGACGCCGCGGGGCGGTTCGAGACCGAAGTCGCGCGCCCTCTGCGAGTAGCCGTCGCGGCGCTGCGTGAGCCAGCGTTTGAGGTTTTCGAGTCCGCCGATGTCATTGGAATCAAAGTCCGCTGCGACCGATTCCAGGACGCCGGTCGAGCCGAGCAGCTTTCTTTTGGTCTCGATAATGCGCGGAAGATCGTCGCCCCGCAGCGCGTGGTCCTGGTGGATGGCGGAGGCGACGACCCGTTCGGCTTCGCTCAGCGTCAGGCCGCGGAGGGCCTGAATGAGCTGTTCCATTTCGCGCCGGGTGACGCGGGAGGTGACTTCGTAGAGACTGGCGGCCTTGATGCGCTGATAGGTTTCCCGGACGACCTGTTCGAGCTCGGCGGCGGAGGGCCAGCCGATTTCGTGCAGCAGGGCGAGCCGGCGAAGATCGGCGGGGAGAGGCTGGCTTTCCAGGAGAATCAGGGTCGCCTGCCGTTCGCGACCCACGTTCGGAAAGTCCCGCAGCAGGCGGTGGACTTTGGCGTCACGACTGTGCGGCCCGAGGTCGCGGAAGACGTGAATGCTGTGGTCCGCGGAACGGAGCACATGTTCGAGCGCGGCGGCCGGCGGGCCTGGCTGGCTGAGGACGTTGCCGAAAACGAGCGTGGAGCAGTTCACTTCGCGGAGCCCCTTCGTGAGGCTCCAGTCGGTCAAGGGCCGGGGAAGTTCGGCGGCCATGGCAGCGACCATCGCGAGAGCCCGGTCTTCGTCAGTCGATTCGATGGCGATGACAGGATGCCCCGCGCGAACGAGCAGCGACAGATCGGGAGACATGACCGATGGACTCCAGCGAAGCGGGAGCGCGACAGGGGCAAGAAGACAGAACGCGCTTCGTCAACTTGACATAGATCCGGCGCAAAGACAAGAAGCCCCGCTTCGGGAGGTTTCCGAAGCGGGGCTTCCTGGAAGCATTTCTCAACCCGTCGTTCGTCCGCTATCGGGACGAGGCCATCGTCGTCGTGATCCAGGCCGTGAAGAGGTCGACACGCGTGTCGAATGCGTAGGTCCCCCAGATGGCTGTTGACGAAGTTCCTCCGCTTGTGACGCCGACGATTTCGCCAGCGGCATTGAAAGCGGGGCCGCCGGAATCGCCGGGAGCCGTACACGAAATCTGGGGTCTTACGAAGTTCCAGCCGATATGGATCCCGGTGACCGTGTCGGCGGTTACCGTGCCGATTCGCTTCACGCCCGTCGTCTGCTGCCTGAGGATTTGCGACCCGGGAATGAACATGCCGGACCGACCCGTCGTCCCTTCCCAACCAGTACCGGTCAGTCCCAGACCGACGACGGTGAGTTTCGAGCCGACTACCGGAACGCCCGTCGGCAGCTTGCCGAAGGGGACGCCCGCGACTGACGTGGTCAATTGAATCAGTGCGATGTCGTTGCCCGCCGAGAAGTTTGTCGGGATGTATGACGGATGGACGAACCAGCGACGCGAAGTGTAAGTCTTCCCATCGAGCTTGAACGACAGTCCGTTGAGCTTGGCGCCGGGAATCGCCAGACAGTGTGCGGCGGTGAGCACCCAGCGGGCGGCGATCAACGTGCCGGTGCAACTCGAGTTGCCGTAGTTCTTCAGGTTCATGATCACCTGGCCGACATTGGGGTACTGACCAGGCTTGGCGACGACCCCTCCAATGATCGCTGGCGTCGATTGCGCCAGCGGGCCGACCAGCAGGTGCGCCGGAGGCGCCGCGGAAGTGCTGGCGGGGGAGAACCAGACCGACAGAGCGACAACTACGCACGCCGCGGCGGGCAGCGACCAGTTCGAATGACTCATTAAGACGATCCTCAAGAAAGGCAATTCAACAAGGGCCGCAAGAATCTGGACCGACGCGGAAAGTGACGGGAGCGTCGATACAAAACTCAGCCGCGGCGACTGACGCCCATCCCTGAACGGTCGCAATAGAACGGGTGTTCCGGAGGCGATGTGGTTCCTGCCACAAAAACAGGCTACATGGGCAAACGGGGGTCTGCAAGTTGTTGTTGCGGGAACCGGAAATTGTTCAGGAAATCCAGGGGCGATTCCGCAGAACGCTCAGACGGTGCGGCCATGACCGGAAAGGGGAATTCGCGGGCATGCAGCGCTTTCAGTGGGCGAGAGAACCGGCCGCAGCGTCGCCGACCTGGGAGGCCGTTGGATTGGAGAGGCCTTTTCCGACGGGGTGGACGCGGTTACTCAGGAAAACCACAAACTGGTCCTGTTCCGGATCGATCCAGAGGCTGGTTCCCGTGAAGCCGCTGTGTCCGAAAGCTTTTTCGGAAAAGGTGATCGGGCGATTCTTCGAGTAGGCGCTGCGCATGTCCCAGCCGAGGCCGCGACGGGCGATCGGCGCGTCCGGTCGCTGCGTCGGAACTTCGTTCGGGGTGGTCATGAGTTTCCACGCGGTTCCGGAGAGGACCGGTTTTGCGGACTGTGCGGAGAGCATGGCCTGGGCGTAGCGGGCGACGTCGGCTCCGGTGCTGAAGAGACCGGCGTGCCCGGCGACGCCATCCATGCGGATCGCGCGGGGGTCGTGGACTTCTCCCCGCATCCAGCGGCCGGCCCTCTGTTCCGTCGGAGCGCAACGAGCGTGGAGAGATTCCTCCGGGCGGAAACCGGTCTCGGTCATGCCGAGCGGCTGGAAGACATGCTCGCGTGCGTAGACATCGAGCGGCTGGCCCGAGACCCGGGCGACCAGTTCTCCGAGGACGATGAAGCCGACGTCGGAGTAGATGAATTTCGCGCCGGGGGGGACGACGGTGGAGAGGGCGAAGACGTGGGCGATCGACTCATCGCGGGAGCCGGCGTAGTCCTTGATCGAATTGTCGGCAATCAGGCCCCCCTGATGGGTCAGAAGCTGGCGGACCGTGATGGCGGCCTTACCATTGGCGCCGAATTCGGGGATGGACTTGGCGACGGGGGCGTCCAGCTCGACTTTCCCTTGGTCGATGAGCCGCATGACGCTGGTGGCGGTGGCGATGGGCTTGGTCAGTGAGGCCATGTCGAAGAGCGTGTCGAGGGTCATGGGCTCAGGTTCCGGCAACAGCCGACGGTTGCCGAAGGCCTGCTGATACTGAATGCCGGCGGAGGTGCCGACAACGACGACGCAGCCGGGGAATTTTTTCTCGGCGATGGCGGCGTTGCAGATCGATTCGATCTGGGCGAAAGACGGGGCGGCGGGAGTGTCCTGGGCCGGCGTGGGGCTGTTGGTCCCGAAGAAGAATATGGCGAGCATTACGGATGCGAGCGGTCGGATTGCCGCGGATGGGCGGGGAGTCCATGATGCTGCAGGCATGCACGCGTTCCTGTTCGATAAGGGTTGAGGCATTATGCCGTGGGAATTCTGGATCGATGTCGGCGGAACTTTTACGGATTGTGTCGCGAAGTCGCCTGCGGGTGAACTGACGACGGGAAAAGTTCTCAGCTCAGGAATCACGAAAGGGGTGATCCGGAGCGTCATCGATGGAGGATCGTTTGTTGATCCGCTGCGGGTGACGTCGACGGCAGGGTTCTGGACGGGCTATCGCTGCTCGCTGCTCGATGCGGCGGGAGAAGTGGTCCAGACATGTCTTGTCGCCGACAGCGATCTGGAGACGGGGCGGCTGACGGTGGCGGACCCGCTGGCGGCTGAAGTCGGGGCGGGCTGCCGGTATGAATTGTCGGGGGGCGAAGAGGCCCCGATTCTGGCGATCCGGACGCTGCTGGGATTGCGGCTGCAGGACGAGATTCCGCCGGTGGTGGTCCGGCTCGGAACGACGCGGGGGACGAATGCGCTGCTGACCCGGCGCGGCGCGCGGACGGGGTTTGTCACGACGCGCGGCTTTCGGGATGTGTTGCGGATCGCGAACCAGGACCGACCGCGGCTGTTTGACCTGGCGATCCGGAAGCCGGAGCCGCTGTTCACAGAGGTCGCCGAGATTGACGAACGGCTGGCGGCCTCAGGCGAGGTGTTGCGATCTCCAGAGCCCGAGCAGATCCGGCGGGAGCTGGACCGGCTGAAGGATGCGGGCTGCGCGTCGCTGGCGATCTGTCTGCTGCATGCGTTCGCCAATCCGGTTCACGAACAGCTTGTGGAGCAGATCGCGCGGGACGTGGGATTCGCGGAAGTCAGCGTGAGCAGCCGGCTGGCGCCGCTGATCAAGATCGTGTCGCGGGGCGATACGACGGTGATGGATGCGTATCTGAACCCGATCCTGCGGGATTACGTCGGAAAGCTGCGGGTGTCGCTGCCGGGGAGCGAATTGAAGCTGATGACCTCGGCGGGGGGGCTGGTCAATGCCGAGACGTTTGTGGGGAAAGACAGCGTTCTGTCGGGGCCGGCGGGGGGGGTGATCGGGTACGCGCGGACGTCGCGCGAGGCCGGTTTCCCGAAGTCGATCGGTTTCGACATGGGAGGGACCAGTACGGACGTTTCGCGGTTCGACGGCAAGTACGAATACGAGTTTGAGACGACCAAGGCTGGCGTGCGGGTCGTGGCTCCGATGCTGGCGATTGAGACGGTGGCGGCGGGGGGCGGAAGCGTCTGCGGGTTCGACGGGGTGAAGCTGTTCGTCGGGCCGCAGAGCGCGGGGGCGGATCCGGGGCCGGCCTGCTACGGGCGGGGCGGGCCGCTGACGATTACGGATGTGAATTTTTTCCTGGGAAAGATTCCGGCGGACCGGTTTCCGTTTCCACTGGATCAGGCGGCGGTGGCCCGGCGGCTGGACGAGATCTGCGCGGCGGTGGCTGCGTCGCCGCTGGGGCGGGCGTATCGGCCGGAGGAACTGGCGGAAGGTTTTGTCGAGATTGCGAACGCGACGATGGCGCGGGCGATCCGGAAGATTTCTGTCGCGCGGGGGTACGACCCGGCGGAGCACGTACTGGCGTCGTTCGGCGGGGCGGGAGCGCAGCATGCGTGTGCGCTGGCGCGGATGCTGGGGATGCGTGACGTGCTGGCCCATCCGTACGCGGGAATTTTGAGCGCGTACGGAATGGGCCTGGCGGACGTCCGGCGGTTCCGGGAGCAGTCGGTGCTGCAGCGGTACGAACCGGCGACGCTCGAACGGGTGGAAACCGTCTTCGCGGAGCTTGGTCGCAGCGCGCGAGAGGATGTCCTGGGGCAGGGGGTCCCGGCGGAGCGGATCGACGCCGCGGTCTGTTCGCTCGATCTGCGGTATCAGGGGGTGGAATCGTCGATCAACGTACCGCGGCCAGCGGATGGCGACTTTGCGGCGGCGTACGTGAGGCGGCATCAGGAGTTGTACGGGTACGTCCGGGAAGGGCGTCCGCTGGAGGTTGTGGCGGCGCGGGTGGAAGTCGTGGGGCGGATGCCCGATCCGCCGGCGCCGGAGCGGCCGCTGGTGGATCGCGAGCCGGAACCAGAGGCGTGGACGGAGACGTGGTTTGCCGGGGGCTGGCAGAGGACGGGGATCTTCAGCCGGTCGGCATTGCAGCCGGGGGATCGGATTGGCGGGCCGGCGATTCTGTGCGAGCCGACGTCGACGGTCGTGATCGATCCGGGGTTTCAGGCGCGGATTCTCTCGCGGGGGGAGATCGTGATGACGGACCACGCCGGTCTGGCGGCACGGACTGAAAGCGGGAGCCAGACCGCCGTCGATCCGATCCGGCTGGAGATTTTCAACAACCTGTTTGCGTCGATCGCCGAGCAGATGGGGGTGACGCTGCAACAGACGTCGATTTCAACGAACGTGAAGGAGCGGCTGGATTTCAGTTGCGCAATTTTCGATCCGCAGGGTGGGCTGGTCGTCAACGCTCCGCATATTCCGGTGCATCTGGGGGCGATGGGAGAGACGGTCAAGCGGATTCTGGCGGACAACCCGGACCTGGGGCCGGGGGATGTGTTCGTGACGAACGATCCGTACCGCGGGGGATCGCATCTGCCGGACGTGACGCTGATTACGCCGGTGCATGAGCCGGAGTCGGGGGAGCTGCTGTTCCTGACGGCGAGCCGGGCGCACCATGCGGAGATTGGCGGGATCGTGCCGGGGAGCATGCCGCCGTTCTCGAAGAACCTGGGTGAGGAAGGGGTGCTGATCCGGAACTTCAAGCTGGTCGATCGTGGAGTCTCGCGGGAGGACGAGTTGAAGGGGCTGCTGCAGTCGGGGCCGTATCCGACGCGGAACGTGGCGGACAACCTGGCGGATGTGGCGGCGCAGGCGGCGGCGAATCAGACGGGGGTGCGGCTGCTGCTGGATCTCGTCGCGCGGGAGTCGCGGGTGGTCGTGCAGGCCTACATGGGGCACATTCAGCGGGCGGCCGCGGAGAAGATGCGGCTGGCCCTGGCGGCGCTGCCGGATGCGGTCTACCGGCGGGTCGATCACCTGGACGACGGGTCGCCGATCGCGGTGGCGATCACGATTGCCGGGGACCGGGCGACGGTCGATTTCACCGGGACGGGGCCGGTGCTGAAGAGCAATCTGAATGCGAACCGGGCGATTGTGACGGCGGCGGTGCTGTATGTGTTCCGGTGTCTGATTCAGGATGACATCCCGCTCAACGGGGGCGTGCTGGAACCGGTGGAGATCATCCTGCCGGAGTGTCTGCTCAATCCGCCGGAACACGAAGACCCGGCGCAGTGCCCGGCAATTGTCGGGGGGAACGTGGAGACCTCGCAGCGGGTGGTGGATGTGCTGCTGGGGGCGCTGGGCGTGGCGGCGGCGAGTCAGGGGACGATGAATAACCTGACGTTCGGGGACGGGACGTTCGGGTATTACGAGACGATCTGCGGCGGGAGCGGGGCGACGCCTGAGGCGGACGGGGCGAGTGCCGTGCATACGCATATGACGAACACGCGGCTGACCGATCCGGAGGTAATCGAGCGGCGGTATCCGGTGCGGATCCGGGAGTTTTCGATCCGGACGGGATCGGGAGGGGCAGGGCGGCACCCGGGCGGGGACGGGATCGTGCGGCGAATCGAGTTTCTGCGGCCGCTCAGAGTGTCGCTGCTGACGGAGCGGCGGGGGCCTTATGCGCCCTTCGGGCTGGCGGGGGGCGAACCGGGACAACTTGGTCGGAACACGCTAGAGACGGCGGGGGGCGATCGGCAGGATCTGGGGGGGAAGGCTTCGTTTGAAGTGCAGGCCGGGGATGAGTTGACGATTGAGACGCCGGGAGGTGGCGCGTTTGGGGCGTGAAGTCGAAGAGTTTTACCACGAATGGCACGAATGGATGCGAATGAAGAGGCGGAGAGGGAACCACGGAGCACGGAGGGGAAGGAGACTTGAAGAGACGCCCATCGCGGACGCCGGGCGTACTGCTCGGGACCCCTGAGGTTGACATTTGCGGCCGGGACAGCCGGCCTGACTTTCTCTTGAGACTGGATCTGAACGAGTTACACTCAAGCCATGAGTACCGCGACGCCATCGCCGAAGACTGTTGAGGAGCGTGCGGCCGATTTGTATCGGCCGTATGACGGAACGCCGTTGTCGAAGCGCGGGGAGCCGGTGTGGGAATTGGCGCTGCGGTATCCGGTGCAGGGGGACTGGACCGAGCGGGATTACTTTGCGGCGGATCTTGAGGGGCTGGTGGAGCTGGTGGATGGCTGCGTCGAGGTGCTGCCGATGCCGACGATCCTGCATCAACTGCTGGTGATGTTTCTGGCGGAACGCTTGCGGCAGCACTTGCAGGGGAAAGGGCTGGTCGTGGTCGCGCCCTGTCCGATCCGGCTCGGGAAGGATCATCTGCGCGAACCGGATGTGTTTTACTTAGCTCCCGGCCGGTCGAAAGATGTGCGGGAGGTTCCGGACGGGGCGGATCTGGTGATGGAGGTCGTCAGTCCCGGTGTGCGCAATCAGCAGCGGGATCGGTTCGACAAGCGGGCTGACTATGCGGCGGCGGGGATTGCGGAGTACTGGATTGTCGATCCCGAGGGGGCGACGGTGACGGTGCTGACTCTCGATGGTGAAACGTACCGGGAACATGGCGTGTTCAAGGCCGGGGAGACGGCGACGTCGGTGCTGCTGCCGGGGCTGGCGGTGGATGTTACGGAGTTGTGGGCTGCGGGGCAGGCTGGTGCGGTTTCTGCTCCTCGGTGAGTGCAGGCAGAGGATGCTTCAATGAGTCCGACAGCGCTGACACAGATTGTCGTCGATCCTCCTGAGAACGGATCGGGACGGCGATCATCCCGACGGGGGGAGCCGGTGTGGGAATTGGCGCTGCAGTACCCGGTGCAGGGGGACTGGACCGAGCGGGATTATTTCGCGGCGGGATTCGAGCAACTGGTCGAACTGGTCGACGGGGAACTGGAGTTTCCGGCGATGCCCAATCTGCAGCACCAGGCGCTGTCGCGGTTTCTGTTTCGGTTGCTGGATGGATTGGTGAGCCGGCAGAAGCTGGGTGAAGCGTATTTTGCTCCGCTGCCGGTGCAGTTGTGGCCGGGGCGGGTTCGCGAGCCAGATATTCTGTTCGTGCAGCAGGGGCGACTCCGTCGAGTGGGGCCGGGGCTGGCCGGCGCGGATCTCGTCATGGAGATTGTGAGCGCGGGGAAAGAGCAGCGCGAACGAGATCTTGTGGCCAAGCGGGCGGATTATGCGGCGGCGGGAATTGCGGAGTACTGGATCATTGACCCCGAGGCGGCGACCGTGACGGTGCTGGCGCTCGATGGCGAAACGTACCGTGAGCACGGCGTGTTCCAGGCGGGGGAGACGGCGACTTCGGTGCTGCTGCCGGGGCTGGCGGTGGATGTTACGGCGCTGTGGGCGGCGGGGCAGGCTGCGGAGTAGCGGGTTCGTCGCGGTCCGCGGGGGGCCACCAGAAGGGGAGGCCCCAGGGGATGCTGAGGGCGGCGAGCAGGCCGCCGAAAATAGCCGCCAGCACGATGGCGACTTTTGCCATTTCTGGAATGCCCGGGAGCGGAATCTGTCCTGGGTCGTCGACGGAAACAACGATGAGAGCGGGGACGATTCCTCCCAGAGCGGAAACGGCGTAGGCGACGAGGTGAAGTCGCTGGCGTCGAACGAGCGGTGCACCGTTGATGATCAGGAGGGCTGTAAATCCAAGGACGAGATTGAATGTTCGCCAGAGATTGCTGTGAGGTCGATCTTTGGTGATATACAGAGCAATATAGAGGGCTGCTGCACTGATGGGGACCGCGACGATCAAAAGCCGCCACCACGATCTTCCATTCCAGTGCTGAATGGGGGCATGAATGAAGATCGCGGCAGTCAGCCCCCAGGTAATACTGATTGCCAGCGAGGACTCGCTGGGGCCCAACACTGCCACGGTCGTGCCGGCCACGATCCAGCTGGCGATGGCCGCCAGTCCGCCCAGGACCAGCGACATGAGGACCGCCCGCTGCAGGACGCTGGTGCGACCACGGAGGAAGAAGGGTTCGCGTAGAAGAGCGGTCATGGGGCGGTTTCCGAAGGGGTGGCTCGCTCGGGCGGCCACCAGAAGGGGAGGCCCCAGGGGATGCTGAGGGCGGCCATCCAACTGCCGAAGAGGGCCACGTAGAGGACGGCGCGCTGCATGGATTGCGTCAGGCCGGGAATGGGCAGGTTGCCCTGGAATCTGGCGAGGAGCAGGACGGTCAGGAGAGCGGCCCCGACTGCCAATGCGACTGAAGTCCCGTACGCGGCGAAGTGTACTCGAGTGCGATGGAGCTGCAGCAGTCCGCCGGCGGCGATTGCGAGAGTCAGTTCCAGCGAGATCACTTGCGGCCGGGAATTGGCGGCATCGGAGTGCAGCCATTCGCAGAGTGACATGACGGCGGCGATGACCGGGATGGCCGCGACGATTCGCATCCAGGACCCTCGATTCCAGAAGTTCAGCGGGGCATGGATCACCAGAGCCACAGTTGTTCCGAAGAGGACCGGGACGAGGTAGCGGATCTGGGGAGACCCGACGGCTCCTTCGAGGAAGAAGATCGAAACGCCCAGCAGCCAGGCGGTGAGCGCGGCGAGGGCTCCGAGGACACAGGAGATGACGACGGCGCGATTCAGCAGCCGGGTGCGACCGTTGAGGAAGAAGGGTTCGCGGAGCGGGGCGGTCATGGGGTGGGCTCCGCCGTGGATGCTTCCGCGGGTGGCCACCAGAAGGGGAGGCCCCAAGGGATGGCGAGGGCGCCGAAGAGACTTCCCAGGAAGGCGGCCAAGACGATGGCGACTATAAATTCCTCGGGCACTCCTGGAATGGCAAGCTGGCCGACGTCGCTGATGGAAAACACGATCGCGGCTGGAACTGCTCCACCGGCCAGTGAGGCCACGTATGCGATGATGTGCCAGCGACTGAGACGGATCAGGAGGATTCCGTTGACGAGCAGGAAGCCCGTCAGGCCGATGATCATGGCCGTCGTTCTGTCGACATGCCGTTGAGCGTAGTGATCCACGAACATGATGAAGCCGTTGAGCGACGCGGTGCTGACGGGGATGGCCAGGAGCGTGAAGCGCCAGGATCGACCGTTCCAAAAGTGGAGCGGGCCGTAGAGCAAGAGAGCAGCCGTGATTCCCCAGATGAGACTGGGCAGGAATGGAGACTCGCCGGGGCCCATTGCCACAACCGCGGCGGCAACAATCCAGCCGACGATTGCGGTCAGGCCGCCCAGGACCAGCGACATGATGACCGCCCGCTGAAGGATGCTTTTGCGTCCGCGGAGGAAGAAGGGTTCGCGGAGGGGGAGCGAGGCGGTCATGGGTCGTCTCATCTGTGGCGGAGAGTTCATTGGCTGCCGAGGTACAATGGCGAATGGCTCGCGTTCGACGATCACTGGGGAGAGTGTTACACTTCACGTCGAGAAAACTGCTTCATGTTCTCCCAGAAAGGCCAGCCCGTGTCTGCTAACCGCCGCGCCGAAGTTGATCAGGCGCTCAAAGACGTCGATTTCTCCAAAAATACGTACCAGATCGAGTTCGAGACGTCGATGGGGACGATTCTGCTCGACCTGTGGCCGGACGTCGCTCCGGGGCACTGCAAGAACATCATCGGGCTGACGAAAATCGGCTATTACGACGGGATTCTGTTTCACCGTGTGATTGACGGCTTCGTGATTCAGGCGGGATGTCCGCAGGGGACGGGAACGGGCGGTCCGGGCTACAAGATCAACCAGGAATTCAACGCCCGGCCGCACGTGGCGGGCGTGCTGTCGATGGCTCGGACGAATGATCCGAACTCGGCGGGTTCACAGTTCTTCCTCTGCCTGGGACCGGTGTCGTCGCTCGACAACCAGTATACCGGGTTCGGCAAGACGGCCGATCAGGCGAGCCTGGATGTGGTTCTGAAGATCGGCAAGGTCGAGACCGGAGCTCAGGACCGTCCGCGGAAGGACGTGAAGATTACCAAGGGGACGGTGAAGGTGACGGCGAAGTAGGGCGGAAGAAGTGGATTCACCGCGGAGGCGCAGAAGACCCGGAGTTCGGAAGAGAGGAATCCGGAAAGTGAAAAGTGAGTATTGAGTAGTGAAAAGTTCAAAGTGATTTCTGCGGCAGTCGGCGGCCTGCGTCCCGCGCTGAGCACGCATCTTTCATTTTGCACTACTCAATACTCACTTTTCACTATCTGGGAGTTTCTCACTCCCCAGTTTCTCCGCGTCTTCGCGGTGAATCTTGACTTCGTCGCCGACCTGGATCAGGCCTCCTTCGAGGATTTTTGCGGTGATGCCGCCGTGGCCGCGCATGGCGTTGTAGCCGCCGGGGCCGAGCACTTCCTCCATCCGCGAGCACGGTTCGCACGGGCCGGAGTATTCCAGCAGGCAGTTTCCCACGCGGAACTGGCGGCCTTTAAGGGCCAGCAGATTCAGACCGGCGACGACCAGATTGCGGCGGAGGAGCCCTGGGTCGACTTCCGGACGTCCGGTCAGGCTGGCGACTGCCGCCAGGTGCTCGTGCTGGATCAGCGTAATCTGGCGCTTGCCGCCGGCGGTGCGGCTCAGGCGGTGGTCGCCGACCAGGCCACGACCGGCGAGGATTTCGGCACGCGCGACCGATTGCACCGGGGTTCGCGAGGCGGGGCGGAGTCCGATCCAGACGAGCTTTCCGACTTGCGGCAGGGTGGCGAGGAGCTCGGGGACGGTTTGCATGGCGGGCTTCGCAGAGAAAGACGTTGGCGCCGAGCTCGTGCGCTGTTTCGGAATTGATGTTGCTAATTTAGTCTAACGTGCCGAGGAGAGATCTGCAGACCGGGGCTTTGCGAAGACGCTGCAGCCCCGGCCACCCGATGGACGAGCGAAGATTTCGCGTGGAGGCGTAATGACCAGTTTGCCGCAGTTACGGACAGGGTTGGAAGTTCGTCGGGCCTGTCGGGAAGGGAGCTGGTCGGGGCCGACGCCGGGCCTGGCGCCCGGTTATGCGCAGGCGAATCTGGTCGTGCTGCCGCGCGACTGGGCGTGGGATTTCCTGCTGTTCTGCCAGCGGAACCCGCAGCCCTGTCCGCTGATCGATGTGACCGAAGCCGGTGCTGTCGCACCATCACTCGCGGCACCCGAGGCCGATCTGCGGTGCGACCTGCCGCGCTACCGGGTCTGGAAAAACGGCGAACTGGTCGATGAGCCGGCGGATGTCTCGCACCTCTGGCGGGATGATCTGGTCAGCTTCTTGATCGGCTGTTCGTTCACATTCGAGTCCGAATTGCAGCGGCACGGCCTGCGTGTCCGGCATCTGGAGGCCGGCTGCAATGTGCCGATGTACAAGACGAACATCGCTTGCCGGTCGGCCGGGCGATTTCATGGTCCGATGGTCGTCTCCATGCGACCCTACGTGCCGGCGGATGCCATTCGGGCCGTGCAGGTGACGGCCGCGTTTCCTGGTTCGCATGGGGCTCCCGTACACCTCGGGATGCCGGAAGCCATTGGAATTCAGGATCTTGCGCAACCGGACTACGGCGACGCGGTGCCGGTTCATCCGGGTGAATTACCGGTCTTCTGGGCGTGCGGCGTGACTCCGCAGGCCGTGCTGCAGGCCGCGAAGCCGCCGTTTGCCATCACACACAGTCCGGGGTGTATGTTTGTTACGGACCTGCAGGACGGCGGCGGGCCGCGTTGAGAGGCGCTGTCAGTCGTCGCCGTCCGCCGTTGCGAGCCCTTCCTCGCGGAAAGTCTGATTGCGATTGAGCCAGTGCGGAGCCGGAACGGGGAATTCCCGCGGAGCATTTTGCGACCGCAGGTCGAATTCCGCGTCGGCCTCGTGCAGCGACCGAATCCGGAAATCGTCCCAGATCAGCGTATACACGAACAGCGGCTCGCCGGTCAGGGAGTAGGCCGGCGGCTGGCTTTCCCAGCAACTGAAGCAGCGACCTGCCGGCGGATCGACGTAGAGTCGCTGTTTGCATTCGGGGCAGACAAGCCCCAGCGGCGTGGCCTGATCTTCAGGCTGCTGATGCGTCAGACACCACGTGTAGCGGTTTTCCGTGCTCATGACGTTCATAGTAGTTGCAGACCGCCGGCAGTCGCCAGACGAGTCTTGAGCCTGATGTGGCAAATCCGCGTTGATTTCCCACAACGAACCAGAACAGGCCGGAATAATCCGCAAAATCGTCAATTTCGTGGTACTGGCGCTGACAATTCAGCGCGGGCGATGTCTGCGGGGCGCCATCCACGTTGGAGAACATCCGCCGTGTTTCGTTCTAAACTGCTCTTTGCCAATTGCTTACGTACTCGGATTGGCGAAAAAAGACGTTGCCTGATTGGCGATGTGAGGGATATGATCTGGTGACTCTGAAGATTGGGGCAGGGAGGAGCTCGACGGGATGCGCTCAAAGTCTGAGCGAGGAAAAATTGCGATCGGTCTCGTCGGCGCGGGGCCGGTCTGGGACCAACGCTACCGCGAAGTCGTCAGCCGACTGAGCGACCGGATCGCGGTTCGCGCCGTCGTCGACAGCGTCCTCTCGCGTGCCCAGCACGTCGCGGCCGAGCTGAATGCTGAGGCGGTCGGCGGGTTGACGGCCCTCTTCGAGCGACCCGAAATCCAGGGGATTCTCGTGCTGGACCCGGCCTGGTTCGGAGTTTTTCCCCTTCGACTGGGGTGCAGGTTCCATAAGCCCGTCTTCCTGGCGGAGTCGCCTCGTTTTGGATTGACTCTGCTGCAGGAACTGGAGCAGCAATCTCGAGACTCCGGGGCAACGATCATGGTCGAATTCGCCCGGCGGCACGAACCGGCGACGAATCGGCTTCGCGAGCTGATGGCGACACGGCTGGGATCCGCCCGCCGGATCGATGTGGAATTGCCCGTTTCAACCGAGGAAAATGACCCCGCAGGCTTCGGATTTCCCGGGAACGCCGTGGCGGCCTGGCTGGACTGGTGCGGCTACGTGGCGGGGTGGTCGCCGCTGCAGATCCGTGTGGAATCTGCTTGTCCAAGCAGCCTGGACGACTCCGGATTTCTCCGCTCAACGCCCAAAGTGACGGTGACATTCGGTCGCCGCGGGCGTGACTCCGACCAAGTGACGGCCGAATTGCGTTTTTGCCCGGATCTTCCAGCCCATAGCGTCCGGCGAATGGTCGGTTGCGATCATGGTGAAGCCGAGTTGACTGGAGCCGAGCGGATCTGTTGGAAAAACGGCGCGTCCGGCGGGAGCGAGTCGCTGGAAAACGAAAAATCCGCAGCGGAAGTGACGCTGCATCAGTTCTGTCGGAGAGTGGCGGGCGGTTTGTTGCCGGTTGCCGGGCTGCCCGACGTTGCTCGAGGACTGCGTCTGGCAGATGCAATCCGACGGAGTGCATCCGAAAATCAGGCGATTTCGCTGGAACCGTAGCCCGTTGTCGCGTGTCCGGAAGCCAGTTCCGACGAAAAACGGCCGTTGTGCCGGCTTCCTGGCGGGGAATCTGGGGCGGAGGCTGGACATCAGGAAGGGGACGCGTAAAATACCGCCCGTCCCTTCCGGACACGTCAGCCACTCGACTTTCAAAGCGATGAATGCCATCGACGGAGAAAGCCGATACTCCGGAAGTGACTCGCAACACGGCGCAGGCCGTGGATGCGCGTGTAGCTCAGTTGGCTAGAGCGCAGCTCTGATAAAGCTGAGGTCCGAGGTTCGAATCCTCGCACGCGCACTGCCGGTTTCGTTGCAATCTGCGTCCTCGGGCGTCGGTCGCGGCAAATCCGGCTGTGCAGGGGATGTAGCTCAATTGGGAGAGCGCCGGCTTTGCAAGCCGGAGGTTGCCGGTTCGATCCCGGTCATCTCCATCGCAGGGGCCTTAACCGCCGGTAAAACGGCGAATTGAGGGCTCTGCCGGCCCCGTCAGGCCGCTGCGACTGGATGCGACAGAAAAACGTCGTGCCAGTCGCTTGACGGTGAGGTTCGGCGGTCGTAAGATTCCCGCTCACCGCAGCGACGGGGTTTGAGCCGGGTTGGTGCGGTGAATCGCGGTCGAGTCCGAGGGGTGAGTTCCAGCCGAGTCAGGTTTACCTGGTTCCGCTGAAGCCCACACCGGGCGCGGCCGGGAGAGCGATCCAGCGGATCGCGGTCCCGGCTTTGTTCTTTGGCAATCTGGCAGTAATGTCTATATCTAGTGGCATCTCACTATTGACTGCGTCTGGTGGAATATCCACCAGCCGTGTTCAGTAAGTACGGCCTTAAGTGATTCGGCGGCCCCTCAGCGGTGATTCATTACACCGGATCGAGGGGTATCAAGCGACCCGTCCTCCGAGTACCTGGAGGGTGGTTCCTGGCGACGGGGGTTCGTTCCGCGAGGGGCGTGGTCCTGGAGACAAGAATCATTGTGGTCAAGCAATTAAGAGCGTGTGGGGGATGTCTCGGCGCCAAGAGGCGGAAGGGCGTGGAAGACTGCGAAAAGCCTGGGGAAGCTGTCAAACAAGCATTGAACCCGGGATACCCGAGCAAACCCAGGGAACTGAAACATCTAAGTACCTGGTGGAACAGAAAGAAAAATCGATTCCCTCAGTAGCGGCGAGCGAAAGGGGAACAGCCCAAACCATCGGCTTCGGCCGGCGGGGTTGTGGGGCGGCGACGTGGTAGTCAGAGCGTTAGGGGAAGCTGTTGGAACGCAGCGCGACACAGGGTGACAGCCCCGTACCCGAAAATGATTCTGACGCCTAGCCTGTCCCCGAGTAGGTCCAGTCACGTGAAACCTGGACTGAATCCGGGAGGCCCATCTCCCAAGGCTAAATACTCCTTGGCGACCGATAGTTAACAAGTAGCGCGAGCGAAAGATGAGAAGAACCCCTGCTAGGGGAGGTACGTGAACCTGAAACCACACGCTTACAAGCTGTCGGAGCCCCTTATGTGGGTGACGGCGTGCCTATTGAATAATGAGCCAGCGAGTTGCCGTCATCGGCTCGGTTAAGGTCCTCAGGACCGCAGCCTCAGGGAAACCGAGTCTGAACAGGGCGTAAATGGTCGATGGCGGCAGACGCGAATCCAAGTGAACTACCCATGAGCAGGTTGAAGCGCGGGTAAGACTGCGTGGAGGACCGAACCCACTAATGTTGAAAAATTAGGGGATGACTTGTGGGGTGGAGTAAAAGTCTCATCAAACTTGGGGATATCTCGTTCTCTCCGAAATAACTTTAGGGTTAGCGTCGGGCAACTACAAGACGGGGGTAGAGATACTGATTTGGCATGGGGGGCTTCCCGCCTACCCAGCCTGACCAAACTCCGAATACCGTTTTGACTATCCCGGCAGTTAGTCCGCGAGGGAGAAGCTTCGCGGTCGAGAGGGAAACAACCCAGATCGCCTGCTAAGGTCCCAGAACTCTGCTAAGTCACAAAGGACATTAGAATACTGAGACAGCCGGGATGTTGGCTTAGAAGCAGCCACCATTTAAAAAGTGCGTAATAGCTTACCGGTCGAGTTTTCTAGTGCCGACAATGATCGGGAGTGAAGCAGAGTGCCGAAGCAGCGAATTCCGTAAGGAGTGGTAGGAGAGCGTTCCAGGACAGATACGAGCCGTACCGTAAGGAGCGGTGTTGGGTCCCGGAAGTGTTTATGCTGGCATGAGTAACGATAAAACAGGTGAGAATCCTGTTCGCCGTAAGCCTAAGGTTTCCTGGGGAAGGTAATTCCGCCCAGGGTTAGGCGGCCCCTTAGGTCAGGCCGAAAGGCGTAGCCGATGGAAAGCCGGTTAATATTCCGGCCCCGTGGTGGGGGCCGATGAGTGACGGCGTCTGAATGGAAGTCGGGCGAATAGAAGTGCCCGTGCCGCAAGGCCGAGTCCTTGTTGACGAAGCTTTCTGCAGGACGTCCAAGAAATAGCTCTAAGGATCGAACCACCACGACCGTACTAAAACTGACACAGGTAGGCGAGGCGAGTAGCCTCAGGCGCTCGGGAGAATTCTGGTTAAGGAACTCTGCAAATTGGCCCCGTAACTTCGGGAGAAGGGGTGCCTTCGCAAGAAGGTCACAGCAAAGCGGCTCTAGCGACTGTTTACTAAAAACACAGGTCTCTGCCAACTCGTAAGAGGATGTATAGAGATTGACGCCTGCTCGGTGCCGGTAGGTTAAGGAAGAGGGTCAGGGCCGCAAGGTTCGAAGCTCGCAACCGAAGCCCCGGTAAACGGCGGCCGTAACTATGACGGTCCTAAGGTAGCGAAATTCCTTGTCGGGTAAGTTCCGACCTGCATGAATGGCGTAACGACTGGAGCACTGTCTCAACCAGAAACCCGGTGAAATTGCAGTAGTGGTGAGGATACCACTTACCCGCAGCTAGACGGAAAGACCCCATGAACCTTTACTGTAGGCTGATATTGTGTCTAGGTAGTTCTTGTGTAGGATAGGTGGGAGGCTGTGAGGCGGGTGCGCTAGCACTCGCGGAGCCAACGTTGAAATACCACCCTGGGCCTACTTGGATTCTAACACCTTGCGGTGAATCCCGCGGGTGGACAGTGTCAGTTGGGCAGTTTGACTGGGGCGGTCTCCTCCTAAAGAGTAACGGAGGAGCTCAAAGGTACCCTCAGCCTGGTTGGCAATCAGGCGTAGAGCGTAAAGGTAGAAGGGTGCTTGACTGCGAGACACATATGTCGAGCAGAGACGAAAGTCGGACTTAGTGATCCGGCGGTTCCGAATGGAAGGGCCGTCGCTCAACAGATAAAAGGTACTCTGGGGATAACAGGCTGATCATGCCCGAGCGTCCATAGCGGCGGCATGGTTTGGCACCTCGATGTCGGCTCATCGCATCCTGGGGGTGAAGAAGCTCCCAAGGGTTCGGCTGTTCG
The DNA here is from genome assembly GCF_030622045.1 of Planctellipticum variicoloris. NCBI lineage: Bacteria > Pseudomonadati > Planctomycetota > Planctomycetia > Planctomycetales > Planctomycetaceae > Planctellipticum > Planctellipticum variicoloris. The sequence goes on along the minus strand of NZ_CP130886.1, from coordinate 4,471,199 downwards.
CCGATTAAAGCGGTACGTGAGCTGGGTTTAAACCGTCGTGAGACAGGTTGGTCCCTATCTGCTGTGGGCGTACGAAACTTGAGGGATTTTCTCTTTAGTACGAGAGGATTTGGAGGGACGTACCTCTGGTGTTCCTGTTGTCACGCTCGTGGCACCGCAGGGTAGCTATGTACGGTCGGGATAAGCGCTGAAAGCATATAAGCGCGAAGCCTCTCCCAAGATCAGGTTTCGTTGGACTTCGGTCCTGAAGCCCCCTGGTAGACCACCAGGTTGATAGGCCGGATGTGTAAGGCTGGTAACAGTCTCAGCTGACCGGTACTAACGGGCGAATGCTTGACCACTTTGATTTTTGCCTCCTGGAACGCATTCCTCGGAATGCGAATGTCGCTCGTCGAATGACGAGAGGCCGGAGATGCCGCAACAGACATAGACATTGCTGCCTTTTCGGCCGTCGGTCCTTCGCTGGACCGGCGGCTGTTTTCCGGTGACTTTACGCGTGAGGAAACACACGTTCCCATTCCGAACACGACCGTTAAGCTCACGCGGCCGATGATAGTGCCCACCAGCGCGAAAGTAGGTCATCGCCGGAATCTTTCAAGAACCGCCTCAGGCTTGCCTGGGGCGGTTTTTTCGTTTTCGGGGCTTCGATTTCCGGGGACGGGGCGGGCGCTGGCGGAGAGCGTTCGACTATACTGGGCATGTTCGGATCTCGGGAACGGGAGGCCAGATGCGCAGAGTCACGCGACGAGCTGGAGCGGTGGGCGTGTGGAGCGTCGTGCTGGCGAGCGGGCTGTGCCTGGTCTCGCCCGCCTGGAGCCAGGCCCCGCCGGGCGTCGCCGGCCCCCCGGCGGCCCGCGACCCCGCCCTCGCCACCCACCTCCCCTGGATCTTCAGAGAGCGGACCCAGATCGTCATTGATGGCGAGGGCAGGGAGGCTCTGCCATCGGTTGATGACGCGGCTCGTTGGATCGTTCGTCCGGGTGTGTGCCGATCGGGGGGTGGGAAGTTTTGCAGGCGAGTGCCTTAAGTGGTTGTGTTATCGAACGATGTGGCGTCTCGAAGGGCTGGGGCAATGGGGTTGTTAAAAAATTGCTTCCGGACTGTGTGCCAGTCGCTTGACGGTGAGGTTCGGCGGTCGTAAGATTCCCGCTCACCGCAGCGACGGGGTTTGAGCCGGGTTGGTGCGGTGAATCGCGGTCGAGTCCGAGGGGTGAGTTCCAGCCGAGTCAGGTTTACCTGGTTCCGCTGAAGCCCACACCGGGCGCGGCCGGGAGAGCGATCCAGCGGATCGCGGTCCCGGCTTTGTTCTTTGGCAATCTGGCAGTAATGTCTATATCTAGTGGCATCTCACTATTGACTGCGTCTGGTGGAATATCCACCAGCCGTGTTCAGTAAGTACGGCCTTAAGTGATTCGGCGGCCCCTCAGCGGTGATTCATTACACCGGATCGAGGGGTATCAAGCGACCCGTCCTCCGAGTACCTGGAGGGTGGTTCCTGGCGACGGGGGTTCGTTCCGCGAGGGGCGTGGTCCTGGAGACAAGAATCATTGTGGTCAAGCAATTAAGAGCGTGTGGGGGATGTCTCGGCGCCAAGAGGCGGAAGGGCGTGGAAGACTGCGAAAAGCCTGGGGAAGCTGTCAAACAAGCATTGAACCCGGGATACCCGAGCAAACCCAGGGAACTGAAACATCTAAGTACCTGGTGGAACAGAAAGAAAAATCGATTCCCTCAGTAGCGGCGAGCGAAAGGGGAACAGCCCAAACCATCGGCTTCGGCCGGCGGGGTTGTGGGGCGGCGACGTGGTAGTCAGAGCGTTAGGGGAAGCTGTTGGAACGCAGCGCGACACAGGGTGACAGCCCCGTACCCGAAAATGATTCTGACGCCTAGCCTGTCCCCGAGTAGGTCCAGTCACGTGAAACCTGGACTGAATCCGGGAGGCCCATCTCCCAAGGCTAAATACTCCTTGGCGACCGATAGTTAACAAGTAGCGCGAGCGAAAGATGAGAAGAACCCCTGCTAGGGGAGGTACGTGAACCTGAAACCACACGCTTACAAGCTGTCGGAGCCCCTTATGTGGGTGACGGCGTGCCTATTGAATAATGAGCCAGCGAGTTGCCGTCATCGGCTCGGTTAAGGTCCTCAGGACCGCAGCCTCAGGGAAACCGAGTCTGAACAGGGCGTAAATGGTCGATGGCGGCAGACGCGAATCCAAGTGAACTACCCATGAGCAGGTTGAAGCGCGGGTAAGACTGCGTGGAGGACCGAACCCACTAATGTTGAAAAATTAGGGGATGACTTGTGGGGTGGAGTAAAAGTCTCATCAAACTTGGGGATATCTCGTTCTCTCCGAAATAACTTTAGGGTTAGCGTCGGGCAACTACAAGACGGGGGTAGAGATACTGATTTGGCATGGGGGGCTTCCCGCCTACCCAGCCTGACCAAACTCCGAATACCGTTTTGACTATCCCGGCAGTTAGTCCGCGAGGGAGAAGCTTCGCGGTCGAGAGGGAAACAACCCAGATCGCCTGCTAAGGTCCCAGAACTCTGCTAAGTCACAAAGGACATTAGAATACTGAGACAGCCGGGATGTTGGCTTAGAAGCAGCCACCATTTAAAAAGTGCGTAATAGCTTACCGGTCGAGTTTTCTAGTGCCGACAATGATCGGGAGTGAAGCAGAGTGCCGAAGCAGCGAATTCCGTAAGGAGTGGTAGGAGAGCGTTCCAGGACAGATACGAGCCGTACCGTAAGGAGCGGTGTTGGGTCCCGGAAGTGTTTATGCTGGCATGAGTAACGATAAAACAGGTGAGAATCCTGTTCGCCGTAAGCCTAAGGTTTCCTGGGGAAGGTAATTCCGCCCAGGGTTAGGCGGCCCCTTAGGTCAGGCCGAAAGGCGTAGCCGATGGAAAGCCGGTTAATATTCCGGCCCCGTGGTGGGGGCCGATGAGTGACGGCGTCTGAATGGAAGTCGGGCGAATAGAAGTGCCCGTGCCGCAAGGCCGAGTCCTTGTTGACGAAGCTTTCTGCAGGACGTCCAAGAAATAGCTCTAAGGATCGAACCACCACGACCGTACTAAAACTGACACAGGTAGGCGAGGCGAGTAGCCTCAGGCGCTCGGGAGAATTCTGGTTAAGGAACTCTGCAAATTGGCCCCGTAACTTCGGGAGAAGGGGTGCCTTCGCAAGAAGGTCACAGCAAAGCGGCTCTAGCGACTGTTTACTAAAAACACAGGTCTCTGCCAACTCGTAAGAGGATGTATAGAGATTGACGCCTGCTCGGTGCCGGTAGGTTAAGGAAGAGGGTCAGGGCCGCAAGGTTCGAAGCTCGCAACCGAAGCCCCGGTAAACGGCGGCCGTAACTATGACGGTCCTAAGGTAGCGAAATTCCTTGTCGGGTAAGTTCCGACCTGCATGAATGGCGTAACGACTGGAGCACTGTCTCAACCAGAAACCCGGTGAAATTGCAGTAGTGGTGAGGATACCACTTACCCGCAGCTAGACGGAAAGACCCCATGAACCTTTACTGTAGGCTGATATTGTGTCTAGGTAGTTCTTGTGTAGGATAGGTGGGAGGCTGTGAGGCGGGTGCGCTAGCACTCGCGGAGCCAACGTTGAAATACCACCCTGGGCCTACTTGGATTCTAACACCTTGCGGTGAATCCCGCGGGTGGACAGTGTCAGTTGGGCAGTTTGACTGGGGCGGTCTCCTCCTAAAGAGTAACGGAGGAGCTCAAAGGTACCCTCAGCCTGGTTGGCAATCAGGCGTAGAGCGTAAAGGTAGAAGGGTGCTTGACTGCGAGACACATATGTCGAGCAGAGACGAAAGTCGGACTTAGTGATCCGGCGGTTCCGAATGGAAGGGCCGTCGCTCAACAGATAAAAGGTACTCTGGGGATAACAGGCTGATCATGCCCGAGCGTCCATAGCGGCGGCATGGTTTGGCACCTCGATGTCGGCTCATCGCATCCTGGGGGTGAAGAAGCTCCCAAGGGTTCGGCTGTTCGCCGATTAAAGCGGTACGTGAGCTGGGTTTAAACCGTCGTGAGACAGGTTGGTCCCTATCTGCTGTGGGCGTACGAAACTTGAGGGATTTTCTCTTTAGTACGAGAGGATTTGGAGGGACGTACCTCTGGTGTTCCTGTTGTCACGCTCGTGGCACCGCAGGGTAGCTATGTACGGTCGGGATAAGCGCTGAAAGCATATAAGCGCGAAGCCTCTCCCAAGATCAGGTTTCGTTGGACTTCGGTCCTGAAGCCCCCTGGTAGACCACCAGGTTGATAGGCCGGATGTGTAAGGCTGGTAACAGTCTCAGCTGACCGGTACTAACGGGCGAATGCTTGACCACTTTGATTTTTGCCTCCTGGAACGCATTCCTCGGAATGCGAATGTCGCTCGTCGAATGACGAGAGGCCGGAGATGCCGCAACAGACATAGACATTGCTGCCTTTTCGGCCGTCGGTCCTTCGCTGGACCGGCGGCTGTTTTCCGGTGACTTTACGCGTGAGGAAACACACGTTCCCATTCCGAACACGACCGTTAAGCTCACGCGGCCGATGATAGTGCCCACCAGCGCGAAAGTAGGTCATCGCCGGAATCTTTCAAGAACCGCCTCAGGCTTGCCTGGGGCGGTTTTTTCGTTTTCGGGGCTTCGATTTCCGGGGACGGGGCGGGCGCTGGCGGAGAGCGTTCGACTATACTGGGCATGTTCGGATCTCGGGAACGGGAGGCCAGATGCGCAGAGTCACGCGACGAGCTGGAGCGGTGGGCGTGTGGAGCGTCGTGCTGGCGAGCGGGCTGTGCCTGGTCTCGCCCGCCTGGAGCCAGGCCCCGCCGGGCGTCGCCGGCCCCCCGGCGGCCCGCGACCCCGCCCTCGCCACCCACCTCCCCTGGATCTTCAGAGAGCGGACCCAGATCGTCATTGATGAACGCATCGCCGAAAGTGTCGCAATGCAGCGATACGAGGACGCCGTCGCGCTGCTCAGGCAGCTCCTGGCTCAAGACCACGATAGCTGGATGATTTCCGCGAACCGTCAGGAGATCCTGTCAGTCCGTTCGCATGCGACCAGCCTTGTATGGAATTCTCCGGCGGCTCGGGCCGACTCCGTCGGGATCTGGAGTCGCGAGCTGGCGGCATCGGTACGCGACGATGAACCGAGTTCCGAGTTGTGGCGGGTCTTCAGCTCGGGGGGGCGGACCGACGCAGCCGGAGATGCGGCCCGGATTCTGGCAGGGCGGCTTGCGGATCGAGGGGAACTCGGGCTCGCCGCTGGTTTGCTGGAGTTTGCAGGTGATGGCAACGCCGGGGCAGGTGCAATCCGGGAACTTCTCGGAAGGCGGGGAGACAGCCTGAACGCGGTGCAACACGGGGAACTCTCTACAACATTGCCACCCGACCCTGAAGCGGACGAATGGAGCTTGCCGCTGGGGGATCGCCGCGGGATGCCTTCAATCGGGCAGGGATTGCCGGTACGGCGGCCGGAATGGTCCTGGACGACTGTCGCCGCGGATTCACCGGAATCGGCGGTCATCGATCAGTGGCGGCAGATCTGTGATGAACGCGGTTTTCCGCCTGTGATGCCGATCTCTCCGGTCATCGTTCGCGACACGGTCGTCTTCCGGACGGCCACGCAGATTTTCGCGATTGGACTGTTTGACGGTCAGTTGCGGTGGAGCGTCGCCAGTGATCGTTCCATCCGAGATCGGATTGCAGAAATCCGTGAAGGAGTCGCCGCGCCGGATGTGACCGCCTCGATCCGGGAGTGGTTTGGCGCGAATGAAAAGCTGAGGACGCTTTCGAGCGACGGGCAACGCGTGTATGCGATCGACGGCCCCCCCAGCATCGTGAGGGCATTTGCGAACCGGGGCATCCGATTCACGGACATGGTCGACGTCCCCATCTCCAATCGGCTGGTGGCGTTGAATCTCGCTCCCGCTGAACCGGGCAAGTCTCAGGTTGCCTGGGAGCTCGTGGCATCCGACCGCGGTCGCCAGGAGGGCTGCCACTTTCTCGGTCATCCGGTGGCGGCGGGGGAATGGCTGCTCTGCCTGGCGGAGCTGCAGCGGGAAATTGTCCTGCTGATGATTGAGGCCGAATCTGGAGAAGTTGTCTGGCGTCAACCGCTGGCGGCGGTCCCCCATCGGCTGACCGAAGAATCCGAGCGGGCTCGGCTCTTCCGGAATTACAGCCCCGTCGTCATGGACGGAATCGCCATCTGTCCGACCAGTACGGGGCTCGCTGTGGCCGTCGATTTCACCCGCCGACAGCTCAAATGGCTGCAGGTCGTCGGGCCCGCTCCACAGGCTCTGCAGCAGGTGCGTCGCGGCGTTGCCGCCGAGGCCCAGACAACTCCCGATCCCTGGGGATTTCTGTCGCGCTGGCAGGTCGTTGGCGATAGCGTTTATCTTTCCGCCCCGGAGTCCCGCTGGCTCCATGCGTTTGACGTAGACACCGGGGACATCCGCTGGCGGGCGCCGCTGGGAGAACGGGAATTCTTTGCCGGAATTCTGGCCGATTGCGCCGTCGTGCTGGGGACTTCTGAAGTTCGCCGCCACGCGCTGACTGATGGAGGACTTCTCGGGAGGACGCCTCTCCCGGCCCCTCCCGCCGGTCAACCGCTGCTGCTGGGCGATCGCCTGCTGGTTCCGCTGCTGAACGGGACCCATTGGTCGTTCGATCCGGCGACGGGCAATGGACTCGAAGACGCCTGGCTGCAGTCGAAGGAAGGTTGCGAGCACCTCTATCCCGCCGGCGAATTCGTGGTTGAGATGCGCCCCGAGTCAGTGACGGTCTTCCCCACAGAGTCCAGAGCCCGGCACGACCTGGAGCTGGCTCGGACGTCCGGGCGGCTGTCCGATGCTGCTTCGCTTGAGGCCGAGCTGGCGATTCTGAATCGCGATCTCCCAAAGGCTGAAGGACTTCTGGAGCGGGCCATTTCCGGCGCGTCGTCGGAGGGGCTGCGGCTGCCGATGCAACGCCGGCTGCGCGAGGTCCTGCTCACTGGACTGCAACGCGGCGAAGTGGCAGACGGTCATCGGTTCCGTCGGTTGCAGGAACTTTCCGTCACGCCCGCCGAGGTCGCTGAAGTTCGTGTTCGCGAATCGGTCTGGCTGCGCGAGCAGGGCCACTGGGCGGAACTGCTGGGTTTGCTCGAACAGACGGAATCGCTCCCGGGTGACGCGCTGACGACAACGGCCGGAGATCCGGAACGGCAAGTGTCGATGGATGGTTTCCGGGAAGGACTGGCGCATGAGATCGCCGAATCGCCGATTCGGCCGGCCTTCGTCACCCGGCTGAAACAACAGCTCGATCGGGCGCAGCGCGACAGCGATGTCACGTTACTGCTGCGGCTCGTCGAACTGGCCCGGCCGGTCGGTGAACTGGATGCGCAACGCCTGGAGGTCGCACGCCAGCTCGATGCGCTCGGGCTGCGAGGTGCGGCCGAGCAGCTCCGTCTATCGCTGAAGGAGTCGGACGATCCGCAGGTGGCCATCGCCGCCAGCCAGGATCTGTGCCAGCTCTGGGCCGCTGGCGGCTGGCTGACCTGGGCGGCGCGGGAGTGTCGCGATCTGCAGCGGTCCGGCGGGCTGGATCCGGCCTGGAGCAAAACATTTGACGAAACGCCCGCAGGAGCCGTCGTGCGCGAGCTGGCGCAGGCGGAGTGGCCGGAGGAGCTGCATGCGCGGATCGAAGTCCAATCGCGGGACCGGACAGTCGTCATTCCACCGCTCATGGAACAGACGGGGCGCCGGTCCCGCGGGCTGCTCGGAGATCTCGACAGTTGGACGCCGCGAACCGGTGACATGCCGGACTTCGGATTTCAGGGGAGCATGAATGCATCCCGACTGGCGCTGCCCCCGGATTGGCCCGTTGGATTTGTGGGAAACGCCCGCTGGGGACTGAATCTCGTCGATCGCTTCGGCGCGGTCGCGGGACGGGAATCGGAGCTGCGCTACTCCCGCGCCAGCCCGGCGTACGCGACCGGCGGCAACGACTCGGAAATCGGAACCAGCGGCACTTTGATTCCTCTTGCCGTTCCCGGCGGCGTGCTGGCGATCTCGCCGCTCGATACCGACAAGGAGCACGTCTGGACCCAGCGGCCGGCGATCCTCCGCACCCGAACGGCCTATCCGAAGTGCGGTTCGCTCCACCCGGATGTCGCAGTCCTGCAATCCCATAATGTGCTGTTCGCGGTCAACACGGTCGACGGTCGCCTGCGGTGGATCCGGCGCGACCTGCCGTCTCGATCCGGCTACGACCGGAATACGTCCGCCGGGGTGTTCGGCACGCGCGATCGGGTCGCTGTCGTTAACGCCAATCACAAGGACTTTCTCGTCTACCGCCAGCGCGACGGCTCGTCGCTCGGAACCGTAACGCTGCCGCGATCGGGATCGAATCGGGATGTCGTCGTGGGCGACTCGCTGTTCTTCGTCGGCGACCCTCCCGAACTCGGCAGTACAATTCGACCCTTGATGCGGTGGAGCGCCGACGACAATCTGGCCGAGGTTGTAGACGTGCTGCACGAGCGGCTCCAGATTCGCGCCGTCGATGACAACCACGTCTGCTACCTGGCGCCGGGGCCGGTTCTGAAACTGTATGCGGTTGCGGAACGCCGGGAACTGCTGGCCGTGCCGTTGTCGGCCGAGCAGACGCAACAGGTCCGCGAATTCCGGGCGTGGCTGGATGAGGACAGGCTGTACGTGAACGTTCAACGTGAATCGCAGCGCGTCGCAACCCGCGATTTTAACGAGTACCCTCGGCTGGTTCCGATGGGCGGACCGGAACTGCAGCCGATCCGCGACGATCTGTTCGCCGTCGATCTCAAAACGCAACAGATCGTCTGGAGCCGTCGCCTCCCGTTGCGGGGCCTGCTCCCCCTGACGAGCTGGCGAGCCCCGTTCTGGCTGTTGTTTTCGAACATCCGGCATCGCGAAGATCAGACGCTGCTGACCATGCGGGTGGAGTTGCTGGATCTCCGCACTGGCGAAATCGTGGCGGCCCGCGACTCGCTCCCGACACAGGAGTCGCTGCTGGGCCTGTTCGTCGATCCCGCCCGGCGGGAATTCTCGGTCCTCGGCAACTCGCGAATCTTCCGCATCTCGGTCAACCCGGGCCGCCTGACCCCAGGTCCGACCCGCCAGGCGCAGTCGCCACGGCTTGACCCGCGGTGAGAGATTGATCAAGATGTCGAAGTCCGCGGGTGTAGTTCAATGGTAGAATGAAAGCTTCCCAAGCTTTAGGCGAGGGTTCGATTCCCTTCACCCGCTCTCTTTTTCCGTCGCACTGATTGCCAGGTTGTGGAATGCTCTCCGCGAGGAAGGCGTGGCCCGCCTGGCGGGTCGAGCTGTGCGCGATCCCGATGGTCGCTTGGACCCCGGCTTTCCCTTCCGAATGAACCCGCCTCCCCCGCGTGAAACGCTCGTCCTTCCCGTTTCACCCCCCGATTTTGCCGGTCCCGGAAAAACGGGCCTGCCGATAACAGGGGAGGGGACCGCCGGCGGCGTGCGGCCGGGACGCCATTGGCCAGGAGGGCGGCATGTATTGTTCGCAGTGCGGCGTGAAAGCCACCGGCAGATTCTGCCACCAGTGCGGCAGCCCTCTCCAGACTCCCGACGCGTCGCTGACGCCGGGGGATGACGACTCCCCCTCGGACCAGACGGACTGGGAGCAGGACGCCCGTTACGAACACATCGTCCGCGTGGCTGCGGTCCGGACTGTCATCGCCCGCCATGCGGCGTCCGCGCCAAAGGGGTTGTCCGGCGAGGCGATTCTGGCCCTCTACGACAAGATCGTCGCCTCCCCCATTCCCCTGGAAAAACTGGCCGCCGTCGTGCAGCCGCTGTATGCCTCGTGGGGCATCCGGACCGGCAAGGAGCGGACCGAGGTGGTCGGGGTTCCCATCGGCCGGGCGATCGCCCGGACCCTCTGCTCGTTCGCCCGGCACGGCCAGACGTTTCACGGCGCGGAGCAATCGGCGGCCGGCTGCGCCCTGACGGCCGATCTGCCGTCGTCGGTCTGCGCGCCGAAAGGGACGCTGACGATCTCGCTGGTGCGCCACGGGCAGCAGACGCGCGTGGCGGCGACGACCGACATCCCCGGCCAGATGTACGACTGGGGCAAAAGCCACCGCTCCCTCGACCAGCTCTTCAGCGACCTGCAGACCAGCCTCGGACTGCCGGCGAGTCCGCGACAGGCCGAGCCGACGGTGCTGCAGTTTGGTTGAGGGCGGGGGGCTGTTGACTGAATGGTGTGCCACGGCTGTGTCAGCCGTGCGAGCGCTTCAGCTCCCTTGGACTGACACAGCTCTTCCTAGTTTCAAAGTAGGGTGAGTCGAGTCCGCGAGGCTTACCTCTTCGATGACGAGTTATGGTGAGCCTCGAAGACTCGACTCACCCTACAGCTTGTTCAGACGGAACTTGGAAAGAGCCATGCTTGGACTGACGCCACGGTCGCCACGGCCGGCCCCGTCAATTGCCGAATGAAGGATGCCAATTGCAGAGTGGCAGAGGGCGCGCGGCGGCACGTGGAGCGCACCGCGAGCGTGGCCTGCGGCGAGGCTGCTGCGAAATGTGGCCGGCCCGGACCTGGCGGAGCGGGTTGTCGAAGTCCGCTCCGCCAGGTCTTTTGAGCTGGCTGTGATCAGGTTTGCGGGTTTGTGGCCCGCGTAAGAACGGGAAGAATCTCGACGCCGAGTGAGTGCGCACGATGTGCGCTCCCTCGACCGGACGTTTCGGCCCGGCCGTGATGGGCCCTGATCAGGCCCGCTTGTCGATCGGGATCGGCTCGAGCGCTTTGGGTCGTCCCGCGGCGTGCATGCATCTCGTCACCCGACTGACGATTCGCACGTTCACTCTGGTATGGCGGGATTGCAAGAGCAGATCGGGGGAATTTTCGAGAATTCCAGGAAAGATCTCTGGCAGAGGGGCGCGGAGACGTCCGGAGATGAGCGGGTGCGGAGGTTTGAGGCTCCGCCGGGTGCCACTGCTGGACCGTCTGCGGGCCAGCAGTGCTCTTCCCGAATCACCGGACCGCCAACACTTCCGGCCACGCGGTCGGCTGATTCCAATCGGTCGGATTCCGTCATTCCGTCGTCCCTGCCCGCATGTTACTGTACGGACCATGCGACCGCCACATCGAAAGCTGGTGCAACATCTTGAAGAGCGGGGACACGTGCACGAATTGACGTTCTCGTGCTACCGCCGGATGCCATTGCTGACGAACGATCTCTGGCGGACATGGTTCTGCGAGGCCGTCGACCGGGCCGTCGCCCGACACGACTATCGGCTATTTGCGTTTGTGATCATGCCCGAGCACGTTCACCTGCTGGTTCAGCCGCGGCAGGATGCCAGCCCGATATCGTCGTTGCTGACGGCTATCAAACGGCCCTTTTCCGGTCGGATCAAACGGGATCTGATGCAACGTTCGAGTCCGCTGGTCGAGACGCTGACGGTTCGCCAGCGGCCGGGAGTGGAAACGTTCCGGTTCTGGCAGGAAGGACCGGGGTATGACCGCAATCTCTTCGAACCGAACGCAATCGTTCTGGCCGTCGACTACATCCACTGCAATCCCGTTCGTCGGGGTTTGTGTGAGCGGGCTATCGACTGGAAGTGGTCGAGTGCCCGGTACCACCTGCTGCCCGCTGAACCGCTCGATCCACTGTTGCCCCGGCTGACACCGCTGCCGCCGGAATTGCTGGAGTGATTCCGTGACGATCCGGACCTCTTGAAACCGCGGAATCGGCCACGAAGATTTGAAGAGCACTGCTGGCCCGCGGACGGTCCAGCAGTGGCACCCGGCGTTCGATCGATGCCAGCCGCAGCCGCCGCGAGTTCAGCCGGCCAAGTCCGGGCGAACCGTATCGTAGGACCGCGTCGGGCGTCACTGCTGGCCCGTCTGCGGGCCAGCAGTGCTCTTCCCGAATCACGGGGCCGCCAACATTTCCGGACACGCGGCCCACTGATTCGAATGGGTCGGATTCCGTCATTCCGTCGCCCTTGGCCGGATGCTACTGTACGGACTGTGCGGCCGCCACATCGAAAGCTGGTACGACATCTTGAAGAGCCGGGACACGTGCACGAATTGACGTTCTCGTGCTACCGCCGGATGCCGCTGTCCGCGGGTGGCCCCGGTTGTGGACGTCTGCGTCCTACCGGGGTGCCAAAGGCACAGGAAGCTTGTTTTCACGACAGAGCTGCCAGTTGCCCAATTCCCGACCCTGTGCCGCGCGCGGCAGAAGTCGCCTACCGTCGTGAGCTCGAACGGTGAGTTTCGGATCTGACAGAGATCGAGTCCAACGTGTTCCAAACTTCCCACGGCTGCGCCGCCCCGGTAGCCGCCGGAACGGCAACCGGGGCCACTCGCGAGATCGGAGCGGCGTTGCGGCGGCAGGGGAGGAGACGGGAATCGGGAACCGAAGCGGGAACCAGCCTGCTCGCCCGCCGCCGCCGCGCTGAAGCTAAGATGTGGCTAATGACAAGGACGGCCAACCTGTGCCACCCCGCGATGATTCATGGGTGAATTCGAACCTTTTTGTGGTTCTCGGGTCTTGACCTTCTTCGTGATTTCCAAAGGAGCAGCCATGTACTCGTCCATGAAACAGCTCACTCAGTTCATGAGTCGGTTGCAGTTCGACAATTTCCGGGGATATTTATCACACATGGACGAACGGTTCGCTCGCGACCAGATGGAGTACGCCGCGAAGTTCGAAGAAGCAGCCAAACATCTTTCCGAAGCGGAACGCAGCCAACTCGGCGAATGGTACGATGAGGGGTTCTTGTACGTCTCCGAGGTATTCCCCAGCCTGTTCGGCCAAAATGCGCTGACGATGGTCTGGTCGCATTTTGAGCATGAGATGGTCGAGGCATGCCGGACGGATATCATTCATGAAACCGAATCGCTGGAAGTTGGCGAGAAGAATGCCGACAAATGCAATACGCTGGAACTTGTGCATAAGCATCTAAAGGATCGTGGAGTTCAGCTTCTCCCAATCTGGTCTGAGCTCCACGAAAACATCCGAGAAGTGCGAAACCAGATCGTTCATGACAACGGCCGCCGGTACGTTGCTGGGCTAGATGGCGGACCTGACGACATGACCGGAATTAAGACGGCCAAACGTTCTAAACAAGTCGACGAATACGTCGCCTCCCGCATCGCGGCCGGGAAATCGGGACTCTCGTTCGACGGCGATCAGCTTGTGGTGACGACTACGTTCTGCCGGGAGATCGCGGAAATGTGCGAGGTACTCGTGGCTCACGTCATCGAGAAGATGCCAGATACGGAAGAGTCATACAGCAGAATCGAAGCGATCATGTCGCGTGCGAAAAAGCGTCGGGCCAAGAATGATGCTGCGGGCCAGGCTTGACACCGACTGACGCAGTCCTTCGTATGTCCGCTCTGGCTTGATTCCAAGGCCCGTCCCACCCCCGGATCAGATTTCTGCTGTCGTGCTTTCCTCCCAGCACGCCGCAAATCCTGTCGCACGACGCCAATTTCGTTTGCGTGTACTGAACTCGCGACCTACGTTTGATGGGGTTGAACTGCTGGCCAGCGGCAGCCGAGCGATCGGCGCCTCACCATTCCGGCAGAACTCCGTCGAAACCTTCACGGGGTTCTTTTCGTCTGGAGATCGAATGGTGGACGCCGGCTTCCTACGCGTCACGCGTACCGCTATCTCTGCGTGGCTGGTCATTTCCCTGTTCGCCGGCTGCGACCAGTTCGACTTGGCGTCCGCGCTCTCCTCCCGGCCGCCGACAGAACCGAGGATCGTCGAGACGCTCACTGGGAAGGTGATCCGGATCGCCGACGGGGACACGCTGACCATCCTGACCGATGACAACCTGCAGGTGAAGATCCGGCTGGAGGGGATTGATGCCCCGGAACGCGGCCAGGCCTACGGGATGAGAGCCACGACTGCACTGGCCGAGATGGTCTCCGGGAGGGTGGTCAACGTCCATACGACAGGCACTGACAAGTACGACCGCACGCTCGGCTTCGTCGAGGTCGACGGCACCGATGTCAACTTGAAGCTCGTGGAGGACGGCTGGGGCTGGCATTTCACGAAGTACAACAGCCAGGAAAAGTTCGCGACCGCCGAGAGGGCTGCTCGTGCCGCAAAGCGCGGACTCTGGGCGCAGGACAGGCCGATGGCCCCCTGGGATTACCGGGGATTGGAAAAACCGGTCATCGTTCCGGCGGGTTTCGTCGGTCCCCGTATTACCGCCGCGGAAAAGCCCGAGATCGTGCCTGCGAGTTCGACCAGGAAGTTTTGGCTGAATACCGGTACCGGCGTCCGTCACAATTCCCGCTGCAGGAACTTCGCCAACACGAATCACGGCTACTTTTGCCGTTCGACCGAGGGGCGAGCGTGCGGGATTTGCGGAGGTTAGGCCAGGCCCTCACGTTTCCGGCTGTCAGATCTGCAGGACCTCCGGCATCTCCTTCAGATCGGTGGCACCCGGCGGCAACCAGAAAATCACTCCCGAATGCAATACACATGCCCCTGCCCGCGCAGCAGGAGCTGGTCGCCGGTGATCGCGGCTGACGACCAGAAGATCTCGTCGCTCAGCTTGTTCGACGCAATCAGCTTGTAGGCCGGGCCGGGCTCCAGCACGAATGTTGTTCCGGCGTCGTCCAGCAGGAAGACTTTTCCCTGGCTGGACCAGGGGGACGCGGCGAACCCCGGCGAATCCGGGAGACGCTGCTGAAAGCGGACTTTGCCCGTCTTCGCGTCGAAGCAGCGGACGATGCCCCCGGACTGCTCCAGCATGTAGAGACCGCCCTCGTACAGCAGCGGGGAAGAGTTGCGGTAGGACGTCAGATTGATGCTCCACGCGACGGATGGGCTGGAAGTCGTTTTATCGTTCGGCAGCGAAATGTCGCCGGACGCTCCCGCGCGGATGGCGGCGAGGCGGCCCGGGCTGCCCTGGAACCAGTTGACGGAATCGACGTAGAGCAGCTCGTCATCGCCGACCGGAGAGACCGAAGTCCTGCCGCTGCCGGCCATCTCCCACAGGATCTCTCGCGACTCGGGATCGTAGGAGCGCATCTTCTTGCCGCCGGCGACGACCAGCTCCGTGCGCAACTTGTTTTTCCAGAGGTAGGGTGTCGACCAGTTGGTTTTCTCATCCCGGTCGATGCGCCACAGTTCGTCCCCCGTCCGCTTGTCGAGCCCGACCAGGAACGACGACTTGTCGTTATCGCACTGGATCACCACTGCGTTCCCCAGGATTAGCGGCGAGCTGCCCGTTCCCCAGCCCGCCTGCGTGGGGTAGGACCCCAGGCTCTTGCTCCACTGTTGCTGCCCGGCGAGGTCGAAGCAGACGACGCCGCGCATCCCGAAATAGGCGATCACCCGTTCGCCGTCGGTGACCGGCGTCTCCGAGGCATAGGTGTTGCCGCGATGCTTAGGCGTCTCCGGCTTCCCCTCGAACGGCGTCCGTTCCCAGAGGATTTCTCCCGTTTTCAGCGACAGACAATAGACCTTCCACTGATAGTCGCTCTGCCGCGCATCCTTCGCGCCCGGCGTGATCCCTCCGTCGAAGCGCTTCGGCTGCTCTTCGTTCTCGGTCACGGCGGTCGTCACAAACACCCTGTCGCCCGTGACCACCGGCTGAGACCAGCCGCGTCCCGGAATCGGAACCTTCCAGGCCACGTTGACGTTTTCGCCCCACTCCGTCGGATGCCGGGATTCGCCGGCGATGCTGTTTCCGTCGGAACCGCGAAAGCGAGTCCATTCGCCGGCATTGACCGAACAGAGTGCGAGCCCCGCTCCAGCGAGCACAGCCATTGAACAACGGAAGACGTACATGCCTGACCTCATTTCCGTTCCAGGGGAGAAGGATGTGCAGTGATCAAATTGTTGTAACGCATTTTCGCCCTGAGAGATCCAAAAAACTGGACTGGCTTGGGCTGGCGTCGGAACTGCCGCTGAATGACGGAGCCGTAGGGTGAGTCGAGTCTTCGAGGCTCACCATAAGTTGTTGTTGCAGAGGTGAGCCTCGCGGACTCGACTCACCCTACTTTGAAACTGGGAAGAGCCGTGAGGCAAGCTGTCTCGCATTTGCAACCCCTTCTGCCTCCCGGTACGCTCAATGCCGTCAACAGGTTGTGTCATTTCTCGCCGCGTCTCGTTCGCCGCACCTCCTCCGACGCAGCATCCGGAGTCGTTCATGCTTCGCACTTTCGCCGTTCTCGGCCTCCTCCTCGGTTCCGCCGCCGTTCATGCCGAAGACATGCAGTACCCGCTTGCCGCGGCGGTGGCGAAGGACGGGACGATTTACATTGCCGACCGCGATCTCCCCGGCGTCTGGAAGTGGGCCGACGGCAAGCTCGAAGTCTATTTCCGCGGTTCGAAGAAATTCCGCACGCCCCTCAACGCCGTCCGCTGTCTGGCGATCGACAAGGACGGCAAGCTGCTGGCGGGCGATTCGTCGACGCGCGAAATCTACCGCTTCGACGACCAGGGCCAGCCTCAGCCGCTGACCAAGGGGAACGTCGGCATCCCGATGGCGCTAGCCATCGCCCATGACGGGGCGATCATCGCCGGCGATCAGGAAATCCAGCGGATTGTCCGCGTCCCCGCCCCCGGCGGCGAACCCGAGATTCTGGCGGAGATCACTGCTCCCCGCGGCGTCACGGTCGACGGCGACGGAGCGATCTGGGTCGCCAGCCACGGTAAAGACGCGGTCGTCAAGTTCTCACCCGACGGCAAGACCCGCGAAGTGATCGCCGCGGGCCGGCCGTTCCAGTTCTCGCACCACATCGTGGTCGCGCCGGACAACAAGACGGCCTATGTCGTCGACGGCTACGCCAAGACGATCTGGAAGGTTGAGCCGGGCGCCGAGCCCAAGCCTCTCTTGGCCGGAGAGCCGCTCAAGAACCCGGTGGGCCTGGCCTGGACCGACGCGGGGCTGATCGTAGTCGATCCTCACACCAAAACCGTCTACCGGCTCTCCTTCGACGGCAAGCTGGAAACGCTCTTCCCGGCGAAGTAGCGCGTCGCTCCGAACGATCGGCAGGATCGGTGGAATCGCTAGGGATTGCACGTCCGCTGGAAACGGACGCGCGGGCTGAACGGTCGCTGTTTCTCCCGATGGTTTCCGGTCATCTCGCCGTATATAACGGGACAGTCGGAAGCATGTGTCTTCCCGCAGTCTTAAGGTGGGGCGGGCCGCCGGAGTCCTGGGATTGCCGACTGAACACGAACGTATTGGCATGGGCCTCGACCTGCTGACGCAGGGGCTGCTGCCGTTCTTCCAGCAGGAACTGCACGCCGTCTACGGCGAAGGCTGGGAAAAAGCCGCACGCGCCAGTTTCCGCAACGACAAGCTCCCCGCGGGCGCCAAACCGGACGACCCCGCCTGGGACGCCCACGCCGTCCTGACAATCATGTGGGACCAGTGGAACGCCGTCTTTCGGCGACGGCTGGGGCTGCTGGAACGGAGCCTCGTCGGCGAATTGCGGGAATACCGCAACCGCTGGGTCCATCAGGCGAACTTCAGCGAAGACGACTGTTACCGCGTCCTCGACAGCGCCCAGCGACTGCTGCACGCCGTCCATGCGAAGTCGGGCGAAGGCGACCTGGAACGCCTGAAGCTCGACGTTCTGCGAGAAAAGTTCGGCCGGAAGGTCAACGAGGATCTGCAGCGGGCGCGGTTCAACCGCGAACGGATGACCGACATCCTCCTCTACAGCGTCTGTGCGCTGGCGATAAGCATCAGTCTGTTTCTCTTCTTCGGTTCCCGGCAGCTCCTGCCGTCGATCGTGATGGCCTCGTTCGTCGTCTTCACCTTCGGCTTCCTGATCTTCAAACGCATCAACTCGGCGATTCCCGTCTACGGCGTCCACGAATGCCAGAAGTGCCGCCGGATCATCTACAGCGAGTTCTGCCCGTATTGCGAACCGGCTCAACTGCGGCAGGTCATGCTCAGCCCAACGGCGCCGCAGCCGAGCTCGATCACCGAACCGCTGCCGTTGCAGCCGGTCGAAGAGGCCTGACATGGCGGCTGCCGCGGCGGTCCTGGGGCTGGGGCATGTGGTCGTCGACCACGTGGTCTGGCTCCCCGCATATCCCACGGTCGACTCGAAAAACAACATCCTGCGCTCCCGCATCCAGGTCGGCGGCCCGGTTCCCACGGCTCTGGTCCTGCTGGCCCGCTGGGGCCTGCCGGCCCGATTTCTGGGAGTCATCGGCGACGACCCGGACGGCCTGCGGATTCTCGCCGACCTGCAGCGGGAAGGAGTCGATCCCTCCCTCGTCGTCCGCCGCCGGGGTCTGCAGACCGGCTTTGCACACGTCTGGGTGGAGCAGGGGACTGGCCGCCGGACCGTCGCCAGCTATCGCCCGGACCGTCCGGTTCAGCCGGAAGAACTGCCGAAGACTTTGTGGGACGACACCCGGCTGCTGCATCTCGACGGTTGGCCTGGCGAGACGGCCGTCCATGCCGCGGCGAGCGCCCGGGCCCAGGGCATCCCGGTCTCGCTCGATGCCGGCAGCGTCCGCCCGGACATGGACCGGCTGCTGCCGCTGGTCGACGTATTGACGGCCCCGGAACGCTTCGCCCGCGATTTCTGCCGGACCGCCGACGTGCCGGCCGCGGCCCGCGCCCTCCTGGCGATCGGACCGCAAACCGTTTATCTGACCCGCGACGCCGCAGGCGCCCGCGCCTGGACGCGTGCCGTACCGCCATCGACCGAACCCGGCACGTGGACCCAGCCGGCCCTCGACATCGCACCCGTCGACACCAACGGGGCCGGCGACACGTTCGCCGGCGCCGTCCTCTATGGGACGCTCAGCGGCTGGCCTGTTCCAAAAACTCTGCAGGCGGCCTGCGTCGCCGCCGGGTTGAAGTGCACCCGTCCCGGCAACCGCGACGCATTGCCGGCCCTGTCCGACGTCCTCGCCCGTCTCGGATGATGCTGTCATGCCCACAAAGCTGCTGCTCTTCAGCGATCTTCATCGCGATACCGCCGCCGCCCGCAGTCTGGTGGCGCGTGCGGCCGGCGTCGACCTCGCGATCGGCGCCGGCGACTTCGGAAATCTGCGTCGCCATGTCAACGACTGCATCGAGATCCTCCGCAGCCTGCCATGCCCCGCAGTACTGGTGGCCGGCAACAACGAATCGACCGAGCAGCTCGCCAAGGCCTGCGCCAACTGGCCCGCAGTCCATGTTCTGCACGGAACCTCGGCCAACGTTCTTGGTCTCAGCGTGTTCGGAATCGGGGGCGGTATCCCGACGACACCCTTCGGAATCTGGAGCTACGACTTCACCGAGGACGACGCGGAGCGCTTGCTCGCGACTTGCACAGCCTGCGACATCTTCGTGACCCATTCGCCGCCGTGGGGCCTGGTCGATGTCAATTCCCGCGGCGATCACCTCGGCAGCCGCGCGATCCGCCGGGCGGTCGAACGGCTGCAGCCCAAGCTCGTTGTCTGCGGCCACATCCACGGCAGCTCCGGCCAGCAGTGCCAGCTCGGCCCGTCGACCATCATCAACGCCGGCCCGGCGGGGGTTTCATGGACCCTCACGTAGGGCCGGGCGCGCCCGGCCGTTTCTCACTTCGACTCCGCCGTGTCATCTGAAATCACCGCCCGACCGAGCTGCTCTCCCGCGACAAACAGGGCGAACGGCTTGCCGTCGAGCGTCGAAGCCAACCAGACATGCCCGGCGAACGTCGACTGCTGTGAGGGAAACCCCGGCCGCACGCGATCATAGGCTTTCGCCTTGCCCTCGAAGTCGATCCACGACATCTGCAATTCCTGCCTGGTCCGGTTGATCAGGAACACCGTCACCTGCTTGCCGCGGGTTTTTGACTTGAGCGACTCCAGCGAGTCCAGGGGCAACGGCGCCAGTTCCTCCCAGTCGACCGGCTTGGGAGCGGCGGGCGTCTGAGCGTCGGGAATCTCGTCAAAGAACTCGCGATTCGCGGCCAGCAGACGTTCCGGCCACGCAAACCGCGGCGACTGCTCCGGGTTCCAGCCTGCCAGGTGCGGCAGCCCCCGCCGGGTCGCCGGCTTCGAGTAAACCCAGGGGGTATCGCCAAACATCCCCTGCACCAGTTCCGCCAGGCCGGGGTCGTACCCCTTCAGCTCCCCCCGCGTGTTGACATGGTTGTGTTCATTGTCGTTCTCGCGGTTGTTGTCGAACCAGCACTGCACCCCCTCGGCCCAGTATTCGGAGGGGTTGGTCCCCGCATAAGCGCTCTTCCACAGCCCCGCGGCCCGGGCTTCGCGAAACGCAGTGTCGAGCCGCTCGCCAAAGGCGGGGTCCAACCGCCGCAGGGCGGCGTCGATCGTGTGCGCGAATTCGTGAATGAGAATATTTTCCGCGGCATACGGATCGCCGGGATAGAGCAGCAGGTTTTCTTCGCCGCAGCTCAATGAGACATCGCCCCCCAGCCCGCGCGCCCTGCGGTCCCAGTAGAACTTCGGTTCCAGCTTCGCGAAATCCGGCAGATCGGTGGTGAACTCGTCAGGGGCCATGACGCACAGTCGCGTCTTGTGCCGAATCAATTCCTGCCGGACGTCCGGGCGGTGCTCCAGCATGCGGTCGATAATCCAAGCGGCTTCGAACAGCGCCGCATCGGCGACCTTGCTCGAAGAGACAATCGGAAATCCCTCCGCGCTGACCAGCTTAGTGTAGAACGGATCGAGCGCCAGCCGCTCCCGCTCCGCGTCGGATGGGGCAGGGACCTGCGCCGCGAGGTCATCACCGCAAAACCCCGTGGAGGCAGCAACGATTCCCAGCCAGAGGACGGCGATAACTCGTAGACTCATCGTGCAACTCTCACTGAAATGAACTCTCACTCAAAATTGCCACACTCACCTCCGCCGGCAAATTCCATCAATTCTCAGTCTGCTCTTCTCCGCGTCCTCGTATGTTGAATCCATCTACCCCGTGTGGTGTCATGGGACACGCGGCGGGGGCCGCTTCGGAGCGTAGCGACGAAGCGGCCCCCGCCGCGGCCGGCGACAGATCGATCGCGTCTGGGGCCTCAGAGCCCGCCGCGGAGCTGGATCGTCGTCGGCATGGTCGTACCAGCCCGAACAGCCGTTTGAGCCGGAAGCGTTCTCGAAACTCTCCGAGCTCGCATTTACGAGATTGGGAACACGCCATCGACCCCCGCATCCACATCGGCATCGACGTCTCCAAGGCACGACTCGATGTCGCCATGTCCGACTCCTCTTCCCTCCTGGCCGTCGACAACGACCTCAAGGGCTTCCTGAAACTCCTCAAGCAGCTCCCCCCACCCGACCGCTGCCAGGTCGTCATGGAGGCCACCGGCACCTATCACTTCGACGCCTTCCTCTGTCTCAACGATCACGGGTATCACGTCGCCGTCGTGCCCCCCATCCGCGTCCGCGCCTTTGCCACAGGGGCCGGATGGATCGCCAAAACCGACGCCATCGACGCACGCGTCCTCGTTCGTTACTCCAAGGTCGCCGAACTCCAGATCACCGAAAAACCCTCCGATTTCCAGCTCAAACTCCACGCACTCGTCACTCGCCGACGGCAGCTCGTCGACCTCCACGTCCAGGAGTCCAATCACTTCGAAGCCGCTCGCGACAAGGCCGTCAAAGACGACATCGAGCAAACCCGAAACATGCTCAAAATACGCATCACTGCCATCGAAAAACAGATCGACGATCTCTGCGACTCCGACCCCGATGCCAAACGCCGCGTCGAACTCATGACCTCCGTCCCAGGCATCGCCAAACGGACAGCCGCCGTGCTCCTCGGAGAACTCCCCGAACTCGGCGACGCCAACCGCCAGCAGGTCGGAGCACTCGTCGGCGTCGCCCCCTACAACCGCGACAGCGGCAAGTCCTCCAAACTCAGATCCATCCGCGGCGGCAGAGCCTCCGTCCGTTCCGCTCTCTACATGGCGGCACTCACCGCCTCACGCTGCAACCCCGTCATCAGACCGTTCTATCGCAGACTCAAAGACGCCGGTAAGCCAAGCAAGGTCTGCCTCACCGCCTGCATCCGCAAACTCCTGACCATCCTCAACGCGATGATCAAATCCGACACCGCCTGGAACCACGGACTCCAAAATGCGTAAATCTCACAAATCCACCTTGACCAACAACACAGCCGCTCCGCGGTGAAATCTTCTTCTTCTTCTTCTTCTTCTTCTTCTTCAAAACCGTGATACCCGATACGGACGGTGATCGACATGCGGCTCGACCCCCGACATCAGCTCCGCCACCAGCCGCCCGGTCCCCGGCGCCATGCTCAACCCGAGCATATTGTGTCCCGCGGCGATCCAGACATTGTTGTGAGCCGGGCTCCGGTCGATGATCGGCAGGCTGTCCCAGGTCATCGGCCGCCAGCCGTACCATTGTTCGAGGACCGGCTCGCTCCACGGCTCCTCCAGGTAATGCGCCGCCCCCCTTCGGAGCATCTCCAGCCGCGCCGGCGAAATGCTCCGGTCGTAGCCGGCGAACTCCATGATCGAACCGATCCGATAGCCGGTCTCCATCGGCGTCACCGCGACGCGATGCTCGGGAAAGATCATCGGAATTCCCGGACAACGCCCCGGTCTTGGCATCGTCAGCGAGTACCCTTTTCCCGGCTGAATCGGAATTCTGCACCCCAGCTCCGTCTCCAGGAACGGAGTCAGCGCGCCGGTCGCGACCAGGAACCGGTCTCCGGCGATGACTCCGTGCGAGGTCCGCAAACCGGTCGACTGACCGTTGCTCCGCTCGAAGCCCGTGACCTGCACATTTTCTCGAAACTCCACCCCCGCCGTCGCCAGCCGCTCGCGCCAGCTCGTCAGCAGTTTGTCCGGCCGCAGGTGGGCGTCGTGGTCGTAGTACCACGCGCCGGCCACATCGGGTTTGAGAGCCGGTTCCAGCTCCAGCAATTCCGCGGCGTCCATGCGCCGTGCCGGGGCGTGGAAGGTCTCGCTCAGGAGCTGATTGGTTTCGGTATAGGCAGCCAGGGCCTCCGGCGAGCGATAGACAAACAGCAGTCCGCGCCGCTGCCATTCGCATTCGAGCCGCTCCTCGTCGACGAGAATCTGGTACTCCGCCAGCGACGATTCCAGCAGCGATTGAATTCCGTGGGCCGCGCTCAGCATATCTCCCCGGTTGCATTGCCACGCGAAATGCCACAACCAGCTCCACAGCCGCAGATCGGCCCGTGGCTTGATGCTGAACGGGGCGTTGGGCGACAGCATGGCTTTGAGCGCCGAACGGATCGCCCCCGGCTCCGCCAGCGGCAGCACGTGGCTGGGGCAGACCAGCCCGCAATTGCCATGCGAACATGCCCGTCCCATCCCCGCCCGATCGAGCACGGTGACCCGAAATCCCGCACGCGACAGATAATGGGCGCTCGCGGTCCCGATGACGCCCCCTCCGACAATCACCACATGCCGGCCGGTGTCGCTCATCGACGGATTCCCATCTCGAACGGATCTTCCGGATCGAGCAGCAGGGTGGCTTCTGCATTGACGTACGCCTTCCCGGTGATCAGCGGAATGCACCGGCCAGCCTCAAGGCGATACTGGCCTTCGAACGCGCTCCCGACCAGACTTTCCTGCCGCCAGACGTCTCCTTCGGCCAGCTCGCCGGCAGCCGCCAGGCAGGCCAGCTTGGCGCTCGTCCCCGTGCCGCACGGGGATCGATCGTAGGCTTTGCCGGGGCACAGCACAAAATTCCGGCTGTCATTCGCCGGGTCGACGGGCGGCCCGAACAGCTCGACGTGATCGATTTCCGCACCATCCTCTCCGGTCACACCCTCGCGGACCAGCGCCTCGCGAATGCGCCAGGTGAAATCCGTCAGCGCCTCGGCCCGGTCGACGGTAAGCGACTGCCCGTGCTCGCCCACGAGGAAGAACCAGTTCCCACCCCAGGCGACGTCCCCGGTGATCGGGCCATGTCCCTCCACCGGAACCGTTACGCCAGTCCGGAATCGGTAACTCGGAACATTCTCCAGCGTCACCCGCGACCGGCCGTCGTAGTCGAATGCGATCACGCCGACCGGCGTTTCGAGTTTGTGCCGACCGGCGACAATTCGGCCGAGGTGTCCCAGGGCGACGGCGACGCCGATCGTGCCATGTCCGCACATCCCCAGATAGCCGACGTTGTTAAAGAAGATCACGCCGGCGACGCACGTCGGATCGACTGGCGGGCAGAGCAGCGCCCCGACCATCACATCCGAGCCCCGCGGCTCATTCACAATCGCCGACCGGTACTCATCGTACTGCTGGCGGAATGCCTGGCGACGTTCGGTCAGCGACCCGTCTGGCAGCGGCGGTCCGCCGGCATGGACGACGCGCGTCGGTTCTCCGCCAGTATGGGTGTCGATGACTTCGATGCGACGCACGGAATTCGCCTCGTCTCGTGATTCGGCCCGGGCTCTGGTTTCGGAGACACTTCAGTCTGTGCAAAAATCTGGCAATTACAGCTTGGGCCGTGTCGCAATTCCGTGCCTGATGATCCCCAGAATTCGGTCCCGCTCGGCCCCTTCCAATGGCAGCCGCGGGGCGCGCGTGCGTTCGCTCCCCAGGCCGCATTCCTGGACCGCCAGCTTGATGTAC
The DNA here is from genome assembly GCF_030622045.1 of Planctellipticum variicoloris. Lineage (NCBI taxonomy): Bacteria > Pseudomonadati > Planctomycetota > Planctomycetia > Planctomycetales > Planctomycetaceae > Planctellipticum > Planctellipticum variicoloris. The sequence goes on along the minus strand of NZ_CP130886.1, from coordinate 4,446,663 downwards.
TGCACCAGCTTAATGTCCGTGTCCAGATGCAGCAGCGGCGTATACCAGCGATAGACCTGCAGGGCCTCGTCCCACCGACCGGCCATCGCCAGATCCCACAGCAGCCGGTTCTCGTGCGGGAACGCGTTGACCAGCCCCGACACCCAGCCGACCGCCCCCAGCAGGGCGCTCTCCAGCACCAGGTCATCCACGCCGCTGAACAGCAGGTAGCGGTCGCCGAGCAGGTTCTTCAGATCCGTGATCCGACGGACGTTGTCGGAAGACTCTTTGACGGCGACGAACCGCGGCTCATCGGCCATCTCGGCCAGCAGGTCCGGCGTCAGATCGACGTGGTACGCGATCGGATTGTTGTAGATCATGATTGGCAGTTCGCTGGCCCGCGCCACCGCGCGAAAGTGCGCCATGGCTTCCCGCCCTCCCGCCTTGTAGATCATCGCGGGGAGCACCATCAGGCCGTCGACCCCCAGTTTTGCGGCGTCATCCGCAAACCTGCAGGCCATCCGCGTCGAATTTTCAGCAACGCCCGACAGAACCGGCACCCGCCCATCGACGTGGCGGACAACCTGACGCAGCACTTCCCGCTTTTCGGAAGGTTCCTGAACGGCGTTTTCGCCGACCGATCCCAGCATGATCAGCCCGTGGACGCCCGCCTCGATCATCACATCCAGGTGTTTCAGCGTCGACGGAATGTCCAGCGAGTCATCGTCATGAAAATGGGTGATTGCCGCCGGATAGACGCCATGCCAGTTGACAGTCATCGCAAAAAGCCTCATTTTGTAAAGAAACTCAATCGCGGCGGGAAAAATCTCAGGATTCGGGTTGCACACACCGGTCGAATCGGGGAGTCTGGATATTATTTTGTGTGCAGAGTGTTTTCAAGGCTGTGCGAAACGATTGATGGATCGCAACTGATCGATACCAGCTTCTGTCGAGCGGCCCACTCGCGAACGCCGCCAATGCGGACTCGATCACCACTCGGACAACCCTGCTGATGCAACAGACCACCCAGGACCGAAAATCCATTCGGTCGACGAGCCTGGCCGATTTCATCCTTCATGACCTGCAAACCCGGCTCTGCAGCAACGAGCCTCTGCCGGTCCGGCTGACTCTGTCGGCCCTGGCCACCCACTACGGCGTCAGTTTTACGCCGGTCCGCGAAGCCGTCGACGAACTGGTCGACCGGGGTTACCTCGTCCGCTCGGCGTCCGGGCGGCTGAGTCTTTGCGCCGACCTGCCCAAGCCCGATGACGATGAAGCCGCCTCGCCGCCTCCGCAAATGGTCAACTGGGATGCCGTACTCACCCGCTATGCCCTGATTGAGAGCCTTCGCGGCGTGCCGGTTCCCCTTCGAGAAGAGGCGATTTCTCAACAGTTCGGCATCGGCCGGACTGTTCTGCGGCAGGTGTTTCATCGGCTGGCGGGCGCCGGCCTGATCGACTACCTGCCGCGCCGCGGCTGGCGCGCTCGCCCGTTCCGCGCTCAGGATCTTCGTGCCTATCTCGACGTCCGGGTGACGCTCGAGCTGAAGTCCCTGGAACTCGCCTGGCCACGACTCGACGATGCGAAACTAACCGCCATGCTCGCAGGGAATCTGCCCGCAGACGGCATCAAGGGACCCCGGCTCGACAATCGACTGCATCAGTACTTCATTCAGCTCGCCGACAATCGCTACATCAGCGATTTCTTCGCGCAGTACGGCGGCTATTACCGGGCTCTGTTCGATTACGTCACTCTCGGGGAGCATGTGGTCCGCGAAAAAGCGGATCAGCACTGCGAAATCCTCCGCTGCGTCCTCGCTCGCGATTTGCCGGGCGCTCAGGCGGCGCTGGAATACCACATCCGGGAGCAGGAACCGGTCGTCCTGCGCATGATGGCCAAGCTCGAAGCGGACGGCGCTCCCGCGCTGGACTGAGTCGCCCGATTGGCTCCATTCGCCTCAGAATCGTCAGCCGGCATTCGCTGACATCCTGCGATTTGTGAATTGTGAATTCCGCAAGGCTTGTCTTGACCGGATTCCGCGGATTGTGAATATACCGTGAACGAGTCCCGCTTCTGATCGCCTTTCCTGATTCGCAGGAATCTCGCCGTTCTGCTTCAACTGCCACTGAACGGAGGCCCGAATGAGCAAGCACATCTGGTCGGTCTGGCTGGCTGCTGGCGGCGTCTGGGTGCTCTATCTCGGCTGGTTGTCCGGATATCAGAGCGGCTACGAAGAAGGCCACGCACGCGGCTGGGAATTCGGCCGCAAAGGAATCCAGCAGCTCCAGCGTGCTGAACTCTACGCACAGCGCGCTGCGACTCTGTCCGAGACCCCGCCCCATCTCGACTGACTCCAGTCGCCCGGAGCCGTTTGACGGGGGAATGCTAATCGGGCTGCTGAGGGGCCGTCCTGGGGCGGATCTTGAGCTGGATCCAGCGATGATCGCTCAGCGGAGACCAGCCTAGTGCGCAGCTCTGGACTTCGACGCGATCCGTAACCCAGGCCTGGTCCAGCGCCAGAACGGGGCAGGGGAGGGGCCAGGTCGGCGCGTAGCCCCGTCCGTGGCTCCGGAATGCCGGACGCCCCCACTTGCGGCACAGCCCGGTCCAGACCGAATCGTCGGGCGTATTGAGATCCCCGACCAGAACGGTGGGCTCGTCGCGACGCTCCTCCAGGAGCTTCCCAAGCTGCGTCCAGCCGGGTTTGCGCGAAAGGTACGGCGCCCCGGCGAGATCGATCAGCAGCAGTCGGACCGGCTGACCCTCCTGCGACAGGATCAGCTCCGTTCCCCCGATCATCCCCGGAGCCCACGGCAGCGGTTTCACCTCGGCAGGGCGTCGCGAGATCCACATCAGTCCCCCGGGCTGCCGATAGAGATACCGGTCGGGAAACGTCGCCCGCCAGTCCTCGCCGGAGAGCAGCCGCGAGTCGGACTCGCACAATGCGATCACATCCGCCTTCGACTCCCGCAGTTCGTCGAAGAGGTTGTTCCACCCATGCTGGCCCCGCGCCACATTCCAGAACAGGATCTCAAGTCCCGGTTCATCTCTTGCCGCCGCAGGCCCGTTCCAGACCCATTGACTCCCCAGCGTCGCCGCCAGACACGCCAGTGACAGCAGAGCCGACCACCGGCGGGCCTGACTCCGGCGGGGGGATAACCCGACGACCACAAACCAGCCAAACGTGATCATCGGCCACGGAGTGGCATAGAACAGCATCGAAGCCACCGGCCAGCGGTCTGCAATCGTCAGCCGCAGCAGCAGCGTCACCAGCAGTCCGACAGCCAGCCAGCGCGCAGCCTTGGACCTCACGGATTTGCGTGGAGGTGATGTGGACTCGTCGTTCGATGACGATTCCGTCATCCCACAAGCTCGGGCACGACCCGTCCATGCACATCGGTCAGCCGGAAGTCCCGGCCCGCAAACCGGTACGTCAGCTTTTCGTGATCGAAGCCCAGCAGGTGCAGCATGGTCGCCTGCAGATCATGTACGTGGACTTTGTTTTCCACCGCCTGAAATCCGAACTCGTCCGTCGCGCCGTAGACGAGCCCCTTCTTCACGCCCCCCCCCGCCATCACCACCGTGAAACCGTGATGGTTGTGGTCCCGTCCGTTGATCTTGCCGGCGTTCGCCCCAGGTTGCGGCAGTTCCACAGTCGGCGTTCGACCGAACTCGCCCCCCACCAGAATCAGCGTTTCGTCCAACAAACCGCGCTGCTTGAGATCCTTGATCAGTGCCGCAATCGCCTGGCTGCACTGTCCCGCCAGACGGCGGTGATTGACTTCGATATCGTCATGATTGTCCCACGGCTGCCCGTCGCCGTGCCAGAGTTGCACGAATCGGACGCCCCGTTCCACCAGCCGCCGCGCCACCAGGATCTGCCGGGCCTGCACTCCCGGACCATACGCATCCAGAATGTGCTTCGGTTCCTGAGTCACGTCGAAGGCGTCCGTCGCCTCCATCTGCATCCGGTAAGCCAGCTCGAACGAGTGAATCCGGGATTCGAGCTGCCCTTCGTTCGCCCGCGCCTCGGCGTGCCGACGATTCAGCTCCTGCAGCAGATCGATCTGCCGCCGCTGCTCGGTACGGGGCATGCCGTCGTTACGGATGTTCTCGATCAGCTTCTCGATCTCGGTGTGCCGCGAGTCGATGTACGTCCCCTGGAACACGCCGGGCAGGAACGCCGACCGCCAGTTCTGCGCCCCGGTGATCGGCAGCCCGTTCGGGCACATGGCGATGAAGCCCGGCAGATTCTGGTTCTCGGTCCCCAGTCCGTACGTCACCCAGCTCCCGAAACTCGGCCGCGTCAGCCGCGCATCGCCGCAGTTCATCAGCATCAGCGACGGTTCGTGATTGGGCACGTCGGCGTGCATCGAGCGAATCACGCACAGCTCGTCCGCGACATCCCCCAGATCCGCAAAAATCTCGCTGATCTCGATGCCGCTCTCGCCGTACTTCTGGAACTTGTAGGGCGACGCAAACGCGGCTCCCGTCTTACGCTCGGTCCGCAGATTCTCGGTCGGCAGGCTCTGCCCGGCGTACTTCGTCAGCGACGACTTCGGGTCGAACGTATCGACGTGCGACGCGCCGCCGTTGAGAAAAATGTGGATCACATGCTTCGCCCGGCCGTCGAAGTGGGGCTGATGAGGCATCATCGGCGAAACCGGCGCCGCGTTCGCTGGCTTCACGCCCGCATCGCTCAGCAACCCCGCCAGGCCCAGCGCACCCATGCCGGCGCCGCATCGCTGCAGAAACTCGCGTCGCGTCGCCGGCAACCCGGCAATGTGCGGCAGGGAGAACGTGTTCATCGCAGCCTCCACCAGTCCCTGCTTGGCGGGACCGGACTGATCGACAGGAATCGGTTAATCGACGAAGACAAATTCGTTCGTCAGCAGCAGGATCTGCGCCAGCCGATCCCACGGCGTCAACGCAATCTTCTCGGTCGGCGCATTCTGCACAAACTGCAACGCCAGCTCGGCCTCGGCCGGACTGGGATCCCGGGCATAGGCCCGCCGGTAGAGCGCCTGCACCCGCCCCGCGTCATGGTCGGCCGCCGCACAACTCTGGCCGGCCAGCCGCCGGGCCTGCTCAATCACAAACGGGGAATTCAACCCGAACAGCGCCTGCTGCGGCACGGTCGTCTGTGGCCGCTCGGGAGCGCTGGTGTCCGGATCGGCAAAGTCGAACGAACGGAACACTCCCGGCAGATCATTTCGATTCACCATGCTGTAAATCGTCCGCCTTCGGTTGTCGACCGCCGTTACATTGTCCAGCGGCCGTCCCTCAAGCATTGGATCAAGCGCCCCGCCCGCCGCCAGCAACGAATCCCGCAAAGCCTCGAAATCCAGCCGCTGACGCGGCATGTGCGACAGCAGCCGATTCTCCGGATCGACGGCGTCCGCGCCCGCGTCGCCCCGTGAAGACTGCTGGTAAACGCTCGACAGGACGATCAGCCGCTGCAGCGCCTTCAAACTCCAGCCGTGAGCCTGCAGTTCCGCGGCCAGCCAGTCGAGCAACTCCGGATGCGTCGGCGGCTCCCCGCGAACTCCGAAATCCCCCGGCGTCGCCACGATGCCCCGCCCGAAGTGGTGCTGCCACAGCCGGTTCGCCATCACCCGCGACGTCAGCGGATTCTTCGGATCGGTGATCGACTTCGCCAGCTCCAGCCGTCCGCTCCCCTGCTGAAATTTCGACTCCGACGATTCCGACAGAACCTGCAAGAACCGCCGCGGAACCTGCTTCCCGCGCCGACCGGGATTCCCCCGGATGAGCACCACCGGTTCCACCGGATTCTCGTTGTCACGCATCACCATCGCCCGCGGCGGAGCGCCCGGCGACGTCGCCTTCAACTCCTCGACTTTCCGCGTCAGTTGTCGCTGTTTGTCGCGCTCGGCCCGGTTAAACAGCTTCTCCGCCTGCTCCGCCGCAATCGCCGTCGGCGTGTCGTTCCCATACAGCACCTGCCGCAACGTCTCGTCCGCGGCATCCGGCAACGCCGTCGCCTGGGGGGTGGCCTTCTCGTGAGCTTTCCACTTCGCCTCAATGTCGGCCAGTACCTTTCCGTAAAGCTTGGTCACCGCCAGCAGACTCTCCGGCGGCTCCGCCAGCCAGGCCCCCCGCAGCACCGGATTGACCGCCTGAGCCGCGGCGTCATTGGGGTCCGCAAATCTCGCTTTCCAGCTTGCCAGCGCCGCTCCAACCTCTGCCGCCGGCAATGCACTGAGCTGCTGCCACGGCGCAAACACCGGGTGCGGCTCCTGGCCGAGCTTCGCCAGCCAGCCCTGCCAGCGGTCCACGGCCCCGCGCCGCGGATCGGGAACCTGCGGTTTGTCCGCGACCTCGGCCTGAATCCCCGGCGACGTCTTCCGTCCCACCGCTTCCAGGTAGTCGGCGACCTTTGTCCGCAGCTCGTGGTACACGGCCGACGAAGTCGCCTGGTTGAACGCCGCGATCTCCTGCTCTCGCTTCGCGAGCTCCGCTTGAAACGCGTCAAACGCCGCCGCCTCCCGCGGTTCGCCGATGATCGGCAGATCGCCCGGCTCGTGCGAAGAGGCAAAGACGCCGTACAGCGAGTAATAGTCGTCCGTCGGCACCGGATCGAACTTATGATCGTGGCACCGCGCGCAACTGACCGTCAGCCCCAGCAGCCCCCGCGAGACGACGTCGATCCGGTCATCAATGATGTCGTTCTGGTTGTTGAGGAACCGCCGGCCCACCGTGAGAAATCCCAGGGCCGCCTGCGTCCGGGGATCGCTCCCCGGATCGAGCTGGTCGGCGGCGAGCTGTTCCTGCACGAAGCGGTCGTAGGGCTTGTCGCTGTTGAAGGCGTCGACCACGTAGTCGCGATACGTATAGGCGTACGGATACCGCGGCTCTTCCGTAAACACGTAGCCCTTGGTGTCCGCGTAGCGGGCGATGTCCAGCCAGTATCGGCCCCAACGCTGACCGTAGAGAGGCGAATCCAGCAGCCGGTCGACCGCCCGCTCCACGGCGTCGGGACGCTCATCCGCCACAAACGCCGCCATGTCCTCCCACGTCGGAGGCACGCCCCACAGGTCGAGCGTCAATCGCCGCAGCAGCGTGTATCGATCCGCGGGAGCCGAGAACGTCAGCCCTGCCGCTTCCAGCTTCTCAAGCATGAAGGCGTCGACCGGCGACAGCACCCGGTCAGCCTGCCGCACCGCCGGGGGGACGGGCCGCCGGATCGGTTGATATGCCCAGAACTCGCTCCTGGCGACGGTCAGGTTGGTGAAATCGGGGCCGCTGGTTCCGCCGCCCATCGGCTTGTCGTCCGCCGGCCACGGCGCCCCTTGCTGGACCCACTCCCGCAAAATCGCAATCTCGGCCTCGGGCAGCTTGCCCTCAGGCGGCATCTGAACGTCGTCGTTGCTGTACTTCAGCACCTGCAGCAACCGGGAGCTGTCCGCCGGCTGCCCCGGCGCCAGCGCCGGTCCGGAATCGTTCCCCTTCAGGATCGCCCCCCGACTATCCAGCCGCAGCCCCCCTTGTTGCTTGGATCCGCCGTGGCACTCAATGCAACGCGCTACCAGCAGCGGACGCACCTGCTTCTCGAAAAACTCAAGTTGCGCCGGCGTTGGAGCTTCCTCGGCGACCGCGGTGCACGTTCCGCCGATCAGAATCAACCAGCACAGAAATCGCAGAGAACCGGGCATAGGAGTGACATCCGCAGGCGGGCGCAGGCAGGAGGGCAGGCAGGATTCATCGGCAGGCTTCCGTCAATCACTATTGTGGCATTGGAGTCATCCCCTGACAATTCCAGAACCCGCTGGTGAGCGTGTTGTTCGTGCGGTAACCTGTTCTGCTGACAACGGATGTGTCGATTCCCCTCCCCCCGCGGTTCCCTCCGACTGGAGACGACGAACGTGCCCTTCTTCCGCCGGGTCTCGCTTTCCGCCGTCACCCTCGCCATCTTCGCCTGCGGACTGACGACGCCGCTGCGCCTGGCCGCCGAGGAACCCGGCTTCGCCCCCCTCTTCAATGGCAAAGATCTCACCGGCTGGGAGGGGGACACGAAACTCTGGAAAGTCCAGGACGGCGCCATCGTCGGCGACTCCCCCGGCATTCCGCACAACCAGTTTCTGGCGACGCGCGAAACCTATGGAGATTTCGAACTCCGCCTGCAATTCCGTCTCCGCGACGGCCAGGGGAATACCGGAGTCCAGTTCCGTTCCCGACGAGTCCCCGAAAGCACCGAAGTCTCCGGCTATCAGGCCGATATCGGTGAGAAGTACTGGGGCTGCCTCTACGACGAATCCCGCCGGAACAAGATCCTGGTCCAGGCCTCCGAGTCGCTCGCGGCAAAACTCCGCAAGGATGACTGGAACGACTACTCCATCCGGGCCGTCGGAGATCACATCACTCTGACCCTCAACGGCGTCACCACCGTCGACTACCGCGAGCCCGACGCCGACATCGCACGCTCGGGAATCATCGCCCTGCAGGTCCACAGCGGTCCGCCTTTGAAGGTCGAGTTCCGCAACATCCGAATTCGGAAGCTCGCCGTCGAGTAGGCGGCCTGCATAACGCCACGCTTTCAAACTCGTCATCTGCGCCTCCGCTTGCGGTCGACGCGTTCTGCGCATTCTGCCATTATTCGGGAAAGTGGAAACAGGACGACCGTCCCTGCAATCATCCGCTCGCGCATCCTGGAGACTGACCATGTTGAGCCGCCGTCACTTCCTGCAGTCCATCCCGACGCTCTCCGCCGCCGGTGTCTCAATGCTCTCGTTGAGACGGCTGCTGGCAGGCCAGGCGGCGCCGGCCGCGGCCCGCGCCTCGCAATTGATCGCCGGCAAGAGCGACGAACTGCTGGTCCACACCGCCGATCCCCTGGTGTTCGAGTCGCCTCTCAAGCTGCTCGACCAGCATCTGGTGACGCCGAATTCGCTTCTCTTCGTCCGCAGCAACGTGAATCCCGAGGGCATGTCGACGACCGCCCCGGCGCCGGTCCGGGACTGGCCCGTCGAACTGACGGGCCTCGTCGAAGGCACGAAGTCGATCGACCTCAAGACGCTCCAGTCCCTCCCGCGCACCAGCTACGAAATGGTCCTGCAATGTTCCGGCAATGGGCGCTCCATGTTCTCCAGAGTCGCCAAAACCTTGGGGACGCAGTGGGGCCGCGGCGGGATTGGAAACGTCCGTTTTGAAGGAGTCAAACTCAGCGAAGTCCTCAAGCATCTCGATGTGCATCCGCACGAGTCGGCTCGCTACATCGCCGCGGAAGGCAAGGACTCGCCCGCCCCCGGTAAGGACGACTTTGAACACAGCATCCCCCTCGGCGATGCTCTGGAGACCGCGATTCTGGCCCTGTCGATGAACGGCGATCCCTTGCCGGCAATCCACGGCGGCCCGGTCCGGCTCGTTCTGCCCGGTTACTACGGCACCGTGCAAATGAAATGGCTCGGCAAACTCCGGTTTGAAGCCGAGGAAAGCGCCAATCCCTTCCACGCCGTCAGCTATCGCACTCCCGACAGGATCATTCAGCCCGGCGAGAAATACGTCTTCAATCGCAGCAACAGCACCCCCACCTGGAAGACGAAGCTCGCCTCGCTGGTCACGTCCCACGTCGACGGCCAGACGGTTGCACCAAGCATCGTCACGCTGGCCGGCTATGCCTGGAACGACGGCGCCGCGCCGCTGAAAGCGGTGCTGCTGTCGACCGACCAGGGGGAAACCTGGAAGAGCGTCGCGTTGACGCGGTCCCGTTCCCCCTACGCCTGGTCTCGCTGGTCCGTCGAAGTCCCCGTGAAACCCGGAGCCCGCACGTTCTGGATCACCGCCGTCGATGCCCTCGGACGAACTCAACCGGATGACGGTGCGATCACCTGGAACCCGGCGGGGTATGAATGGAACGGCATCGAAAAGCTGACCCTGCTCATCGGCTGACAGGCCGTCGAAGTCTCGATTCCGTGCGCCACGGCCGTGGCACACCTGATGTCAACAAGCTGGCGGCCCGCAGCGCCGCCGGTCTTCTCCGTCGACCGCTCCACGTCTGCGTCGGCTGGCGGCTTCTGCATCGGAAAGCCCGGAGAATCTTTGGAAAAATCAGGGAGCAGCCGCAAAATCGCTTGACGGATCTGACGGCCAATGTTTGCATCTCCCCGAAGCCCGAAGCCCGAAGCCCGAAGCCCGAAGCCCGAAGCCCGAAGCCCGAAGCCCGAAGCCCGAAGCCCGAAGCCCGAAGCCCGAAGCCCGAAGCCCGAAGCCCGAAGCCCGAAGCCCGAAGCCCGAAGCCCGAAGCCCGAAGCCCGAAGCCCGAAGCCCGAAGCCCGAAGCCCGAAGCCCGAAGCCCGAAGCCCGAAGCCCGAAGCCCGAAGCCCGAAGCCCGAAGCCCGAAGCCCGAAGCCCGAAGCCCGAAGCCCGAAGCCCGAAGCCCGAAGCCCGAAGCCCGAAGCCCGAAGCCCGAAGCCCGAAGCCCGAAGCCCGAAGCCCGAAGCCCGAAGCCCGAAGCCCGAAGCCCGAAGCCCGAAGCCCGAAGCCCGAAGCCCGAAGCCCGAAGCCCGAAGCCCGAAGCCCGAAGCCCGAAGCCCGAAGCCCGAAGCCCGAAGCCTCACCGCCCCGCAAATCGCTCCTCGAACGCCGCGATTTCCCCGATCAGCGTGTCGCGGATCAGCTTGAGCCGCAGACTCTGGCGAACTTTTCCGCCGTTCGCTTCCGCGATGTAGAACACGTCGACGACCTGATCGAAGTGCGTCGAGATCTTCGCCAGCACGACCGAAGCGTCCAGCGAAAACAGCGCCCGGGCGATCGTGTAAAGCAGGCCAGGGCGGTCGTGGGCGAAGACGTCGATCACGGTGTAACGGTCCGACGACTCGTTGTCGATCACAACTCGCAGCGGCAGATTCGAGACCGGTCCCTGCAGCCCGAGCGGCTGAAACCGCGTCCGCGCCTGAAACAGCGCGTAGACGTCCAGATCCCCCCTGAGCGCCGAGCGGATCAGGTCTGACACCTCGTCGATCCGAAACTGCGGCACCTCGCCCGAGTGGTCGAAGTCCTTCACGCGATACGCGTCGATGATCACTCCGTCCTGGCTCGTGCAGATCTGCGCCGACAGAATCTCCATCCGCTTCGCGGTCAACGTTCCGGTCAACTTGTGGAAGCAGCCCGAGCCCACCCGCTCGTCCGTAATGATCCGGTACTCGATCGTGGACGTCTCGGGCTCATACCGCGACTCAATGTGGATCTCTTCCGGCGCGCGGCTGCAGACGATCCGCAGGTCCGCCGCAATCCGCTCCGGCGGCGTTGCCAGCAGATAGTGCGGCGGAAACAGCTTCAGCCGATCCTGCCAGACCCGAACCAGCGCCTGCCGTAGCTTCTCATCAGTCTCGGCGACGCACTCCAGCACTTCGTTCCGCGCCCGCTCCAGTCGCGTCGGCTCGTCGAACAGATAGCTCTTCCCGCTCAGCCACAGCAGGCTCCGCTCGTAGAGCGAAGTCACCAGCTCCGACTTCCACTCGTTCCACACCCCCGGCCCGACCGCGGACATATCCGCCGCCGTGTGCACATATAGCATTCGCAGAGCCTCGGCGCTGCCGATGTCGTGGCTGAACCGCAGCAGCACCTCCGGATCGCTGGTGTCCCGCCGCAGCCCCAGGTTGGTCATCTGCAGGTGTTGCAGAATCAACCCCGAAACCAGCTCCCGTTGATGTTCCGGCAGCCCCAGCCGGACGGTCAGGTCTTGGGCCAGACGCCAGCCCACGACGCAATGGTCTTCTTCAAAGCCCTTGCCGGCGTCATGCAGCAGCAGTGACAGGTGCAGCAGGTCCTTGTGGCGGATCGCCCGATACGCCTGACCCACCGGCCCGGCGTCCGCCTCGAACGACTCCGCCGCTTCTACGGCTCGCAGCGTATGCTCGTCGACCGTGTACTGGTGGTATTGATTAAACTGCAGCAGGCAGCGGATGTGCCGCAGGGGCGGCAGCACATATTCCAGCACGCCAGTCGCGTACATGCTTCTCAGGATCGCTCCCAGGATTCCCGTTGTCCCGAGAATCCCCAGAAAGGCGCGAGACGCCTCCGCCGACAGGTCCGCCGGGAACGTAATCACCTTCTGTGCGATCAGCTCCTCCAGTTGCGGCGCCAGCTTCACCCGATACCGGGCGGCGGCAAGATACAGTTTCAGCACCCCCTCCGGCGAACCGCAGACGCGCGCGCGGAACCGGTGTGGGACGTGGAGGTATTCCGGGCCAACCCGGTAAATGTCGTCGATCCGGTAGGTCATCACGAAGTCGAGAAGCTGTCGGGCCAGCGGCGGTCGCTGGTGACGTTCCAGAAACCGCCGGCAGATTCCCGACACCGCCGTCGTGTGGCGGAAAAACTCCTGCATGAATCGCTCGACCGGCCGCTGCCCCGCCGTTCCGGTGACCCCCCGTTCGCGCGCGAACCGCAATTGCTCGTCGCGGGTCAGCACATCCTGCTGTTTCCCCGCCGTCAGGTGCAGGCCGATTCGGATCTGCGTCAGGTAATCGCTGGCGCTGATCAGCGCCAGCGCCTCGTCGGGCGACAGGCCTCCCCGCAGCTTCAGCGAGTTCAGATCCGAGGCGCCGTAGAACGCAAATCCGACCCAGCGGATCAGGTGGATGTCCCGCAATCCCCCCGGCGAACATTTGACGTCCGGCTCAAGCTGCTGCGTCGACCCGCCAAACTGCTGCCGCTCAGCCTCGCGGGCGGCGATCGCTTCCGTGGCGAACGTCCGTCTGCGAGATCCGATCACCGATCGCCCGAACTTTCGCAGAAAGTCGACGGCCAACGGCTCGGCGCCCCACAACCGCCGCGCGTCGGTCAGCGACGTGGCGAAATGGGCGTCCTGCCGAGCCATTCGCAACGCGTCCGCCGGCGTCCGAACGCTGTGCCCCAGCTTCAGGCCGCAGTCCCAGAACTCGCGAACGACCGCCGAAACCCACTCGGCCGCTGCGGTTTCCGCAGACGACGCATACAGGAACAGCAGATCGCAGTCCGAATAGGGCGCCAGCTCCCCGCGGCCCGTCCCCCCCACGGCGACCACCGTCAAGTGGCGCCTCAGGATCGCCTGCTGCTCCGCTCCGCAGTCGTCGAGCGATTCCTCAAGAATCCCCGCGATCCATTCGTCGAGGAGCGAAGACTGCAGCGCCGCCACCTGCAGTCCGGTCGCTCCCAGTTCGTAGCGCTCGCGGACCCGCGCCCGCAGCTCCTCCAGCCGCCCCTTGCGCGCGGCGACGCGACCCGCGGAATACTCGAGCGAGGGCAGAATGCCGGACATAGTGTCAATCAGTCAGAGAATCTTCGTCGTCGATGTCCTGACGGACGAAAAGGCCATGACCCCGAATTCGCGACGTCATGGCCTGTCATCAAGGCACGTGCAGCGTTTCCCGAGCGCCTGCCAGGGACCGTCAAACTCCCGCTCCCAGCCTTACTCTGCGAAGCCCGAAGCCCGATTCCCGAAGCCCGCCCTAAATCGCCCCCGGCCCCGTCTCACCCGTTCGAATCCGAATCACATCCGCCAGGTTGGTCACAAAGATCTTTCCGTCGCCAATCTGGCCGGTCCGCGCCACATTGGTGATGGTCTGGATCGCTTTGGCCACCTCGGCGTCGTCAATCACGATCTCCAGCTTGACCTTCGGCAGAAAGTCCACGGTGTACTCGGCGCCCCGGTAGGTTTCCTTGTGGCCCCGCTGCCGGCCGAATCCGCGGACTTCAGTCACGGTCATCCCCTGGATGCCCGCCTGCGTCAGCGCGTTCTTCACGTCCTCCAGCTTGTAGTGCCGGATCACCGCTTCAATCTTCTTCATCGCTCAGTTCTCCCCGGCGCTCGTACGTCGCCCCAGTGCCAGATGCGGTCTACGCCAGCGCCCTCCCTGGCGATTCCCAATCGTTCGAACGCGGCGCAGCCGGTTCCCGGATTTTCCCTCTGCAGCGTCATGCACTTGCCCCAGCCGAACGGGAGGGACCCCCGCACGCCGTCACAGCGCCTCCGCGCCCGATTCCCCCGTCCGGATCCGGACCATCTCTTCCATCGCGGTCACAAAGATTTTCCCGTCGCCCACCTGTCCGGTCCGGGCCGATTTGACGATCGCTTCAATGATCGACTGGAGCTGATCGTCGCCGACGACCACTTCCACTTTCACCTTCGGCAGAAAGTCCACGGTGTACTCGGCCCCGCGATAAGTCTCTTTGTGTCCCTTCTGCCGACCGAATCCTCGGACTTCCGTGACTGTCATTCCCTGAGCGCCCGCCTGCGTCAGTGCGTCTTTCACTTCTTCGAGCTTAAAGTGGCGAATCACCGCTTCCACTTTTTTCATGGTCGCTGACCTTCCTCGCTGGAGTTTGCTGCCTCACACGTCGTCCCGCAAACGCCCCGGGCAAGTTTCCCGCGGCGTTTGCGAACCCATTCCTGACCTACAGGAAAATGTAACCTTCTTCACCGTGCTCGTTGATATCCAGTCCCTGCAGCTCGCCGGCCTGACTGACTCGCAGACCGATCGTTGCGTCCAGAATCTTCAGCAGAATCACCGTGCCGACAACTGCCAGCGCAATTGCCGCTCCGATCCCGACGACTTGCGCCACCATCTGCTGGGCATTGCCGTACAGCAGTCCCGCCTTGGCGGCGTCGCCAGTCACCGCCGGCGTCGCAAACACCCCGGTCAGCAGCGCACCCACTGTACCGCCCACCCCGTGAACCCCGAACGCATCCAGCGAATCATCGTATTTGAACCGGTTCTTCAGGGACGTGCACGCCCAGAAGCAGATCAGACCGGCGGCGAATCCGAGCACGATCGCGCTGATCGGCGTCACGCTGCCGCTCGCCGGCGTAATGCACACCAGCCCCGCGACCGCTCCCGAACACGCCCCCAGAATGCTCGCCTTCCCGCGCATGATCCATTCGATCCCGGCCCACGCCACAACACCCGCCGAGGCTGCCATGTGCGTCGCCACAAACGCATTCACGGCCTTGCCGTCCGCCATCAGCGCGCTCCCGGCGTTGAAGCCGAACCAGCCAACCCACAGCAGCGCCGCCCCGATACACGTGTAAGTCAGATTGTGCGGCGGCATCGGCTCCTGCCCGAATCCCAGCCGGCGCCCCAGCAGCAGGGCGCACACCAGTGCTGAAAAGCCCGACGTAATATGCACCACGGTCCCGCCGGCAAAGTCGAACGCCTTGTACTTGGCGTCGGGATTAAATTCCGAGCACCAGCCGTCGACCGACCAGACCCAGTGCGCCACCGGGCAATACACGAACGTCCCCCACAGCACGCAGAACAGCACCATCGCCGAAAACTTCATCCGCTCCGCAAACGCCCCGCAGATCAGCGCCGGAGTAATGATGAAGAACATCATCTGAAACACCATGTGCAGCGACTTGGGAATCGTCCCTTCCGCCGGGATAAATACCGCCCCATCCTTCCATTCCGACATCACGCCGTTCAGGAATGCATAGTCCAGGTTGCCGATCAGCCCGCCGCCGACATCGCCGCTGAAAGCGAGGCTGTAGCCCCACCCCGCCCAGACCAGCGACATGATCCCCATCAGAAAGATGCACTGCATCATGACACTCAGGATGTTCTTCTTCCGGACCAGTCCGCCGTAGAACATCGCAAGTCCGGGTGCCGTCATCATTAGCACGAGTGCTGAGGAAACGAGCATCCACGCGATGTCAGCCCCAACGAACGCCGGAGCAGCTACAGAAGTCGTTACCTCCAATGGAGTTTCATCGGCAAAAGCACCGCCGGTGGCGCACAGTAGCAGAAAGGCTGTGGTGATCCCCGTCCTCGCCCGAGGCATGCTGCATCTCCTTGTTGCATCATCAGTTGTGGTGTTCTGTGGCTTCCCGAAGCCACTCCTGCCCGTTGCCGCCCATCCCCAGTCCTCGGACTCATAGGCAGGCTCTGCCTCACAGATTGGCAACTGACATGCCAAGTCCCGCAACTCTGCAAAAGGATTCGGCAATTGTCCGATCGGCACGGCCCCGGACGTCAGACGCAAGCCCCGTGGACCGGCCGAACTTGCCGGTCTATCCCCCCGAGATTCTCATCGTCGCGCGGACCGCAGGCAGCCTGCTGCCTCGATTGGCAGCCCCGGCCTCGATTGCCACAACGCCCCTCTGCCGACACAATCACGCGTCTCCTGACGGATTCTCAAAAGGTCTGGTGCGTGATGTGGCTTTACGGCGCAGGCGGCGGGCTGATCGCAGGCGCACTCCTCGCGCTCTGGCTCAACCGCCTCATCCATCACGAACGGGAAGCGCTGCAGCTCCCCGCCACGACAGGGGCGCAGCGAGCGATCCGCGGCGGGCTGGTCGTCGTCGTCAGCACCATCCTCTTCGCCGCACTCACTTGGGCGGAACTGACCGCTCGCTGGCTCGATACATCGGAAGTTCAGCCTTCGGACTTCGCCCGCTGGCTCCGCCTGGGCTATCACCTGGTGCTCGTGGCCCTGCTGATCGCCGCAACGGTCATCGACCTCGACTGTTACATGATACCGGACGCGATCACGCGCCCCGGATCCGTGTTTGGCCTCCTGGCGGCGATGGCCGCGGGCGAGCTGCAGATCGCCCACCTCTGGGTCGACTGGGGACTCGACCCCCTCGCCCTCAGCCTGCACGGACCCTACATTCCGGCATGGTTCGATCAGTTCCGCTGGCTGCATGCGTTGACCTGGAGCGTCGCTGGACTCCTCGCCGGAGCCGGACTGACCCAACTGGTGCGCGTGGTCAGCTCGCGCCTGCTCGGTCAGGAGGCGATGGGCTTCGGCGACGTGACGCTGATGGCCATGGTCGGCAGCTTTCTCGGCTGGCAGGCGACGGTGCTGACATTTCTGCTGGCGCCGCTGTTCGGATTGCTGCTGGCGATGCCCGCACAGTTCCTCCTGCGAAAACCCTATCTGCCGTACGGGCCGTATCTCAGTCTGGCGGCCGTGGCTGTCCTGTTCGGTTGGGGAGCCCTCTGGCGTCAGACCCGCGTCATCTTCAGTGACTTTCTGGGCTTGTTCATTCTCGGCAGCATCGCTGCTGTGGCACTGATCGGACTGCTGACGCTCGTCCGGCTTTACCGCTCCATCCCCGTCCGGCGGTCAGCACCGGTCAATCGGGAAGCCGAAGAGAACGTCAGCGTGAACGCCAAAGAGGCGATCGAATCGATGAGAATCGATTCGGGCAAGGACGCCATCTCTGAAGAATGAGGCCGAACGAGACTGAAGTCTTCAAGCCTCGTCGCGGCGGCTTTCAGTTGATGGATGATATCAACTGGGTCATCGAAGACTCCGGCACAAGCCACCCGGCATCGCGGTCAATTCTGCGATCCCCGAGACCCGATACCCGTCTCAAATCATGTCCAGCTTGCGATGCTCGCGGCGCGGCGGACGACTGCAGACCGCACACAGACCGTCGACTTCCAGACGGTGGCCTGACATGCGGAACCCGAACCGCGCAGCAACCTGCTCCAGGACCTGCGTAATTTCCTCATTGGGAAACTCGATCATGTCGCCACATCGTCGACAGATCAGGTGGTCGTGCTGGGGATACCCATAATCGTGCTCGTAGACCTCCCGGTCATTTGCACGCGCCACGCGCCTCAACAGGCCGGCTTCCACCAGCAGGTTGAGCGTCCGGTAGATCGTCGACCGACTGGCGCCTTCGGCTCCTCCCCGCTGGGAGAGCGTGCCGATCCATTGCTCGGCGTCGAAGTGGTCGTGGGTCGAATAGACAGCCGATACGATGGCCTCCCGCTCCGGGGTCAGACGCATCTTTTTCGTCAGCAGAAACTCGCGGAACTTCTCCACGGGCGCCACTGCGACGTCCATTGCCGCCAGATCCGACACAATGATTCCTTCCGCCCGATGCTATTCGTCGCCCAGGTCGATGCCCAGCGAACCCAGCATCCGCTCCAGAGCCGCTTCGAGTTTCGCATCCGTATCGTAAGTGCCATTCTCAATGGCCTCCTTGATCCGGGCGATTCGCTCCTGTCGCATGTCTGTCGTCTGGCTGAGCTGTTCGAGCATTTTTCCCGCCGAGGAGATTTCCAGTGCGTCTTTGGGAGACGTCGGCCGACTGACCGGCGTCGATTCGAGACCGCTGCTGGACGGTGACACTGAGCGGACGGGGTAAGCCTGTTGAACTGATCCCAAACCGCGAACATCCATGTCGCTGCTCCCTTCCTGGGTGTGATTCGCAGAATTCGCTGACGAATCAGCAAACTCCGCGCCCCCTGAATGATAGCCGAGACCAGACGATTCGTTCAATCGGGATCCGATGTGATCGATCATTTTCGCTCCCCTGTGTCAATCTGTAGACAGTTCGCAGAACTATCGAGACTGAGGGAACGTCGTCTTTCCCAAGCCCGACAGCGCCCGATCCGCGGATCCTGACGCTGTAACATCTTTCAGCCGCAGGGGGTTTCCATCAGTGGAACCAGTGCAGGCCAACAACATCCGACGGACCAGATATCGGACCGCCGGCCCCCGTTCATTGAACTCCCTGTCCTCGAAAACGGTGTGGTCAACCCGATATGGCGTCCGACCTGCCAGCCCTGCGGATTGTGAATGCCAGCGACCCGCGTCCTTGCAAAAAGTGCAGTTTCCGGCACAAGTTTCGGCGACATCCGCCGGATCGTGTGCCTCGGCCCCACGATGGCCAGCGATGGTCTCCGGATGAGGGAATTCTCCCGCCCGCAGCCAATTTCTTCCGCCACGACCGTCTGGGCGCTCGCTTACGCGGCAGCACCTGACGAATTGATCCTGCCGAAATTCGACTCAAGTACGGTCACCGGTAATCGGCCGGGGACTCTTGAGAAGTCGAGCCGCGAGCTTTCCGCCAGCACGCTGCAGGGGCGACGCCCACTCGTCCTACCGCCCGTAAGTCCCCACCGGCGTCGCTGACGCATCGGCAAACCCCGCGACGACCACCTGCCGGACCGTGGCCGCGGCCTTCAGAACGTCTTCCCGGCTGACGTCCAGGTGCGTGCACGCTCGCAGCCGCTGCGGTCCCGCCGGGTTGATCCGGACTCCGTGCTCGGCCAACTTCCTCGCACACTGCGCGGCGGTTCCCAGGTGGTCGGCCACTTCGAAGAATACGAGATTCGTCTCGACATCCTCCGGCTCGATCCGCAGACCCACCGTGCCCGCAATCGCCTCTGCGAACAGCTTGGCGTGGGCGTGGTCTTCGACCAGCCGTCCCACATGGTGCTGCAGGGCATACTCCGCCGCCGCCGCCATCATCCCCGCCTGACGCAGCGCCCCGCCAAAAAGCTTCCTCGCACGGCGGGCTCGATGAATAAAGTCCTTCCCGCCGACGAGGATCGAGCCCATCGGGCAACCCAGCCCCTTCGAGAAGCAGATTGACACGCTGTCCACATGCTTCGCGAAGTCGCGAATCTGATAGCCCTGCGCCACGCAGGCGTTGAACAGTCGGGCGCCGTCCACATGCACCAGCAGCCCTTGCGCGTGAGCCCATTTGCCGAGTCGTTCGACGTGGTCCAGCGAGTAGGTCCGCCCGCCCCCCTGGTTAGTCGTGTTTTCCAGGCAGAGCAGGCGCGTGGTGCAGAAGTGCTGGTTGTCCGGCCGCACTTTGCTTGCCACGTCCGTGACATCAAGCATGCCGTGCCGACCGCGGACCGTCCGGCAGGTCACGCCGCTTAGCGCCGCCGGGCCTCCCGCCTCGTAGTTGGCGATATGCCCCAGCTCCTCGATCAGCAGTTCGTCTCCCTGCTGGCAATGGGCCCGGACCGCCATCTGGTTCGATTGCGTTCCCGAGCAGTTGTAGACCGCCGCCTCCATCCCCAGCAGCTCGGCGACATGGGCTTCCAGCCGGTTGACCGTCGGGTCTTCCCCGGACATGTCGTCGCCGACGTCTGCCTCGGCGATCGCCTTACGCATGCCGGGAGTCGGTCTGGTGACGGTGTCGCTGCGCAGATCGATCGCGGGGGGATTCACGGGCTCGGCTCCCTGAGGGCAGCGCGGTGGAGAAAGCGTGTTTGCTCGTCTACACTCTACCGCGGTCGCGAATCTCGCCGCAAACCTGTTCGATTCTTCGAAAGTCGCAGTCCATCGTGCTGAACATTCCGGTTCTCGACTGTTCTACGCAGGATCCACTGGTGCTGCTGGCCGAGCTGCGCCGCAAGCTCAGCCCGCAGGGGGACATTGTTTCTGAGGCCGGTCGTCAGCGGACGATCGAACTCTTTGGAGAACCGCTCGCACCCCGCCAGGTCGTCCAGC
Source organism: Planctellipticum variicoloris (assembly GCF_030622045.1). NCBI lineage: Bacteria > Pseudomonadati > Planctomycetota > Planctomycetia > Planctomycetales > Planctomycetaceae > Planctellipticum > Planctellipticum variicoloris. The sequence goes on along the minus strand of NZ_CP130886.1, from coordinate 4,426,482 downwards.
GGATCTGCGCCGACGTCCGACAGCGCGGGCTGGAGGCGCTGCTTGACTACACCCACCGGCTCGATAAGAAAGAGCTGACTGCCGAGACGATTCGCGTGACTCCCGCAGAGCTGGAGGAAGCTCACGCGAAGGCCGACCCGAAGCTGCTCCGCTCGATTCGTCGAATTCGCGAAAACATCGCCGAGTTCCAGTCGCGGATTCTTCACGAAGACGTTCAGTTGATCCGGCAGGACGGCACCGCCCGAGTCGAACTGCGGCAGCGGTATCTGCCGCTGCGACGGGTCGGCATCTGCGTCCCCGGGGGGGCTGCCGCATATCCCTCCACCGTCCTCATGACGGCGGTTCCCGCCCGGACGGCGGGTGTGAAGGAAATCGCCGTCGTGGTTCCGCCGACGGAATTCGGCGGCTACAACACGGACCTGCTGGCGACCTGCGCCGAAGTCGGCATTACCGAAGTCTACCGCGTCGGGGGAGCCCAGGCGGTCGCTGCCCTGGCCTATGGCGTCGCAGGGATTCCCCGCGTTGACAAGATCGTGGGACCGGGCAATCTGTTCGTCGCCCTCGCCAAGCAGCACGTGTATGGCGAAGTCGATATCGACAGCATCGCCGGCCCCAGCGAAATCGTCGTGCTCGCCGACGACACCGCCCGCGCGGAGTTCATCGCCGCCGACCTGATTTCTCAAGCCGAGCACAGCCCGGGCTCTGGGGTTCTGATTACCTGGCACCGGCCCCTCGTCGACGAGGTTCAGCGCGCCCTGGCCGATCAACTGGCGAAGCTCCCCCGCGGCGACCTCGCCCTGACCAGCCTCAACGAATACGGGGCGCTGATCGTCGCCCGCGACGCCGTCCAGGCGGCCGAACTGACCGACCTGCTGGCGCCCGAGCACCTGCACATCTCCACGAGCGACCCGGAAGACATGCTGGCCCGGATTCAAAACGCCGGCGCGATTTTCATGGGACACTACACTCCCGTGGCTGTGGGAGACTATTTCGCCGGTCCCTCGCACGTCCTTCCGACGGGCGGCACCGCCCGGTTTGCCAACGGCCTGTGCGCGAACGACTTCCTCAAGCGGTCCAGCGTCCTCTGGTACAACCACGACGCCCTCGAAGAATCGGCAGAGGACATCGTCCGCTTAGCCAATTGCGAAGGGCTGACCGCCCACGCGGCCAGCGTGACGGTCCGTCTGGAAGACTGACTGTGTGTCATCGCGGATTTGCGGATTGACCGGGTCACAGTCCCGAGTTGCTCCCTGTATCCCCCGCATCACCGGAAGAATCGTTGCGCTCGCCACGCAGACCGGGAAATTGCTATCCGCGACGCGGCTTTTCTCTCAAGCCCGAGTAAAATCGCCGATCCACGGTTTGCCGTGCTCCGATTCGTAGCCTAGGCTCGCTCGGATGGGTCGAGATCTGGGGACTGTTACCTCCCGCGACCCTGCGAGCTCGTTTCCGTCTGGAGGCCCCCGATGAGATTCTCCGTCGTTTCGCTCTCCGTCATTGCGGCGGCTGGGCTTGCGGTCGGATCTCTGTGGCTCATGCCGGTAGCGACGGCCGCTGGAACTCAGCCGAGCATCATTGGCGGCACGACTGCCGGCGCCAAGGACTTTCCGCAGGTCGGAATGCTCACCATCAAGCAGAGCGGCGGATCTTACCTTTGCTCCGGCACTCTGATCGCACCGCAGTGGGTTCTGACAGCGGCCCATTGCGTGTCCGATAAGACGGTCAGCAAGGTTCAGGTCAAGTTCGGCACAAAAACCTACGACGCCGACCTGTGGAAGTACCAGCCCAGTTACAAACCGACCGCGTTCTCCCTGGGCAACGATATCGCCCTGGTCCGACTGAAAACCAAGGTGACCGGCATTACGCCGGCGACGCTGGCGACGGCTGCGCCGAAGGTGAAGGCGGCTCTGACCATCGTCGGCTTCGGCAACGGTGGAACACCGCAAAGCGGACAGCAGAACGGCACCGCCGGGACGAAACGTTATGGCTATGTGACGGTCGACTCGATCACCGCGCAGCATGTTCGCTGGAACTTCGACAAGGGAGAAGCCAGCTCGATCGCCCAGGGCGATTCCGGCGGACCCTCCTTTCTGAAGGGGACCACGACCATCGTCGGCGTGGCCAGCGGCGTTTCCGTCTCCAGCACTGGCAAGATCGGCGTCTGGGGCACCTACGCCTTCGAACAACGGGTCGACATTCAGCGGACGTGGCTCACTAGCACGATGAACACCTACAAGCCGCCAGCAGTCACCGTTGCCGGCACGACTGCAAGAGTGGTGAACTCCGCCGCCGACGCACTGCAGACGACATCCGTCTTCGGCGTGAATCTCGGTTCCCTCGTCTCCGACGTCGCCGGTCAGTAGGCTGTCCGGTCAAGGAGAACTTGACCATCGACAGTCCGCACCCCGATTCTGGTCTCGAGGCATTGCGCTCGCGTTTTCCGCAAGCCGCCTCGGTGCTGCAGCACGGCGCCGAGCGCGGTTTGCACACCTCCGGGCAGCTTTATCTGTCGCTGCACGGTGAAACCGTCGTTGACGCCGCCTGGGGCGAAGCCCAGCCGGGCGTCCCGATGACGCCCGACACGATTAATCTCTGGCTCTCCGCAGGGAAACCTCTCACCGCGGCGGCCTTCGCCCGACTCTGGGAGGCCGGCCTGGTCCGACTCGACGACCCGGTGGCCAGCGTCATTCCCGAGTTCGCCCGGTCCGGCAAAGAGTCCGTGACCTTCCGGCACCTGCTGACGCACACCGCCGGGATGCGGCATGTCGAGACCGGCTGGCCCGATCTGCCCTGGGACGAAACGATCGCCCGGATCTGCGCTTCGCCGCTGGATCCGGACGCCATCCCCGGACGTACCGCCGGCTATCACACGCAATCAAGCTGGTTTCTGCTGGGCGAAACGCTGCAGCGACTCACCGGCGAGACCTTCACCGAACTGTTGCGGAATCTCATCCTCAGGCCGACGGGCCTGGCTGAGACGCAGGCGAGTATCGAAACCGCGGAGTATGCGGAACTTGCCCCCCGGCTCGGCTGGCTCTACGAACGCGACCGGGGGACGCTGCGGGTGCTCGACTGGCACTCGCCGGAGCGGTGCGCGGCTCCTTCTCCCGGCAGCAATCTCCGCGGCCCGATCCGCGACCTGGGGCGTTTCTACGAAATGCTTCTCCGCGAAGGGGAGGGGGCGGAGGAGCGCGTCCTGTCGCCGCAGACGGTCGCCGCTCTGACGGCCCGGCATCGCGTCGGCGAACTCGATCTGACGCTGGGACACGTCGTCGACTTTGGACTGGGCGTGATTCTCGACTCCAACCGCTATGGCGTCGACACCGTCCCCTACGGCTACGGCCGCTATTGCTCGCCGCGAACATTCGGCCACGGCGGCGCGCAGTCTTCACAGGGCTTCTGCGACCCGGAACGGGGCCTGGTCGTCGCCTGGCTCTTCAACGGCCGGGCCGGCGAAGGGCTCCACAACCGCCGCACGCGGGCTGTCAACGAGGCGATTTATCAGGATCTGGGCCTGGCGGCTGCGGGATAGCACCGGCTGCGATTTGTCGCATCCGTCAGTGCAAAATGAAAAGTGAAAAATGCAAAGTGCAAAATGAAAGAGAAGTCAGAATCCGGCAGCTCCTTGTGATTCGCCGTTGATTCTTCTCAGCTCCGTTCGTTTTGCGATTTGCATTTTTCACTTTTCATTTTGCACTGCTTATCCCGCCGCAGCCTACGCTCCGCTCCGTCCGCGCGACGCCCGGTAGCCGTATTCCGTCGCGAACCAGATCGCGTACTGCTCGCGCTTGTCGAAGTTCGTATTCCGCGTATCCAGCACGTGGCCCAGTTCGTGGATCAGCACGTTGTTCAAGTAGAAGTCGCGAATCGTTTCGGGAGTCCAGCGCAGCTTCCAGTACGGTCCCTCTTCGTACCACTCTCCCCCGAACATCCGGGCTTCGATGATCTGCGACGGCTTCGGCGGACGGACATACGTTTCGATCAGCGAGGCTTCGATCGGATACAGGTAGATCGTCGATCCCCACTGCATCCCGTAACAGGGGAAGAGGCCGCGCTTGCGGGTCATTCGGCTGAACTGCAGCACTTCCAGCGGCTCGGTGAACTTCTCGGGAAGCTCGCCCAGACGCGCACGGACTTCGGCTTCGGTCACCGGGTGGACGTAGTTCTCACCTGCGGATTCATGGACAACACGGATGCCCGCCGCGCCGGTTGGTTCGTACCAGCGTTCGGGGGCGGAGAACGCGCCCGTCTGCTGACCTTTGCCGCCGGCCCGCTGACGATAGGCGGCCATCGGCCGGACCACGCGCGAACCGCAGCGCGTGTGCGTACCGATCTTCAGACGATGATGCTTGGATCCCTGGAATCGCATGATGACTCTATGGGCACTGCCGGCAGCAGCCGAGACCGATGCAGCAGGCTTTCGCAAGGCGTGATGCGGGACTCGACGGGGAGTCGAAAGGGGCGTCGAGTCGTCTCTACCCATTGTTTCACGCGGGGAGAGTGCTCGGCAACTGTACACCTCAAGTGCCAGTCCGGCCGAAGGTTGCGTCGCGTCCGCCGGTCCCGGCCAGCGACGGGCGAGTGCCTGCCAAAATGGCACTTCTCGGCCGCCGCGCAGTAACCGCTGGACCGCTCACGAGTTACAAGAGTGATCGGCCGCGCCGTCAATCGAGCCGACGCGCTGCATCCGCCAGGACATGTTCAGCAGGAAAATAAGTGCTGACTGGGAATGGACTTGCGAGCTGGGTTCTGTTTATCGCGGCGTCCGCCTCAACCGGTAGCCTATGGCACCAGCTACTGCCCGAGGGCCCCGATCCAAGGTCGTTCACCCGATTTGAGCGTCCCCTCCGGAACGAGCTGCGGGCTCCCCGCGGGAGCGACGAGGAAGTTGTCCTGCTGCGGGTCTTCCGAATCAACCGCCAGCGTTGTATCGCCGCGCCGGCCAAACGAGGCGAAGATGTCGACTTCGCCGGGAACGGCCGCGCCCGGCGCCCGATTCGACCAGTTCAGCGAGAGTCCCTCGCCCCCTTCCCGCAGCATGGCGCGGAAGCTGTCCGCGTTGAAATCCCGTTCGACGATGGCTTCGACTTTCTCCACACCCAGGAAGAGCGTCCGTCGGATGCTCAGATCACGGGAGCCCTCTTTCGGCATATGGGTGAAGGCGATGCCCTGCTCCCCCTTGTGGATGGTCGTGTTGGCGATCGTCAGCTCTTTGTAGACGGCCGGCCCGCCGAACTGAATCGCGGTCCTGGCCTGCGTGATCAAGTTCTCCCGGAAGGCGATTCCGGTGAGGTTGCTCCCCGAAACCGCAATGCCCACGGACATCGGCCCGAACAGTCGACAGCCGGTAATCCGCACGTGCGAGGGATCCCGGACATCTTTTCCGCCGGCCGGCCCCAGCCGGAGCCCGACGGCGGCAGGGGCCGCCGAGTAGAGCTTCAACTTTTCCAGCGCGAGCTCGCCCTTCTGGAAGCCTTCTCCCATTCCTCCCCGGAGATTGACGCCAGTCTCCGTGAAGCCGCGAATGGTCAGATTGGCCAGTTGCGTCCCCGTGAGATCGCCCGTCAGTTCGACGGCCACCTTCTTTCCGCTGGCGTTGAGTTCGAAACCTTCCAGGTCGAATTTCTGCACTCCGTGCAGCTCGATCAGCGGCCCGTCCCCCGGAGCGGTCAGCGTCGTGCCGAGCGAGCCGCGTACGGTGACATGCTCAGGGAAGGGCTCCTTCGTTGCGTTGATGACGATTCGTTCGTTGAAGTCGCCCGCGAGGACGGTGATCGTCATGCGGTCGCGCGGGCCGCTCGGCTGAAAGCCCTGTCGAACGGCGGTCAGCGCCGTCGCGATAGTCTTGTAGTCTGCGCCCAGGGCGCCGACGCTGATCGCCCGCTTGTTCCCGAGCGAGATCACCGCCGGGCCGCCAAGCTGCTGCGGTTCGCTCTTGCCGTCGGCCTTGGCCCCCTTGGCAACAACATCCGGTTCCTTGCCGCCGGAATTGTCTCCACCCAGCAAGCCGAACAGCCAGACGACCGTTAAGACAACCGCGAGCCCGGCGACGCCGGCCGCCGCCAGCAGCGCAATCGGCAGGCCACTGGCGGGCTTTTTGCCGGAAATCTTCCCGACCGCAGGCTGCCCGGCGGGCGCCGCGAAGGCCGGCAGGCCGACGGACACTGGCTCCGGAAAGCCGGGAAACTGCATTGGGGGCGGCATTTCGGGGATGGGAACGTCCGTGGACGGCGCCGGCTCGACCGCCACGGGGGTGGGCGGCTCTTCGGCCGGTGCGACCGGCGGCGCGTTCAAGAAATCGAACGGTGAGCCCATCGCGGGAGCCGGGGCGGAGTTCTCATCGATCGGGGCCGCGGCCTGCGGCGTATTCAGGCCCGCAAAGAAGTTTCCGAGTCCCTGGTCGGGCGGAGTGGCGGGCGGGACGACGGCCGCGGGCGGAGCCGGTTGAGGGCGCGGAGTTTTCGGCGCGGCTGGCTTCGCAACGGGAATGTTGCCGACGGGTTGAGCCGGCTTTGCCGGCACGGGCTTGGCGACGGCCGGCTTTGCCGGGGCTGGCTTGCTCGGAGGGGGCGTTGAGGGGGCCGGGGTCGGCCGTGGAGCCGATTGCTTGGTGCTCGAAGGCGGTTTGGGGGCGCCGCCCGACTTCGGCTTGATGGCCGACTTGGAGGAGGCCGGCGGTTTCGCCGGAGTGGGAGTCGTCGGTCCGGGTTTGCCCCCCAAATGAGCGAACAGCGAGGCCAGCGAGTCATCTTCCGCGACTGGCTCGACGGGCGGCGCTGCGGGCCTCATTTTCGTCGAGGGGGGCGGTTCCGAGCCCCTGGTCAGAAACGATGACGTGGGAGGGGGCTCTGACGACGCCTCAGGAGCGGTCGCGGGCGCGACCGGCCTGGCGACGACCACCTTGGCCATCGTCGGCGACTTCTTGATGGCGCTTCCGAGCAGCACTGAATGCGAAGCCCGCCAGTCATCCCGAGCGTTCTCGACCAGCCACTGCAGCAGAGCCTGGGCCGTCTGTCCGGCGTCGGCAAAGCGGTCGTCCGCCTTCTTCGCCATCAGCTTTCGGACGAGTTGGGCCAGCGATGGCGGGATGCCGTGACGTTCCTTTTCCAGCGGCGAGGGCTCTTTGTTCTGGTGGGCCATCAGCCGCTGAGTGAGCGAGCCTTCGGTGAAGGGGGGGTGCCCCGTCAGCATGAAGTACATCGTGCAGCCGAGGCTGTAGATGTCGGCCCGCGCGTCGACGAGGTGGCTGTCGATCGCCTGCTCCGGGGACAGGTAGTCCGCCGTGCCGAGGACCTTTTCGTCGTGGGCGATCGTCAGGGCTTCGCCGGTTTCGCCGCTGTCGAAATAGCGGGCCAGCCCGAGATCGAGCACTTTCACCGTGCCGGTCAGGTCTACCAGCAGATTTCCCGGTTTGATGTCCCGGTGAACCATTCCCGCGGCGTGCGCGTGGGCCAGTCCCTGGGCGGCCTGTCGGGCATAGTCCACGGCGTCTTCGAACCGGAGCGGACCTTTCCGCTGCACCAGTTCGTGCAGGCTGCAGCCTTCGACGTACTCCATCACCAGGAAGTGAATCTCGCTCTCGCCGTCGGTCTGGCAGTCGACGTCGTAGGCCCGGACGATGTGCGGGTCGTCCAGCGCGGCGACCGCCTGGGCCTCGCGATGAAACCGGGCCAAGTACGAAGAATCCGTGACCCGCTTGGAGGGGAGCACCTTGATGGCGCAGCGGCGACGCATCACCGTGTGCTCGGCGAGATACACCGAGCTCATCCCCCCTTTGCCGAGGAGTGAGAGCAGCCGGTATTTGCCGAGAAAGTAGCCTTTGTGCTTTCCCTGCAGCAGCTTGTCGGCCTGCCACCGCGTCACCAGGTTTTTGTCGACGAAATGATCGGCCAGAGCCAGCGTGTCTTTGCGGTCGCCGCCGCTGTTTGCGAATTCGGCGACCGATTGCTGCAGACGATCAGCGGGAACCAGTCCGCTCTTTTGAACGGTGGCGATAAAGGAGTCCGCGTTGAGCCGGGTCGACATGCCGGTCCCGTCCTCGTGCCCGTCCGGCCTGCAGGAAGTCTGCACTGAATTGGTGTCGGTACGGTAGCACTCAAAATGCAGGGATTCCAGTCCCGAAAGTCTGATCGGCGCGATCGGTTTCGCCGAACCAGCCGTCAGCGCTGACTCTCCTGCCGGTGCATCTGCAGGAATTCGGCGACTTGTGCGGCGTCGCCGGGCTTCAGGCGACGATCGGCAAGCCGGAAATCAAAGCGGATTACGCAGGTTGTGCTGATCACGCCGCGAACCCTTGTCGTGGCATAGGGTTCTTCCCTATCGTTGCCACAGCGAAGGCGTCTCCCAACGCCGCAACAGGAGTCCGTGACATGTCGGCAACACGTCAGATCGTCCGAGGCGCCTGCCCGCTCGACTGCCCCGACACTTGCTCCATGCTGGTGACGGTCGAAGGCGATCGGGCCGTCGCGGTGCGGGCGAATCCGGAGCACGCCATGACCCACGGCGTCCTCTGCCACAAAGTTTCGCGCTACCTCGAACGGGTCTACCACCCCGGCCGCGTGGCCACGCCCCTCAAGCGCGTCGGCCCCAAGGGCCGGGGCGATTTCGTCCGGATCTCCTGGGACGAGGCCCTGACCGAAATTGCCCGGCGATATGCCGAAATCGCCGGCAGCTCCGCTGGTCCCCAGGCGATCCTCCCCTACAGCTACTGCGGCACGATGGGGAAAATTCAGGGAGAAAGCCTCGATCGCCGGTTTTTCCACCGCCTGGGCGCGTCGCTCCTCGACCGCACCATCTGCGCGACCGCCGGCGCCGCCGGGTATGCGTATACGATCGGCCAACGGGTCGGGACCGATCCGGAAGAGGTTGCCAACAGCCGCTATATCGTGAACTGGGGCTCCAACACCGCCGTCACGAATTCCCACCTCTGGATTCGTATGGTGGAGGCCCGCAAACGCGGTGCGAAAATCGTCACCATCGACCCCTACCGCTGCCGGACCGCCGAACGGAGCGACTGGCACCTGCGGCCCCGCGTCGGCACCGACGCCGCCCTGGCCCTGGGCGTCATGCACGTCCTCTTCCGGCATGGCCTCGTCGATCGGGACTATCTCGAACGGTACTGCCTCGGCGTCGAACCCCTCCGCGATCGCGTCCTGACCGACTGGTCCCCCGCGCAGACTTCCGCTGTCTGCGGCCTCCCGGCGGACGACATTATCCGCTTCGCCAACGAGTACGCCGCGAACATTCCCGCGATGATCCGCGTCAACTACGGCCTCCAGCGCCACGCCGGCGGCGGCATGGCCGTTCGGACCATCGCCTGCCTCCCCGCTCTGATCGGCGCCTGGCGGCATCCCGCCGGCGGCTGTCTCCTCTCGACCAGCAGCGCGTTCGCCCTGAACACTCGCGGCCTGCAGCGTCCCGACCTGAGTCCCCCCGGCACGCGCACCGTCAACATGAACCAACTCGCCGAAGCCCTGCATGGCGAACTCGCTGGCCCCCCGGTCCATGCACTCTACGTCTACAACAGCAATCCCGCCGCGGTCGCTCCCGACCAGAAACGTGTCCTCGAGGGCCTGCGGCGCGAAGATCTCTTCACCGTCGTCCACGAGCAGTTTCTGACCGACACCGCCGACTACGCCGACATCGTCCTCCCCGCCACAACGCAGCTCGAACACTTCGATCTCCACACGACCTACGGGCACTACGACATCCAGGTCAATTCGCCGTCGATCCCCCCGTTCGCCGAGGCCCGCTGCAACACCGACGTCTTCCGCGGTCTGGCCGACCGACTGGGCTTCGAGCGGGACGTGTTTCAGGTCGCCGATCACGAACTGGCCCGCACCGCCCTCTGGGAAGATTTTTCGATGCCGGGGAAGCAGGTCGCTCAGGTCCCGCCGACACTTCGGGGGATCACGCTCGACCGCCTCCTGGAAGCCGGCCCGCTGCGGCTGAACCTCCCGAAGCCCTATGTTCCCTTTGCCGACGGGGAATTTCGCACCCCGAGCGGCAAGTGCGAGTTCTGGAGCCAGCAACTCGCCGACCTGGGCCACGATCCCCTGCCGACATACATTCCCCCGGCGGAATCGCCCGAATCTCAGCCCGAACTGGCGGCCAAGTATCCGCTGCAGCTCCTGACGCCCCCCACGCCGCACTTCATGAATTCCAGCTTCGTCGAGCTCGAATCGCTGCGCAAAGCCGCCCGCGAGCCCGAACTGGAAATCCACCCGGACGACGCCACCCCGCGCGGCATCCAGACCGGCCAGCCCGTCCGCGTGCGAAACGATCGGGGCACGTTTCAGGCTGCAGCGATCGTCGGCGAAACCGTCCGCCCCGGCGTCGTCGTCGCGACCGGCATCTGGTGGCACAAGCTGACGGCCGGCGTCGGAAACGCCAACCTCACCACCTCGACCCGTCTCTCCGACCTCGCCGGCGGCGCCACCTTCTTCGACAACCTCGTCGAAGTCGAGCCAATTTCCGCCAGCACACGTCTATAACTGTGCCGCCCGATGTCGTGCCATCGAATCGCAATGGATGAAGTCTCTTTCAACTGACAACTGACAAATATCAGCCCCACTCCCCTCGGGGCCCGCAATTCCCGGAATCCGCGCCTCATGACCGATCCTGATATTTCCCATCTCTCCCGCCTGCAGATCGCCGGGACCGGCTCGTTGCTGCTCGGCATGGCGCTGCTCGCGCTCAACGCCATCGAAGAAGCCTCCGGCCTCTCGGGGATGCCCCGTTTCTGGTACCACAACCGGGTCTTCTGGTGGGGCCTGGGCGCCACCTTCGTCGGCGTCGGAACATGGCTCCTCGGCCGGCTGAAGCAGGCCGAAGAGTACGGTCCGCCCGACCGCTGGCGCCCCTCGCTGCCCGGCATCCGCTTCAAATCGGTGCTGCTCTACACCCGCGTCGGCTGCCACCTCTGCGACGATGCCCGCGAAATTCTCGAACGCCACCAGCGCTGGCTCCCCCGGATTGTGGAAGCCGACATCGACACCGACCCCCGCCTGGTCGAACGCTACGGCACCTGCGTTCCCGTCGTCGTCCTCGACGGCAAAGTGAGATTCCGCGGCCGAGTCCCGGTCGAACTCCTTCGCCGCCTGATTGAAGGAACGTCGGCGTTGGAGTGAGCCGTAGGGCCGGCTCCCGCCGGCCGAATTGTGCCAACGATTTCGCGAATCCCGGGTGGCCGGCGGCTGGAGCGTCTTCGCGAAGCCCCGGTCTTTCCCCCTTCTTCCCCATCCACTACCCACTGCCCACCAACCACTCTCCCCCACAATTCCGCGCAACAAACCTCCTCTTTATGAAGGGGGCATAGCAGCATGCCCGTCGTCGGTCCGCTGCCGGCGTCCGGACGCCTCCCTTCGACCGGGCCTGATCAGGGCCCATTAGCGGATTCTCCTTCAACGGGGAATCCGGGGACCGCACCCCGTGTGCGCACATCCTCGGCGCCGAGTTTTTCAGAAGCCCGGACGCAAGTCCGGTCTCCTGATCGTGCCAGTGCAGGCGGGGCTTCGGCCCGGCGACATCCGACCGTGATCAAACCCCGGCGGGGCGGCCTTCGACAAGTCGCCCCGCCGGGGCCCGCGTTCCCTGGAATTGATCAACAGCAGCACGCCGCCCGGCGACGCCGTCGCTCCCGGTGCGCGCCGACTGGACGTTTCGGACCGCCGTCTCCCAATCGCTCCCCTCGGCCCCCCCTCATGTGCTAAAACACCCCCTTCGAACATCACATTCGCCGACTCAGAGGGCTTCCGTTATGTCGCTGGAGGTCGAATGCCCGGAATGCGGGCTGCGGTACAAAGTGAAGGACGCGCTCGCCGGGCGGAAAATCCGCTGCCGGGAGTGCTCCGCCGCGATCGTCGTACCGACCGCCGATGACGCCGACGACTGGGGCGAAGTCGCGGAGCTCCCCGCCCGGCGGAAGACCGGCAAAAAAGCCGCTTCCAGGTCTTCCAGCGACGGCGGCCTGAGCCCCGCCATGAAGTGGCTGCTCGGCATCGCCGGCGCCGGTTTCCTCTGCATGGTCACCTGCTGCGGCATCGGCGCCTGGCAGGTTTCGCGTCTCGGCCATCAGTTCATCGGCGAGGTCAAAGTTCCTCCGGGGCAGACGTTCGCCCAGTGGCGGGCCGGCTTTCGCACAAAACTCATCCAACAGGGACCGGCCCCGCAGGACTACGACGATGGGGAGACTCCCCCCGAAAACGTCGAGGAAATCCTGTACCCTTCGGGCGATCTGAACCTGAAGGCCTGGGTCTACCGTCCGCCGGAAGTCGCAGAACCCCGCCCGGCCCTGGTCTTCCTGCACGGCGGCTTCGCGTTCGGCGAAGCCGACCTGACGGAAGCCTGTGCACCGTTCATCGAGGCGGGCTACGTGGTCATGACCCCCATGCTCCGCGGCGAAAACGGCAATCCCGGCAGCTACGAGCTGTTCCTGGGGGAAGTCGACGACGCCCGGGCGGCCGTCAAATGGCTCGCCGCCCAGCCTTACGTGAATCCGCAGCGGATCTACGTATTCGGCCACAGCGTCGGCGGCGGCGTGGCGTCGGTCCTGCCGCTGCTGGACGACGTCCCGATGCGGCACAGCGGCAGCTCGGGCGGACTGTACGACCACGCCACGTTCCTGGCCTGGCAGTTCGACGACACGGTTCCGTTCGAAAACAACCCGATGGAATGCTCCGTCCGCCTGCTGGTCGGCAACTCCCAGTTCCTGCAGCGCCCGCACTACGCCTACCTGGGGACCGATGACGAAAGCTTTCACGAGACCGGCGAGCGATTGCAGAAAGAGGCCGGACCCGCCGGAAAGTTCACGCTCGAAATGATCCCCGGCGATCACTTTGACAGCTTTGAAGAAGCGATCCGACGCTATCTGGCGGTAGCCGAACAGGACGCCCCGGCCAAATAATCCGCGACCGTCATTTTCGAACCAGCATCAAAGAGAAAAGCCGCGTCCAACCTGTCTCAGGCCGGCCACGGCTCCGTTCTTACTCTGGCGATTCGCTATTCCCTACTCGCTATTCGCTTTCTTCCAACGCCGCCACCCCCGTCGCCTGCGAGTCCCGTTTCCCCGTCAGCAGGATGAAGATGTTGCTGAAAGCATCCATTCACCTGGGAAGCTCGCACCCGGCGGCGAGGGTGCCTTGTGATACCGCTGTGGCAGGAATGTCGAAACCTCCTTTGCAAAACCGATGTGGTTCGCCAGTCGGAGCCGCTGACCCCGGCTGACCGTCCCGTGCCTCCGTGCTGCCCTCACTGGCTCCTTCCATAAGGGTAAACGAGGGCCGGGCGGGCATGGGTCAGTTGAATCGGCGGGTGAAACGCGGATTTGTGCGAGGTAATCGGCGGCAAGAAATGTGAAATTCAGGCAAGTTCCAAGGCGATCCGCAGGCAGTGATCGATCTGCTGCATCGCGACCGGGCTGAGCCGGCCGAGTGAGCGCAAGATCGTCCGCTGATTCACAGTCGCTAGGGCGTGTGGACATTCATAGGACATCGACCATGAGCGCCGCCAGCCAGACGAAGCCGGCGAAGTTTTCGAGGGTCTTTTCGTAACGTGTGGCCACGCGGCGAAACTGTTTGATGCGGTTGAAGAAGCGTTCCACCTGGTTGCGGTGTTTGTAGCGCTGCTTGTCGTAGCGCTTCCTGGTCTTGCGGTTCTTGTGGGGCTTGATGCAGGCTTTCGCCTGCAGTTTCCGGATCTGGTCTCGCGTTTCATCTCCGTCGTAGGCCGTATCTGCGATCACGTGTTCGATTTGTCCGGGTTCGAACGATTCGAGCAGCGCGCGGCCATGAGGGCCGTCTCCGTCCTGCCCGGGACTCAGGTGCATGGCCGCCAGATGTCCGTTCTTTTCCACCGCCGCGTGGATTTTGGTGTTCAGACCTCCGCGAGAGCGGCCAACGCCGCGACGGCGGTCCGCGTCTTCTTTTTTTCCTCCGCTTCGCGTCGGCCGCCAACGGCGGCCAGATGGACCTTGATCGATGTCGAATCGAGTTGCAGTTCCTCAAGATCGAGTTCGCCGAGCTCCCGGACGACGGCCTCCCAGACCCCGTTCTCGCACCAGCGATCAAACCGCCGCCAGACGGAGTTCCAGTTGCCAAAACGCTCCGGCAGATCGCGCCAGGGCACTCCCGTTTTGGCCACGTACAAAACGGCGTCCACGAACAGCCGATTGTCCTCCCCGGACCGGCCGGGATCGCCCGGCTTTCCAGGAAGCAAATTCCGGATACGATCCCATTGTTCATCCGTGAGAGCATGTCGCGGCGGCACTGCGAGGTCCTCCATGACCAGTTTCAAGCCGCAAGATCATTGCAATTCCAGGAAATCTCCGAAAGAGGAATGTCCACACGCCCTAGCACGCTGCATTTGACGGCCGACGGGCCGTGAAGGCCGGACTGTAGGCCATCCGAAGTTGCCGGATCAACCAACAATTGCGTCGCCTCATGTGCATGAGCCGTATTGCCGGTAATCATCGCGACGACCGTATTGTCGAGTCGCTGATTGTCGGCATCGTTCTGCACGACCAGCGCGGGACGAATCTTCGCGCCGCTGCCGTCAGAATACGGGAAACTGACCAGGACAATGTTGCCCCGCTGGCTCATGGCGTCTGATAGCTCTCCAGCCAGGGGTCGAGAGCGTCGTCGTCCTGCATGATCTCGTTGATCTGGGAAGCCGTCGCCTGGATCTCCTCGTCCGAACGATCTTCGACGAGCCGTCGAATCCGGGCGTAGAGGTCAGCGCGGACGACAACGAATTCCACGCCAGTCTCGGCGTCGGCGACTGTCACGGAGACGCCGTCATTGACGGCGGCAATTTACTCTGCAGTCAGAACCATGAATTCCTCCAGACGCGATTCTCCCTCCGGTGAATCCGCTTCACAAGGTCAATTGTCCCCTGTTCAGATCATTGCGTTGCCGCCGCCGGGCGGCCTCCGAAATACGCCCGACGTGCGTGAAAATCGTCGGAAGGCATTGTGCCGTTGGGTGTTGCGTTAGTCCGTGGCAATGTGGGGCTTCCCCTCTCAGCCGCGGGTTTTCGCCGATCCGTGCTTGTGGTATCATGCCGGGTTGTTTGACCGGACGGTCTGTGGCGGCCCGCGGGCGTAGAGACGGGTCGATCTTCCGGTGGCCGGGTGGCAAACCAATGACGCAGATTTCCCGAGTGCTGATTGCGGACGACAACTTGCAGAACTGCGAGTTGCTCGACGCGTATCTGGCGGATGAACCGTACGAAATCGCCATGGCCTACGATGGTCAGGAGACATTGGCCAAAGTCGCCGAGTTCCAGCCGGACCTGATCCTGCTGGACATCATGATGCCCAAGCTGAGCGGGTACGAAGTCTGCCAGCGGCTGCGGAAGGATCCCGCCACGCGGGCTATTCCCGTGCTGATGGTCACCGCGCTCAACGAAATGGGTGACATCGAGAAGGCGGTGCAGGCCGGCGCCGACGACTTTCTCACGAAGCCGGTCAATCGGCTGGAACTGCTGACCCGCGTGAAGTCGCTGCTGCGGGTCCGGCACCTGACCAACGAACGGGACCGGCTGCTGGCCTACCTCGAAGAGATCGAAGGAGCCGGGGTGAAGACGCTCGGGCTCAAATAAACACAGCCAGAAGATTGACCACGAAGCACACGAATCCACACGAATCGGAAGACTGGCCTGGAACGGCCGTGTGCGACTGGATATCGCATCGAATCGGCGATTCCGTGAGGTTTCCTGATTCCTTGGTACGGATTCGTGCCATTCGTGGTTTCCTCGGATTCATCTTCGAATTCGCAAGTTGGATTCAGGCGATGTCCTCTGCGGGCGTCGCCATTTTGCTTTTCTTGCGGGGCGGGTTTCCGCTCCGTCTGCTGGTTCTGGAAAGTGCCTCATGACTGCCGCTATGGACGTGGAAACCGGGCTGCCTGAAGAAGCGGTTCTGAAGCTGCCCGAGGTGATTCTGAAGCCGCGGAACGCCCTGCCGTTCTTCAACCACCATCCCTGGGTTTACCAGGGAGCGGTGCAGCAGGTCATCGGCGAGGCCGCTCCCGGCGCCGAGGTCCTGCTCCGGTCTGACAAGGGGCAGTTCATCGCCCGCGGCCTGTTCAATCCCTTCAGCAACATTCGCGTCCGGCTCTATTCCTGGAATGAAACGCTGCCGCTCGACGAAGCGCTCTGGTCCAGCCGGTTGGACGACGCGATCGCCCTCAGGCGGGCGCTGCATGGAGAGTTCACGCCGGATCTGGCCTGCCGGCTGGTCAACAGCGAAGGGGATCTGCTGTCGGGGCTGACGATCGACCGCTACGGCGACTGGCTGCTCGTGCAGCTCACCAGCCTGGCCCTCTACGAACGGAAGGATCTGTTCCTGAAACTGCTGCAGGAAAAACTGCAGCCGAAAGGAATCTGGCTGCGGACCGAGAAGGGGATTCGGGCCGCCGAAGGGCTGGAAGTCGCCGACGGGCTGCTGGCGGGCGAACCGCCTCCCCGGCCGCTGTTCATCTCCGAAAACGGCATCCGTTTCGGACTGGACGTCGCCGAGGGGCAGAAGACCGGCTTCTTTCTCGATCAGCGGGAAAACCGGCTGTTCTTCAGCCAGTTCGTGCGGGGCGCAAAAGTCCTCGACATGTTTTCCTACACGGGCGGCTTCGCACTCAATGCACTCGTCCACGGCGGCGCGCGCGAAGTCGTCGCGGTCGACGTCTCCGAGTCGGCCCTGCAACTGGCTCGGTCCAATGCGGACCTGAATGGCGTGGGGGACCGGCTGAAGACGCTCAAGAGCGACGGCTTTAAGGCCCTGGAAGGGATTGCGGCGACGGACGAACGCTTCGACGCAGTGATCCTCGATCCGCCGAAAATGGCCCGGCATCGGGCCGGGGTCGACGCTGCGCTGCGGGGCTACCTGAGCCTCAATCAGCTTGCGATGAACGTGATCAAGCCGGGCGGGTGGCTGCTGACCTGCAGTTGCTCGGGGCACGTCGATCAGGGCATGTTTCTGGAAGTGCTGGGGCGGGCGGCCATTCAGGCGGGCCGGCATCTGCAGTTCCTGGCCGTGCGGGGTCCGTCGTCGGACCATCCCCGTTCGGCCCATTGCCTGGAGAGCGATTATCTGAAGTGCGTCATGTGCCGGGTGGTGTAGGCTCGCAGTCAAATTAAGATTTCTCGCAGAGTGGGCAGAGGCGCAGAGAAGACACTGGAGAGAGATTCTCGCGCAACGGGGCCGCGAAGACGCAACGAAGAAATGTCGAATGACGAAGGCGGAATGTCGAAATGAGTCTAGAGTCGAGAGCCCAGGAATGTGCCCTCTTCATCCGGCGATTCGCGATCAGCGATAAGCTTCGACTTCTCTGGCTACTCGCTCTTCGCTCTTCGAAACTTGCACAACGAGAGGTGACAGAGTGGCTGGTCAATCGGAACGTCGGAAGGGGAAGGCCGGGCAGGAGGACGACGAGCTCGATCCGAATTTCGTGCTGCGCGCTCGCAGGCAGGAGCAGCTCCTGATCGATCTGCTCCCCGAACTGGCCGGCGAGCGCGTGATCTGCAATACCGTCGGCCGCGCCCAGTTCGCCGAGACGTACGCCCGGTTGCGCCCGGCGGCCACCGTGCGCTGCCTGTTTCTGGATCTCTACCAGCGCAATCTGGCGGCCGATGCGATCTTCCGGGATCTGCACGTCCCCTATGAAGACGACGATGGGGACGATGACACGCTCTACGGGGCGGCCGATCCGATTGAGCCGGTCGTCGAGTCTTCCGCGGAGGAACCCGATGAAGTCTGGACGCCGCCGCTGGCGAACCTGTTCCTCGATTGCGAGCCGGATTTTCCGGACGAGGAAGTCGATCTGGCGGCGCTGGCGTTCGGGCGGTTCGGCGAGGCCGAACTGACGCGCGATCTGCTGCAGCAGGCTCACCGGCGGTTGGCGGTGGGGGGGCGGCTGGTGGCGTCGACCGACCACGACGACGATCAATGGCTGCACGCCGAACTGAAACGGCTGTTTCCCAAAGTGACCCGTCGGCCAATCCGGAAGAAGGGCACGCTTTATCTGGCGACGCGCGTCGACGAGCCGGTGAAGTACAAGTCGTTCGACTGCGAATTCGCTTTCCGCGACCAGGGCCGGCTCATCAAGGCGTTCAGCCGGCCGTCGGTCTTCAGTCACCGCCGGATCGACACCGGCGCCCGGGCGCTGATCAACGCCATGGAAATCCGGCCCCGCATGAAGGTGCTGGATATCGGCTGTGGAGCGGGAGTCGTCGGCATCGCGGCGGCTCTGCGGGCTGAAAACGTGGACGTGACCGCCGTGGACTGCAATCCGCGGGCGGTGCAGAGCGCCGAACGGGGCGCGGCGGCTAACGGGGTCAGCGATCGTTTCGAAGGTCTGCTGGACGCCGACGGCAGTCACCTGGAAGCCAACTGGTTCGACCTGTCGCTGGCGAATCCGCCGTACTTTTCGAACTGGCGGATCGCGGAGCACTTCCTGCAGGCGTCGCTCTGGGGGCTGAAGCCGCTCGGAGAAATCCTGGTTGTGACCAAGACGCCGCACTGGTTCGCCGAGCGGATGCCGCAGCTCTTCACGCACGTCGAGGGAGAGCAGGTCAAGGACTACTGGTTGATTCGAGGGCAAAAGCCGGCGGACACGCGCGTCCGCCAGCCGGACGGAACGGTGGATCCACGCGTTTCCCCCGACCCTTGAACCTCTCGGGCGGGAGTGCTACAACTTGGGATTCTGGCAACGACCGCCAGGATGTGGACATAACTGCACGCCAGACAATAGAGTCGTGGGAGCGAGACTGGAATGGGCGTTAAGAAGACCGGACGGGGCCGACGGAAAATCGGGCGGAAGAAGCGAAAGATGCGATCCAAGATCCGCCATCGCAAGTAACCGCCGTCCGGCTCTGGTCGTTCTGGTTCTTCGACATTTCGATGTTCGAATCCGGTTCGGTGACCACGACTCGCTGGACTGGTGAGAGCAGATCACGGGGAATCGCAGCTCAGGCGGCGGTTCCCCGCGTCGTTTGCTGCGCGCACTTCGGGTGGGCGTTCCGCGGGATCGCACTTCGCGGGTTCTTCATGAAGTCGTGCGTCGGCGCCCCTCCGGCTTGACAGCGCCGATCCATCAAGTGATGCTAATGTGTGATGCCGGAACTCCGTTCCGCCACACGTTTTTCCCGCCCGCGCCTGGTCTCCCTCCTCCCGCCGGTCCGCCTCCTCGTTGCTGGAACCCGCCATGCGTCGACTCCTTGCCGTCTTTGCGTCGTGTCTGCTCGCCGTCCTGGCCGCGCAGCCGGTTCAGGCCCAGGACGATCTGGAAGCGAAAATCTCCGCCCAGCGGGCTGCCGCCGACGAAGCCGGCGCTCGGAAGGCGGCCGGTCAGCCGGCCTTGGACGCAGCTCGCGAAAAGGCAAGACAGCTCGCGCAGACCGTCACCGATCTCAAGCTGGCCTTCTCGAAAGCCGAGGTCGTCGCCAAGGATCTCGAAGGAAAGCTGCCCGGCCTGAAAGACGCGGCGACCAAGGCCGCCGAAGCGAAAACCGCCGCCGAAACCGAATCGGCCGCCGCTGCGAAAGCGGCCGAAGAAGCCAAGGGCAAAGACAACGAAAAGGAACTGGCGGACAAGGCCAAAGCCGCCGCCGACAAGTTAGCTGCTGCGGCCAAGGCCGCGGAAGATGCTCAGAAAGCCGCGACGGACGCCGAAGCTCAGCTCGCCAGCAGCAAAGCGATCGTGGCGGCTCATCCCGAGAAACTGAAAGCCGCCGAGGCCGAAGTGGCCGCTCATGTTGCTCCGCTGCAGCAGGCCGAGGAGGCTTTTGCGGCCTTGACGGCCGAGCACATTGCCCGCCAGCGCGATCTGGAACTGACGTTGATCGGTGCGGGGCGGCTGGTCTCGTTCGCCAATCAGGTGGCTCCGATCTTTTCCCAGCGCTGCGTCGCCTGCCACAACGCCCGGACGGCGAAAGGGCGGTTTAATATGGAGAACTACGCGAACGTCATGAAGGGGGGCGAATCGGGGGATGCCGTGGTTGTCGGCAAGCCCGACGATTCACTGGTCTTCTCGATGTGTGCCGATGGGTCGATGCCCAAGGACGCCGATCCGCTGACTCCCGAGCAAACCGCGTTGATTAAGAAGTGGATTGAGACCGGCGCGACGCTGGACGCGGGGCTGAGCCCCTCGGCGATGCTGATCACGATCATTCCGAAGCCCGTGCAGCCGAACCCGCCTGAAAGTTACCGCGTGCCGGTCCCGATCATGGCAGTGGCCTTCAGCCCGGACGGAAATCTGGTCGCCAGTTCGGGTTACCGCGAAGTCATTCTGTGGAACGCGGCCGACGGGGCGCTCGTCCGGCGGATCACGAATCTGGCCGAACGTCCGCACGACATTCGATTTACGGCCGACGGCGCGCAGATCGCAGTTGCCGCTGGCACGCCCGGTCAGCTCGGTGAAGTGAAGTTGTTCAATGTCGCTGACGGAGCCTTGCTGGCTGACTTCTTCACGACCGACGACGAAGTCTTTGCCTGTGCGTTCAGCCCGGATGGAACACGACTGGCCGCGGCCTGCGCCGACCGATCTGTCCGAGTGTTCGACGTGGCGACGCGAAAGCAACAGCTCCAGGTCGAAGACCACGCCGACTGGGTGATGGACGTTGCCTGGTCGCCGGACGGCAAGCTGCTGGCGACAGCCAGCCGGGACAAGACCTCCAAAGTCTTCAACAGCACGACAGGGGAAAGCCAGACGACGTTCAACACGCATCAGCAGCCGGTTTTCGGCGTGGCTTTCTCACCCGACGGAGCACAAGTCGCAACCAGCGGCCGGGACAACCGGATCCGGACCTGGAACCCGGCCGATGGCAAGCAGGTTCGCGAAATCGGCGGCTTCGGCGGTGAAGTCTTCCGGATCGTGGTCCAGCCCGACGGGACGATCTTCAGCGGCTGCTCTGACAAGCAGGTCAGACTGCACAAGCTGGCCGACGGAGCCGTGGTGCGGGCCTTTCCGGGGCATACCGACTGGGTCTATTCGGTCTCCGCCCACCCGGCGAGCAAGCGAGTCGTCAGCGGCAGCCACGACGGAGAGATCCGGATCTGGAACATTGAGGACGGCAAGGGAATCGTGACGTTCCTGGCCGCTCCGGGCTACAAGACGCCGGTGGCGGCCAAGTAGGCGGAAGAAGTGGCGAGTGGGTAGTGGCTGGTGAGGAGTCGGGCCAGCCGTGTCCGACCGTGCCGGCTTATGATCTGGTCAGCAGGGCCAGGGTCAGCATGACTCCGTTGAACAGGCTGTGGGTGGCGACGACGGCCAGGTAGCTGTGGTGGCGGTCGAAGAGCCAGCCGAGAATCAGGGCCAGCGGGAGCAGGGGCAGGCTGTCGCGCCAGCCGTGGATCAGGGCGAACAGGGCGGCGGTCAGCAGGATCGCCGGCCAGCGGGCCAGCCGGCTGCGGAGCCAGCCCTGCAGGATCACTCGGAACAGCAGTTCCTCGGAGAGCGGGGCGATCACGCAGACCGTAAAGAGCATCAGTAGCAGCACTTCCAGCGGCGGCTGACTGGCCAGCAGTTGCAGAAACGAGTGCTGCGTCTCCTGGGAACGCCAGGCGGCTGTCGCTGCGAGCGAGACCGTCACCGGGCCGATCGCCAGCAGCAGTCCGAAGACGCCCAGCGCCAGTTGCCGCGGCCACTGGCGGAGAGAAATGCCGAACGGAACAAGGCCGCGAGCTTCTGTGGCATGCAGCAGCATCAGCAGGAAAGCGATCAGCCCCGCGCCGATGGCGGCATTGGCGGCAACGTCCCCGGCGGTGGCCGGAGGCCGATCGGGTTGAGAATTCGCAAAAATGGCTCCCGCGGCGGTCATCGCCAGCCAGGCCGCTGTGATCGCCAGCGGCCAGAGAGACCAGACAGGTGGGGATTCAGGGGTTGCGTTGTCAGCGGGCTCCGTCTGCGTGCCGCCGGCAATCAGCCAGCTCCAGGCCATGACGCTCCCTCCCAGCAGGGTGGTGACGAGGAGAACGGCGGGCATCATGGACGGCGCATCGGCGAATAATACGGGCACGCAAGTTCCTTCCGGGGGCGGGACCGATTCTATCCGGCCCGGCGTCATTCCGGCTGCGCCGCCGGGAGGTTAAGATGCTGGACAGCGGAAAGCCGGGAAGCTCGGAGCTTAAAGCCAGAGTGGTCCGAACGGTTATCGCTTATCGCTTATCGCTTATCGCTTATCGCTTATCGCTTATCGCTTATCGCTTATCGCTTATCGCTTATCGCTTATCGCTTATCGCCGGACAGAAGAGCCGATGACCGTTGCCGCTGATAACGTCCTTGCCCGGATCGTGGCTCATAAACTGACCGAAGTCGCGGCTGCGAAGTCGGCCCGGCCGGTTGATGAACTGAAGCGGCAGATTGCTGCTGCGCCCCGCGTGCGGGACTTTGTCGCCGCGCTGCGGGCG
Source organism: Planctellipticum variicoloris (assembly GCF_030622045.1). Classification (NCBI taxonomy): domain Bacteria; kingdom Pseudomonadati; phylum Planctomycetota; class Planctomycetia; order Planctomycetales; family Planctomycetaceae; genus Planctellipticum; species Planctellipticum variicoloris. The sequence goes on along the minus strand of NZ_CP130886.1, from coordinate 4,404,083 downwards.
GCGCCGACAATCGGGCTGATTGCGGAAGTCAAAAAGGCGTCTCCCTCGGCGGGGATCATCCGGGCCGATTTTGATCCGGTGCAGATCGCCCGTGCCTATGAGGCGGCCGGGGCGTCCTGCCTGAGCGTGCTGACCGACGAGAAATTCTTTCAGGGGCATCTGGATTTTCTGCGGGCTGTCCGACAGGCGGTGGGGATTCCGGTGCTGCGGAAGGATTTTCTGATCGATCCGTACCAGGTGCTGGAGGCTCGGGCGGCGGGGGCCGATGCGGTTCTGCTGATCGCCGAGTGCCTCGACGACCGGCAGTTGCGCGAGCTGTATGAGGCGACGACCGCACTGGGGATGACGGCCCTGATCGAGATCTACGATCCTCAAAATCTGGACCGCGTGCTGCCGCTCAATCCGCCGCTGGTGGGAGTCAACAACCGGGATCTCCGGTCGTTTGTGACCGATCTGGATCAGACGCTGCGGATTCAGCCTCGCGTGCCGGTTGGAACGCTGCTGGTCAGCGAGAGCGGCATCAAGACCCGGGGCGATGTCGAGCGACTGCGGTCGCACGGCGTCGGGGCGATCCTGGTGGGTGAGACGCTGATGCGGTCGGCGGATATCGGGGCGGCGGTTCGGGAGCTCATTGGGTAAGCACAAAATCCGAAATCCGAAATCCAAAAAAGCACGAAATTCACAACTCAAGATTCGAAACGGGGATCGGATTGCCGATTGCCTGAGGGAAACTGGTTCATGACGACTCCTCCACCTGTCGAGCACGTGCTGTGCGTGCCGACGCCTCTGTTTCACGGCATCGGGCACTTTCAGGGTTTCACGCCGGATGTGGACCGGTATCTGAAGGTGCTGCTGGATCCGGCGCATACGCTGTTTCTGCCGCGTTCGTCGGCGGAAGACGATCCGACGCACAAGCAGCTCATTCCGTACTGCCTGTTTCGTTGCAACGGGGAGATTCTGAGCTACCGTCGCGGCAAGGCGGGCGGGGAAGGGCGGCTGCATAGCAAGCGGTCGGTGGGGATTGGCGGGCATATTTCGTCGACCGACCGGCTGACCGGCGATCGGCGATATCTGGAGGCGATGCATCGTGAAATTGACGAGGAGATCTTTCTGGACTCGGCGTTTCACGACGAGTGCGTGGGCCTGATTAACGACGATGAGTCGCCGGTCGGTCGGGTGCATCTGGGGATTGTTCACATTTTTGATCTGGAGTCGGCCAAAGTTCGCCCGCGGGAAGAGTCGATTCTAGAGACTGAGTTTGCCCCGCCCGAAAAGTTGCTGGCCGAGCTGGACCAGTTCGAAACCTGGTCGCAAATCTGCCTGCAGCACCTGTTCGGCGGGAAATCGTGAGGATATGGGGCTGTCGTCGCAAGGATGTCGCGGCGAGAGCCTGCGGGAAGTGATGCGCGTCGCGTTCGAAGCATGGACGCCGCGGTCCGACCCTGTTGTCAGAATTCGGTTCCGCGGAATTTCGGCTCCGGCTGGGTCCGACAAAGGAGTGTCGAGCGATGGCGAATCAAGTGAGTCGGCGGGCGGTCATGGGTGCAGCGCTGGCGGCAGTGAGCGCCCCGGCCGTGCTGGGCGTCGCCCAGGCTCAGGACAAGAAGGGGCAGCTCAGCGACGAGTCGCTGGGGACGCTGCTCAAATCGATGGGGATCGACGCCAAGCTGAACGAGAAGCGTTACGACTTCGTCTTCAAGTCCACCGTCGAGAACGACGAGTGGAACCTGTCGATGTCTGCCGTGTTGAGTGCGGACGGAACGTCGGTCTGGATCATGGCCTGGCTGGATGAGCTGCCCAAGTCGGCGGCCGACGTGCCGCGGACGGCGTTGCTGCGGATCCTGTCGGACAACGATAAGCTGGGCAAAGGAAAGTTCTTCGCCTGGATTCCGGCCAATCGCCGGTTCGTGCTGCAGCGAGTCATCCTGAATGAGGGGCTCACGGCCAAGACGATGCGCGAGGCGCTCGATGATCTGGGAGGGAGCGTCGTGCTGACCTATCCGCACTGGTCAGTGGCCAACTGGAATGCTCCGAGCACGGACCCCGCGCCTGCAGCGAGTACGGCTGGCGCTCCGGTGCGGGGCAGTTCCCCGCAGTCGGGGGCCGCTCCCCGGCAGGCGGTCAGCGACGACAAGCTGCAGAACGGCTCGTCGCGTCGCTGAGTCCGGCAGGACTCGGTGCTAAGGCAAAAAACAAAGGCCGCGGAGACAAGTTCTCCGCGGCCTTTTGTGATTGATGCCATACCCGTTGGGCGACTGGTTATCGTGGTTTTCGCTCGACTTCCCGATCCCTGCGGGTCATTTCGTCGAGCACAATGGGGTGGAGGCCGTCGTTGCGTTGTTCGGCCGGCAGGTAATGCTGCCGAGCCCAGGTCCGGAGTCGCATTTCCTCGACAGGGTCGACGGCTTGAGAGTAAGGCTGCTCCAGCATCATGGCGTTCACGATCTCTCCTCCACCGCAACGGGCACCGAATTGACAAAGAGCCAGACCGGGTATTCCGACCCGCTCTGATCGTCATCCTACCCGCGGGGAGTGGATTCTCAAGAAAATTCCCCATTTCCTAAGGCATTTTCAGCGGCCGCCGAACAGCGGGCCGGGCCAGAAATCGGTCTACGCAAAGGAGTGGGTTCAGGCAGAATTCCGGCATCGTCGTGTTTGTACAGGTTCTGCGAAACATGTGGCGGACTGGCTGCAAGTCCAGATCGGTCGGAGGCGGATTTCACAACAGATCAACAAATGTTTGAGTGATGCTGGTCGATGTGGTATCTTGCGGGCCTTCCGCGCGCGTCGTTCCCTGCCAGCTTCCTGCCCGAGAGGAGATCCGGATCTCCATGCGCTGCCTGCCGATCCTGATCGTTGTCGCCGGTCTGGCCTCTCCGTGGAACGCGGCTGCCGGCGATCTCCTGCCGGCCGATTCGACTGTCGAGGGAGCGATTGATCATTACATCCGGGCGACGCTGGTTGAGCGGCAACTCGCCGCGGCTCCGCGGGCCGATGGTCAGACGTTGTTGCGCCGCTGGTCGCTCGATCTGGCGGGGCGGGTGCCGACGCTGGCCGAGTCTGAAGCGTTTCAGGCTCTGTCTCCCTCGGAACGACCGGTCGCCACGGTCGACCGGCTGCTGGCCAGCCCCGATGCGGCATTTCACCTGCGGAACGAACTGGATGTGCTGCTGCTGCCGGATGGGAAAAGTTCCGACGAATGGCGGCAGTATCTGTTGCGGGCGTGTCAGGAGAACCGGCCGTGGGACCGGATGTTTTCCGAAATGCTCATCGGCAAGGAAGACGACCCGGCCGTCCGCGGAGCGACGCAGTACCTGCGGTCGCGGGCGACGGAGCTGGATGACGTCACCAACGAAACCAGCCGGCTGTTTTTCGGAGTGGCGATCAGTTGCGCCAAGTGTCACGACCATCCTCTCGTGGACGACTGGAAGCAGGATCATTATTTCGGCCTGGCGTCGTTCTTCAACCGTCTGTACGTAACTCGTTCCCGGCATGTGGGCGAGCGGGCGAGCGGCGACGTGAAGTTCAAAACGACGGCCGGGCTGGAGAAGCCGGCGAAGGTGATGTTCCTGACCGGGACGGTCGTCGATGAGCCGGCGCTGGACCGGACGGCCGAGCAGAACAAGGCGGAGGACGAGCTCGTCCGCAACCTGCAGCAGAAAGACGACCAGGGGTTGCCGCCGGAACCGGAGTTCAGCCGGCTGCGTCAGCTCGTGGACGTGGCCTTGCGCGATGAGAATCAGCGGTTCTTCGCCCGGTCGATCGTGAACCGGATCTGGGATCGCCTGATGGGGCGGGGGCTGGTGCATCCGGTGGACCAGATGCATTCCGAGAACCCGGCGTCGCATCCTGAACTGCTGGACTGGCTCGAACGAGATCTGGTGACGCATGGGTATGACCTCCGCCGGCTGATTCGCGGGATTGTCCTCAGCGAGGCATATGCCCGTGAGAGTGTCTGGCAGGGCGAAGGAGATGCTCCCGATCCGGAGTGGTTCGCAGTCGCCGCAACCCGGCCGCTGACGCCTCGGCAGTTATCGCTGTCGCTGCAGATCGCCGCGATGAATCCGCGCGACGTCGCGGGAGCGCAGGCTGACCCCACTTGGGGGCCGCGCCGGCAACAGCTTGAAAACCAATCCTTCGGGCTGGCCCGGGAACTGGAGCTGCCAGGGGAGAATTTTCAGGTGGGGGTCTCCGAGGCGCTCCTGTTTACGAACAGCCAACGGATTCAAAACGAGTACTTGCGCGACAGCGGCGACCGGCTGGTTTCTCAACTGAAGGGACTGCCGCCGGGTGAGTCTGTTCCTCTGGCGTTTCGCGTGGTGCTGGCCCGGCAGCCCGACGCCGCCGAGCAGGCGGCCTTTGCGCAGTATCTGCATGACCGTGCGGACCGACCGGTCCCTGCGACGCAGCAACTGGTCTGGGCGCTGCTGACGAGTCCCGAGTTCCGTTTCAATCACTGATTTCTGATTCCACGCAGGCACGAGGTCTGGCATGGCACGAAACTGGTTCTGCGGTTCGAACGACCATCGCGTCAGCCGTCGAGGATTCCTGGGAACCGCCGCGACGGCGTCGGCCCTCGGTGCGGCGGACATGACAACGCTCGACCTGCTGCAGTCGCCCGCCCTCGCGGCGGAGGTAAAGCAGCAGCAGAAGCACGTGATTCTGCTCTGGCTGGCCGGCGGGCCCAGTCAGCTCGAAACGTGGGATCCGAAGCCGGGCCGGCCGACGGGGGGACCGTTTCGAGCGATTCCGACCAATGTGCCGGGCGTGCAGATTTCCGAGCTGATGCCGAAGCTGGCGCAGCGGATGCAGCACACGGCGGTGATCCGTTCGCTCAACACCCGGAACGCCGATCACGGCGGCGGGGCGGCGATGATGGAGACTGGTCGCGCGGTTGAGCAGGGGCTGCCGTATCCGGATCTGGGAGCGATGATCGCCAACGAACTGGGGCGGGCGGACAGCCAGGTGCCGGACTACGTGTCGATGTATACGTCGACCGAAGGCCGGCGGAAGGGGACGTCCGGCTTCCTGGGCTCGCGTTACGCTCCGATGTTCCTGACCGAGCAGATGGTGCCGGAGAACATCCGCAAGCTGGAACAGCTCAGCGAACTGGATCACGTCCAGCGGTCGGACCTGCGGGCGTTTCTGGCGAACCGGTTCGTCGAGGGACGGAACAGTTCATCTGTCAGCAGCCACAACCAGGCGTATCAGCGCGTGCGGGGCATCATGGCCAGCGAGAAGCTGTTCGATATCGAGCAGGAACCGCTGGAGATGCGGGCCAAATACGGACCCACCCAGTTCGGCGAGCAGTGCCTGATCGCCCGCCGGCTGGTCCAAGCGGGTGTGCCGTTCGTAAAAGTGGCCCGCGCGTGGTGGGACAGCCACGGTCAGAACTTCGAGACGCATCTGGAACTGGTGACCGAGCTGGATCACGTGATGTCGACGCTGATCGACGACCTGCAGGATCGCGGGCTGCTGGAACATACTCTGATCATCACACTGGGAGAATTCGGCCGGACGCCGGGGATCAATTCGAGCCTCGGCCGGGACCACTTCGCCAGCGCGTGGAGCAGTTCGCTGACCGGCTGCGGGGTGAAGGGGGGAGCGGTCTACGGCAAGACCGATGCGGACGGTCAGACGGTGATCGACGGGGAGATCAAGGCGGGCGAGCTGTTTGCGACGATCTTCGAGGCGGTGGGGATCGACTCGAAGAAGGAATACCAGATCGGCGCCCGGCCAGTGCCGATTGTGGATTTCGGGGCGAAGCCGATCCGGGAAGTTCTGGCGTGAAGTGAAGACAAAAGAAGTTTTACCGCGGAGCGGCTGTGTTGTTGGTCAAGGCGGATTTGTGAGATTTACGCATTTTGGAGTCCGTGGTTCCAGGGGGTGTTGGCCTTGATCATCGCGTTGAGGATGGTCAGGAGTTTGCGGATGCAGGCGGTGAGGCAGACCTTGCTTGGCTTACCGGCGTCTTTGAGTCTGCGATAGAACGGTCTGATGACGGGGTTGCAGCGTGAGGCGGTGAGTGCCGCCATGTAGAGAGCGGAACGGACGGAGGCTCTGCCGCCGCGGATGGATCTGAGTTTGGAGGACTTGCCGCTGTCGCGGTTGTAGGGGGCGACGCCGACGAGTGCTCCGACCTGCTGGCGGTTGGCGTCGCCGAGTTCGGGGAGTTCTCCGAGGAGCACGGCGGCTGTCCGTTTGGCGATGCCTGGGACGGAGGTCATGAGTTCGACGCGGCGTTTGGCATCGGGGTCGGAGTCGCAGAGATCGTCGATCTGTTTTTCGATGGCGGTGATGCGTATTTTGAGCATGTTTCGGGTTTGCTCGATGTCGTCTTTGACGGCCTTGTCGCGAGCGGCTTCGAAGTGATTGGACTCCTGGACGTGGAGGTCGACGAGCTGCCGTCGGCGAGTGACGAGTGCGTGGAGTTTGAGCTGGAAATCGGAGGGTTTTTCGGTGATCTGGAGTTCGGCGACCTTGGAGTAACGAACGAGGACGCGTGCGTCGATGGCGTCGGTTTTGGCGATCCATCCGGCCCCTGTGGCAAAGGCGCGGACGCGGATGGGGGGCACGACGGCGACGTGATACCCGTGATCGTTGAGACAGAGGAAGGCGTCGAAGTGATAGGTGCCGGTGGCCTCCATGACGACCTGGCAGCGGTCGGGTGGGGGGAGCTGCTTGAGGAGTTTCAGGAAGCCCTTGAGGTCGTTGTCGACGGCCAGGAGGGAAGAGGAGTCGGACATGGCGACATCGAGTCGTGCCTTGGAGACGTCGATGCCGATGTGGATGCGGGGGTCGATGGCGTGTTCCCAATCTCGTAAATGCGAGCTCGGAGAGTTTCGAGAACGCTTCCGGCTCAAACGGCTGTTCGGGCTGGTACGACCATGCCGACGACGATCCAGCTCCGCGGCGGGCTCTGAGGCCCCAGACGCGATCGATCTGTCGCCGGCCGCGGCGGGGGCCGCTTCGTCGCTACGCTCCGAAGCGGCCCCCGCCGCGTGTCCCATGACACCACATGGGGTAGATGGATTCAACATACGAGACGCGGAGGACGCGGAGAAAAAATCAGGAGAGTGAAAAGTGAGTATTGAGTAGTGATGAGTGCAAAGTGACGGAGAACGTGCTTCACAACCGGGCAGCGACTCCTTCATTTTGCACTACTCACTCACCACTACTCACTTCTCACTTTCCGGATCTTCTCGGTCTTCGCCTTCTCCGCGTCCTCCGCGTCTCCGCGGTAAAGTTCCTCCGGATTCCTTGAATACTAATCCGCGAACGGAGGCTGGTGATGGTTGGTGAGCCTGCGAAGCTGAAGTCTGTTCGGGATCTGAGCGCCAAGGGGATCTTTCTGTCGCTGGCGCGCGTGCCGCAGACGGAGACGGTGATTGTCGGTTGCTCTGATGCGCTGCTCTACGAGTACGACCTGGCGGCGGAGAAGCCGGAGCCGGTGGCGTATCCCGAGGGGAGTCACGAGAGCTATGTGACTGGCGTGGCGGTGGCGGGGCCGGTAGTGGTTTCCGGCGCCTATGACGGAAAGCTGGTCTGGTGGGACCGGGCCGAGCGAAGGGCGATTCGCAGCGTGGCGGCGCACGAGAAATGGATTCGCAAGGTCATCGCCAGCCCGGACGGCCGGTGGATTGCGAGCGTCGCCGATGACATGCAGTGCAAGCTGTGGGATGCTGCGACCGGAGAACTGCTGCTGACGGTCAGCGACCATGCGAAAGAGACGCCGAACCATTATCCGTCGATGCTGTATGCCGTGGCGTTTTCGCCGGACGGGACGCGGCTGGCGACGGGGGACAAAGTCGGGCACGTGGCGGTCTGGAGTCTGCCGGAGGGCCGGAAGCTGACCACGCTCGAGTGTCCCGGGATGTATACGTGGGATCCGAAGCAGCGGCGGCACTCGATTGGCGGAATTCGGAGCCTGGCGTTTTCGACGTCAGGCCAGTTGATGGCGGTGGGCGGGGTCGGTCACATCGGGAACATCGATCACCTCGACGGGGCGGCCCGGGTCGAGGTCTTCGAGTGGGCCACCGGCGAACGGCGTCACGAACTGGCCGACAGCAAGCACAAGGGGCTGGTCGAACAGATTCTGTTTTCGCCGGACGACGCCTGGTTCCTGACCGCGGGGGGCGACAATGCAGGCTTCCTGACGTTTTACAGCACGCAGGAGGGGAAGATCCTGCACCAGGACAAGGCGCATCAGCACATCCACGCGGCGGCGCTCAACGAGGCCGGCGACCGCGTGTCTACGGCGCATCATGGGCGGGTGGTGAGCTGGTCTTTGTAGAAGATTTCACGCAAAGACGCGGAGAAGAAATGTCGGATGTCGAAGGCGGAATGTCGAAACGGCATTGAGGACAGTACTTTTCTGGCGATCGGCGATTCGCGATCAGCTCTCTTTGCGTGCGGCTGGTCGCTGGGACTTGGCGAAAGCGTCCGGTAAACTTTGGGGACTTCACTCTTTGAGGGGTTCCCATGCTGTGCTCGTTCGTGTTGAAAACTCTTGGCGGTCTGGTGCTGGCCGCCTTGCTGCTGCCTGCTGACATCCAGGCTGCTGATGCTCGCGATCGGCATGTGGTGCTGATCAGCGTGGATGGTCTGCCGGCGTATCTGCTGGACGATCCGAGTGCGCCCCTGCCGAACATCCGGCGGCTGGCGGAGCTCGGGGTGGCGGCGGAGGGGATGACGGTCTCGAACCCGTCGGTCACCTGGCCGAATCACACGTCGCTCGTAACGGGAGTCCGACCCGAGAAGCACGGCGTGCTGTTCAACGGCGTGCTGGAAAAGGCGGGGCCGGGGCTGCCGATCAAGGTGAATCCGCGGAAGGACAAGGCGGATCTGGTTCACGTTTCCACGCTCTACGATGTGCTCGCGGAGCGAGGTCTGACGACGGGGGAGATCAACTGGCCCTGCACGCGCGGTTCGAAGACGCTCGTCGCCAGTTTTCCGGACGTTCCCGAGACGTTCGAACATACGACGCCGGCGTTTGTCGAGAGTTTGAAGCGGGCGGGAATTGTGTCGGATGCGTCGATCAAGGAGTTCGGCAAGCTGAGTCCGTCGGCGCGGGATCTGCTCTGGACGAGGGCGGCCTGTCATCTGATCGCCGACCAGAAGCCGAACTTCGTCCTCGTGCACCTGCTCAACGTCGATGCCGTGCACCACAAGTACGGCCCGAAGACGTTCGCCGGCTATTCAGCGGTCGCCTATGCCGATGCCTGCGTGGGGGAGATTCTGGAAGCGATTGAGGCCGCGGGCCTTCGCGAGACGACGACGGTGATGATCGTGGCGGATCACGGTTTTCAGGCAATTCCGAAGACAATCCAGCCGAACGTGCTGCTGCGACAGGCGGGGCTGCTGACCGTGGAGAATAACCAGGTGGCGACGGCGCGGGCGCACGTGTTTCCCGAGGGAGGCATCGGCATGCTTTACCTGACGACGCCCGACAAGGGGACCGATCGCGAAAAGGTGCTGGAACTGTTCCGCGACAAGGAAGGGGTCGCCGACGTGCTGACGCCGGTCGACTTCGGCAAGTACGGACTGCCGCAGCCGGATCAGTATGAGCAGATGGCGGACCTGATCATCGTCGCCAAGGACGGTTACGGCGTGGGGGGCGGGGCAACGGGAGACGATTTTGTCGTGAAGAGCGAGGCCACGCTGGGAACGCACGGCTTTCTGTCGACGAATCCGCTGATGAACGCGGTGTTCATTGCCGCCGGGGCGGGGGTGAAGCCGGGGACGAAGTTGCCGGTGATTGAGAACATCGACGTGGCTCCGACAGTGGCGAAGCTGCTGGGCGTCGATCTGCCAAACGCGGATGGCCAGGTGCTGCTGAAGGCGAATGGAAGTCCGGCGAAGTAGACGGTTTTCGGGTGAAGTCGGGTGGCCGGGGCAGGACCGAAGGGATGCCCCGGTTCATTGCGCACCGGGGCATCGCGAGGACGCTCCTGCCCCGGCCACCCGGACCATGCCGGCGTTGAAGTGAGACTCGGTCACAGGGAAGAGGGGGCCATGGCCGGTAAGTTTGTGGCGTTCGACATCGAGACGGCGAAGATCGTTCCTGGAGATGACTTCAACTGGCAGCCGCATCGGCCGCTGGGGATTGCGTGCATTGCTTCGTTCTCGGACGAAGAGGCGGAGCCGCGGATCTGGCTGACGCGGGATGCGGATGGGAAGCCAGCGGGACAGATGTCGGCGGCAGACGTCGCGGCGTTCGTCGACTTTCTGGTGGATGCGGCGGGGCAGGGGGCTGCGCCCCTTTCCTGGAACGGGCTGGCGTTTGATTTCGACATCCTGGCGGAAGAGTCGCGGCGGCTGGACGACTGCCGGAAGCTGGCGCTCGGTCATGTCGACATGATGTTTCAGGTCGTGTGCGAGAAGGGTTTTCCGGTGTCGCTGCAGAGTGCGGCATCGGGTCTGGGCGTTTCCGGGAAGCTCAAAGGAATCGCGGGCGTAGACGCTCCGGTGCTGTGGGCGCAGGGGAAGCACGACAAGGTGATCGAATACGTGGCTCAGGACGTGCGGACGACGCTGGCGGTGGCCTTGGAGGCGGAACGTCGGAAGGCGTTCGCGTGGACGACGCGGAAGGGGACGGTCGGCACGATGCCGCTAAAGCGGGGCTGGCTTTCTGTTGAGGATGCTCTCAAGCTGCCGCTGCCGGACACGTCGTGGATGAGCAGTCCGCCGGTGCGGGAGGAGTTTCTGGCGTGGCTGGGGGAGTGAGCGTTTCAGTCGCTTATGCCGAGTCGTGGATCTCAAGACTCCAATCCAAGGTCTCTGGCGAGGTTCGCCCGGAACTCCTTCTGCCGATAGTTATCGATTAGCAGGGGCCACAGTGCCTGCGGCTGATCATCATCGGATTTCGGTGTTGATCCAAAACTTGCGGCAGAAGCGAACTCTTCGAACGACTCAATCTGCGCCCTGTCGTCGAGAGTCAGCTCGTAATAGCCCTTGCTGAGAAGCAGCGATTTCACGAGGAGCGGAAACGCGATTGTTGCGAGGAACAAGTGCTCGCGTGGCGTCCATCGCATAGTTTGTGTTGGGGATAAATTGCCGTGAGCAAAATCGCCTCGGATGCGATAGAACTCATGAGACCATTCATATCTTACTGAATGGTCTGTGTTCGAGTCAGATTTGAAGCGAGCCGTTCCCTTCGCCATTCGAGGGCGTGGCGGGGTGAAATGTCGTTCGAACTTGGGAGCAACATCATCAGCTTTGGACTTTGCACCAAGAATGCGTTGCAATGCTGCGCAAAGCAGAACCCATGCAACGTGATCGCGAAACTTGGGGTCATCGGTGCATGATTGGTTGAAGCAGTCGATGGCTTCCTGCCAGCGCCGGAAGTCTTGCTCAGGCGGGGCTCCGCGGGCGCGTTTAATCCCCGACACGACGTCGCCATCCAGCGAGATCCTTTGCACGGTGTGACAGTTAATCGGAATCGACAAAACCGTGTCGAGCATGCTTCTGCCGCTCCATGTGTCGTCGTCCCTTCGATGGACCTGCAAACAAGTGACGTCAGAGGTCAAGTCGAATTTCTGCAGCACCAAGCTGAAATTGTCGCTATTGCAGTAGTCGAGCTGGAGTCCGAAGTAGTCTCGCCTCGCGAGAGCCGAGAAACAGGCCCAAGACACGAAGTCGGCAGCGGAGTCGAGCTCCTCTGGGGTCAAATCGGCGACAGCGCTTTTGCCGACGAATTGGAGCAGGGCGGCTTTGCGAATCGGCTCTCCCTTGATGTTCCTGTAGCTTCCCAGGATTTCGTTGATTTTCGCGTTGATAGTGCCGTCAAGTTCGGCAATCGGTTGTTGCCGGTCGAACGGGAGAATTCGGATGTCCCCGACCGTGTATTCCTGGTCAATGGGGCACCACGGCATGAAGAGGAGCATCGGCACTGGGGCGTCTCGTCATCGGGATTGCAGTTGGCAATTTTCGAGAACGTTCCGGACGACGATTGCGGGCCGGAGTTTCCCGGCCCCTCCCGAGGCGAATGGAAACTGCACGACGACAACGTCTCCTCGTTTCATGATGGCTGCCGATAGCTCTGATAGCTTTCCAGAGCCGGATCGTCCGCGTCATCTTCCGCCATCAGGCGATCGACCAACGGGTAAGCTTCTCGCGGCGAGAACTCCGAATCGTCGTAGAGCAGGCCTTTCATTCCCGTAAAGACGTCGGCCCTTACGAGCACGCACTCCGGGCCGATTTCCGGGTCGTTGACGGTAATGGGCTCGCCGCTGCGGACCGCTTGCAGTTGTTCTCGCGTCAGTTGCATCGTGGCCTCCTGTGGAAATTGTCGCACGGGACGGCTGTGCAGGCAAGTGCGGTCTCGGTACCGACGAATCTGCGGCAGGACCAGGTCGAGACAACTATGCCGCGGCGGCGTCGGCCGTCCCCTCGGTGTCCTCGCTCGCCGGCTCCGCGCTCGGGCGGGGTTTGCGGAGTGAATTGGCCATGGGGAGGGCGTCGAGGCTGCGGAGGCCGAAGAGTTCGAGGAACTGGCGGGTGGTTTCGTAGAGGAAGGGGCGGCCGAGGGAGTTGTCTTCGCCGCCGATGCGGACGAGCCCGCGGTCCATGAGCTGCTTGATCATGTCGACGCACTGCACGCCGCGAATGCCTTCGATCTCGGCCCGCGTGAGGGGCTGGCGGTAGGCGATGATGGCCAGGGTTTCCAGAGCCGGGGGCGTCAGCTTCAATTCCGCCTGGCGCTGGTGGAGCTTTCCCAGCCAGAAGGCGTACTGGGGGCGGGTCAGGAGCTGGTAGCCGGCGGCGACGCTTTCGATCCGGAAGGCGCTGCCCACGCGGTCGTAGGCGCGGTTGAGCTGGTCGAGGATCTGCCGGGCTTCCTGCGGATCGGCCAGCGTGGCGAGCTGCATGATCCGGCGGAGAGACAGGGCGGTTTGCGAGACGAACAGAATCGCTTCGACGCGGGCCATGCGCGGGGCGCGGATGCATTCAGGATGGGCGCCGCCCAGCGTGAAGGCGACCGGGCGTTCCTCGCGGCGGAGCCGGAACAGCCAGTGCCGGCCGTCGGGATTCGCGTTCGCCGGTCGGTGCGATGAGTCGTTCCGTGCCAGCCGATGCTGAGCGAACATGGCGGCGGGGCCCTGTGATCGATGCTCTCTCCTTTATCGGAGAGAACGGGAGCACTGGCGGGCGAGCCGCCAGTGGCACATCCGGGGAATGAATTACGGAGTTGGCGTTTCGGTCGGGCGGAGGCGGCGGGCCTCGACCTGAGCGAGCACTTTTTCGACGGCCTTCAGCGGCTCGGAGGCTTCCGCTTCGAAGCGGTAGGAGACCTGCGGGTTCTCAGGAGGCGAATACGAACACATGAAAAAGAACTGGTTCCGATCGATCCCGCGCTCCAGGCGGAAGTTGTCGATTTCGAGTTCGTCGAGCCGCTTCACGGCGTCCTGCCAGGTGAGCGAGGGAGTTGCGACCGTCAGGGTGCGCGGCGGGCGAGCGCCGCGTTGACCGGTCGATTCGAAGCCGATCTGCTCGACGTCGGTCTGGGTCGGGCGTTCGTACTTGGGGGGGCCCGCGAACTCTCCCGGCACGGAGTAGCCGATCTGCTGCACGGCGCCGTCCTGGGTGGCGGGCCAGGCGGGGGGCTGTCCGGGATCCTGGCCGAGCGGGAGCCGGCGGGGCGGAGCCGAGGGAGGGATGACCGCGGCTGTGCGGTCAAAGCCTTCGTAGTTGCCGGCGCTGGCTTCGGGGTTCGGGTGGGTTCGTTCGGCGGCTTCCGAGCGGGTGCGTCCCGGCCAGGGGATGTTGCGTTCGAGATTCGATTGGCGCGGATTGTTGGAGAAGTCGAGACCCGTCTGGGTGACCAGTTCCTGAGCGCCTGCGGCGTTACCAAAGGCCGGGGCGGCGCCGCGGCGATCGGCGGGGGCTTCGCGCCAGGCTTCGTCGCCCAGAGGCGAGGCCACCGCCGGTGCGAAACTGGGGATCCCGAAGATGGCGAGCATCGGGACGGCGAGAATGGGAATCAGCAGGAGCAGCGTCGTCAAACCGGAACGCATGGGCTGCCGAACCTCCGTGTTGGCAGTCTTGCTCCCCGATGGCCCGCTCAGACCTCCATGTCTGTTGCCGCCTGGCCGCCGGGGCTGTTCCCGGCTGTCCGGAGCGGCAGGAACTGCCGACGGCGGAAGGCCGGGACGCGGAATTTAGGAGACGTCCCGGATTTCGACAACCCGAGTTTTGTAAGTTTCTCTGCGATGCGTGTCGGCTGATGCGATTTGTCAGAAGTGGCACGCAAGTGGCGAAGCGTCCTGCCGGGCGCGGGAGGCACAGTCCGCACATCCGCTTTTCCCGTCATGGTCTCCCAACGGACGGGCCGATAAAGACGAGAGAAATACGGGCCCGGCATGACGCCGTAGGATATTCAGAAAACGGATGGCTGGCCGACAGCTCCATCCGGCGTCGCGATGGTTGCTCAAGGAGGGGTGGCGGAATGCGGACCGGAAACTGGCAGAATCGATTGCTCAGTGCAGGGCTGATCGCTCTGGGGATGGCGTCTCAGTCGGCGCTGGTCGTGGCGGGCGGGATGACGAAGGAAGAGAAGTGGGCGGATCGCGCCACCGATCCCCCGGGGACGCGACAGGTCTACAAGTACGGTAAGCTGTGGCCCCCTCAGCCTCGTCCGACCGGGCGCGAGCAGAGCTGGAAGCACAAGTACCATCACGCTCACTACTGGCCGTACCCCTACAACGACATGGACCGGCAGATCGTCCGGGACACGCTGGCCCAGCAGACGGCGGGGGGCTGGGTGCTGGCGACTACGCTGCACGACTACCACTTCAATGCCGAGACCAACGAGCTGAATTCGGCGGGGCGGTCGCATCTGTATTGGATCATGACCAGCGTCCCTGCGCAGTTTCGCACGGTGTTCGTTGCGCACGGGTTGTCGCCGGAGGTGGATGATGTCCGTGTGGCGACCGTGGACAAATCCGCCCGCGAGTTCGGCGACCAGGTTCCGCCGGTCGTGATGCGGCACTCGTTCCCGTCCGGACGTCCGGCCGACGAAGCGGACACGATCCGGCGTCTGGAGCTGCAGTCGTGGCCGGCGCAGCGGATCTTCACGATCAGTCCCGATACTGCGGGGACCGGCAGCAGCTCCGGCAGCAGCGGCGGCGTTGGAATGTCCAACTAACCGGAGTCAGCGGGCGATCCCGATGGATGTCCGGCGGCGCTGGTCCGTACGACGAGCGACGACTGGCCCGATTGGACGGGATATTGCGTTCATGATCGTCGGGGCGTTCCCAGCCATGTCCGGGGGCGTCCCGACGTTCGCATTGATGGTCGTTTGTCGGCGAACGATGGGAGAAGCGGCGACGTGAAACCGGACGATGGCAACTCTGTGGCTGACGCACCGCAGCGCCCCGGCGAGAGTGACGCAGTGCGATCGGGAACGCGGATTCCTGACACCGCGTGCGGCAGTCTGTTTGACGACGTCTTCGCCGGGCCAGGCGCGGTTGCGACCGCGAGCGTCGGATCGGCGCCGCCGACTGCCGCTGAAACGGCGTCCCGGCGTCCTCGCGTCGTTCCTCCACCGGAATCGCCGGGGTCCCTGGAAGCCAGCGGACTGACGTTGGGACAGATCGGCGAGCTGATTCTCAAGCAGTTGTATCTGGAGAACGGCCTGCAGGGAGCGGACTTCGCCCGTGCGACGCGACTTCCGTTCTCGATCATCGACGAGGGGCTGCGGGCGCTGAAAGAGCAGCGGTGCATCGAAGTCGCCGCGGGGGGCGCCGTCGGCCGGGCTTCGCACCGGTTCTCGCTGACCGAACTGGGGAGATTGCGGGCGCGCGAAGTCTTCGACGCGTGCCGCTACGTCGGTCCTGCGCCGGTCCCGCTGGAGCAGTACATCGCCCAATGCCGGCTGCAGTCGGTGCATGGCACGAATTGCACGGCCGCCTCGCTGTCCAATGCGTTTCGCGGGGTGGTGATTGGATCGGAGCTGCTGGAGGAACTCGGGACGGCGCTCTGCAGCGGCTGTTCGATTTTCGTTTACGGTCCGCCCGGCAATGGCAAGACGCTGATCGCCAAACGGCTGGGACGGTACTTGAACACTTACGGCGGCGAGATTTACGTGCCGTATGCGATTCAGATCGACAACAGCATTATCACGGTGTTCGACCCGGTGCTGCATCAGACCTGTGATGACGCCGAACTGGCCCGCCGGGGACTGCTGCCGTCGCATCCCCTGAGCCCGGCGACGCCGCCGGTTGGCGAAGGGACCATCGATCTGCGCTGGCGGCGGATTCAGCGGCCGGTCGTGATCACGGGCGGCGAGCTGACGCTCGACATGCTTGAGCTGCAGTACAATCGGACGGGCAACTTCTATGCGGCGCCGTTGCATCTGAAGGCGAACGGGGGCGTGTTCCTGATCGACGACTTTGGCCGTCAGCTCGTCACGCCGCGCGAGCTGCTGAATCGCTGGATCGTCCCGCTGGAGGAGCGAATTGACTTTCTGACGTTGTCGACCGGGCGGAAGCTGGCCGTCCCGTTCGAGCAGCTCATCATTTTCTCGACGAACCTGAATCCGCGCGATCTGGTCGACGATGCGTTTCTGCGGCGGATTCGCAACCGCATCCGGATCGACGCCCCTGATGAGGCAGCATTTCTGGAGATCTTCCGCCTGGCGTGCGAGGAACGGCGGCTCACATTCCCCCAGGATCTCGTGAAACGGCTGTTCCACGCTCACTTCGGGCCCGCAAGGTCGCCGCGATCGAGCGATCCCCGAGATTTGTTACAGCTTGCCCAGTCTCTCTGCCGATTCAGACAACAGCCGTTTCTGCTCACGGAAGATCTGCTGGCGGAAACGGCGCGTCGGTTTTTCGCGGAACTCTGATCGCCGACTGGATGATCGCGACCAACTTCGATCCGCTGCGGCCGACGGATCTGCGATCGCGATTCTGGAGGAATTATTGTGCTTCCATCACGCCTGAGTGCGTTCTGGGTGTGTGGGGTGCTCTGCCTCGCCGCTGTCACCGGCTGCAAGTCGGGCGGGGGGATGTTCGCCGGCGGCAGCAGTAACAGCTCAACGTCCGCATCGACGACAACGCCTGGTTCAGGCGAATTCACCACGGTTCGGAAGCTGAAGGATCCCGCGTCGACGCACCTGGTCTATGCCCAATGGATGGAAGAACGGAATCCGTCGGACGCTCGCGCGTCCTACCAGCAGGTTCTCGACAAGAATCCGAAGTCCGTCGAAGCGCTCCTGGGATTGTCCCGGATTGAACAGCTCAACGGCCGGCAGGACGAAGCGGAAAAGCTCCTTGCGCGGGCTCAGAAACTCCATCCGGATGACCCGCTGGTGGCTGCGGGGTACGGCCTGTACTACGCCAATCAGAAGGATTGGGGCCGGGCGGTCGAACATCTTCGTCGAGCCCGTGAAATGGCGCCGGGTGACAAGGTCTACGACTATCAACTGGGGTCTGTGCTGGTGAAGTCGGGGGATATCGCTGGTGGCCTGAAAGAACTCGAACGATGCGGGTCACGGGCCGAAGCGCACTACAACGCCGGCTTCATTCTGAAAGAACAGAAGCAGCTTGCTGAAGCGGAAGAGCAGTTTGCTCTGGCGGTCGATCTCGATCCCGAGCTGACTCAGGCGCAGAAGATGCTGGCCATTGTGCAGGATCTGCGCGGCGTGAAGCCGGGCCAGAATGTTGCCGGCCGAGGACGCCCGATGGTGCAGCCAGCCGGCGGCGCCCTGGACAACGCCTGGTCTTCGCCCGCTCCTGTGGGAGTTCAGCCGGCGGGGCACCGCGCCGACGGTCGGAAGACCTTCATGAGCATCGAGCCGATGATCTCAGCGCCGAACCGGTGACGGCTGACGGGCTCCGTCGTAGAATCGGGGCTGACCAGTTTGCCGACTTTCGCCGATTCCGTGTGGCCGCATGTCCGCTCCGATGACCCGCGATCCCGCCGTTGCCGCCGCCTGCCTCGTGGCGGGAGGACTGGTAGCGCTGCCGACAGAGACCGTCTACGGTCTGGGCGGGAATGCGCTCGATCCACGGGCAGTCGCGAGGATTTTTGAGGCGAAGCAGCGGCCGTTTTTTGACCCGCTGATCGTTCACCTCGCCGATCGGTCCTGGCTGCAGCGCGTCGCTCAGAACGTGTCTCCGCTGGCGCTGCGGCTGGCGGAAAAATTCTGGCCGGGGCCGCTGACGCTGGTCCTGCCGCGGACGTCCGCAGTTCCCGACCTGGTGACGTCGGGGCTCGATACTGTGGGCGTTCGCGTCCCCGATCATCCCCTGACGCGGGAAGTCCTCCGCCTGGCCGACTGTCCCATCGCCGCTCCGAGCGCGAATCCGTTTGGACGGCTCAGTCCGACGACTGCGCAGCACGTCGCCGAGCAACTCGGCGACCGGATCGACCTGATCCTGGACGGTGGTGCCTGCCGCGTGGGTGTGGAATCGACGATCGTCCGCGTTGAGGGAGATTCACTCATCCTGTTGCGGCCGGGCGGTCTGCCGATCGAGGATCTGGCGCCGTTCGCCGTCCGGATCGAGCGCCCAACGACGGTCGAGGAACAGCTTCCGACGGCACCCGGCATGCTGCCGCAGCATTATGCCCCGCGCACTCCTGTCCGGTTGTGGAAGGCCGGCGAAACCTGGCCCGAAGGTCGGCGCGTTGGCCAGTTGCTGTTGTCCGGGACGGCCGATCCACGTGCTGCGGCCTGCGAGGTACTCTCGGCGAGCGGCGAACTCGTTGAAGCGGCGGCGGGGTTCTTCGAGGCGCTGCACCGGCTCGATGCGTGCGGACTGGACATGATTCTTGCGACCCCCTTTCCCGAGCGGGGGCTGGGTGTCGCTCTCAACGACCGGCTCACGCGGGCCGCCGCCAGTTGACGCCGGGAATCGCTGTCTGAAGGGGAAATTCCTCTGGCTTTGATCGCGGGAGATATCAACAATGGTTGATTCATTGTCGATCCGGCTGAGACGAAGCGATCCGGGAGGAACGCCATGGCGACGGACGGTCAGGCTGCGCACCTGCTGAGACATTCCACCCGCACGCTGTCGCGGCGCGGGTTGCTCATCGGTGCGGCCGGGTTTGCCGGGCTGACGCTGCCATGGTTGCTCCGGGCGGAGGCCGCCGCAGGTCGCGGACAGTCCCGCAAATCGGTCATTCAGATTCACCTGGACGGCGGCCCACCCCAACTCGATACCATCGATCTCAAGCCGATGGCGCCGATCGAGATTCGCGGCGAGTTCCAGCCGATCGACACCGTCGTCCCCGGCCTGCAGATCTGCGAGCTGCTGCCGCGGCTGGCGATGATGGCCGACCGCTGCGCGTGGATTCGATCGCTCGTGGGTTCTGCGGGCGCGCACGATGCGTTTCAGTGCCAGTCGGGCTTTGACAGTAAGAATCTGCAGTCGCTCGGGGGCCGTCCGGCGCTGGGAGCGGTCGTCAGCAAATTGCAGGGGAGCACCGGCGATTCCGCGCCGCCGTTCGTGGATCTGATGCAGGGCCGGCCGCTGGTGCGGAACAGCGCTCGACCCGGTTTTCTGGGCCCCGCACATCAGCCGTTTCGACCCGATCTGTCCGAGCTGTTCCCGCGCGAACTCGAATCGGGCATGAAGGGGGAGCTGGCCCGCCTCGGCGGAGATCACCGGACCAGCCTGACGCTCCACCCGGAACTGTCGGTTGACCGTCTCGGCGACCGGCGCAGTTTGCTGACGGCGCTCGACGGTTATCGCCGGGAGGTGGATGCGACCGGGATGATGTCCGCGATGGACCGCTTCACGGAGCAGGCGGCGAGCATTCTGACCTCGGGCGAACTCGCCAGTGCTCTCGACTTCACGCAGGAAGATCCGCGGACGCTGGAGCGGTATTTCCTGGCCGATACGACCGCCGAGTTGCGGAATACGACCAGCGAGTCCCCCGGGGCGACGAAGAAGTTCCTGCTGGCTCGCCGGCTGATTGAAGCGGGAGTCCGCTGCGTGAGCCTGTCGCTGAGCGACTTCGATACGCATTCGAACAATTTCCCGCGGCTGAAGAACCTGCTGCCGATTCTCGACGTTGGTCTGTCGGGACTGATTGCGGATCTGGAAGAGCGGGGCCGGCTGGAAGACACATTGATCGTCGTCTGGGGGGAGTTCGGGCGGACGCCGCGGATCGATCCGAAGACCGGCGGCCGGCACCACTGGCCGCAGGTGGGCCCGGCAATCCTCGTCGGCGGACGCTTCCGGATGGGGCAGGTGATCGGTGCGACCGACCGGACGGCGAGCGTCGTCCACGAGCGCCCGGTGAGATATCAGGATATCTTCGCGACGGCGTACTCGCACCTGGGGATCGATCCGCAGCAGACGACGCTGGTCGACCCGCAGGGCCGGCCGCAGCATGTGGTGGAGCAGGGGGCGGTGCTGCGGGAGGTGTTTTAATTACCGTTGACGACCACCTTGCGACCGGACCGGCATCAGCAGTTGCCTTATTTCACTCCTTGGATCGACCTCTGTGACATCGTCCCGGCCGCCGGCTGGGGCTGGATTTCCGGGGCCGTTGTCCTTGGGGGGATGCCTCCATGTCGCCAGAGGCGGCGGGCGGTGAAGCCCGCGACATGGGAACGGCGGGGCTCGACGGGATCGAGCACCGCCGGGCTCCGGGGCCGCCGCTGGAGTTCAATGCGCATCAGGACCATTCTGCAGCGGAGTCGCTGCGGCGGCTGCCGGACAATCTGCTGGATGCCCTGCGGGCGCTCGAACGAAACGAGGTCTTGAGAGCCGGTCTGGGTGTGGAATTCACTTGGGCGTATCTGAAGCTGAAGCAGGCCGAGTGGCGGGACTATGCGAGTGTTGTATCCGAGTGGGAGGTGGAGCGGACGCTGGATTGCGAAAATCGCAGCTCCGCGCGTTGAGCCGTCGCCAGCGTCCGTCGCTTGACCTGCCTCATTTCTCGGAACAGGCCCTCACACCGTCTGCCAGCCGCTCGTCGCCATCTTCTTCAGCATTCGCAGCAGGTCGCTGGTGTCGTTGGCCTGGATCGGTTTCAGCATGATGTTGTACTGCGGGGCCTGTTCCAGGCACAGAAAGACCGCGTCGATCTCGTAGTCCCCGGTCTGTTGGTGAATGATCACCGTATCCCGCTGCGGCACGGCGTCAATGTCTGACTGCATCCGCAGCCGGACGGGCTCCATTCGCGACTCCGCGACCCTCACTTCAACTTCAAACTGAGCTTTCATGGCTCCCCGCATCTCCTGTTCAATCAACACATCCTCACGGGCAGAAGTCTGCCCACGTTTCCCGAAAATCTCACCAACCTTTCACCAAAAATCGATGAACCGGCGGGGCCGGCTGCTGCCGACTCAGATTCGGGTTAGGCATGGATACTCGTCACGGCGGCGATCGGCGTCTTCATTCCGGCGATCAGCGATCCGCGATCCGCTCTCTTTTTCCGGTTCCCGTCTCCCGCCTCTTTGAAAACGAATGTGAAGGTTCCCTTCACCGCTAACCGATAAAACTTGTCCAGACGGCAAAGTCGTCTCACTGCAAACGGTTACACGCCAATTCCGCAGTCAAGCGATAGGGGGGTGCCTGCCGGCCTGGTCCTTGTACCAGGCCGGCAGGCCGTTTTTGTTTCGGGTAGGCTGAAGTCCGTTTCACGACGTGCGGCCCGTACCGGTGCTATCTGATTTGGGCCATTTCGAATTTCGTGCTTCGGATTTTGAATTTTCCCCCCATGTCTCTCTCTGTCGGTCGACTGGCCCCGTCTCCCACCGGCGCCCAGCACGTGGGCAATGCCCGGACGTATCTGCTGGCCTGGCTGGCGATCCGCTCTCGCGGCGGTCGGATGATTCTGCGGATGGAGGACATCGATTCCCCCCGCGTGAAACCGTGGGCGGCCGCGCAGGCCATCGACGATCTCCGCTGGCTGGGGCTCGACTGGGATGAGGGGCCAGACATCGGCGGACCGCACGGTCCCTACGTCCAGACGCAGCGTCTCGACCACTACGCAACGGCGCTGGAGCAATTGAAGGCCGGCGAGCAGATCTATCCCTGTACCTGCACGCGGTCGGACGTCGCCGCCGCGGCGAGCGCTCCGCATGCGGGTCAGGAAGGTCCGATCTATCCCGGAACCTGCGCGGGACGCAGCGCCGCAGACGCCGTCGGCCTGACGGTTCCGTACTGCTGGCGGTGGCGTACGTCGGGGGGACGCGGCCCGCTGGAGTTTCACGACGCCGTCGCCGGTGAGCAGCGGTGCAACCTTTCGCGGGAGCTGGGGGACTTCGTCGTCTGCAAGCACGATGGGACGCCGTCGTATCAACTGGCGGTCGTCCTGGACGATCACGCAATGGGGGTGAACGAGGTGCTCCGGGGGGACGATCTGATCCCCAGCACGTTCCGGCAGTTGGCAATCTACGACTTCTTCGGCTGGCCGGCTCCCGGCTACGCTCACGCGCCGCTGGTGGTTGGTCCGGATGGTCGCCGGCTCGCGAAACGCCACGGCGACACGCGGATCTCGATACTTCGCGAGGCGGGGCAGGGACCGGAACGGCTGGTCGGCCTGCTGGCGTGGTCATGTGGTTTGCGACCGACGGCCGAACCGGTCACCGCGCGAGACCTGCAGTCCGATTTCGAGCTGGCACGTTTGCCAAAGGAACGGTTCGTGCTGACGGAGGAACACTGGAAGTCCATTTGCGAGTGATTGCGACACTCTCTCAAAAGGTTCTCTGCGTTGCCGAATGGGGCGGCAATCCGGTGAAATTGGCGATCGAGGCGAATGTCGCTTTCGCAAAGGGAGGCTGATGAAACCCGATTGGCTGTTCGGCGCGGCGTTCCTGCTGGTCGGCCTGGGATTTTTCGGCAGCGTTGGCCGGGAGCCCCCCTGGACCTGGTGGCTGGTCTGGCCCGGCATCTCGTTTCTGATTGTCGCCGTCGCGTATCTGAGGGTTTCTTCGCGGCCGTTCGGCAAGCGCTCCGACGGGGCGCGGTCTGCGATCGCCACTGGACTGCTGCTTCCTTACCTGGCGCTGGCGCGGACTGTCTGGGAGCTGCAGACCCGGTTGTGGCGGGAGTCCCCCTGGAATGCCATCGGGGAGTCGCTCATTGTGGCGCGCCGACTGCGCGCGTCCGAGTTTCCCGACCGCGCTGCAGCGATCCTCGACCTCACCGCCGAACTCTGCGACCCGGACCGAATCCGTCGGCATCCCGGCTATCGCTGCCTGCCGATTCTGGATGCGAACGGAATCGATCCGGTCGTGCTGGTCCAGTCCGTGCTTCGCATTCCGCCGTCGAGCGAGGGGCGCATCCTGATCCACTGCGCCAACGGTCACGGGAGAGCCGCGCTCGTCTCCGCCGCCTGGCTGCTCGCGCATGGCTTCGCCGGGAGTTCCGCCGATGCACTCGGCCAGTTGCGTGCGGCCCGGCCGGCCATTTTCCTGCGTCGACGACAGCGGTGGATTCTGGACCAGGCGGCGACGATCCTCCGCCGGCTTGAGGTCTACGGAGACGCCGTCCTCCGCCGGCTGGCCTTGTGTCTTGGAGCGGCCGTCGCAGGGCGGGAGTTCGAAACGGGAATTCTTCTGCTGGATGCGGGCTCGATGATCGGCCCGATTCTCAAGGCCGGTGAACATGCGGGAATTTCTGGCAGATTTTCAGCGAAGGTGGAAGACGAGTTCGGAACGGCGATTCCGGTTGAGTGGCTGGCGTCGTGCGAGAAGGATGCCGGACTGAGCGTACGAGAATTTCTCGATGCCTGCGTACCGTTGCTCGATGCGGATTCCGCCAACCGATTGGCCCGGAGAGATTGTGCCGGCGACCACCGGCGCTGAGGTCGCTGCACTTCGGAGGATGCTTCAAGGAAACTGGTATGTCCAATCTGCTCAAGGAGCTGACACCGCTGCTGATCGTCGCGGCGATGTCGCGGTCATTGGCCTTCTACCGGGATCAACTCGGCTTTCGGATCACGCAGGACTGGTCTCCCGACGGCCGGCTGGCCTGGTGCCGGCTCGAACGGGATGGCGTTGCGCTGATGCTGCAGCAGGCGTGTGACGAAGACGGACCGGCGGCGGGGCGCGGATGGGGAGTGATGTTCTACTTTTCGTGTGCCGACGCCAGCGCCGAGTACGAACGCCTGCAGGCATCGGGAGTGAACGTCGCCCCGCCGGAGGTCGCCTTCTACGGGATGAATCAGCTCGTCGTCACCGATCCGGACGGGTACGAGCTCTGCTTTCAGAATCCTGTGGCGGTTTGAGAGCTCGCCGCGGAAGTCACCCGGGGCGTCAAAAAAACTTCCTCGCTCCTCCGCACATGTTCAGTATGATGGCCGGACAGAGATTCCTGCCCGGTTCCGGGCGATTTCCTGATGCACGAGCTGGAGTCCGGCATGGTTACGTTGCAAATCCCGGATCGCGTCTGCCGACTGGTCCCGCCGCTGGCAATCGCTCTCTTTGCCTTTTCGCCCGTGGTTGCGTGGATGCCGCCTCTGGCTTTCAATCGGCCGGCCGCATCCGACCGCATTGCGCCGATCTTTCCAGGGTTGTCCGAGCAGGATCTCTTCATCCTGGACCGCGTCGATCAGCAGCGCGTGACGCTGAATCTCGAAAACGTGCCGTTACAGAAGGCTCTGCACTCGTTGCAGAAGGAGTCTGGCATTCAGATTGCCGTGGACGAGGCCCAGTTGACCGAAAATGGGATCGACGTCAATGCGCTGGTGACTTTGAAGGTGCAGGATGAACTCGTCCGGGATGTTCTCTCGAAGCTGGTGGAACCGCAATGGCTGGACTGGATCGTGGACGACGGCAAACTGAGCCTCTATTCCCTCGAAAACTATTGCGGAGGAAAGACGCCGGCCGGCATCTATCCCGTGGCCGACCTGGTTGATGACGGGGAAGAGAACTGGAAGGAACTGGAATCGGCAATTCGTGACAACTCCAGTGGGATGTGGGATGAGGTTGACGGCGAAGGTGGACGTATGGGACGCGTGACTGCGGCCCGATCGCTCATCATTTCGCAGACTTACAAAGCGCACGCCGAGATCGACCGCTTTCTGACGGCGCTCCGTGCGGCGAAACGGATCGGGCGCGAGGCGATGGCTCCGAAAGCGGCGCTGGCCGACGAGCCTCTGTTTGTGCCGGCGAGTTCTCACGGGAGACCGACTCCATGAGCTCGACGCTCACGAATTCCTCCGCAACAGTCCGGCTCGGTGCACTTGGTCGAAGGTGGCAACTGCAGATTTCAGTGATCGTTTTCGCGATTCTCTGCACTATCTGTGCTGTCGGCACTCTCAAACTCTGGAAGGTTCAGTCTGACCTTCATGTTTTTCGCCATGTCGTCGCTGGCGCGAATCGGACAGCGATCGAGGCGGTTTTCGGCCCGCCGCGGTTTGTGTCCGCAGCCGACGAGACGCTCCGCGCCGCTGCTGGGTGGAACGGGGCCGATGCAGACCGCGTCTCCCGACGGGGACTCCGCGTTTATGATGCTTCGCTCTGGATGTTTGTCGTGTGTGAGTTTGACGAGAACGATCGATTGCAGGACGTGACAATCTCTCAAAAGTAGGCCCCCCGGAGCCCGCAATGACGCGTCTGACCCGCCTCGAACTCAGCGCGACCGTCTTCCTGCTGACTGGCCTGCTGATTGCCGGGGTGTACTCGGTGTATTACGAACGAGCGTCCCTGCCGCCGACTGGTCCGGGGCAGATCGTTGATCAGCCGGGTCGATATGTCGCGGCTTCGGGCGCATCGAGTGTCGAAATCCGGCCGCAGCCCGATGGCGGACTGCAGTTTCAATGGACGTCCCTGGGGCACGGCCAGCGGGCCGAAGCGGGAATGTCGATCGCGGCGAATCAGGCCTGGTTTGCCGCCTGGGATGATCGCGGAACACTCTGGCTCTACAGCCCGCCCGATGGAGTCCATCGTTTTCAACTCACTCCCGGCGGCGGTTCGAGTTCAACGCGTGTCGGTGAATTTGGCGGCTGGGAGGGCGTTCCAGAGGCGTTTCTCCGGCGGCTGCCCGAAGCGGAACTTGCGACCTATCGGCTCGCCACTGCCGCAGTGATGCCAGCAACGTCGCCGTGACCGCAGCATCGCTGCGTCCCGAAAGCGGCCCTGAAATCCTATCGCGCCAGAAGCACCTCGATTTTCCCGCGCGAATCGGCCTTCGCGCGCGCCATTCCGACCGTATTGCAGCGCATCACAATCGCTCCCCGGCCATCGACCGTGATGATCCCTCCGGAGTCCGGTTCCAGGATCTTGTCGGTCATTTCGGTGACGGCCGCTTCCAGCGGCAGACCCTTGTAGATCATCAGCGCGTGCAGGTGGAAGCCGACGCTGTTGCGGATGAAGAGTTCCCCAGTCCCTGTGCCGCTGATCGCCAGGCTCCGGTTGTCGGCGTAGGTTCCCGCCCCCGCGATCGGCACCGAGCCCACCCGGCCCCACTTCTTGTTCGTGAGCCC
Source organism: Planctellipticum variicoloris (assembly GCF_030622045.1). Lineage (NCBI taxonomy): Bacteria > Pseudomonadati > Planctomycetota > Planctomycetia > Planctomycetales > Planctomycetaceae > Planctellipticum > Planctellipticum variicoloris. Next base: position 4,377,695 of record NZ_CP130886.1, on the reverse strand, counting down.
GCCCGTCGAGGTTCCGGCCGCCAGATTGCCGTGTCGGTCCCGCACCACGCAGCCGACGGTGCTCATGGAGCTTTCCCGTTGTCCGACTTTTTTCTGCTTCTGCCGTTCCTGCTCGACGGCTTTACGCCATTCCTGCCGACGGAACTCGGTGCTGAAATACTCATTCGGCACCCGTTCAATCTGTGCCCGACCCTGCATTTCGTCGGCGAATTTCTCGGCCCCGTCGCCGATCAGCAGCACGTGGGGCGTGTCTGTCATGACCAGCCGGGCCAGCGAAATCGGGTTGCGGATCGTGGACACGCCGGCCACCGCCCCCGTCGAGCGGTCCCGACCGTCCATGATGGCTGCGTCGAGCTCGTGCTTGCCGACGTTGTTGAACACCGCGCCGCGACCGGCGTTGTAGAGCGGTTCGTCTTCCAGCACGCGGATCGTCTGTTCGACGGCGTCGAGGGCTGTGCCTCCTTTGGCGAGGATGTCCCGGCCGACGGTGATCGCACGAGTCAGGGCGGCTTCGTGCTCCCGCTTCTGAGCATCGCTCAGCGTCTCGGGCTCGATGCCGGCTCCGCCGTGAATGGCGATGGCAAAGTCGACTGTCGGTTCTGCGCCGCATATTTCATCCTGCACCATCAGCCCCAGCAACAGGCACAGGCAGCCGAGTTTCGGCATTCTCATCAGCGCTCTCCCGGAAAGTGCGTCGGCCACTCCCGCTATGAATCCGTTTCGCCCAGCGCATGGCTGGCTCTTCCACCCACCGGTGCAGGCCGTGAGCGGCCGGAATGCTGGCTGCGAGGCTGAGGACCAGCCAGAACGCGGCCCACTGCGGTTGTTCGCCGGTGAACCAGTACCCCAGTCTGCCAATCAGCCAGCTCACGGGATAGTGAATCAGAAACAGGCTGTAAGAAATCCGTCCGAGATATTGCAGGAGGCTGTGGTTCAACCAGGTCTGCAGAACGCCCAGGTGGCTGCAGAGGCCGATGGTCCCCCCCGCCACGACTGACGTCGCGAGAATGTTATTGTAATCCAGGGCGACCCGCAGTCCGGCGATTGCCACATACAACCAGAACCAGACCGGATGGACCGCTTTCTTCAGCACGAGGCCGATCAGAATTCCGAAGAAGATGTGGCAGTAAAAGTGCCAGATCCACATGTCGCTGTGCGACTGGTAAACCGCAACGAACAGGGACCAGACCGCCAGCGGGGCGAAGACGAGCAGCAGGATGGCTGAACTTGGCCGTCCGTGCGGTCTGCCTGTCGCCCGCGCCAGCCTCTGCGCCAGGCCGGTGAGCAGCAGAAACAGGATGCCGAACTGCACTTCGATGCAGACGAACCAGAGGCCCGTCGACAGATGGGGCAGGCCGAGAATGTCCTGGAGAAAGAAGGCATGCGCTCCGAGCTGGGCCAGTGTTGGTGGCTGCTCGTTGAGCGAACGGTCATTCCAGCCATCGATCGCCGCCGCCGTCAGCACCGCAGCCAGGGCGACCACCAGCCAGTAGGCCACCCCGAGTCGCAGGATCCTGTTGACAAGCTGATTGGCGGCCGTCCGCAGCGTCAATGGTTCGTCGCGCGCCGTGTAGATCGCCACAAGTCCCGAGATGACGAAGAACCACTGGACAGGAGTCCAACCCCACGTGAGGATGAACAGTCGGACGTCCGGCAGCCACTGTTCCGCCGCGACGGGCAGCGGACCGTAATCGGCGATGTGAAAGCTGGCGATGGAGAGGGCGCCCAGACCCCTGAGGCCGTCCAGAAAGACCAGTCGACCGTGGTGGCCGGCTGAGTGTTCCGGGCACGTTTTCACGCGATCTCCGGGGGCATCGACGTCAGGCGGCATGGAGTGGCTGAAATAAGGGGGCAAAGTCGACCAGAGCGTTCGACGTTGTGTCGTCCCACGAAAGGAGCTGCTCCCGCCAGCGGATATTTTTTGGGGAGGGGACGATTTCTCAACTTACGATGTCGACAGGGAAAACGCCAGCATCTCACTTGACGAACCTCGACAGCGGTGTACCTGCAGTTCAATTCCGGGAGTGATTCTGATGACTTTCCCGACTCGCCTGCCCGAAGGCGACTCCGCGAGCCGTGAAGTCCGCGGCGCCTCGACCGCTGTTGAATCCTCCTCGACGACTGGTCACGCGACCTGTCCTCAGTGCGGAGTGATGCCGGTTGCAGCGGAAGTCGAGATTTCCGAGTCCCGGCTCGCGAAACTCCGCTCCGTCGATGAGGTCCAACCCGTCAATCCCCCGCCAACCAAACCGCGACCGGGAATGTTCGCAGCGCGTCGGCGAGACGGAACTCGTGAGTGCCGGTCTGGCTGTCAGTCGGGAACTGGTGTGTCCTCCGCGTGAACAGATCTCGCAACGCAGAAATTGCTGTCGCATGGTCCCCTTCGCCGATCGTGGCTGGCAGAGTGACGGCGGTCTCCTGCCAGAGGTCGCCGATGGGAGGGGGGCCGCCGAATCCCGTCACTTTCACCGTGAGCCGGGGGACGATCACGATCGCCATTCGGCCCTGGTCCTGCCGGGCGAAAGCGACGACGCAGTCGGCGAAGGTCCCGGTCGTCTCCAGGGGGAGATAGTCCCCCGTCGTCAACAAGTCGCCGAACTGCCGCCGTGCCTGAATGCCGAGCAGCCCGACGAATCGCTTGATCCGCCCGTCGAGACGCGTCTCCAGCAGTCGTTGCGGCAATTCTGGCGACTGGCCGTCGTCCGCAGGCCGCGTCAGCCATTCGGCCGCGGCTGTGTCGCCCGTGGAGCGGTCCAGGTCGGCAGCCATCTCTGAGGTGAGCGCTGCAAGTTCCCGGCTGTGATTGGCGAAATCGACTGGCCGGCGATTGTCGGGGTCGACGAGCGTCAGATTCCAGGTTTCGGTCCCCTGGTAGAAGTCGGGTACGCCGGGGGCGGTGATCTTCAGCAGGAGCTGCGACAGCGAGTTCCAGCGGCCGTGCTCGGCCACTTTGCCGGCGAACTCGTGCAGGTCGCCGAGGAACGAACGACGGCGATCCGGGACGAACAGCTCCGCGACGAAGCGCTGGAAAGCGGCTTCATAGGCGTCGTCGGGGCTGATCCAGCTCGTGTGGACTTTGGCCTCCCGTTCGACCTTCAAGACGTATCGCTGAAGGCGATCGACAAGAGTGTCCCGTTCGTCGGCGGTCGGGAGGGAGTCGGGCCAGAGTCCGATCAGCGTCTGATACAGCAGGTACTCCGCATTGCGGCTGGGGGCTTCGTTCCCGTCGACTTCGGCTTTGAGCCGACGATGCGTCCGGCTCCAGCTCTGGACCTTCTCGCGCCACGTGCGGGGGATTTCGCTGAGGACGCTGATCCGCGCGCGAACGTCTTCGCTCCGCTTGGTGTCGTGGGTGGAGCTGGCGTTGAGGGAGTGCGACCAGCGGGGGAGGCGGGCCTGGTTGAATCGATGGAACGCGGTGATCGACGCTCCGAATGCGGCCGGTTCGCCGCCGACTTCGTTGAGCGAGACGAGCCGGTTGAAGCGGTAGAATGCGGTGTCCTCGACGGCCTTGGCCATGATCGGGCCGGAAAGCTGCTGGAATTTTCCTGCAAGCTGCTGCAGATCCTGGCGCTCTTCATCGTCGGAGTTGTCGCGATGGCGGAGCAGCAGGACGTCGCGGATGAAGTCGAAGATCACGCCGCTCATGGCGGGGTTGCGCCGCTTCGCCTTCGCCACGGCTCGTTCGATGTAGTGGACGTCCCGTTCGAGCAGCCGGTCCGGCTGCACGTAGGTCCGGTAGACGCTGAAGCAGGCGATGACTTCCTGCAGAGCACGAGTCAGGCTGCTGAGGGTGAAATCGCGAGTCCGGCGATTGCGCTCGGAGATCCGGTCGAGCCGATCGCCCAGGACGTTGAGCTCCCCCGCCATGCTCATTCGGACGATCAGCCGCTTGCACTGGTAGGCCAGCTCTTCAAAGTCGAGCGACTGTCCGGAAAATCGTTCGAAGAACGAAGACAGCGGCCGCAGTCCTGCGGGATCGACCAGCAGCCCGTTGCTGAGCGTCAGAAATTCGTAGCCGACCGTCCCGTGGACCGGCCAGTCTTCCGGGAGAGGTTCTTCCGGCGCGAGAATCTTTTCCACGACGACGAACAGCGGGCGAGCCAGGGGCGAGCCCGGAATCAGGACCGCGACGCGCCAGAGCTCCGCGAGCCGCTGCTCGAGCAACAGGCGGTCGTCTTCGGACAGAGGCGGCAGTCCCGACGCGAATTCCGAGAGTGCTGCGCGGCAGAGCCGCAGGTAGTGAGCTTCCTGGAGCTGGCAAAAATAGCGCCACGGATCATAGAGTCCGTCGGGATGGTCGATCCGCAGGCCGGTCACGGTTCCCTCGTCGAGCAGGTCGAAGAGGAGTCGGTGCGTATCGGCGAAGACGGGCGGAGACTCCGTGCAGAGCGCGGCGAGGTCGTTGATGTCGAAGAATCGTCGATAGTTGATTTCGTCCGATGCGACGCGCCAGTACGACAGCCGATAGGCCTGGTCCCGCAGCAGTTCGTCGAGCGTATCGAAGCTCCGCGGATCGTCCGCCCGGCCGTTGATCTGCTGCAGACTGTCGGCGACGAATGCGGTGATGTCGGGCGACCGGCTGACCAGTTCATGCAGTCGGCGCTTGATAATTTCTTTTTCTCGCCGGCGTTCCGCCAGCAGACCGACGTCGGTTTCGGTGCGTGGCGGCAGGTTGCGAATGGCCGTCAGGATGCTGAACAGCTCCAGAATCTCCTCGTGTTCAATTCCGAGTCTGACCTGCAGTTCGTCGATTCGCGGCGACAGAATCAGGCTGTAAGAACGCGGCGAGATCGGATAACGCTGATCGTAGTAGTCGAGCCAGAACGCGCCGTCTTCATAGGCCGCGACGAGCTGGCCGCTTTCCAGGACGGCGCCGTACTGGTCTCCCAGCACTGGCAGCAGCACCTTATTGGCCAGGTCGGGTTTCAGCGGCATCCAGTCGATGTCGAAGTACCCGGCAAAGGCCGAACTGGGGCCATTCTCCAGAACATCCTGCCACCAGGCATTTTGTTTTGGAGCGGTGGCCATGTGATTGGGCACGACGTCGGCAATCAGGCCCATGTTTCGCGACCGTAGCTCGGCGCGGAGCGTCCGCAGTTCGTCGAGCGTGCCAATCTCCGGATTGATCGTCGCGTGATTGACGATGTCATAGCCGTGCATGCTGCCGGGCCGGGCCTCCAGGAACGGCGACGCGTAGAGGTCGCTGATCCCCAGCGCGTGGAGATAGGGCACGATCGTCGTGATGTCGCGGAACGTACAGCCCTTGTGAAACTGCACGCGATACGTAGCCGTCGGCAGTCGGGCATGTTCCGTTCGCTCGGTGACCGCCGCGACGATCCGGTCGATCAGCGGGCGGAGATGAGTGTCCGGTTTCTGGCTCTTGTCTGCATCGTCGGTCGTCAAGCGTTGGTCTCCCGGGACACGGGGTAGTCGGCTGAGCCGAAGACGACGAACTCCCAGGGGGTGAGAGGCGCCTCTTCCGGAGCTGTCGAGTCTCCGCCTCCGCCGTATCGCGTTTCTTCGGAACGCAGCAGAACTCGGCACTCGGACCAGTCGGGTGGCGACCAGGCGGCGGGATCGCCGCCCAGGTGCAACGCCGCCCAGAGCCGGTGGCCCGAGTGTTGGATATCTCCCCGCTCGATCGCCAGCACGTTGCTGCGTTTCGTCTCAATGAGTGCGGCGCGCCGATGACGATAGTCTGCGAGCGCCGGTAGTGACTTGCGCAACCGCAACAAATCGCGGTACAGATTTCGCAAACCAGCCTGCACGGAACCGGCCGGCCAGCTCCAGGAAAGGATCGCGGATTCAAACGTGGCTGGTGCGCCGGGGTCGGGAAGTTCGCCGGTCCAGGCGAAGTCCGCAAACTCCTCGCGGCGTCCGCGCCGGACCGCCTCCAGGAGCCATTCGTCGCCGAAGTCGCAGAAGAACGGAAACGGATGCGTCTCTCCGTACTCTTCGCCCATGAACAGCATCGGCACGTACGGCGACAGGAGCAGCAGTCCTGCCGCCAGACGTTGCTGTGGCGGAGTGAGCAACGTCCCGAAACGATCGCCCAGGGCGCGATTGCCGACCTGGTCGTGGGTCTGAATGCTGATGACGAACCGGTCGCCCGGGTGGTCGCCCGCCGGCCTGCCGTGCGGGCGCTGCCGAAACGGGCTGAACCCGCCGTCATAGACGAAAACGTCGTTGATCGCCTTGACGACCTGCCGGGCCGGCGCGTCGAAGTCCAGGTAATAGCCGTCCCGTTCGCCGGTCAGCAGCGCGTGGACGCAGTGATGGAAATCGTCGCTCCACTGGCCGGCGAGGCCGTATCCGCCCTGGTCGGCGGGATCGAGCAACACGACATCGTTGAGATTGCTCTCGGCAAGAATCAGCACTTCGCGGTTCTGCTCGGCGGCAACTTCTGCTGCCGTCTTCTGGATGTCCGCCAGAATATGAACCGGGCTGGCGTCGCAAATGGCGTGGACTGCGTCGAGACGGAGTCCGTCGAGGTGGAATTCCCGCAGCCAGTAGCGCACGTTGTTGAGAACGAACCGCCGGACATGCTCCGAATCGGGACCATCATAGTTGAGAGCCTCTCCCCAGGGCGTGTCATACCGGTCGGTGAAGTAGGGGCCGAAGTCGCGGAGGTAATTGCCCTCCGGACCAAGATGGTTGTAGATCACGTCCAGGATGACTGCGAGCCCCTGCGCATGGCAGGCGTCGACCAGCCGCTGCAAGCCGTCCGGTCCTCCGTAGCTGTTCTGCGCCGCGTACCAGTAGACGCCGTCGTAGCCCCAGTCGCGCGTGCCGGGAAACTGACCCACGGGCATCAGTTCGATGGCGGTGACGCCGAGACCCACCAGGTCGGCCAGCCGCGGAATGACGTCGTCGAACGTGCCGCCTGGCGTGAAGGTGCCGACGTGCAGCTCGTAGATCGCCAGCGCAGAACGGGGCGGACATTTCCAGGCGGCGTCGGTCCAGCGGAACGCGTCCGGTCGCCAGACGGCGGACGGCGCATGCACGCCGTCGGGTTGCCACAGCGACGCCGGGTCGGGCCGTACGGGGCCGCCGTCGAGCCGAAATGCGTAGCGCTGCCCTGCGACGACGCCCGTCCGTTCGCAGGAATGGTAGCCGTCGACCGAACGAGTCATCGGCAGACGCAACGGTTCGGCGGCGTTGCCGTAGAGCAGAAGATCGACCTGCGCCGCTTTCGGCGCCCATAACGTCCACCGACAGTGGCCGCTCGCAGAGAGAGAGACGCCGCATGACGGAGTCAACATGGTTCTCCCTCATGTCCGGTACTGGAATGCGGCCCCGTTGACAGCCGGCACGATGCAGTTCCGATGCTCCCTTCGGCGTCACGTCCGACTGCGGAGTCTCGCCGGGCACTCGTCGCGTCGTGCCGTGCGCCGGTCAAGGCCGCGTGGTCGTCCCAAAGAGGTTCGCGAGCCGAGAGCATCTGGGAACGCCCTTCGTGCCGAGGACCGCAGGTCTCCCAGGACGCCCAGAAACCGGCGCGCTCATCGGGAAATGATCGAGAATGCCAGGACTTTACTCTGACCGCATCTGCTGGCGAGTTCAACCTCGGCGGTGGAATCCGATGCGAGCGGGCGCGAGAATCGCTCGAAGGCTTAGTCTCTGTGGCACATCGCTCGCGAGGCCGCGACATGACGATTCAGCCTCTCTTCCCTCGTTCCCAAGCTCCGCCAGGAAACGCCTCCCAGACGCCCCGCGCCCTCTTCGCCTTCCGTCCCCTCCTCCCCATCCACCATCCACGACCCACCAACCACTTCTTATGTGAATTCCGCGCAACAAACTCGCTATTTATGACGGGGACATAGGAGCATGCGCGTCGGCGGGCCACCGCCGGCGTTCCGGACGATTCCCGTCAAACCGGGCCTGATCAGGGCCCAGCGACGGGCTTTCCACCAGGAAAGTCCGAGGGGCGCACCCCGTGTGCGCACAGCCTCGACGTCGAGCTTTTCCCGTTCACCCGGCCAAACGACCGGCGAACCTGATCAAGTGCTTGAACCGCCGGGACTTCCACCGGCGCAACATCACCGCCAGACGGACTCCGGCGGGACGGCCGTAAGAAAGCCGACCCGCCGGAGCCGATCGCGGTACGTACGGCGGACGTCCTCGTCCGCCGCGGTAGGGCAGGCTCCCGCCTGCCGAATTACGCCATCTACTGCAAATCAACTCTCCCCCACCCCCGCCTTCTCCCCACTAACCACCAGCCACTAATCACTAGCCACGCCTCCCCTTTTGAGTGGCGTCAGCGGAGCTTTCCAGAGAGCCTCTCAGTCGCACGTTGCTCGCGAGGCCGCGTCATGACGATTTCCTCCCGCACTCCGGAAGGCCAGCCGCTGCGCTGCGACGTCTGCAGAGCAATGGCCGTCGTCGAAACCTCGCTGGATTCGGGAGACGCCACCTGCCCTGCGTGCGGGCAGCTCCTGTGGCGGGTGCGGAACCGTCTGGCCGCGGAACTCAATCTGCCGGAGGACGACATCACCCTCTCCGTGCAACTGCAGAATGAGCTGGGCGCCGACTCGCTGGATATCGTCGAACTGGTGATGGCCCTCGAAGACGAATTCGACCTCACAATTCCCGACGCAGAGTACGGGCAGTTGAGGACCGTGGGCGATGTGCTGCGGCTCTTGAGACGCTATCGTCATGACCGCGATGCCGGCTCGGCGTGAGCGGGCAGTTTTTCGATTCCTGAACGAGCCCGCCATCGTGCAACCACTCCGTCGCTGCTGGAACTGGCTGGTCGTGGACTGGCAATGGCCGTATGCCTCGTTGTTCGCCGCAATTGCGCTGCTGACCGTGGCGCCCCTGTGGTTCGCCGCCTCCGGGCTGGTCCTGGGGTGCGTGTTCCTGCAGCTTCCAATTTACCTGCTGCATCAATGGGAAGAGCACCGCGGCGACCGCTTCCGGCTCTATATCAACCGGGTGATCGGCGGGGGGCGTGAAGCCCTCACTCCGGCCGCCACGTTCTGGATCAACGCCCTCGGCGTCTGGGGCGTTGACCTGGTGGCGTTGTATCTGGCGGTCTTCGTCAATCCCGCGCTGGGGCTGATGGCCCTCTATCTGCCGTTGCTGAACTCTCTGGGCCACGTCGTCCCGGCGGTCATTCGCCGGGAATATAACCCCGGACTCTGGACGACGCTGGGCCTGTTCCTGCCGGTCAGCGGGGCCTGCGCCGTCGTGGTGGCGACAAACAGTCATGCCTGCTGGAGAGCGCAGATTCTCGGCCTCGGCGTGGCGTTCGCCGTGCATGCGGCGATCATCGTGCATGTTCGGCGAAGGCTCTCGCGGCCCGCGGACTCCCCTGCGAACGCGGCTTGAGAGTCGTCGCCGGGGCGAACGCCTCGCCCGCCAATGTCGGCCGGGACCCGTTTACGTGTCGCAGTCGATCCTGTATACGGGATTCCGGCTGGCGTTCGTCGACCTCCATCATTGCCAGGATGGTCCCATGATCTCGAGCATGGACTCCACTCGCCCCTCCGTTCGCCGATCCCGCTGGCGGCTGTGGGTCTCGCTCGGCGTATTTGTGCTGCTGGCGATCGCGGCGATCCCCGCGTGGCGTTACTACTGGCACACAGAATACCAGCGGCATCTGCGCACGATCAGCCGAAATCCGCGCGACAGCTACCATGAGCCGCCCCCGTGGTCGGTGCTGGCGTCGGTTCCCAAGTCGTTGCAGCCGATCGTTTCGCGATTGCGGACGGTGGATCTAACGTCGGACGACGCGCGGCCGATCACCGCGGAGGATCTGCGGCGGTTGAATCAGATCGTCCGCTATCGTCAATTCGGGTTGGGAATCGAGCGGCTGTGTCTGACGGATGCCCCGTGGCAGATCTGGGACGGTCTGTCTGAGTATGACGACCTCCTTTACTTGAAGCTTGACCGCTGCGAACTTCCGGTCGACGCAGGGAGCCGCCTGGCGCGGCTCGACGCCGTCAATGTCGTGGCGATCATCGGAGAACCTGACCATTACCCCGGCTGGGCAATGCGTGATCGCGAACGGCTGAATGCGCCGGGTGCCGACCAAGAGCTGTCTAATGAAATCAGAGAGTCGGAACGACGCCAGCGGGCCGGCATCGACAGCCTCTGGGACGTCCCCCAGCTCGAAGAACTGTTTCTGCGAATTCCCCGTCCGGTGACTCTCGCCGGGCATGATTTTCGCCGCCTGCGCGATCTGTACCAACTGACGCTGCACGCGAACGTCTCGCGCGAGGAATTGCTGACGCTGGCCGAGTTGCCAGCGCTGCGGTTGCTGGACCTGGGGGGCGCGCGCGTCGACTGGCAGGATCTCACGGTGGAGACGCTCGCCGACTGGCGCGAACGAATTGCAGAACTGTGTCAACGGCGTCCGGACATTGATGTAGTAACGCCGGGACTTCCGACGGAGGCGGCGCTCTTGCGCTGGCAGCAACAAGTCGGGCGAACTCGCAGGTTGAAGTCCAGCCGACAGATGCTCTGGCCCGTTGTGCCGGCCGAGAACCTGCCGCCGACGTTTATACCCGACGCCGAGTAGGGCCGGGCGCGCCCGGCCGAGACTCCGCGAGGAGCGTCACATGGACGAATCACGCAGGCTGGAAGCCGAGAAATCCCGCCGCAGCCGGCGGTGGCTCTGGAGGTCGCTGGGCGGACTCGTGCTGCTGGCCGTCGCGGCGATCCCCGCGTGGCGCTATTACTGGCACACCGAGTACCGCCGGCACCTGCAGGTGATCGGCCGCGATTCCCGCGACAGCTACCACGAGCCGCCGCCGTGGTCCGTTCTGACAGCGCTGCCAGACTCGCTCGTTCCGGTCGTTTCTCGTCTGCGGACGGTCGAACTCACTTCTGACTTCGGACGGCCGCTGACAGGCACCGACATCAGGCGGCTCAATCAGATTGTCCGCTATCGTCAATTCGGACTGGGAATCGAACGACTGCGTCTACGATACACATCTCCCTGCATCTGGGACGGACTCGATGATTGCCAGGATCTGCTCTATCTTCGGCTCAGCAATTGCCATCTGCCGGATGATGTCGGAAAACGGCTGCGGCGATTATTGGATCTAAATGCTCTCGAAATCGTAGGCAAGCCCAGGAAGCCGTTGGAATTCGACATCTGGACCGCAACCCAGGAGCAGTTCCGACGCAGTCGGGACGAGCAGAAACGTTTCGACGAAGAGGTCGGTCCGCGACAATTACAGGCGATCTCGAGTCTATGGTGTGCGACTCAATTGGAGGAACTCGTCATCGACTTGCCCATCGACCTGAAGCTGGCACGCGCGAGATTCCGCGATATGACGGAGCTGCATCATCTGGAACTGCGAGATCAAGTGCTACCGGAAGATCTGACTGCGTTCGCCGACATGCCGGCCTTGCGGACGCTCGATCTCCGGAGGATGGAGTGTAACCAATTGATACTGAATGCAGATTTCGTCGGGAACTGGCGTCGAAAACTAACAGAGTTAAATCATGCTCGCCCGGATCTGGAGGTGGTTCCGCCCAGATGGCCCGGGATGCTTATGCTGAAGTACCTCGAACGATACCAGGGTGAAGTGCGCAGTCGAGCGATCGTTCTGGAATCTGCCGCTTCTGACGATTGAGCGAAACGTGATTCGTCGATCCTGGAACCGTAGGAGGAGGACTGGGCGTACTCGGCGGGTCAGATTGCCCAACAAAAAAAACGCTCCCTCCGGTCCTGGGTCGGGAACCGGAGGGAGCGTTCGAGCGAGAGCCTGAGGTGTGGGGTCAGGCTCGATCGCCAGCGTCACTGCATTCGACTACTCGATCGATTCGCCGTCGGCGAAGTCTTCCGGCTTCTCCACGAACGTGTCGTGGCTGGCCTCCGAACCGAACAGGTAGAGCCGGCCCTTGTACCAGGCGGCATAGTCCAGCGTCCCTTCGACCACGTTCTTGTCGCGGAGCAGGGCCACGACGTCGGCGCCGTAGGCGGCCGGGGCGTAGCGGGTCGGGTTCTGTTCGAACTTGGCCCGGGACTCGATGTCCGAGAACAGGAACTTCTGACCGCGGTACATCGCTTCGTACCCCGGCTGAGCATCGACCAGCTCACGCTGATCGCGAAGCTTGACCGGGCAGAAGCCCTTCAGTCCGACCGTCCCGCTCCGTTCGCGGATCCGCTCCATCTTGCTCTTCGTGCTGTCGCCGTCGAGCTGGAGCTGCGGAACGGGCGTCAGGGCCGGAGCGTCCAGGGGCAGCGGCTGAGCGGCTTTCTCGGCGACTTTGACCTCGGTTTCCGATTTCGGGACGGGCTTGGCTTCCGCCTTTTCCTCCCGCGGGGCCAGCAGCGGATTCAGGTCGGAGAGTTTCGGGGCCGACAGCGGTACAGGGGCGACCGGTCCCAGTTCGACCGGCGCTTCGAATCCAGGAGCATCCTTCGTGGGAGCCGGAGTCGCGGGCTTCGCAGCGAGCTGTGGGACAGCCAGCGCGGGCTGGCTGTCGGACGACCTGCGGATCGGCAGTTTCAATTCGGGTTCGTCGTCGTTCAGCTCGGCCTCAAACGGATCCTCTTCTTCTTCGTTCTCCTCCATCGCCTCGTCCGACTGCGGAGCCGCAGCTTCCATTGGTGCGGGAAGCAGAATCGGCGCGCCATCCTCCCGCGGCGTCTCGGCCTTCAAAACCGGGGCCGGCTTTGCAGCCGTGAACTGCGTTGTGGGAGCTGTCTCCGGATCGGGCAGGGCCGGAGTCGTAGCGGCCAGGGCGGGCGCGGGCAGGGTCGGGGCTGGAGCAGCGAGCTCAGGAGCCGCGGTTGACTGCGGCGCAGCCGGGGCCGCAGCGACGGGCTTCGGAGCCGTCTTTCCGCGACCGTCGGCTTCGCTTTCGGACATTTCCGTGAAGGGATCTTCGAAGTCCCCGAGCGGATCGGCATTCGACGGGGTCGGAGCGGCCGCGGTTTCCGTGGCAGCGGCTTCGGGGAGTTTGACGGGTTCGTCCAGCGACGGCGGCAGTGACAAGGCCGGTCCCTGCTCGCGAGGCGCTGCAGCCGCGGGAATGCGCGGTCCGGCCATCGCGATCCGTGTTCGCGGTGCGACCGACGGGGTCGGCTCCGCGATAATCCGGAGCGGCTCTGCAAACTGCTCGGCGGTCGCGGCTGGTTCCGCTTTCACGACGGGCTGTGCTTTGGTCGTCGCGGCTGGCAGGAACGCCGGCGTTCCCAGGGTGGTCGGTTCCGTGGTCGTCGCCACCGTGAACGGCGCAGGGGCGGGCGGCAGGCCCGACTCCGGCGTCATCGGAAGCAGCGGAGCCGAACGGCGGGCTGCATTCAACGGCGCCGCGGCAGCGGTTGTCGCAGGGAGTCGTGCGGGCTGACCCGGCTGTTGCGGCAGCGGCCGCGGCACGTAGGTTGGCTGGCCCGCATACTGCGGCCGTTGCTGCGGCTGTGTCGCATAGGGTTGCCGGTACTGCGGCTGCGCGGGGACGTTCGGCCGGGCCTGATACTGCGGCTGGGGCCGGTACTGCTGAGCCGATGGCTGATACGGCTGCTGCGGCCGATACTGAGGCTGAACCGGCGGTTGGTACTGAGGCTGAACAGGCGGTTGATATTGCGGCTGAGGTTGAGCCTGCACCGGGACCTGAACCGTCGGTTGCGGCGGGGTGTCGTCGAACAGCCCCTCGACGACCGGCGGCGCAACCGGCGGCGCGGACTGCGGACTCGGCGCGGAAGCGTTGCTCAGCCCCGGCGCCTGCCTCCCGGCCGGAGTCGGCTTGGGACCTTTATCTCCGCTGCCGACGAGTTTCTTGAAGAATCCCGTGAAGCGATTGCCGCTCTGCTCTTCCGTCCGCTGCGCGACCGGACCCTGCTGCGCGGCGGGAGCCTGATGCGGACCCGAAGCGGCCGCTCCTGCGCCGCCGGGCTGGATCGGCGTCATCTGCAGGTTCATATTCGGCGCTTCCATGCCGTTCTGCTCGTAGATGATTTCGAGCTGGCGCTGGATATCGCTCTTCGGGGCGTTGGGATCGGCGCTGATCTGCACCGGCGCGGCCGGACGCATCGGATTGTTGCGCTGCGGATTGGTCGTGCCGGCGACCTGCTGGATCGGTCGGGCGGACTGTTGCGGTCCCAGGCGGGCGGGCGCCTGCAGCGCCGGCTTCGACGGCGCCTGCGCCTGGACGACGGGACTGATGGCGCCGGCAACGGCGGCGGCCCACAGCCACTGACGAAGGTCAAAACCTTGAAACAATTTCATGTCCGCTCTCTCCCTGGACCCAGAGTCCGCAGCGTCAGGCCGCGGCGCCAGTTCATCTGTCCCGCACGACTGCCCCACACACTTGCAGCCGTCGTGCAGCGACCCTGGCCCGGCAGCCGCACCGCACGATGGCGACCGGCCGCATTCCCACTGGCTGCGCGGCAGAATCCTCACGATCCGCGCCGCCGTGTGAACAGGAGAGAGAATCGTCCAGTTCGGCGGCGCGAATCTGTCGGTTCTAACGGCGATGCCGCAGAATCCGGCGTGCAGACCGTTGCGGGGCGCATCTTCCGAAAAGTCGTCAGGGTCGCGTCTGGCGGAAAAGTCTGCCACGGACCGCAGCACGTACCGCCTTCATTGACGCCTGCAGCAAGTCGGCCGAAGCATCTCGCCGACCGATCGCCGTCATGGTCGGTCGGGCGGCCTGATGCTGGACGGTCGCCGGACGGACGACTACGCTGCCCCGAACGGCCGGCGGTTGCCGGCCGGCTTCTTCATACCGCAAGGATGGTTCAGAAATGGCTGATTCACCGAACCCGGCCGGCCAGGCGACCGGGGCTGCTTCGACGATTGTGGTGCAACTGCCCGCTCCGCGGCCCTGGTCGACCTGGACCACCCGCATCCTGCTGGCGCTGCTGGGCCTGTCGGTGCTGGCCAACATTTCGATGTACAGCAGCTTTCAGGAGTATTTTCAGGCGCAGACGCCGCCCGCCGAGAGCTATCACTCGGGGAGCAAGACCAGCCGGGACAAACTCGTCATTCTGTCGATGACCGGCACCATCATGCCGCCGTTTACCGAACGCCTGATCAAGCAGATCGACAAGGCGCTCGAAGACGACGCCGTCAAAGGCATCCTGCTGTCGATCGACAGCGGCGGCGGATTCGTCGCGGACAGCCACCAGATCTACGCCCGCCTGAAGAAGCTCAGCGAGAAGAAGCCGGTCTTCGTTCAAATGAAGCGCATGGCGGCCTCGGGGGGATACTACATTGCGATGGGCGCCGGGACCCAGGGAAAGATCTTCGCCGAGCCGACCACCTGGACCGGATCGATCGGCGTCATTATTCCGCGGTACGACGTCAGCGAGCTGGCATCGAAGCTGGGAGTGGCGTCCGATCCATTAAAGACCGGGGAGTTCAAGGACGCTTTGAGCCCGTTTCATCCGCTCACGGAGAACGAGAAGAAGCTCTGGGAAAACATCCTCAATCAGTCGTTCGATCAGTTTCTGACCGTCATCGACGACAATCGGGACACGCTCACAACGGAGCAGGTCCGCAAGCTGGCCACGGGCGAGGTCTTCACGGCGAAGGACGCGAAGCAGAACGGACTGATCGACGAGATCGGCTTCGAAGAAGAGGCCCTGGCTGCCCTGCAGAAACAGCTCGGCCTGGCCGAGGCCCGTGTCGTGACTTACCACTCGCAGACCGGTCTGATCGATCTGATCGTCGGATCGGTGCAGACCCGGTCGGCGCCCGCCGGGCTCGAGCCCTGGCAGATGCTGCTCGAATCGAGCGTTCCCCGCGCCTACTATCTCTGCTCGTGGTGGCCCGCGATCCCGCAGTCGTAGGGCAGGCTCCCGCCCAATCTCGTTCGGCACGCTTTTTGCGCAGGCCGATTGAGATTGTAGTCTTTCTCCCTGCGGAGGGAGTGGCGATGGCGGAGAAGGGGCTGACGGAGGAGGAGCGGCGGGAGCTGATTGGTCCTTTGGCCGGGACCGTCCTGCTGCGGCGCATCTTTCCGCTGCTGCAACGATTGGCTCCCTGCGGGACAGAACGCGACACCGCTCGCAACCGGCAGCTGTTCTACAGCCAGTATGCCGCGCTCCTCCTGATCGGCTTCTTCAACCCCGTTCTCAAGTCCGCCCGGGCGCTCGTCGCAGCCTCGGGACTGAAAAAGGTCCAACAGCTCGCCGGCGGGCAAAAGGTCTCGGCCGGGGCCTTCTCCGAGGCCTCGTCCGTCTTCGATCCCTCGCTCCTGGAAGGACTCGTTCACGAACTCCGCCGCCAGTTCGCCCGGCATCAGTTCCGCGTGAGCCGCAGCGGTCGGCTGGGACGCCTTCCCAACCCGATCGTCGAACGTCTCGTCGCCGTCGACGGGACCGTGCTGTCGGCCTTGCCGCAGATCGCCGCCCGGCTGGGACGCGGTTCTCAAGGCCAGTGGCGGCTGCACACCCAGCTTCGCATTCACGACCAGAGGGTCGTGGCCTCGACCCTCACCGAGGAGCCGGCCAAAGGGCCGCACTCCGAGCGCGCCGTCACGCTCCAGCAGATCCAGGCCCGCGAACCGCAACCCGCCGGTGCGCCGGGAGACCTTTATATTCTGGACCGGGGCTATCGCTCGGCCGTGGTGTTCAACGAACTGGTCGAAGCCCGCTGCGACTACGTCTGCCGGCTCAATCGCGGGGACGGTCGCGTGGTCGAGGGACCGGTCAACGACGCGAACGGTCATGCGGTTCAACTCCCCGCGCTCACCGAAGCCGATCGCGCCGCGGGGGTCGTGGCGGATGAACTGATCGCGCTGGGCGGCGGCAGCGGAGCCAGTCCCGCAAGAACCAATCACGTCGTGCGGCGGATCACCGTCGAGCCAGTGCCCGGTCGACCAAGTTCGGCAAGGCAGGGGCGGCTTCGCAGCGACCAGACCGGGCGGGAAGGCCTGATCCTGGCCACGACGCTGCTGGATCTCCCGGCCGAACAGGTGGTGCTAATCTATGAATGCCGGTGGCAGATCGAGCTGTTCTTCCGGTTTCTGAAGCAGGTGCTGGGCTGCCAGCAACTGCTCTCGGCGAAGACGCGGGGCGTGGAGATCCAGCTCTACTGTTCGCTGCTCGCCGGGCTGCTCCTGGCCCTGGCGACGGGAGGCAACCTGTCGCGTCGAGCGTATGAAATGGTCTGTCTCTACATGACCGGCTGGGCCGACGACGAAGAACTCCTCGCCGCCTTCCCCCAGCCGCCATAGATTATGCAAGCACCGTGCCGAACGAGATTGGGCTCCCGCCTGCCGGCGCGTGTTCCCCATTCAAACCGAAAGCCCTGCGTCGTCACGTGCCGCTGGCGGCTCGCCCGCCAGCGCTGCTTCGACCGCCCTCGGCACATTCAGCGAATGTGCTCGTCGGCCGGCAGCACGCTCACGTCGACCCGCGTTCCGATCGGGGCCGTCGGCCACAGCCGGCCCGCCGGTTCGATCCGGACTTCCAGAAAGCTCTCCTGAGTCCGCGCTGCGGGCTGATCGGTCTGCGGCGGCAGTTCGCGGATCACGCCGACCCGTCGCTCACCCCCCGGAAACAGCAGGGCCACCTTCGAGCCGGCATGGAATTCGACGGCGGCTGTTGAAGGCACCTCGGCCACCAGAAAACGCCGTTCCGGATCGAGCAGATCCACGATTGTTTCGCCCGGCTGAATGATGTCGCCCGGCTGCCGTTGCGGCACCCCTACGATGCCATACGCCGGGCTGGCGATCTTGAGTCCCTCGCGCTGCTGCTGGATCGACTCCAGTTCCTCCCGGGCTCGCGTCAGCCGCTGTTGCGCCAGGTCGACGCCCGCTGACACCTTGATCTTGCTTTCGAGCTCCTTGCTGAGCGCCTGAATCTCGGCGATCCGCTGTTCGCACAGTCCGAGCTGGACCGAGAGAGCCTCCGCGGCCGTGGCGGCGGCATCTTCCCGGAGCATCGCCTGAACGCGCCCGTCGTCGGGAAAGCTGGCCTGCAGCAGCTTTCCGAACCCGCCGGGTTCTTCGGCCGTGGTCCACGACGACAATGCGTTCAACCGTTCCTGCCAGGCAATCTGCTCGACCTGTCGGCTGATCTTGTCCTGCAGAAATCCCGCCGCCTTGAGCTGCAGCTCAAACTGTTCAGCCTGCAGATCGCGTTGCCGCCACTGCAATTCGATGTCGGCGGCCGCCGTCACGCGTGCGACATCGGCCTCCAGCTCTTTGACGTCCTGTTCCTGCTGTCGGATCCGTGCATCCAGCCGGTCGTCCGAGACGACCACGAGCGTGTCGCCGGGGGAGACGTTCGTTCCGCTGGCCGCCGGCAATTCGACGATTCTCGCCGAGCGGCCCGCCGTGACGGAGATCGTGTGGGCGTGCAGCCGCCCCGTGAAGGCGGGGCGAGTTCGTCCGTCGAGCCAGGCGCTGATCCCCATCCCGCAGCAGCCCGCCACAAGCGCCAGCAGAATAAACCGGGAGGGAGAAACGAGACGCGGTGCGACGACCGGCGAAGTTGCTGGGGCGGCATTCGACATGGAGAGCTTCCAGTGCGACAGAAATGACGGGCGGTCCCGAAATGAGCGGACCGCGGAGTCTGAGAGTCGAATCGGCACGTCACGCCGCGAGACTTGCCGCAAGGTGCAACCGTTGCGACAAGAATCTCCCGATCATCGGACAGAGTCAGCCCAGCCCGCAGGGTTTAACGCGGAGCGGTTTCACGCGGGCGTTTCACGGCGTGCGGCAGGGCCAGACGCACCTGTCTTCGCGACATTCCTCTCGACCCGCCTCGACTTACACCAGTCCCCACTTTTTCCGCAGGAACCATTCCAGGCTCACGACTCCGACGAACGCCGCCAGGATCCACCAGCGGTCGTAGAGGGTGATGCTCGTCATTCGCGTCAGGTCTTCGAACCGCGTTTCCCGCAACGATTTCAGCCAGTCCGGCAGTTCCTCGCGCGTCAGAAGCTTGCCGCCGCTCAGGGAGCCCAGTTGCCGCAGCAGCTCGTAGTCGGCGGCCGGTTGATCGAGCTCCAGGTCCCGATCGTCGACGATGAATCGAGTCCACGCATCGAGTCCCACCGCCGTCTCGCCCTGCCGGGCGGAAACCTTCACCCAGTAATCTCCCGCCGCCCCGGCGGCGGCCCACGTCGCCGATGAACTTGATTCGCCTCGGCGCGGGGGGAGAGATTCCGGCTTTCCGTCCGGACCGGTCAGCTCGACGCGAAACGTGGCGTCCGGCAGCGGAACGCCATCGGCCGCCCGGGCGCCGAACGTCAGGTTCACCGGCGAGCCCGGCAAGACGTTCCGCGGATCGACCTTCACCCACACCGGCTGGCTGGTGTCTTCCTCCTTGTGCGCCAGCCAGACGATGACTTGCCGCCAGAATCGCTGATGTTCGGCCGGATGGCCTTGGGCAAACCACAGCCGCGTCGTGTCTCCCGCAAACGCAATCACGCGCGCTCGACCGACTTCGGTCGCCACCAGCAGCGGCTGCTGCTGAGCGGTCTCGGCCCAGACCTCGATCAGCGGATTGTCGCGCTTGGGCGACAGTCGAGTCGCGCCGTCGAGGGGCGGCAGCGACTGCCAGACCGCCGCATTCCGGTCGGGCGGCGCAAGCTGCATCACGTATCGCTTCGCTCCCAGTTCCGTTGGCAGCATCTGCACGCGGTCGGTGATCTGATCATTGGGGTCGGCCGCTCCTCGTCGACCTCCCCCCCGGTTCAGCTCTACCGGCAGGAAATCCGCCAGTGGCGTCGTGGCGTAGCCCCCCGCGGAGAAGTTCGAAAGCCCGCCGGTCATCATCAGGCCGGCGCCATCGTCCAGCCGGGCGGCGAGGGATCGCAGATTGTCGACTCCGAAGACGTCCGCCGGAACATCGCCGATAATGTAGATGTCGTAGGCATTCCGTTCGAACGCAGCAGGCGGTATCTGCGTGCGGTTGCGGAAGAGCTGCCCCCACACCTGGAAGTAGTCGAGCTGGATCTGCTCGGCTCCGTTGACCGTGCGGATCAGCTTCTGCTCGGCCCGCGGAGCGTCGAAATACGCGACCCGCAGCCCTCCTTGCCGCACCGTGATGACCGTCTGCCGCGTGTTGTTCCGCACCAGCAGTTCTCCATCGGCCGGGACCACTTCCACGGCGAGTTTCAACTCGCCCGACTGGTCGGGAATGAACGACAGCTCAACGGGAATGATCTGAACGGGCTGCGTGATCTCGACTTCGACCGTCGGACGCGCATTTCCGGAAGCGTGGGCAGGGACCAGCGTCCCCGATTCGCCCAGCCGCTTGCCGCTGCGATCTTCGATCAGCAACCGGACTTGGGCCTTCCGCCCCGCGGCTCCGAGTGCCCGCAGCCGGACCGTCACCGGGACCTGCTTCTTTTCGAAGACCACTGGGTCAACCAGCAGATCCTCCACCGCGAGGTCGAGCGTCGAATCGGACAACGCGGCGGTGCCGTAGCCCACCGGGTAGATCGGCGCCTGCAGCTCGCCCAGCTTGCGGGCCGCCAGCAGCGGATCATTGTCGAACGGCGGAATGGCCCGCTGCGCCCCGTCTGTCAGCAGCAGAACTCCCAGCGTTCGCCGATCCCGCGTCTCCCGCTGCAGAGCCTCCAGCGCAGCGCCAATGGCGGTGAAGTCCGCCGTTCCTTCCCGCAGGGCGGGATCGCGCGGAACGAGGTCCTTTCCAAACTCGAACTGACGGACTTCCAGCTTCTGTCCCCAGTCCTGGAAAGCCTTCTCCAGTTCCGCCAGATCCTCCCGGGAAGCCGTCCAGCGCGATTTGCCGCCGGGACCGTCGGCGGTGTTCATGCTCCGGCTGGCGTCCGCCAGGATCAGCAGTTGCGCCTTCCCTTCGGTGACTTCGGAAATCTGCAGCACCGGGCGGAACATCGCCCAGATCAGCAGGATCGCCGCCGTCAGCCGTAACCCCAGCAGAACCCGCTGTCGCCCCGGCGTCAGTCGCGACGCAACCGCCCGCTGCGTCACCAGCACGACGGCGACAAGCGCCGCTGCCGCCGCCAGGACGACCGGCCAGGACCACACAGGTTCGAGGGAAAAACTCATAAAACAGTGGCTAGTGGCTAGCGATAAGTGGCGAGTGAAAAGGAGACCGTGATCGGAGTCTGGCGATAAGCAATCAGCGATCCGCGATAAGCCTTCTTTGCAGCTCGCTCATCACTGAGCACTCATCACTTTCCCGCCCCCTTCCTGCTCGTAGAACCAGGCTGACGTGAGCTGTTCCAGAATGAAGAATCCGACCAGGCACATCAGCAGCAGACCGTAGACCTCCTGGCCGAGCCGCCCGACCGCCAGGCTCCGTTCCAGAGTCTGGGGGTCGCGGCTGACACTGTAGCGTTTTTCGCCCAGCACCCGGTCGAGTTCCGCCGGTTCGATCTGTCGAAAGTCGCTTTCCGTACCGGAGAGATTCAGGCTGAAAGCCTGCACTTCGTTCGTCGCCGGTTCGACCGCCTCGATCTGGTACTGGCCCGGATCGCTCATTCCGCTCAGCAGCAGGAAGTCCCGCGGTTCGGCGATCGCCTCCTGCCGCTGCTTGAACTCCGGCATTCGCAACACGACTTTCTGAACGGCTTGAGCCGGATTGAGGGGCAGCCCGACATCGTCGCCGACTACGAAGTTCGCCTTCTCCTCCCCCAGACCCGCCAGTCGCTGGGCGAACTGGTCGGCCAGAACCACATACACCCAGTGTCCGGGGAGGTCGTTCCAGGCCACCGAGTCGACGGAGGTCGTCAGCATCAGAACTCTGCCGCGACCGACGCGACGCTCGATCAGGGCCGGCACACTGGGCGGACGGGCATACCGGGCGATCACCGTGGCGTCCTCGGCCGGTTCGACGCTCCAGTATCGGCGAATATCGAGCGCCGCGAATTCCGGCAACGCTCCCAGTTCCTCCAGCTTCCTCACCAGCGGATTCTGAGTGTTCGACCAGTCGATCGTGGCCGCGGGGGAGAACGACAGCTCTGCTTTCAGACTCGCGGGCGAAAGTCGCTGCGCCGCGGCAGTGTTCCAGGCGATCGGATCGAGACCCTCGTCGGGCCGCGACCGTCCGGCAATCGCCGAACGTGCTCCCAGCGTCAGCAACAGCCCCCCGCCCGACTTCACATAGTCGGTCAACTCTTCCCACAGCTCCGTCGTCGGCTGCGCTGCGTGGATCAGACACACGACCTGGAACCGGGACAGATCCGTCCCGGCCAGTTTGCCGGTCGGCAGAAACGTCGTGCGGTAGCGTGCCCGCCCCAGTCGGACCAGCTCCTCGGGCGCCAGGGCCTCCATCCAGACCCGGGCTTCCTCCCGCCGCTCCGCGACGACGAGCACTTCCAGCGGTGGATGGACCCGCACCGTAAAGTAGGCGATGTTGTCGACCACGAACGGATCGCTCCCCGTGATTCGCAACTCCCCCTGGCGGAACCGGCCGGTGACGTTTTCGAGGGTGAATCGCACCCCCGTCTCCGCATCCGGTTCCAGCGACACGACTTGCTGCCCCGTTTTGATCGGCTGCCCGTTATCCCCGGTCAGCCACAGTTCGACGGGCGTCTCCGGCTTGACGACTCCTGCCGCCGTGACGGAGGCTTCCACGGTGACGAAACCGCCGCTGGCGACAGACTGACGCGAAAGCTTCACCGACCGCAGTCCTGCATTGACCGGCTGTTCGACGCCGACGTCCAGCAGGTACAGCCCCGTCCAGTTCAGCTCCGCCAGCCGGTCTTTGAGCTGCGATGTCGCATCCAGCCGCCACGCCGAACGGGCGAAGTCGGTCACAATATAGATCTCGCGAATCAGCCGGTCCTGCCGACGATCTTCGGGGGCCCCCGATTGTTCTCCCAGGATCCGCCGCCGGTCGTCTTCCTGGAGCAGCAGGGCCGCTTCCAGCGCGTCATTGAGCGAGCGGCTGAGGGGCTTCGGCGTCAGCAGCGCCAGCCGGTCCTGGACGGCGGTCAGATCGGCCGTAAAGACTCCCGGTACGTCGCCCGAGTTCTCGACAATCGCCGCCCGGCTGCCAGCCGGGAGCTGCCCCATATGCTCGCGAATCATCGCCCGTGCGGCATCCAGCCGGCTCTGCCCCTGATGCTGATAGCTCATGCTCAGGCTGGTATCGACGAGGAACACTGCCGCCACGGGGAGATTCTCCGCAACCGGCGGCGCCGGCGCTGTGATCTCCGCCGCAACCCGCCGCTGATACGGCCAGCCGACCAGCAGCACCAGCAGGACCGCCGCCGCCAGACCCAGCCCCCCCCGCAGCGAAGTCCGCCGGGCCAGTAGATCGTGCCGCGGCAGATGCCGGCGTTTCCACAGCGCCAGCAGGCCGAAGTAAATTCCGAGCGAGACCGCAAGCACGGCCAGCGCGGTCAGCCATTCCCGCCGCGAGAGCCCATAGTTCGCAGCCGGCAAAGTCGGCCGGGTCAGCGCCAGCACCAGTCCGCCGATGACCAGCATCCGGAGCAGCAGCAGCCAGAGGTGTCGGAGACGGAACCGGCGGGAATTCTGCTGCTTGCGAGACTGAATCAGCCGGAGGGCCGGGAAAATGAGCTTCTTCGGCTTGGCCTTGAGCAGCAGATGCAGCACCACGGGGACGAGGACGAGTCCCAGGGCGAGCAGGTACACAGGATTCAGAAACGACATGCCGACAGACCCGGTGCGTCGAGGGAGGCGCGCGGAACGGTGTCAGGACATTGTAGCGGACAAGTGCGAAGCGGGGCAGGGGAGGGAAGATCTCGCGCAGAGACGCAGAGCGAAGTGCAAAGGCCGCAGAGTAGTCCAGAGGCGAATTAAACCACGAAGGACACTGAGGGCACGGAGGTGACACGGGCAGAGTCCCGCAGGACAGGCTTCCAGCCGGTCCTGCGCAGTCCCCGCTGCACAGCATCAAGGAGGCGACCGCTACTCTTCCGATTCCGTCGCTAACACGACCAGCCCCGCTCGCTCCGTTCCCTGCTCCCGTAAATACGCCAACATCCGGTCGCGGTAGTCACGACTCCAGAACTTCACATGGAGATCAACCGATTGCCCAGGGCGAAGAGAATAGTTTTCCATGCCGGTGCCGCACCACTGGTAACCCATTTGCTTCCAGACGCCGTCCTCGAACAGTTCGTCATAGAGCTGGATCTCAGTCGGACTACTGCCCGCGTACGTCAGAGTCGTTTTCCCCGTGTTTCGGATCGTCACGGTCAGTTTCTCGCCGGTCTGTTCCGTCGCAACGATCTGCGGAACGTTTTCCAGCGGCGCGGAGTCCGGCAAGTCTTTCCAGCCGGCCATGATGTTCCCCTTGAGGAACGACACGATTTCCTGATCCGGCGGAGACGCAGGTTGCAGTTGAGCGGAAACCGCAGAAGGAGGAACAGACGGCTTGCCACATCCGCCGACCATCGACAGTACGACGAGCAATTTCAGCCATCGCATCGCCCATTCCTTCCCGATTGCTCCTGCACCTGCCAGGAGCAATAGTACAGGAACCGGGGTCTGGTCGGTCAAGCTTTGTCTTGGCAGGCGGCGTCGCTGCCGGAACTCAGAAACCGTCAGCCGTTGCGGAATGGCGGTCGGCTCCAGCCTCAGCCTTTCGACATTCCGCCTTCGTCATTCGTCATTCGTCATTCGACATTCGAATTCTCTTCCCCTCTCAGCCCCGCCCCGGCCGCTTCAGCGAATGCGGACGCACAATCTCCCCGTACATCTCCGGCCGTCGATCGGCGATCCGGTTCACCTCGTTCGTCCCCGGAATCCGGATGCTGTGCTTCTGGCGGGCCTTCGCCGGGTCGATGTCGGCGTAGAGGATGCACTCGTCGGTGTGGGCCGCGGCGGCCAGCGTCCGACCGAGCGGGTCGCAGATCCGGCTCTGGCCGATGAACTTGAAGCCGCGCTCTTCGCCCACGCGATTGACCGCGATGTAATAGACCGTGTTTTCGAGCGATCGCGTATTGATCGCGTAGTCGGCCGCGCACTCGGCGCCGGGGGGCCAGTTCGTCGGCAGCACGATCAGATCCGCTCCCAGCAGCGCCAGGCAGCGGGCCGGTTCCGGAAAGCCGGCGTCGTAGCAGATATTGAGACCGATCCGCACGCCGTCCGCTTCGGTGACGGAGAACGGCTCATCGCCGTAATCGGTGAAGCGGTCGACGCCCAGGAAAGGAAGATGCACCTTGCGGTAGCGGCTGACGAGACCGTCCGGTCCGACCAGGACCGCGGTATTGAACAGCCGTGATCCGTCGGCTTCGAGCATTCCGAACGCCGCCAGGCCGCCATGTTCCCGGCAGACGCCGGTCATGAACTGCACCGCGGGCCCCGGGACCGGCTGGGCGAATTCGAGGGCTTCCTCGCGGCTGTCGAAGCAATAGCCGGGGACCGCGCATTCCGGGAAGACGACGAGCGTCGCCCCGTTCCGACGGGCCTCGACGAAGTGCTCCCGCATCCGTTGCAGATTGCCGGCGACATCGCCGATCCGCACATCCATCTGGACGCCGGCGATTTTCATGGAATGGTTCCCATCATGTGAAACGTGTGAATTCGAGAACCATCCCTGGTCAGACCCGCGCGGAGATTGTCGGGCGCGCGCGGCCGGATGTCGAGAGCGGAGACGTGGACGTCTGGTCGCGTTTCGCGAATCACCCCGAACGACCGAAATAACCCTTGCAGTTTCGCGGGCCGATGATCCGTTGACAGCGTGTCGAAGAATGGCGGGGAATCGCCCAGACAGGAATGTCTGGACCACCTTTTCAGAGGTAATCTCTTCGGGTGGGACAGACATTCCTGTCTGTCTCCAATTCTTCAACTGTAAGACGCACCCTCAGCGTCGATTTGGGCGAAAGCGGACGATTAGAATTTCTCCGGAAAACGCAATCTGTCCGAGTTCTTCCTGCATCCAGGCTTCAATTTGTTCGGGACGTCCGCCGCCCGAACCAGCCCCGATCAGCGGGAACGCAATGGACGCAAAACCGTGCTCAATCGCCAACTGCATCGCACTTTGGGTCGACAGCCGAACGGAACGCTGTGATGACCTCCACAGCAGATTGATCCCCGCCACATGAATGATGCCGCGAAAGGGCAGTTTCCCGGCGGACGTCAGCACCGCCCCACCGAGTGGAATCGGTCCCCTCCGGCCAAGCTCGCGAAACGGGCCGAGGCCCGCCCGGCGTTTGATTGCCCCCGAGACACCCTGAGGCAGCAGCAGCCACCACGGAATGACGTTGCGATTCCAGGCGTTGACGATGACCTCGACCGGTTGATCGAGCACATCGCCTTCCACGGTCAAAATCGTCATCGGGCTCGACCTGCTGATCCGCTACAGATTCACAATCTTGAGGATCTCATCTTTGAGCGCCCCGTTCACGGAAATCCCGTTGCCGCCGTAAATCGTCGGCTGGCCCTTCCAGTCGATAAAATGCCCGCCGGCTTCTTCCAGAATCGGCACCAGCGCTGCCGCGTCCCACGGGTTCAACGCCGGGTCGACCATGACTTCCGCCCGGCCGGTCGCGACCAGGATGTGACCGAAGCAGTCTCCCCACCCTCGGGCGAGGCCGACCGTCCGCAGCAGCGTATCAAAGGCCGGCCGCCGGCCGATCTTCTCCCAGCGGGCCATGTTCGTCGTGCAGAACGTCGCGGCTTCCATCGTGGAAACCGTCGAAACTCGCGCCCGGCGCGGAGCGGCGTCGCCAATCTGCCACCACGCTCCCTCGCCCTTCGCCGCATAAACGACTTCGTTGAGCGCCGGGAAACGACAGATGCCTGCCACGCAAGACTTCCTGTCGCCGTCAATGTGTTCGATGCCGATCAGCGTGCCGAACAGCGGAACGCCGTGGACGAACGACTTGGTTCCGTCGACCGGGTCCAGAATCCAGCGGAAGCTGGTCGTGCCGGATTTCTCGGGGAATTCTTCCCCCAGCACGGCGTCGTTCGGAAACGCATGCGACAGCCGATCCCGGATCAGCAGTTCGGCGCCGCGGTCGGCTTCAGTGACCGGGGAGGTATCGCGCTTGCTGTCGACCTGCAGGTCAGGGCTCTGGTAATGACCGAGAATCAGCTCCTGCGCCTCGCGGGCGACCTGGAGACCGAACTGCAGGCGGGAAGTAACGTCGGTGGACGAGAAGGCCATGCTGGAAAACGCTCCGCGAAATCACGGGAACTCAAAGCCGAAAACTGCCAATCCGCCGGTCGGCGAGACGACATTGTGCGACGTTCGCCGCAGCTTGTCACGCGTGCGTGAGATCCGCCTGTCCGGGTAGGGTGAGTCGAGTCTTCGAGGCTCACCGTTCTTCTCTTTGTCCAAATCGGGTTACCCCAGCCGATAAAGATACTCACCCGCCTTCCGGACGAGCAGAATTCCCTCATTTTCTCGATCGGCGAAGGATTCCACGTTAATCGTGGCGGGGTCGCGATAGCCGAGGTTGATCTTCGCGCACTCCTCGGGGGAAATCGCGGACGCCAGCGTGACCTGGACCCGCGGACGCTCGACGCCGTTTTCAAACGTGCCGCCCCCCCGCACGTGGGTCGAATGGGCCAGAACGCCCCACGGGTAATCCTTGAACTTGTCCCACTGTTTCGTGAAGTAGTCCCGGACGTGGTAGCCGATTTCCTTGATCAGCCTGCCGTGGACGATTGAAACCTCGTGCATGTGCGGGGCGTAAATAATCAGCTCGCCGCTGTCCGCGACAACCGGTTCGAGCTTGTACATGCACTTGCCGGCAACCCACAGCTCATCGTACATCGGCGGGGCGCATGACAGGACCTGCTTGAACGGCTTCGGATACCGCTTGATGTGAATCTGGCTCGACAGATCCGCCGCCCCGTTCCACGCCACTTCGGGCGTGCCATAGCACAGTCCATGCAGGCTGGCGTCGGCCGCGACGGCAAACGTGATCGCCCGGCGTTCGACGGGAATCAGCGAGGCCGCCCGGTCGACCACCCGGCGGACGGGCGTGTCCTTGACGCCGATGATCTCGTGGTTGGTGATCAGCGCCCCGAGCCAATGGAAGAAGTTCAGAATCTCCGCGCCGGCGATCCCCGGGAAGAAGTACTTGTTGCCCCCCGAGAATCCCACCACTTCGTGCGGGAATACCGGCCCGAGAACCAGCAGCGTGTCGTAGTCCTTGATCCGGGAATTGATTTTGACCGGTACTTCCAGCGACAGCAGGCCGCCCGACAGCTCAGACGTTTCGTCCTTCGTCAGCGTGCCGAGATTCAGCAGCCGATCCTCGCGGTCCCATTCGTGATTGAACAGTCCGGTCTGAAAGAACAGCTTCTGCCGCTCGTCCTCAGTGATGCCGAGCAGCTTGCAGATCTGCGTCTCCGACAGCGGCGGATGCGTACCCAGCGCCACGAGGACGTCGAACTGCGCCACCACCGGTCGAAGACGGTGAAACAGCGCGTCGAACAGCAGCGGCAGCGGCGCCGTGCGGGTGGCGTCCGGAATGATCAGCAGTACCCGCTTGCCGCGAAAATCGTCCAGCGGAACTTGTGTGGCGAACCATTGACGGACTTCGGCTTCGGACAGGACGGGGGGCGGGGACTGGGCCATCGATCAGCAAGCTCCGGAAAGACAATTCCCCCCGATTCTACTGCAGCTCGCAACGAGCCGTCGAGAGAACCGGCGTTCGTGCATCGCCGTGAAGCGGGGGCGTCGAGTATAATACCGCGTCGGGACGCCTCGAAGCACCGGACGTGCAGGCGGCGAGCACGTTTCACGGACCGATGATCGCTGTCTTGCGTCGCAGAAATCCCGCTTTGGCAGGAATTCTGGCCTTGACCGAGCAGCCTGAGTGGCCCGGCTTGTCAGCGTCGTGTACGCTGGTCCGATGCGCGAGAGCGGCGGTCTGTACGCCGTTCTCGCTTTGTTCTATGTTGCCCGATCCCGTGCGGCGCGGCGGTGGCCTTCATCGCAGGCGACGGACGGGAGCCAGGCGGGCGCTCGAAAGTGGTTCAGGGACGGTTTCATGACGTTGTCGGAGTTGATGGAGAGTAAGTTTCGCGGCGACATCAAGTTTCGCGGCGCTGCATACCTTCAGGCGGAGCGGGTCTCGGTCGTTCGCGTCACCCCGGAAAGTCTCTTCGCCGTGGTTCGCGACGGCGTGGAATATCAGACACAGCTTTCCCGCGACGAAACGAGCCTGAAGCTGTCGTGCAGTTGCATGGGGACATCGGCGAACCCTTCGAGCAATCCCCACTGCAAGCACCTCTGGGCCACCGTTCTGGCGACCGACGCCGGCAACTACCTCACCGGCGCCGCCAAGCCCGGTTACGTGCCGCCCTTCGCCGTCGAGGACGATCCGTTCAATCTCGAACTGCCCCTCGATGACTGGGACGAAGAAGACGACGTCCCGGTCGGCGAGACGCGACTTGCCGTCAAGACCGCCGAACGCGTCAAGAAAGTCGCCGTCGCCCCGCCGCCGCTGCGCGAGTGGGAAACGAAACTCAGCGAGCTCCGCCGGGCGATGCACGACGACGATCCGTCGGCAGCCGCCGGGCAGGGGGCCGAACGGCAGATCTTTTACGAAATCGACGTCGCCGGCAGCGACGACGCCGAAACGATCATCATTCAGACCTCGCAGCGGCAGCGCCGGGCCAACGGCGAGTGGGGAAAGCTGAAGCCCCTCAAGCTGAAGCCGGGCCGCTTCGAGGAAATCGACGACGACGAAGACCGCCGGATTCTCGCCCACCTCGTCGGCGGAACCCCCGACCGGACCTCCGGCAATGCGACCGAAACCTTCGCCGCCGCGCACCGCTATCGCGTCCCCTACGACCTCTGCCAGCTTCTACTGCCCGCCATGTGCAGCACCGGGCGCGTACGCCTCGCCGGCGACGAACGCGTCACCGACATTCTGCAGTGGGACGACGGCGGACTTTGGGAACTCTGCCTGCAGGTCGAACAGTCCCCCGAAAAAGACACCTGGCGGCTCCACGGGTTGTTGCGTCGCGGCGAAGAACGCCTCTCGATTCGCGAGCCGGAGTTGCTCGTGCCGGGCGGATTGTTCGTCACTCCGAAATTCATCGCCCCGTTCGAGGATTTTGACGCCTTCTCCTGGGCCCCGCTCCTGCGACGCACGGATGACATTCAGGTCCCCAGCGGCGAAGAACACGAGCTGGTCGACCGGCTGCTCGATATGCCCGCCCTGCCGCGGCTCGAACTCCCTCCCGAGCTGACGCTCGAAGAAGTCACGTTCACGCCGGCGCCGCAATTGTCGGTGCATGCCCCCGGCAAGTCGCGCTGGCAGCACGACCGCCTCAAGGCCGAAGTCCTCTTCAGCTACGACGGCGCCACCGTGCGGGGCTCCAGCCCCCGCTGGGCCATCGTCCAGCGGCATGCTTCGCGCTGCCTGCTGCGCGACCGCCAGCGCGAAGCCGAACTCTGGTCGCAATTGCAGGACAACGGCTTCCGCCGGCTGCTCGATCAGCGCCGCGGCCAGCACGACGTGGAAGTCAACGCCCGCGATCTGGGCCACGCAGTCCGTAGACTGGTCGGCCTCGGCTGGCAGATCCGCGCCGACGGCAAACAGGTCCGTCAGCCGCAGGAAATGAAGTTCCAGGTCCGCTCCGGGCTCGACTGGTTCGAACTCCACGGCGACGTCGATTTCGACGGGCAACGCGTCAGCTTCCCCGAACTGCTGGCCGCATTGGCCCGCGGCGACGGCACCATTCTCCTCGACGACGGTTCGCTGGGGATTCTCCCCGAAGAGTGGATCAATCGCTGGGGCGGGCTGGCGGGACTCGGCCAGGCCGACGGCGAGCACCTGCGCTTCAGCATGGTCCAGGCCGGCCTGCTGGACGCCCTGCTTTCGACTCAACCCTCGGTCGACTACGACGCGCAATTCACCGACACCTGCCAGCGTCTGCGGGATTTCGAAGGGATTCAGCAGGTCAAGGAACCGGCGTCGTTCAGGGGCGAACTCCGACCCTACCAGCGCGAAGGGGTCGGCTGGCTGAAGTTCCTCGAAGACTTCCGGTTCGGCGGCTGTCTGGCAGACGACATGGGTCTCGGCAAAACCATTCAGATGCTGGCTTTCCTGGAAGCCCGGCGGAAACGGGCCGAGAAAAAACGACCGACGCTCGTCGTCGTCCCCAAGTCGCTGCTGTTCAACTGGCAGCAGGAAGCCGAAAAGTTCACGCCGGATATGAAAGTCCTGGAGTACACCGGGCTCGAACGCGCCAAGCTGCGGACCGACTTCGAGAAGTATCACCTGATCCTCACAACGTACGGCACGCTCCGCCGGGACGTGCTGATCCTCAAGGACGTCGAGTTCGACTACGTCGTCCTCGACGAGGCCCAGGCGATCAAGAACGCCGGTTCGCAGGTCGCGAAAGCCACTCGCGTGCTGCAGGCGCAGCACCGCATCGCCCTCAGCGGTACGCCCATCGAAAACCACCTGGGCGATCTCTGCTCGATCTTCGATTTCCTCAATCCCGGCATGCTGGGACGCAGCTCGGTCTTCCGGCTGCACGCCGCCGACCCCACCGACACCGAAACCCGCCGCGTCCTGGCAAGCGGCCTGAAACCGCTGATTCTCCGCCGGACCAAGCAGAGCGTCGCCAGCGAACTGCCCGAAAAGCTGGAGCAGACGATCTACTGCGAAATGGGCGAGGAGCAGCAGCGGCTCTACAACGAACTGCGGGACCACTACCGCGATTCGCTGCTGGGCATGGTCGCCGAACAGGGGATGGCCCGCGTGAAAATGCACGTCCTCGAAGCCCTGCTGCGACTCCGGCAGGCCGCCTGTCACCCGGCCCTGCTGGACCGGGCCACCGCGGACGATTCGAGCGCCAAGCTCGACGCCCTCTGCCCGCAGCTCGAAGAAATCCTCGAGGAAGGCCACAAGGCGCTGGTCTTCTCCCAGTTCACCAGCATGCTGTCGATCGTCAAGAAGCACCTCGACCACCGCAACATCACCTACGAGTACCTCGACGGCCAGACTCGCGACCGCAAGGAACGGGTCGAGCGGTTCCAGACCGACGACAAGTGCGGCGTGTTCCTGATCAGCCTGAAGGCGGGCGGCCTGGGTCTCAACCTCACGGCCGCCGACTACGTCTTCATCCTCGATCCCTGGTGGAACCCGGCCGTGGAAACCCAGGCGATCGACCGCGCCCACCGCGTCGGCCAGACCCGCCCGGTCTTCGCCTACCGGCTCATCTGCAAGGGAACCGTCGAAGAGAAGATCGCCGACCTGCAGCAGCAGAAACGCGAACTCGCCGACGCCATCCTGGAACAGAACAACAGCCTGATGCAGGGCCTCACCACGGACGATCTGAAACTGCTGCTGTCTTGAAGAAGTGGCGAGTGATGAGTGGCTGGTGGCGAGTGAAGAGTAGGGCCGGCTGTGCCGGCCGGTGCACAACGTCTGCGTAGGGCCTGGCGCGCCCGGTCGTCTTCTGATCCGGGTGGCACGTCCCTGCGTCTGCGAAGGGCGTGGTCTTCGCCGGCGCTCTGCCCGTCCCGTGCTGCCGCAGATGTTGGCATCTTCCCCTGATCCGGGTACGCTCGGGCCGGTGACTTGGCGACGTTCGACATCGCTGCAGGATCATTGGTATGAGCACGGAACTTGATGCGCTAAAAAGCACGCTCCGCCGCTGGACGCTGATCCTCGGCGTGCTGCAGATCGCGGTGGGCTGCAGCGTGGGGTTCATTCCGCCCTCGGCCGTGTCCTGGTTCCGCGGGATCGTAATGGCGCACCTGGAGTTCACGGCGAACGGAGTGCTGATGGTCGCGTTTGCGTTTCTCGTGCGCGAAATGCGATTGGGGCCGCTCGCCTTGAAGGCCTGGTTCGCCCTGCTGCAGGTCGGAACCTGGTCGAATGGAGCGGCGGGCGTCGCCGCGGCCTTTCTGGGTACGTCATCCAGGCTGATGCCGACGCTCAACGAGAAGTTCCCCCCGCCCCATGGCACCAACCATCCGCTCGTGACCGGCTCGCTGATGGTCTGCGGCGTGACAATCATGGCCGCGCTGCTGCTGACGCTATACGGTCTGGTACGGAAGCCTGCGTTGGAGGAGTAGGGCCGGGCGCGCCTGGCCTCTTCACTCTGGGTGGCACGACCCTGAGGCTTTGCGAAGGGCGTGAGAGCAACATTTATCTGTGCCGGCTCAGTATCTCTGAGTCCCGGCCCGCAGCCTTATGTTTGCACTATAGCAGCGAGTTATGCAAAAATGTGGACGTGCGTTCGTGCTTGATCTCTCGCCTGCCCCGGCTCATTGGGACTATCCACATGCCGTACCGCTCCCACGATGACTTGGAGATTCCTCCCGATGAAACCGTCATTTGGAGATATCTGAGTTTCGACAAGTTCATGTCGATGATGACGACGCGAACCTTGTGGTTTTCGCATCCAGCGAAGTTCGACGACAAGTGGGAAGGCTGGTATCCGTTCATGAAACTTCCCGCTGAGTCGGAGTGGTCCAGTGAGGATGAGCATCGCAGGGTGCGTCAGCGGATCGCGGAGGGGCATGACCGGAATCGCGATCAGGTCTTGATTAACTGTTGGCAAAAGGCAGAACACGAATCATCGATAATGTGGAGGGCCTATACGCCGCAAGGACAGGGAGTCGCGATTCGTTCAACCGTCGGGGCGTTTAAGAAAGCCCTTGATGATGCAGTTGAGAATGTTCATTTTGGCAATGTCCGTTACGTCGATTATTCGACGGACCTCGCCGAACGTTGGAAAAGAATGCCTATTTTCTACGTAAAGCAGCCGCAGTTTGAAGGAGAATCGGAGTTTCGAGCGACGATTTCGCGATTCTCTGCTTCGAATCCCGGACAGATTCCGAGTTGGGATGTGACCAAGGTTCACGACGGAATTGGCGTCAAAGTCGATCTGCAAAAGCTGCTTGAGGGGGTGGTGATTTCGCCGGGATGCTGGAATCGCTGGCATACCATTATTGAACTTGCAGTTCAGCATGCGGGCGTCGACTCAGGAACCGTCGAGGCTTCCTCCTTAGATCGCGAACACCAGTACGCAGAATTTGTCGAGCCGAACAGGCAGGCTGCTGCGGTTAAAGACGCGTTTGACGTTGTCGCTCAGTGGCTCCAGGAGGAGTCCTTTTTTCCAGAGATCGATCGCTATCGCCTGGCGTTTATCGTGAGGGCCTGCAGGGATTTCATTGGGGCCGAACGAATTGCAGGAGTAGACTATCGCAATCGCGAAGAAAGTGAGTGGCAGAAGGCAGCGGAGAAGGCTCTGAGCGAACTTAAAGCGAGCGACTCCTCTGGCCGGTAGTTCCGTAGAGCCGGTTCCACCGGCCATCCTGACGATGTGACAAATCAAAGCTGGCCGGTGAAACCGGCCCTACGACGGCACGTCTCCGTGCGCCCCCACCCACGGCCCAATCGCCCTTTCCGGCACCCCGCCCTCCACCACTTCCGTCTCAAACTCCCGGAACCCGCGGGCCCGATATGCCGCCAGCGCATGCGGCGCATCCAGCGAGCAGGTATGCAGCCAGACCCGCCGGCCGCCAAACTGCCACGCCCGCCGCACGCAGTCCGTCAGCAGCGCCCCGCCCAGTCCCTGGCCGATGAACTGCGGCAGGAGGCCGAACGATACGATCTCGACCGTCTCTTTCGGCTGCAGCTCCATCTCGCAATACCCGGCCGGCGTCCCATCCACGTACGCGACCCACGTCTCCAGCTCCGGCCGATCGAGCCAGGCCATCCACTTCTCCCACGTCCACTCCAGCCGCATCGTCCACCGCCAGTCGCCCCCGACCGCCGTGTAGAGAAATCGGTTGAACGCCGGGCTGGGGCGTTGCGCCTGCATCAGCAGGTACGCCAGCTTCGCCGGCCGGGCCGGAACAAGCTGGTCCGGGGAGGTCATTTCGACGTGGTGGATCGTGATGCGGGTCAGCATGGGGCATCGCAAATCAAGGTGTGGCGGGGGCTTCGTTCTTCAGCCGACGCCCTTCGCGCAACAGCCACCAGACGCTGTACCCGCCGGGAATCATCGGAAGAATCGCCGTATAGAGCCCCGGGAAATAGTACCGGCCCGTCAGAAAGTAGTAGTGATTCGGCATGTCGGCGATCGTTTTGCCGTTGATGACCGCGGTGATCGCCTCGGGATTGGTCGGCTCCAGCGCGGGCCGGATCAGCGGAAAGAGGAAGTGCGTGAACTCCGCAATCCCCGGCCCGATGAAAATGAACCACGCCATGAACGCCGCCAGCGGCAATCGCAGCAGCAGTCCGATCGCGGTCAGGTAATACAGCGTCGGCAGCGCGAACACGAAGATCGCGGTGAACCGGCTGGTCGGAAAGGCGATCTCGAACAGCCGGCTCATCGACGGCCCGAACAGGCAGTCGTGCTCCTCCAGCATGTGGACGTGCAGCGCCGCTGTCGTCAGCAGAAACAGAATCGCCACCCGCTGCGGCTGAATCGGCCGCCGCAGATTCGTCATCCGCCAGCAGAGGAACCCCGCCATCGCGGAGCCGCCGACAATCATCGTCGGCGGGAGCCCGACATTGACCTTCAGCGCCGCCACGAAGGCGACGATCAACCCCAGCGCCACGGTCTGATGAAAGACCTGGGACGAACGCGAGTAGAGGAATTCGTCGGAAAAGAGGACAGACATGTGCGGCGGCTCGATGGGGCGGCGGGATGTCTGATTCAGAGAACGCCGACGGGGAACTCCGAGAAGTCGTGATAGCCGAACATCTCAATCTCCGCGCCGTGGTCCCGGGCAAGTCGGCGCAGTTGCGCCAGACTGGATCGCCTGAGCCGGTCGTCGTCGGCCCGTTCCGCAGCCAGGGCCGAGACTGGATGGTCGTCCGTGGCAAGTTCGGCCCGCAGGTAGTATGCATCTCCGACGTGCAGGACCCATCGCGACCCCTGCTGGATGGCGACGCCGCAGTGTCCGAGCGTGTGCCCGAAGAGCGGAATCATCAGAACCTCGGCGTCGAAACCCAGCGACAACCTGCGGGACTCAAGGCCGAACCAGCGATCGGCCGATGCCCCGTACCCCTTCCAGTTCGGACCATGCGTGAAGTGCTGCGGCAGATAGCGCCAGTGTCCGGTCCCGAGATGGGCCAATTCCTCGTCGGAGACATGAATCGTGGCCTGCGGAAAGTCGGCCAGCCCTCCGGCATGGTCCGGATCGATGTGAGTCAGCACGATCTGAGTCACGTCCTCGCCCCGGAAACCGAGCTTTTCGATCTGCCGGACTGCGGTCTCGCTCTCCTGGAATTGAAAGCCGGCCATATCGATCAGCGGCTGCCCGATCCGTTCCAGCGGCGCCGCGACGTCCAGCAGCCCGATCCCGGTTTCGACGAGCGCCAGGCCGCAGGGATCTTCAATCAGAACGCAGTGGCACGCAGCTCTGGGTTGCGGCGGAGCGTGCAGGGTGCCGCCGTTGAAATGGTGCAGGATCGCCATCTGCTCTTTCCCGATGTCAGGACTTCTTCCGCTCGGTGTCGCCGCGGAGTCTGATGCGGCGCCAATTCTGGTCCAGTTTCAGGGAGAGAGCAATCCGACGCCGGTCAGGGCAGGGGGCGCGCTTCCGCGAGTTTGCCGCTCAGATCGAAGTACAGCAGGTATTTGCCCCCCGGACCTGTGCCGGGAATCGGACTGTTCGCGCGCCGACCCGCCTCAGCCTCCTCCCGCTCTACGGTCCACTTTGCGAGAATGCCGACCGCATACGCTTCACGACCCCGCAAGGCGTCGGGCGACTTCACTTCGACGCCGATGAGATCAGGGAACTTCGTCCCGGGAGTCACAACCCCACGCAGCGCCACCAGCCGACCGACGTGCCGTTCAACTTCATTGAAGTCCGTGAGGACCGGCACGTCCATGCCGAGAACGCGCCTCGTCTCCGTCGTCGGGGAACTCTGCCGGGGATTCTCGGCAGCCGACCGTTCGAAGGAGAACCACAGGACCGCAAAGAACACCAGCGGTACGCCAACTCGGGATTTCATGGTGCGGCGCCTCGAAAATGCCGGAACCTTGGTAACGGCGCTCTTACTCGCTGGCATCCGGCGCTATCGCCCGCCGGCCAGTTCGATGAACGTGCCTGTCGTATAGGAGGCCTCATCTGACAGCAACCACAATATTGCGCTGGCGACTTCTTCTGGCTGCCCGCCCCGTTTCATGGGAATCGAATCCTTGATCCGGTCGACTCGTCCCGGTTCGCCGCCACTGGCGTGAATCTCGGTGTCAATGAACGCCGGGCGGACGGCGTTCACGCGAATTCTCTCGCCCGCCACTTCGCGCGACAGACCGATCGTCAGCGTGTCGACCGCTCCCTTCGACGCGGCGTAGTCGACGTATTCGCCAGCGGCTCCCAGCCGGGAGGCCGCCGAGGAAACATTGACGATCGCGCCGCCGCGACCGCCGTGTCGCGTCGACATCCGGCGGATCGCCTCGCGGGCGCACAGAAACGAACCGGTGACGTTTGTCGCCAGAATGCGGTTGAGTCGAGAGGCGTTCATCTCTTCAACGCGCATCTGCGTCTCGAGAATCCCAGCATTGTTGACCAGAGCCGTGACCGGACCCAAAAGGTCATCAACCTTCTGAAACAGGGAAACGACGTCGACTTCCGAAGCGACATCCGCCGCAACGGCAATCGCCCTTCCGCCGGCCGCCGTGATCTCCGCGACGACTGCATCGGCGGCAGGCCGGCTGCGATGGTAGTTTACGCAGACCGCGTATCCGCGGGCCGCCGCCAGTTTTGCCGTCGCAGCACCGATGCCGCGGCTGCCGCCAGTGATGATGAGGACGTTCTGCATTTCGGAAGACATTCAGGGGGGAAACGGAGCCTGAGGTTCAGTGAGACTTGCAGCGTGCCGGTCTCTTTCTTCGGCACATGGGCGATTCGCCAGGCACATACGGCGAATCTGGGTGCAATGCGCCGCGGCATTTTCGCGAACCGGGCGACTGGTTCGGAATTGTCTTCGAGCATCAGCGGCAAGGATATGTTAGAGATTGCGCGCGATCACGGAATGTCGTGTGTTTTTCGCGGTCGCCATCGCGCTTTAGCACGCGACCTTAATCGTTAACCGGCTGAATTAACAACTCCGCTCGGGGATACGCATTCATTGAGGCGGGTTTCCCGGGCTCGCTGGCGACAAGTGTTAGCAGACCAATCTCTCCTGGTTCCAGATGGCTTTGATCGCGTGTCGAACCATGAACGAACAAGGTTTTCTGAGTTGGGGCCAGCCCGGCCAGCGGGACAGCAACGATTGTCGCGATTCCGCTCGGCGAGCAGTCCGGCAGATCGAGACGGTACTCGGCTTCCTGTCCTCCATTCAGAAGAACGCCCTCAAGCTTGCGATCCCGTCGCAAAAACGACGCTCGGAGAATCACGGGGCCTTCAGCGCCGTGGCGAAACGGAAAGCGGTGGAGCACTCGCGGCGTATGGTCTTTGGCCTCAATCTCCCGCAGCACCACCTCGAACTTCTGGTCTTCGGGGAGTTGCGTTTGAAACTTGTAGATATTGAGCCCCGTTGCGCTGACAAGATCGTCCGCATCAATCGGAAGTCGTTCGAGCGATGCGACTGCCTCCTTTTCGGCCGCAAGGGTGACGTCCCCGACCGTCAGTCCGGCAATCGCAGTCACGAATAGCACTGTGAACGTCGCAGAATGCTTCATCGGGAATCTCCTCGGACTCAGGGCGCGAGAAATCAAGACGGTCACTCAACGCCCAGATTATCTGGCCGAATGTGAGTGTCAATCGGAATTGGCGCCGCTTCGAACCGATTGATTGCAGAGTCTTTGGCTCAGGTCGTGGCAAGACCGAATGCCCCCGACGCTACGCCACGTCGTAAGTGCTCTGCACGAATCCGCTCGCGTAACTCTGCGTCTTCACATGCCGGAGCGAAATGTCGTCGGACAGCGGGCCGAACAGCGGGATTCCCTGGCCCAGCAGAATCGGCAGATGCGTCAGCGTGATCCGATTCACCAGCCCCGCGGCGAGGAACTTCTGCACCGTCTGCCCGCCGTCGAGATAAACGTGCTCGATCCCTTCGGTCACAAGCTGCGCCAACACCTCCGCCGGCGCGCCATTCGCCAGCGTCACGGTTGCGGGCAGATCATCCGGCAGGGCGGCGAGCGTCGAAGACAGAACGACCACGCGCTTGGCGTCATCGAACGGCCACGCGCCGAACGTCAGCACCTTCTCGAACGTATGCCGGCCCATCACGATGGCATCGACCGAGTCCAGAAAGTCGTAATAGCCGTAATCCTCCCCATCGGAATCGGGAAAGGCCGTCAGCCAGGCGATATCTCCATCCGGACGGGCAATGAACCCGTCGAGACTGGCCGCAATATAAACCGACACACGCATGGAAGACTCTTCGTCGCCGAACTGGCCTCAATGTAGGGCAGGCTCCCGCCTGCCGATGGGGACTTGGTACTGTCAAGAAGTGTATCAGATCAGCGGACCGGTGGGGGAATCGGGAGCCGCATTCCCCCCGAACTCGCCCATCACCCCGGCGAGCCCCCCTCGGTCTGGCCTCAATCCATGTCCACGCCGTACAATCTGGCCGCCGCACAAACGACACCACTGGACTACTAGACGCGGAAAGCCGGCAGCGATCGGCTCCCGCTTCGCCTGCTGACGATCTCCACCCATGTTGATTCGCACCGAGGAATCCGTGACCGAGCACGTGGCCTGCACGGCGTGTGCCTGCGTGTGCGACGATCTGCGCATCACGGTCGCCGACGGACGGATTGCCGGGCTCTCGACCGACTGTCCGCACGCCGTCGCGTGGTTCGCATCGCACGAGCCTTCCGCCGAGCCGGCCGCGGTCGTGCGCGATCGCCCGGTCTCCGTGACCGAGGCCGTCCAGGCGGCTGCTGAGATTCTGCGCAAGGCGCGGGCGCCGCTGATCTATGGCCTGTCGCGGAGCAGCACGGACGGACAGCGGGCGGCAGTGGCGCTCGCGGATTTTCTGGGAGCGACGATCGACACGACGGCCTCCGAAGGGCACGCTCCATCGATCCTGGCGCTGCAGCAGTCGGGGGAATCGACCTGCTCGCTGGGGGAAGTCAAGAACCGGGCGGACCTGGTGATCTACTGGGGATCGGACCCGGTCGTGTCCCATCCGCGGCATCTGGAACGGTATTCCCTCGAACCGAAGGGGGAGTTGATCCCCAACGGACGGGCCGACCGGACCCTGGTCGTCGTCGACGTCGCACGGACTGCCACGGCGGAACTGGCCGACGTCTTCATACAGGTCAAACCCGGCCGGGACTTTGCGGCCCTCTGGACGCTCCGTGGTCTGCTGCAGGGAATCGAGCCTGCCCCCGGAACAGAGACCGGCGTGCCGCTGGAAACGCTCCGCGATCTGGCAGAGCGGATGAAAACGTGCCGGTCAGGCGTGATCTTCTTCGGATACGGCGTCGCCCGGCAGCCCCTGGGACATCGCAACGTCGAGGCGCTGCTCCGGCTGGTGATCGATCTCAACGCCTTCACCCGATTTTACGCCCGCCGGATGCGCGTCCTGGGAGACGTCTCGGGGGCCGATAATGTTCTCTGCTGGCAGACAGGATACCCCTTCAGCGTGAATCTGGCGCGGGGCTATCCGAGGTACAACCCGGGCGAGTTTTCCGCCGGGGATCTGCTGGCGCACGGCGAAACCGACGCAGTTCTGTTTGTCGGCACGGACCGCATCGACACGTTTCCGCTAGCGGCGCGGGAGCGCCTGACGCAGATCCCGACCATCGTCCTCGAACGGGCGAACTGCGAGCTGCCGGTGACGCCGACCGTCCGCGTCACGACCGCAGTCTACGGCATCCATCTGCCGGGAACGGCGTACCGGATGGACGAAGTCCCGATCCCGCTTAGAACGACGTTGCCGCAGCAGGCGCCGTCGGATGGCGACATCCTGCGTGCGATTCTGGCGGAGCTGCAGGGGGAGAAGTCTGAAACACCAAGTTCCAAACACCAGATCTCAAGTTCGCGATAACTCTGGCTCATTGGGTGTTTGAGATTTGGCGTTTGGAGTTTGAGCTGGCTAAGTCGTCGTCTCGCTCTCCGCAGCTTTCCCGGCGGACTCGGCGGTCGGTAGTTCGAGTCGCAGTCGGAGCGCTTTCCGCTTGTCCGCGGCGAGGATGGTGATGTTGAGAAGTTCCCACGGGACGACTTCTCCAACACGCGGGACGCGACCGAGCTGCGAGAAGACGAAACCGCCGATCGTGTCAAACTCGCCGTCTTCGGGCAGGCCGAAATCAAACCGACGGTTGAGGTCGTCGAGGTGCACGCGGGCGTCGACTTCGACTTTGTGCGGCGAAATCTCGTGGACCTCCTCGACGGTTTCGTCGTCGTCGTCGTCGTATTCGTCGTCGATTTCGCCGACGATTTCTTCGAGGATGTCTTCCATCGTCGCCAGTCCCGCCACGCCGCCGTACTCGTCGAGCACGATGGCAATCTGCACCTTCTGGCGTTTCATCAGTTCCAGCAACGCCGAGATCTGCGTCGTCACCGGGATGTAGAACGGCTCCCGCAGAATCTCCTTCAAGGTCGAAGGCGAAGTCCCGACAAGCTCGGGACCCAGCGCCTTGAGAAGGTCCTTGGCGTAGAGGATTCCCTGGATGTCGTCCGTCGATTCCCCGATGACCGGGATTCGGGAATGCCCGGCCTCAATCAGTTTCAGCCGGGCTTCTTCGAGGCTGCTTTCGACGTTGATGCAGTACATTTCGGTGCGGGGCGTCATGATCGCGCCGACATCTTCGTCCTGGAGCTCCATGACGCGATAGATCATGGCGCTGGCGTCCGAACCGACGAGGCCTTCCTTCTCCCCCTCATCAACGACCGTGCGGATTTCTTCGTTGATGACCGAGGCGTCGTCTTCCTCGGGATTCCCCCGGCCGGCCAGGCGGTGGGCGGCGTGATCGAGAATCCGGGCCAGCCACAGGGCCGGCGCGAAGAGCAGTTGCACGAACCGGATGACGGGCCAGAACTGAAACAGGAACGGCTCGCTGGCGACGCGGGCGACGGTCCAGGGGAGGACATCGGCAGCCAGCACGATCAGCAGGCCGCCGACCGCATACTCCAGCAGGCAGAGTGCGATTTGAACCGCCCGGTCCGGAAGATCGCGGGCGGGCCAGCCGATCCAGAGCCACAGCCCGATTCCGAGTCCCAGCGTGGAGGCGGTCAGGAGGAGCTCGAGACCCAGCAGGGCGGTCTCCTGCTGAGTGAGAATCTGCCGGAAGCGATCGGGAATCTGCCGGCGTTCGCAGATCTCTTCAAGGCGGCTGTAAGCGTAGTCCTGCAGGGCATAGCAGCCAACGGCGCTCCAGCAAGCGAGGAGCAGCAAGACCACCAGAAGCACCGGTAACATCAGCCCCGTCCGCCAGGAAGGAATTGCGCCGGCCGCCATCCGTCCGACATGTCAGGTTGTTCGTCGACGATCATTGATGCGTTTCCGCGAAAGGTCACGACTGCAAGCCCGCCAGAGGATCGACCGTCGCTGTGGAAGGATCGAAAAGTCCAAGTTCCGTCACGAGTTCGCGTTCCCGGATCCGCATCAGCGGCCGGGCGTCGTCAGTCAGATCGTCATAACCGCACAAGTGCAGCATTCCGTGGACGGCATATAGTATCAGTTCCGCGCCAGGACTCCAGCCGTGTTGCGAGGCGTCCCGAGCTGCCGTGCTGACGCTGATAACCAGTTCCCCTTCCAGCGGAAAACCGGCAGGCCAGGGGGATTGGGGGCGATTCGGGGGAGGCTCGGAGAGCAGGAAGCTGATGACGTCCGTCGGAGAGTCATGATCCAGAAACTCGCGGTTGACGCGATGAATTTCCAGATCGTCGACAAGGGCGACGCTGATCTCCGCTTCCTGAACACCTTCCTGGATCAGCACATGCGTCAATGCGCGGCGCAGTCCGGGTTCGTCGCAGGGAAGAAGATCCTGACGGTTGACGATGTCGATCTGAAACTGAGGCGGAGTCACGCGGTCTTCTGTTCCGGGTACTTGATCCGGCCGTGGTAGATGCCGATCAGCGACTTGGTCAGGGAGTCTTCGACAATCGCCAGCTCGCTGAGCGTCAGCGAACTCTCATCGAACTGGCCGTCCAGGAGCCGCTTGATCGCGATTTCATGAACGAGGGTCTCGATCCGGCGAGGCGTCGGATCGCTCAGAGTCCGGCTGGCCCCTTCGACGGCGTCGGCGATCATCATCACCGCCGCCTCTTTGGACTGCGGTTTGGGGCCGGGGTAGCGGAAGGCGGCTTCTTCGACGGCGGCACGGAGGTCTGGGTCGGCGCCGGCAGCTTTTGTCGCGGCATGGTAGAAATACTCAACCAGCGTCGTGCCGTGGTGCTGTTCGATGAAATCGATCAACGGCCCGGGGAGGCCGTGCTGTTGCGCGAGGTCGACGCCGTCTTTGACGTGGCCGATGATGATGAGGGTGCTCATGGCCGGCGCCAGGTGCTCGTGCCGGCTCCCCTGCCCGGGGAGCATGTTCTCGACGAAGTACTGGGGCTTGAGCATCTTGCCGATGTCGTGGAAGTAGGCGCCGACGCGGCAGAGGAGGCCGTTGGCGCCGATGGCGTCGGCGGCGGTTTCAGAAATGGTGGCGACGCCGATCGAGTGGTTGTAGGTGCCGGGCGCCCGACGGACCAGCTCCTGCAGCAGCGGGTGACTGATGTCGCTCAATTCCAGCAGGCTGATGTCGGTGACCACCCCGAACGTCTGTTCCACGAACGGCAGGCTGCCGGCGACCAGATACCCGGCGGCGAGACACCAGCCGGCGCCGCGAAGCGCACTGTAAAGAAGTTGCTGATCCGCCCAGAGCGTTGAGAACTGTTGAGTCCCAATCGCGCTGACTCCCCAGGTGACGACGAAGAATGTGACGGCGGTCCCAAAGCCGACGAGCACCAGCTTGGAACGGGAAGCGACCTGTTGTAACGGAACGACGGCGGCGGAGACGGAGGCCATCAGAATCACAAACTGATCGACGGACCCGCCCGTTGAGAGCGTTACGACCAGGCACATCGTAAACCCGGCGAGGGCGCCGAGGACCTGGTTGTAGGCGATGGACAGAACCATGGCGGTGCAGAGGATCGGGATCACCTCGGCCCGCCAGGGATCGACGCTGAGCCATTGGGCCAGGGCGATGGTCGCGGTGACGACGGAAAGCAATACCGTCAGACGTCCGATGCTGGTGACGAGCCGGGGTTCGTTTCGAACCAGGTGATAGCCGATCATGCTGCCAAGGACGAGCAGCAGAGCCACGACCGTGACGATCCGGACAATCCGCTCGCCGAACGGGATGCTGCGTTCGATGGCGTCGTACTGGGCGCGGAGGACGTTCAGGTTTTCTTCCGTCAGCCGAGAGCCGGGGGCCACCAGGACGGAACCCCGTTTGTAGGAATCGCTGATCGGTTCCGTGGTCAGTCGGGCGTCGTCGACGGCCTGGCGGGTCAGCAGTTCGTCGTATTGCAGCGTGACCGGAGTCGAGTTGAGGAGCCAGCGTTCGAGCACGGGCTGCAACTTGACGATGGCGGGGTAGGACTTCCACATGCGGCCCAGCCGCCCCGAGGGTTTGAGCGTTTCGGCCAGCAGGGCATCGCCGATGAGAATCTGCCGCAATTCCTGCGTCGGGCCGTCACGATCGACAATCGTAATGTGCTGATCCGGCTGCAGATCGCGACGGGTGGTTTCCGCGGGATCGAGAACCCCGAACTCGCGCAGGCTGGAGGTGAACTGGTCGAACTCCAGCACGACCTCGTCGATTCGCTGCTCATCGGTTTTGTCGGGGCCGATCGCGTCCTTCAGGAGTTTCCAGTCCCGTTCCTGCTCGGGAGAAATCGACGCAGGCGTTTCGGCTCCGACCGGCGTCGACAGGCCGAACTTGGCGCGAGTTTCTGCTCCAAGTTCTTTAAGGCTCTGTACTTCCGCAACTTCAAAGAGCTGGCTGCGGAGAATATAGCGCAGATTCCAGAGCGGTTCGGCGTCCAGCACGAATACGGGAGGAACGCGGTCTTCGACCGCCAGAAGAGCCAGATTGGTTTTGTCTTCGTTGACCCGTTCAAAGTCGATCTTTGCGAGAATTCCGTTTTTGACCAGATCGCCCTGGTGAAACGGGAACGGCATCCGCCAGGAGCCGATCGACAGCGCCAGCAGTCCCAGGAACAGGGTGCAGACGCAGATTCGCAACAGCACGTCGGTATTGCTGAGCT
Organism: Planctellipticum variicoloris; assembly: GCF_030622045.1. Classification (NCBI taxonomy): domain Bacteria; kingdom Pseudomonadati; phylum Planctomycetota; class Planctomycetia; order Planctomycetales; family Planctomycetaceae; genus Planctellipticum; species Planctellipticum variicoloris. Next base: position 4,332,721 of record NZ_CP130886.1, on the reverse strand, counting down.
GGCAACTGACGCGCGTCACCAACGACGAATTCGCCTTCAGGCTGGCGGCCTTGGCGGAACGCGTACGTCGGGGCTGGAAGATCGGCATACCGTCGAACTCGAAGGACTGCGACAATCGGCTGCCATGTCATGCAGCGTCCGGCTGCATGGCACTCAGCTTGAGGAAGTCGCCGAAATCAATATCACAACGCTTCTGGAGTGGTCTCCGGCTCCGAATCGGAACTGACGGGTTCGGAGCGGATTGCCGCGGGGGGACTGGAACTGCGGACTGCCGGCGGCCGTTCGGTGCGGTCCGCATCGTACGCCGCGACGATCCGGCGCACGAGGGGGTGCCGGACAATATCGCCTCCGGACAGGGTCACCGTGGCGACGCCTGGCACTCCCTGCAACCGGCGCATCGCGTCCAGCAGACCGCTGTCGATGTGTTCGGGGAGGTCGGTCTGAGTTACGTCGCCGGTGACGACGATCTTGGAATGGTGCCCCATGCGGGTCAGGAACATCTTCATCTGTGTGAGCGTCGAATTCTGGGCCTCATCGAGGATCATGAACGTGTTGTTCAGCGTCCGTCCCCGCATGAATGCGAGGGGGATGATCTCGATGACGTCCTTGTCGATGTACCGCTGGACCTGATCGAAATCGAGGATGTCCCCCAGGGCGTCGAGGAGCGGCCGCAGAAAGGGGTTCACTTTGGCCAGCATGTCGCCGGGCAGGAAGCCCAGCTTTTCGCCGGCTTCGACGGCGGGACGGACCAGGACGATTTTGCGGACCTGTTCCCGGCGGAGGGCGTTGACCGCCATGGCCGTGGCGAGGTAAGTCTTGCCGGAACCGGCCGGCCCGGCGCAGATCACCAGATCGTGTTTGCGGATGGCCTCGACGTACTCCTGCTGTCCGGCGCCGAGCGGACGAATCTTGCGGGCTTTGTGGAAGACGTCAATCTCGGAGCCTTCCGTCGCCGCGGTCCGGGGCTGATTGCGTTCCAGGATGTGGTCAAAGTCTTCGTCGGGGAGATAGCCTTTGCGCGCGATGACTGTTCTGAGTTCTCCCAGAATGGCTTCCCCGCGCTCGACCTCGGATGCTTCTCCGCTCAGGTGCAGTTCGTCCCCCCGCAAAACGACCTCGATATGCAGCATGTCGCGCAGACGACGCAGGTTGCGGTCCCGGGCGCCAAAGAGGTTGCGAACTTCTTCGTGATTTCGAACGTGAACGCGACTTTCCGTCATCTCGTCTTCCAGGGGTCGGCGGCAAGTTCCGCCGGACAGAAACCGTAGTGATTGTACCTTCGCCGCCCTCCCGCCGCAAAACTTCTGGCGTCCGGCTGGATGGAACGGCGGGTTTTGCTGCGGGAGGGGGGGAACTGCGGGTTGACCGATCCGTCTGTTCGTCAAAGTTTCTCCAGCCTGCCGGAACGGTCAATTTGTCGAATGCGAAGTGGATCTCTCCGGGGTTTGCGGGGTGTAACGGTCGTGCTCAAGTCGCGGACGACTGCAGCACGATGTGATGTTTCAGAGACTGGGTGTGGCGCCGACCAGGGACTGGCGGCGCGGCGCCCGCGGATCACAGGCTGCAGACGCAGACGATCGGTTTCGCAATGGCGGGATCGGTTTGTCTCGTTGCAGCGGCGGACAGGGATGTTGGTCATGTATGAAGCGTTCTTCGGTCTGCACCGCCGTCCCTTCGGGGCGACTCCGGATGCCTCATGCTTTCTCTCGCTGCCGGCGATTCAGGGGATCCTGGATGAGCTGGTCGTCTGCGTGGAGCAGGGGCTGGGGATTGCGGTTGTGACGGCACCGGCCGGGGCCGGAAAGACGTTGCTGTGCCAGAAGCTGTTGAGCGAGCTGGGACCGGAGCTGGTCCCGGTCTTCGTGCATCACGGGAACTTCGACAGCCGGAAAGCGCTGCTGCAGACCATCCTCTGCACTTTGGACAAACCCTATCAGCGGCCTTCGAATCAGGAGTTGCGGCTGGAGCTCGCACCGGTTCTGAAGGGCTTGTCCCGGCAGGGGCGATCGCTGGTGATCATCTGCGACGAGGCGCACGTCCTGAGTGAATCGCTCCTTGAGGAGCTGCGGATCCTGACGGATCAGTCGGAAAACGGGTCGCCGCTGGTTCGGCTGGTGTTGTGCGGACAACCGGAGCTGGACGAGACGCTGGCCGCTCCATCGATGCGGGCGCTGAATCAGCGCGTCCGGGCGCATGTCCACCTGGAGCTGCTGACGCGGGCCGAGTCGCGCGAGTATATCGATCACCGAATCACCTGGGGCGGGGGACGGACCGACGAGATTCTGTCCGTCGAAGCGCTCGAACTGATGGTCGAAGCGGCCGATGGTTCGCCGCGGTGTCTGAATCAGCTTTGCGATCACACGTTGCTGCTGTCGTATGTGCTCGAACAGAAGCCGGTGCCGGTCGAGACGGTCCGCGAGGCGCTGGAGGATCTGCAGCAATTGCCGTTGCAGTGGAATGTCTCGATGCGCCACCGCGAAGCGCCGGGCGCCGCCGTCAACGAAGATTGGGAGTCTTCGGGAGAGTTCGCGTCGGCCGAGTCCGGTTCCAACGGCATGTCGGCGGTTGAATTCGGAGTCGGGATCGCCGACGAATCCGCGGCCGCCTTGTCGGAGAGCCAGAATCGCGACGTGTCGGAAGCTGAAATCAGCGAAACCGGAGCCGTGCCTGCAGCATGGGAGACCTCTGCGACGGGGCAGGAACCGCCATTCGCGGCTGCCGAGGAATTGTACGGGGAGGAACGGGTTGTCGACCGTTACGCGGCGCTCGATGCCGGGCTGAACCCGGAGGAACTGTTTCCGGCTCCGGTGGAGCTGGAGGACACCGCGGAATTGGAGGAAGTTCGGTCGGAATTCCACGAACCCGGGGACTCGGTTGCGGAGCTTGACAGCCTGCTGCAGGACGAGACAGAGCGCGCGTCCCTGGGCTCGCCCGGCGTCGGCAGTCTGGAGCACCAGTTGGGCTCCGAGGTTCTGGGTCTCTATCAGGATATGCAACGGACGCTCGATCAGCGTGCGGTGCGTCTGGACCGGGGGCTCGATGACGACGACGACGAGGATTCCGAGCACTTGACGCCGCAGTTCTTTTCGATTGAGACCGACGAACCCCTGCCGATGTCGGACGGTGCGCTGCCGGGGAGCGGGGAAGTCGAGCGGCCCTATCGGAATCTGTTCAGCCGGCTCCGGCGGAAGCAATTCGAGGAGCAGTAGCCCGCATGATTCACCACCCGGCTCTCGTCGCTTCGGCGTCGCAGCCGGTCAGTGAGCAGGCGGCGGTCGAGCGACGATCTCCGCCGCGTGCAGGGACAGCCGGACAAAAGTCACGGACGGACGAGGACGTCCATCCTACGGAAGTCGCCCTACGTACGGTGGACGTCCTCGTCCGCCGACGGAATCGTTTCCCGCCCGGCGACGATCTCGCGCGGTCGCCGGACAACTGGGCCGGGGGGGCCTCGACTTCGATCCGCCTTTGGGGGGAGGAAGTCGAGGACAAACGAGACTTCCAGTTTTCACGTGTGACAGTTTTCGCGTGTGAGCAGAGCGCTAAGCCCGTTTTGCCGCAAGGATCGCGGGGGCGGCTTCGAGCGCCTCTTTGACGAGGCTGCCCATTTTGGGGTGGGTCGGCTCAAAGTCGGCCGGAAGCCCTTCCTCGGCGAGTGTTTCGGTGCAGGTCGGGCCAATTGAGGCCAGGACCATCCGGGAGGCCGCCGTCCGCCACTCCGTCAGAACCCCCAGGTCCGCGGCGACTTGAAGCACATGCCGGACCTGTTGAGCGCTGGTGAACATCAGGACGTCGAATTCTCCCCCGATCGACGCGCGAATGGCCGACTGCAAGGGGGCGATGTCGGCCGGAAGCTCCCAGCGATAGACTGGCACGGGAGTCACGATCGCCCGCCGCTCCTCGAGGGCGGAATAGAGCTGAGCGTTGGGCTGGCCGTATTCCTGAACGGCGACGCGGCGGTTGTCCAGGGGGACGTGGGCGTCCAGCGTCTGCAGCAGTTCTCGCCACGTGTTGGGCTCCGGGACGCGGTGATCGATGCGAACTCCCCATTCCCGCAAAATGGTCGCGGGCTTTGGTCCGCGGACGACGGTGATGCAGTTCTGCAGGGCGGCGAGAAACTGCTCGCGCGGAAACTTGAGTTCGACGACGTCCAGCAAGGCTCGTGCACCCACGCCTGTCAGGAACACGACGACGTCGATCCCGCCCGAGAACAAGAGTTCGGCGAAGTCGAGAGCTGCGGGATTCTGGTCAAGCGGGATCTCGCGCAGCGACGGGGCGATTGTGGCGTGGCCACCGAGCCGCACGATCAGCGACTGCATCTCGGGGCCGCGGCGGCTTTCGAAACTGCAGACGCGAAGCATGAGCATCAGCCTGTGATCGACGTGGAATTTTCAAAGCCCGACGGGCACGAATTCCAGTCTAACGCTGCTGGCCTGAGAACAGGAGCACGCTGATGTCTGACAGCCGTCCGCCAATGAAATAAAACAGGCCGGCTGGAAGCATAGGCGCTCGCCCGATCGCAGTCCGAAGACTGTTCTCGGCTACACCTCCAGCCGGCTCTGTGCTCAGGGATGCGGAAACGTCAGCAACTGCGGGAATACGGGAGAACTGCGTTGATCCGTTCAGAACGAACGGGGATCGACGTGCCGTTCTTCAATGTCGTCAGTCATGCGTAGCGAGCATTATCGCTGCGACTACGGTTTCTGCAAGAATTAATTGGGACGGTTGCGACGGGATTGCGCCAAGACCCCGTTGAACGGCGGCTTGCCGCAGCGCAACCTCGTAGAAGTACTGGTTCTCGCAGCAGAACATCGCTCATTCTCCGACCGGTCGGGAATCTTGCGTTCAGGCGTTGTGGGGTCCAAAGAGTTGGCGCGACCTTCGAGCCGGACTCTTGCGGCTCCTGAGGAACACGCCCGTTTTGTGTTCGGAGAAATGAGTTGCCGACGGGTGACGGGGGTCGAGTCTTCAAGCCCCCAGGATTGAAGCCAGTCTACATTCACTGGGGGCGGTCGCAGACGCCCGACCCCAGCCACCCGTCCTCCGCTGAGCCTGCGTTCCTCCCCGACGAGTGCTCCCGCGGAGCGGCCACCCTTTAGTCGGCCGGCCTGTTCTGGCCATACTGGAGCTGGCGAAAAGGGCGTACTGGATCGCGTTCGCCATCTGGTGTGGAATGAGGAACTGGCGTGAACGCTCGGGAAATGATTCTGCTCGGCACGGGCACCAGCCACGGCGTGCCGATTATCGGGTGCCATTGTCCGATCTGCCTCTCCGGGCATCCGCGGAATCAGCGAACGCGGAGCGGCGTGGCCGTGCGGGCGCCGGAAGGAACATTCCTGATCGACACCTCTCCCGAGTTGCGAATTCAGTTGCTGCGGGAAAAGGTGGAAATGGTGCACGCCGCCATTTTCACCCATAGCCACGCCGACCATATTTTCGGACTCGATGATCTGCGGCTGTTCGGATATCGGATGACGCACGCCGTGCCGTTGTACTGCGAGGAAATCGTCGAACGGCAGATCCGGGCGGCGTTCTCATACGCATTCTTGCCCCCCAACCCGGAGCTGCACATGGGGGCGCTGCCGAAGCTGGAGTTGCGGCGGATCGGCCTGGAGCCGTTCGAGCTGCTGGGACTGACGATTCAACCGCTTCGGCTGCTGCACGGGACGCTGCCGGTGCTGGGATTCCGGTTCGGGAACGTCGCGTTCTGCACCGACGTCAGCGAAATCCCGGAAGAAACCTATCCGTTGCTGGAAGGGCTGGATGTGCTGATTGTCGATGCGCTGCGGGAAAAGCCGCACGCCACCCACTTTGGCATTCCGCAGGCGCTGGCCGTTGTCGAACGGGTGCGACCGCGGCGGACGTATCTGACGCACGTGTCGCATCATCTGGACTACGAAATCACCAACGCCCGGCTGCCGGAGGGAGTGGAACTGGCGTACGACGGGCTTCGAATTGAGTATTGACGGATTTTGCCGTGGCGGGGACGATCAGGATTCCATGATCGATCAGGAACAGGCTCTCTCTGCGTACGTCCAGCTCGCGCTCGTTTCTCACGAGAAGGGGCAGCGCCCGGCGAGGGATCGCTTTCTGCTGCTGGCCGGCGCCGCCGCATGCCGGGCCGGCGTCCTCGCCGCTGCGGAACGCTGCCGGCAGCTCATCGTGGCCAGCAGCCCCGGACACCAGCTCGTCGAGTACGACTCGTTTCCCGACGCGATGCGATCTGCCGACTTCCGACTGCTGATGGACCGCTGGGAGAAGAAGTGCCCGTACGAGCTGGCCGAGCATCTGCTGCTGCAGCTCGGACGGACGCCGCGCGGCGTCGACGAGAGCGAACGTGTCGACGAGTTCGTTCTGAACTGCCTGGATGAAATCGAACCGGGCGGATAGGCCCGGAATGCCCGCAGACGCCTCAGGGCGCAGCACAGGCAAGAATGTCCGGGCCAGAGCGTTCGAGCGGACTCGACTTACTTGGTTGGGTGGGACAGACATTTCTGTCTGTCCAAATTCGTTCCGCTTGGCATTAATAACGCGGGACTACCAGATCGCCATCCGAAGGCGGCAACTGGGACAGCCGGCGGCCGGACTGTTCGGCAGGGGCTGCGGGATCGACCATCGACGTGGACCGGTTCAGCGGCGATCGCCTGTAGGGGACGAATTTCTTGCGTTCCTCGGCGGATTCGGCTTTTTCCGGCGCTGCGGGGCGGGCGGGTCTGGGTTCCGATTCCATGGCGGAACTCCGGTCGGGCGTCGGGACGAGCGGCGTAGCGGCGGCGGGAATCGATTTTGAGGAGCCGTCGGGAATGACGAGTTGCATGCCGACGCGCAGATCGTTGGCGTCCTTCAATTGGTCCCGATTGGCTTCGAAGATTTCGTGAAAGCGGCTCTGGCTGCCGAGGTACTTCCCGGCGATGCTCGACAGGGAGTCCCCTTTCTGCACAACGTGTGTCCTGGCGACGGCATCGGCCTTGCGGGGCGTACTATTCGCCGGCCGACCGGCGCCATCGATCAGCGGGGAGAATTCGAGCTGAATCGGCTCCGGCGCGGGCCCCGAGGGGCCGATCGCCGGCGGCGCCGCATTGGCGAACGGATCTTCGTCCGAGAACTCCAGCCGGGCTCCGCCGGTCGTCGGCGAATCGGTTTCGGGACCGAGCAGAGTCGGGCCGTCGGAGACCGGCTTGGCGGCGGTCCGGGTGACTTTGCCGGCGCCTTCCGCGCCCGGGAGGTAGGGGCTGGAATCCTTTTCGGCGATTTCGGCGTCGAGTGAGGCGCCGTTGCGGAGCTGCGGGGCTCCCGAGCGGGCCGGGGGTTCGTTTCGGAAGAACAGGGCGGCGACGGCGCCGACCAGCAGGACTCCGAGAGCGAGACCGACTTTCTGATCGCGAGGCATGGGTGTGCTTTCCTCAACGTGGAACTTGTCCAACTTGAGGGATCGGCCAGGAAAAGTCGGGAATCCGAGTGGAAATGGCCTCTTCCAAGCATCTGGAGCGATCGCAAGGAGTTTGCGACGGTCTGCTCGGTTCTGTGGCGGGACCCCTCAAAAGATGCCCAAAAGAGTGAGCGCGCGCCTTGCCAATCGCGCCGGTGGGAGTATGCGGGTTGTACCGGGGAAGAGAATGACTCTCGCAAAGGCGTGGAGGGGGAGGCGTTCGCAGAGAACTGTGGTGTCGCGGGCCTGGGTTACGGATTGAACTCGCCGGACCTGAAGAGTTGGCGCGACATATCGGAATGTCTTTGAGTGATCGCTACGGAACGGGTATGGTGGAAGGAGCAGTAGCGCAAAGCGAGCTCTCCGGGCAACGTACAGGAATGAGGTGGAATATGGCGGTCGATTGGATTCTGGTGGCGGATCGCGGACGGGCGCGAGTGTTGCATGCGATTCCTGACGCGACGGTCTTTCCGACGCTGGTCACGTTTGTGCATCCGGAAGCGGACATGAAGCGGAGTGATCTGGAAAGCGATGCTTCCGGACGCACGCGACAGCCCGGCGAAGCACGGACGGCGCTGGAGCCGCACACCGATCACAAGCATCTGACGGCCGAGCGATTCGCGCACGAGCTGACGGAGCACCTGGAAAGGGCTCGCCAGGAGGGGCGATTCGAACGGCTGTTTGTGGTCGCTCCGCCCCTCTTCCTCGGCGAATTGCGGAAATCGTGGAAGCATCCGCTGGCGGCGATGGTGGCGGGGGAAGTCGACAAGGACTTATCCGGGCTGAGCGATCACGAACTGATGGAGCATCTGCGAAGCGTGGTCTCCGGCGCCGGAAAATAATCCGGCGGAGGAGGGATTCGGATGGATGCTGCCGCGCCGCGAATGCGGGCGATGGTTCTGGTGCAGGTCGGCGAGCCACTCGTTGAACGGGAGGTTCTCCGACCTGTCGCTTTGCCGGGAGAATTGCTGCTGCGGGTGCGAGCGTGCGGCGTGTGCCGGACGGATCTGCATATTGTCGACGGCGAGCTGACTCAGCCAAAGCTCCCGTTGATTCCGGGCCATGAGATCGTCGGCGAAGTCGCCGGGATTGGAGCGGGAGTCACCGAGTTCCAGTGGGGCGACCGCGTCGGCGTCCCGTGGCTGGCGGAGACGTGCGGAGTCTGCGAGGCGTGCCGCCGGGGGGATGAGAATCTGTGCGATGGAGCGCGCTTCACCGGATACGACCGGGATGGCGGTTACGCCGAGTATACGACGGCGCGGGCCAGTTCGTGTTTTCCGATTCCTGAGGCCTACAGCGATGTCGAAGCGGCGCCGCTGCTGTGTGCGGGGCTGATCGGATATCGTTCGCTGCGGATGGCCGGCGAGGGCCGGCGGCTGGGGATCTACGGCTTCGGCGCCGCGGCGCATCTTGTCGCGCAGGTGGCGCGCCACCAGGGACGGGAGGTCTTCGCCTTCACGCGGGCGGGGGATGCGGCCGCCCAGGATTTTGCGCGCGAGTGCGGGGCGGTCTGGGCTGGCGGTTCCGACGAGCGCCCGCCGGTCGAGCTGGATGCCGCCATTCTGTTTGCTCCCGTGGGAGCGCTGGTGCCGCAGGCCCTGCAGGCGGTTCGCAAGGGGGGCGTCGTCGTCTGCGGCGGGATTCACATGAGCGACATTCCGAGCTTCCCGTACGCCTGGTTGTGGGGCGAGCGGGTGATTCGGTCGGTGGCCAACCTGACGCATCGTGACGGCAGCGAGTTTCTGAAGTTAGCTCCGGACGTCCCGGTCCGCTGCTCGGTGGAGTTGTTTTCGTTGGCGGCTGCGAATGAAGCGCTGACGCGGCTGCGCGAGGGCCGGTTGACCGGCGCGGCGGTGCTGGTGCCAGGGAAGGGGAGAAAGCGAATAGCGAGCAGGGAATAGCGAATAGCCAGAAGGAAAAGGCCCGGTCGCGAAGTCTTCCGGCGATAAGCGATGCACGATCCGCGATAAGCCGTCTTCGTCTGGCTACTCGCTTCTCGCTAATCCCTATTCGCTTCTCAGCGTTTCGCGGCGGTGATCGGCTTCAGCACCAGGACTCCGAGCGGGGGGAGGCTGAGCGAGACGAACTGGCCGTGGCCGTGATACTGTCCGACTTCGGTGTACGTTCCGCCGGAATTGCCGACGTTCGATCCGCCGTAGATGGCGGAATCGCTGTTGAGGATTTCCTTGTAGAAACCCGGGCGGGGGACGCCGACGCGGTAGTCGTGCCGCGGGACAGGCGTCGCATTGAGGACGATGACCAGAAAGTCTTCGCGATCCTCGGCGAATCTCACGTAGGTGTAGACGCTGTTCTCGCGATCGTCGCAGTTGATCCAGGAGAATCCCTGCGGGACGGCGTCCTGCTGATAGAGCGCGGGCTCGGCGATGTAAAGATGGTTGAGATCCCGGACATATTTGCGGAGGCCGTCGTGGTAGTGCTGGCCGAGGAGGGCCCAGTCGAGTTCGTGGCGGTGGTCCCATTCCTTCCACTGGCCGAATTCGCCTCCCATGAAGAGGAATTTCTTGCCGGGCGTGGTGTACTGGTAGCCGAACAGGAGGCGCAGATTGCCGAACTGCTGCCAGTGGTCGCCGGGCATCTTGCCGATGAGCGAGCCTTTGCCGTGGACAACTTCATCGTGCGACAGGGGCAGGATGAAGTTTTCCGTGTAGGCGTACATGTTCCGGAAGCTGAGCTCGTTCTGGTAGTACTGGCGGTAGATCGGGTCGCGGGAGAGGTAGTGGAGGGTGTCGTTCATCCACCCCATGTCCCACTTGAAGCCGAAGCCCAGCCCGCCGAGATAGACCGGCCGCGACACGCCGCCCCAGGCGGTCGACTCCTCGGCGAAGCTCATGATCCCCGGGAAATCCTGGTAGAGCATGGTGTTGAGGTCGCGGAGAAACTGGATGGCTTCCAGGTTCTCGCGTCCGCCGAAGGCGTTCGGAACCCATTCGCCGAACTTGCGGGAGTAGTCGAGGTACAGCATCGAGGAGACGGCGTCGCAGCGGAGGCCGTCGATGTGGAACTCGTCGACCCAGAACCGGGCGCTCGACAGCAGGAAGTCGCGGACTTCCGCCCGGCCGTAGTTGAAGATCAGCGTCCCCCAGTCGGGGTGATAGCCCTTGCGGGGATCGGAGTGCTCGTAGAGGCAGGTTCCGTCGAACCAGCCGAGCGAATGGCCGTCCGTTGAAAAGTGGGCGGGCACCCAGTCGAGGATGACTCCGATGCCGTTCTGGTGGAAGTGATCGACGAAGTACTTGAAGTCGTGAGGCGTCCCCCAGCGGCTGGTCGTCGCAAAGTACCCGGTGGCCTGATAGCCCCAGGAACCGCCGAACGGATGCTCCATGACGGGCATCAGCTCGATGTGGGTGTAGCCCATCTCCTTCACGTACTCGACCAGCAGCGGAGCGAGCTCGCGGTAGTTGTAATATTCCCGACCGTCCTGCGGCCGCTTCCAAGAGCCAAGGTGGACTTCGTAAATTGAAAGCGGCTGCTCGTGCCAGTTGTCTTCTTCCCGCCGGCTGAGCCAGTCGTCATCGGCCCATTCATAGCCGGAGAGATCGTAGACGATCGAGGCGCTCTTGGGGGGGAGTTCCGCGTAGAAGGCGTAGGGGTCGGCCTTCTGAAGAAGCTGACCGTCGGCGGCGTGGATGCTGAATTTGTAGCAGTCCCCCACTTTGACGCCCGGCAGGAATCCCCACCAGACGCCCGAGTCGCTGGAGGCCAGCGGATGTGCGCCGTGGGTCCAGCCGTTTGCATCCAGCAGAACGGAGACCTCTCTGGCGTTGGGCGCCCACACGTGGAATTTACAGCCGGCGACTCCATTGACCTCGGCCGGGTGTGCACCCATATGCCGGTACAGATCGCAATTCATAGGTTTTGGACCGTCTGCGGGGATTGAGGATCGGCCTGGAGGCATCGTCCTGATGCCGTGCGTCGCGGCGGGTCAATCGGGCGGCGAAGACGTCCGGAAACGAACTGCGTCGCGGAAACTGTAACGAAAGGATGGTATCAATCGACAGCGCGAGACTCAATCGCCACCAATCCGTGACCGGCGGACCGGTTTGCTCAAGCCGCGAAATTTCCGTGGGGTAAGTTTGCGAACGATGCCGTCTGCCGGTCAGTGTCCGCGGGAATCGATCTAACCGTTAAAAATCACCCAATCCCCCGTCCCTGCGGAGCATCCGCAAAGCCATGTGGCGCTCGCTCGCACTTGTCGCCGGACCGATCCTGCTGATCGGATTGTGCTACGCCGTGGCCGGCCCGTCCGGTCCCGCGGGCGGAGCCTTGCGCGAAAGTCAGGTCAGGCTGGCGCGGGAACGCTCGGCGACGCGCGCGTTCGATCTGAACGCCGACTGCCATTCGGCAGCCCATGAACTTCAACAACGTCTGCCGGAAAGTTGGACGTTCGTCATTCGCCCTCCGTATGTCCTGGGGGGCGATCTGCCGTCCGAGACGCTGGAACGCCTTCATCGAGAGACCGTCCTCCCGACGGCCCGGGCGATCGGCGTGTGTTATTTTGATGAAGCCCCGTCAGAGCCGATTACGATTCTGGCGGCGTCCAGCGATCAGTCGTATCGCGACTGCAACCGTCGACTGGAGAACCGCAGCCGCGAAGAGTACGCCGGGGTCTACTCCCGGGATGCCCGACGGATCGTGCTGAACCTCAGCACCGGGGAAGGGACGCTGGCCCACGAATTGACGCATGCCCTGGCGCATGCCGATTTCGCCGACCTGCCCGAATGGTTCGACGAAGGGCTGGCTTCGCTGCACGAAGAAAGCGAGTTTTCCTCAGACGGCCTGGAGCTGATCGGCCGGGACAACTGGCGGCGAAAGTTCCTGACCGAGGCCCTGGAGTTCGACCGTCTCCCGCCGGTCGAGCGACTGCTGCTCGAAGACTTCGGCCGCTCGGCGCAGCCGCAGGTCGAGTATGCTCAGGCCCGGTTTTTCTGTCTGTTTCTGCAGGAACGCCGGCTACTGTCGCATTTTTACCGCAAGTGCCGGGCGACGCACGACCTCGACCCGACCGGGAGCCTGGCCCTGTGCGACCTGTTCGGTTGCGAGAACCCGGCGGTGATCGACCGGGCGTTTCGCGAGTGGCTGCAGGTCGTTCGCTGAATTCCGGACGGGCTGGTACACTTTTCCCCAGAATGAACTCTGTGGAGAAGCTGATGCCCGCGACGGAACTCAACGATTGCCGCTTCCTGAAGGCCTGCCGGCGCGAGCCCGTGGACGCGACCCCGGTCTGGATCATGCGGCAGGCGGGACGCTATCTGCCCGAATACATGGCTGTCCGCAGCAAAGTGACGTTCATGGACCTCTGCACCCAGCCGGAACTGGCCGCAGAGGTCACCCTGACGGCTCAGCGGGTCCTGGGCGTTGACGCCGCGATCCTGTTCGCCGACCTGCTCCCCATGCTGCAGCCGATGGGCTTCGACCTCGAATACGCCAAGGGAGAAGGCCCCGTCATTCATAATCCGCTCAAGCAGGCCGCGGACATCGACCGCGTCCGCGAGCTGGAAGATGTCAGTTCGCTGCATTTCACGTTCGACGCGGTGAAGCTGATCCGCCGGGAACTGCCGGGCGATATTCCGCTGCTGGGCTTCGCGGGCGCGCCGTTTACGCTGGCGTCGTACTGCATCGAAGGGGGCGGCTCGAAGCATTACATCCGCACGAAAACGCTGATGTATGCCGACGAAGGCGCCTGGCAGACGCTGATGGAGCGGCTGGCTCGCAGCCTGATCCGGTACATCCGGGCCCAGGTCGACGCGGGTTGTCAGGCGGTGCAGCTCTTCGACAGTTGGGCGGGATGTCTGTCGCCGACGGACTACGCCCGCTACGTGCTCCCCTATACGAAAATGGTGATCGACGGGATCCCGGCGGGCGTGCCGGTGATCAACTTCCTGACGGGCAATCCTGCGTTGCTGCCGCTGATCAAACAGGCCGGTGGTTCGGTGTTCGGCCTCGACTGGCGCGTCGACCTGATGACCGCCTGGAACGATCTGGGTGAAACCTACGCGGTCCAGGGGAACCTCGACCCGCTGGTCCTGCAGGACTGGAGCACGGCGAAGCGTCAGGCGGAAGATCTCCTGACAGCGGTCGGCCGCCGCCCCGGGCACATCTTCAATCTCGGCCACGGCGTGCTGCCGGAGACGCCGCCCGACAACGTCAAGGCCCTGGTGCAACTGGTTCACGAACGCAGCGCGGCACTGCGGAACACTGCGAACTGATGAAGAGGATTTCACCGCGGAGACGCGGAGGACGCGGAGAACGTCCCGGAGAAGACTGAGGAAAGTGAAAAGTGAGTAGTGTTGACTGAGTAGTGCAAAATGAAGGAGTCGCCAGCAGGCGACCGATCACGTTCTCTGTCACTTTACACTCATCACTACTCAATACTCACTTTTCACTTTCCGGAACCTCTTCTCTTCTCAGGCATTTCTCCGCGTCTCCGCGGTGAATCCTGCCTTCTCTTCCAAGGCTGGAGTATCTGCGAATGGCGGAATCGGTGGCTCGGCCATTGCGGTTGGCGGTCGTGGGGGGCGGGCTGTCGGGGCTGACTGCCGCTTATCGGCTGCAGGAACTGGCCCGTCAGGCGGACCGGCCGGTCGAGCTGACCCTCTTCGAAGCCTCGCCGCAGACTGGCGGGATCGTCGGGACGATCCGGCGGGACGGTTACCTGGTCGACGTGGGGGCGGACTCGTTTATCACGAACAAGCCGGCCGCACTCCGGCTCTGTCAGCGACTCGGGATTGAGGACCGGCTGGCGACGCTCGATCCTCGCTATCGCGGCGCCCTGGTGCTGCATGAAGGCCGGCCGGTCCCTGTGCCGGATGGCTTTCAACTGCTGAGCCCCTCCGCCTTCTGGCCGATGGTCAGGACGCCGTTGCTGAGCCTGTGGGGCAAGTTGCGGATGGGGATGGAGCTGTTCGTTCCGCCGCGCCGTTCGTCCGAGGACGAGAGCCTCGCCGATTTCGTTCGTCGTCGGTTCGGGCGCGAAGCGCTGGAACGGCTGATTCAGCCATTGGTCGGGGGAATCTACACCGCCGACCCCGAGAAGCTGAGCATGCAGGCGACGCTGGGTCGATTCGTGGAGATGGAGCAGAAGTACGGCAGCGTGATCCGCGGCTCGCGGAGGCAGCTCAAGGAGCAGCACGCCGACAGCGATTCCAGCTCGACCGGGGCGCGGTACGGTTTGTTTCTGGGGCTAAAAGGTGGCCTGCAGGATCTAGTCGACGCTCTCACACAGGCGATTCAGCCGTCCGTCCAGGTCCGGACCGGAATCCGGCTGACGACTGCCGTCGAAGAGCCGACCGGAGTCCGGCTGGAGAACGGCGCGACCGACGGTCCGTGGGATGGCGTTGTCCTGGCGATGATGGCCCACCAGGCGGCGGCGCTCGTCGAACGGATGGATGGAGACCTCGCCGGGGCGTTGCGGTCGATTGAGTACGCGTCGAGCGCCATCGTCGTCAGCGGACATAAGCTGGCCGAGTTCCGCGAGCCGCCCCAGGCGTTCGGCCTGGTGATTCCGCATCGCGAGCACCGGCGGATTCTGGCGGTTTCGTTCTCCAGTCGGAAGTTTGCCGACCGCGCGCCGGAGGGAGGGATTCTGTTGCGAACGTTCATCGGCGGCGCGCTGCAGCAGCACCTGTTCGAGCGGAGCGACGAGGAACTACTGCAGATCGTGCGGGAAGAGCTGCAGGAAATCTTCGGCGTCAGCACGCAATGGGCGCAGGTCATCCGTTATGCCAACGCGATGCCGCAGTATCACGTGGGACATCTGCAGCGCGTCGCGCGGATCGAAGAACTCGCCGCCCAACACCCGCGCCTGGCGTTGACAGGCAACGCCTACCACGGCGTCGGGGTCCCCGACGTGATCCAGCAGGCCGAAGACGCCGCGGACCGTTTGTGGCGGACTGTGACTGCGATCAAAGAAGATGAAGAAGTTTTACCGCGGAGGCGCGGAGGACGCGGAGAAGAACAGGCCGGAGATGATTTAAGGGGTAAGTAAGATTCTCCTCGTTCCCAGGCTCTGCCTGGGAACGCCCTCTTTGGACACTCGGCGTCCTCTTCTCTTCTCGCCCGCAAGGCGCCAAAGAGCGAGGCAGAGCCTCGCAAAGACGGGGTTCCCAGGCGGAGCCTGGGCTGCGCGAAATCCGTCGTTTTCAGGGGCAATTGGCCTCGGCGAATCGTCGCGTTTTTGTTCCACTGGGCTTTTTGTTCAAGGAGGAACGTCATGACCTGCGAAACCAGCGAAACAGCCGTCGCCCGGTATTCGTCGCCGGCGGGCAAGTTGGTGCGGTTCTTCGAGCGGAGTCGCAATCGGTGGAAGGCGAAGTCCGGCCAGTGGAAGCGAACCTGCAAGCTCCTGCAGAACCAGACCCGCGCCGTCGAGAAGAGCCGCGCGATGTGGCGCACGCGGGCCGCCGCGGCCGAACGCCGCGCGGCGGACCTGGAACGTGAGATCGCCGCCTTAAAATCCGGGCGCTGACCGGGTCGCCGACGCAGCCCCTGGCCCCCTCCCGGACGCCGTCCGACCGGCCCATCATGCGTATTCGGCAGCGGCCATCGGCCTGACGTTGCAGTTCTGTCTGGCCGGAGCGGTCAGCTTTCGCGGCTGCCGGGCGGTGGTCGAACTGCTGCGGGACAGCCTGCCCCAGTTCCGGGGGGCTCCTGCGGCCAATACTGCGGAAGCGTGGCTGCTGCGGCTGGGACTGCACGAGTTGCGGCGGCCCAAGGAATTCGCCGCCGACTGGGTGTTCCTCGTCGACCACACGCTGCAACTGGGGTCGCGGAAGTGTCTGGTCATCGCGGGGCTGCGATTGTCGGCGTGGAAAGCGCTGACGGCGCCGCTGACGCACCAGGATCTGACGCTGCTGGCGCTGCAGCCGGTCGAAAAATCCAGCGGCGAGATCGTCCAGCGGCAGCTCGCGGCTGCGGCCGGGCTGGTCGGCGTGCCGGCCGCCATCCTCAGCGACGAGGGTTCGGATCTTCTCGGCGGCGCTCAGCGTTTCCGCGAACAGCACCCGACGACGCAGGTGCTGCACGACATCGCCCACAAGACGGCGATCGTGCTCAAGCACGAACTGCTCGCCGATCCGCGGTGGATCGCGTTCGTCAAACACTGCGGGCAGACGCAGCCACGGGTGAAGCAGACGGAACTCGGACACCTTGCTCCCCCCACGCAGAAAGTCAAAGGGCGTTACTTGAACTTGGGGCCGCTGATCGGCTGGGGCGCCCGCATGCTGCGGCTGATCGACACGCCCGCGGCCGAACGTCCCGCGGGTCTCGACCTGACGCGGCTCGAGGAGAAGTTCGGCTGGATCCGCGACTTCCGGGAGGCGCTCGTGGACTGGAACGACTTGCAGGCGGTCAAGGACCACATGCTGGAGTTCCTGCGCGTGGCGGGCTACCACGCCGCCGCCGGCGAGACGCTGCGCCGGCAACTGGAGACGGTGGCCCGAACGCCTGCCGGTGAGCGTGCGGCGGCGCGGCTGGTGGAGTTCGTGAGCGAGCAGTCGAGCGGCGTGCTCCCCGGACAGAGTCTGCCGGCCAGCAGCGAAGTGCTGGAATCGCTGATCGGCAAGGGCAAGCGTTTGCAGGGCCAGCACAGCCGCGGCGGCTTTACGAAACTGATTCTGGGGATGGCCGCGTCGGTCGTGCGGATCAGCGAGGAAAAGATCTGCGAAGCCCTGAACGCCGTGCGGCATCGCGACCTGCTCGCGTGGATCGACGACCACTTAGGCAAGTCGCTGACAGCCCAGCGCCGCCAGGCCCTCCCCGTCCTTCCAGGAACAAAAGCCGGATCAACCGGGACCGCCAACAATTGACGATTTCGCGCAGCCCAGGCGGAGCCTGGGAACCAGTGCGGTTGACTTTTTCTCGGTTTTCTCCGCGTCCTCCGCGTCTCGTATGTTGAATCCATCTACCCCGTGTGGTGTCATGGGACACGCGGCGGGGGCCGCTTCGGAGCGTAGCGACGAAGCGGCCCCCGCCGCGGCCGGCGACAGATCGATCGCGTCTGGGGCCTCAGAGCCCGCCGCGGAGCTGGATCGTCGTCGGCATGGTCGTACCAGCCCGAACAGCCGTTTGAGCCGGAAGCGTTCTCGAAACTCTCCGAGCTCGCATTTACGAGATTGGGAACACGCCATCGACCCCCGCATCCACATCGGCATCGACGTCTCCAAGGCACGACTCGATGTCGCCATGTCCG
This sequence comes from Planctellipticum variicoloris, assembly GCF_030622045.1. NCBI lineage: Bacteria > Pseudomonadati > Planctomycetota > Planctomycetia > Planctomycetales > Planctomycetaceae > Planctellipticum > Planctellipticum variicoloris. Next base: position 4,315,085 of record NZ_CP130886.1, on the reverse strand, counting down.
ACTCCTCTTCCCTCCTGGCCGTCGACAACGACCTCAAGGGCTTCCTGAAACTCCTCAAGCAGCTCCCCCCACCCGACCGCTGCCAGGTCGTCATGGAGGCCACCGGCACCTATCACTTCGACGCCTTCCTCTGTCTCAACGATCACGGGTATCACGTCGCCGTCGTGCCCCCCATCCGCGTCCGCGCCTTTGCCACAGGGGCCGGATGGATCGCCAAAACCGACGCCATCGACGCACGCGTCCTCGTTCGTTACTCCAAGGTCGCCGAACTCCAGATCACCGAAAAACCCTCCGATTTCCAGCTCAAACTCCACGCACTCGTCACTCGCCGACGGCAGCTCGTCGACCTCCACGTCCAGGAGTCCAATCACTTCGAAGCCGCTCGCGACAAGGCCGTCAAAGACGACATCGAGCAAACCCGAAACATGCTCAAAATACGCATCACTGCCATCGAAAAACAGATCGACGATCTCTGCGACTCCGACCCCGATGCCAAACGCCGCGTCGAACTCATGACCTCCGTCCCAGGCATCGCCAAACGGACAGCCGCCGTGCTCCTCGGAGAACTCCCCGAACTCGGCGACGCCAACCGCCAGCAGGTCGGAGCACTCGTCGGCGTCGCCCCCTACAACCGCGACAGCGGCAAGTCCTCCAAACTCAGATCCATCCGCGGCGGCAGAGCCTCCGTCCGTTCCGCTCTCTACATGGCGGCACTCACCGCCTCACGCTGCAACCCCGTCATCAGACCGTTCTATCGCAGACTCAAAGACGCCGGTAAGCCAAGCAAGGTCTGCCTCACCGCCTGCATCCGCAAACTCCTGACCATCCTCAACGCGATGATCAAATCCGACACCGCCTGGAACCACGGACTCCAAAATGCGTAAATCTCACAAATCCACCTTGACCAACAACACAGCCGCTCCGCGGTGAACATTCTTCCTCCGGAATCTGCGTAATTCAGCCATCAAAGAGCGTTGATGTCTTGCTCCGTGGCCGATCTTTACTGATAATCAGAGTCTCCAGAAACCCTCGGATACTCGGGAGCGGCGGGATGCGTACGGGCCGGCGAGCATTGCAGCAGATTGAGCATACGTCGGTCGTCTGTCGCCGGGATCTGCTGAAAGTCGGGCCGCTGGCGGTCTCCGCCAGTCTCTGGCCCAGTCTGCTGGCGCCGGGAATTGCCCAGGGCTCCGAGTCGCCGCTGGCCAAGGCCAAGTCGGTGATCTTCCTCTGGATGGGGGGCGGCGTCACCCAGCTCGAAACATTCGATCCCAAACCGGAAGCCCCGGTGGAAGTGCGGGGCAAACTGGGGACAGCGGCGACTTCGCTGCCGGGCGTCTACTTCAGTGAAGCCTGCCCGCAACTGGCTCAGATTGCGCACGAGCTGTCCGTCGTCCGGACGTTTGCCCACGACAGCAACGATCACCTGCTGAGCCAGGTTTATACGCTCTCGGGGCGCAAGGTCACCCCCGCCCAACTCTTCAGCGAGCCGAACATCGGGGCGATCGTGCAGTATCTGCTCGGCTCGCGAAACGGCCTGCCGGGGTATATCGCCGTGCCGGGAATCACCCGGCCGGGGCCGCCGCCGCACAATCTGTTCGTGGGTGGCTGGCTGGGAGCCCAGTACGCCCCGTTCTGCCTGGGAGGCCAGCCCGCGCAGCCCGACTTCACCGCCGGGCTGAGCGCCAAGCCGGCCAATCCGTCGCCGCTGGCGGAAGAGTCCCTCGCGCCGCCCGAACTGCAGTTCCCGCAGGATGTGACGATCGGCCGGTTGGAACGTCGGTCGCAACTCCGGACGGTTCTCGAACAGTCGGCACAGGCCGGCGAGGCGTCGCTCGTGCAGGCGGGGCTGGAAGGCCAGTTCGATGGCGCGCTGCGGCTGCTGACGTCGACGAAGGTGCGAAATGCGTTCGACATCGCCCAGGAACCTGCAGCGTTGCGCGAGGATTACGGCCGGACGAAGCTTGGCGGCCGGTGTCTGGTCGCCCGCAAGCTGGTCGAAGCCGGGGCGCGGTTTGTGATGGTCGACTACGGCTACGACCCGGACTACGGCAATCTGTGGGACATTCACAACGTCCCCGAGCAGCGGTTCCCGCACACGTCCGACATGGCGCTCCGCGGCTACAACGTCGCCGGCATGGACCGGGCCTTCGCGGCGCTGATTCGCGATCTGAAGGAACGGGGCCTGCTCGACACGACGCTGGTGGTCTACCTGACCGAGTTCGGTCGGACGCCGAAGATCAACGCGGGCGGCGGCCGGGATCACTGGGGAATGTGCGGTTCAATGTTCTTCGCCGGGGCGGGCGTAAAAGCCGGCCAGGTGGTGGGGCAGAGCGACGCCCAGGCGGCGTTCCCGGTCACTCGCGGCTACGGCCCGGCGGACATCGCGGCGACGATGTACCACCTGCTGGGGATCGATCCAGAAACCCGCGTGCGCGACACACAGGGCCGCCCGGCGCCGGCGCTGGATCACGGGAACGTGATTGAGGAAGTGCTGGCGTAGGGGCCGCACAGAAGTCGAGAAAAATTCACGGGCTCACAGCGGACCCTACCGCCCCATCCGCAGACGAAACGCCTCCAGGAACTCATTCCATCGGCTCGTATGCCGGCGACTGAAAGTCATCGGCGGCAGGTCGCTTCCTTCGAAGGTCAGCGAGTGGCCCAGCAGTCCGATCGAAACGACGGCCGTTACATGGTCCGGAATGTGGACTTCGGGTGACTGACCCAGCAACCTGGGCTGACGGAGTTTCCAGCCCGACTCGGTCCGCTGCAGCGTCAGGCGGATGCAGGCGGGGAAGGGGCCGAAAGCCCGTTGCGGGAAGACCACCAGCTCCGCGCCGGGCCGGCTGTAGCCGGGGAAGGCCGTGGCCCAGATCGGATCGAGCAGCAGCGTGCGGAAGTAGAGGACCCGCCGGTGGGACCAGCGGAAGATCAGCAGGCAGCCGCCGAACAGCAGCAGGTTTATGACCGTCGCGGCGAACGGGCTGTAGCCGTACAGAATGGCCAGACTCAGGCAGAGGGCCTTGTTCGCCAGCTCGAAACAGGCGTCGAGAAACGGCAGCGGCGTGATCCAGACCAGGCACTCGAAGAAGAACTTGACGGCATTGATCACCAGGAAGTTGAAGATGCCGGCCAGGATCAGCAGGACGTCCGCCGAGACCGACAGAAAACCGGCATGGACGACATCCGGCGGGGCGGCGTCGCCGGCGGGGACCGTCCAGAGGAGCAGGCGGACCGTCAGCAGCGTGATCAGTCCGGACCAGGCTTCAATCTGATCGAGAGCCTGCGCGATCGGTTTGCTGACCTTGGTGAAGCGTGGCAGGGAGGTCACCAGCGTCAGGACCAGAAAGACCCAGAAGACGGCCGGGTGGTTGAGGACCGTCGACTTCTGCAGCAACAGGCTGTGAGCGGGGAACCAGTCGCCGCCGAACTGCGCCAGGCCTGCCAGGCAGGTGATGCCGAAGAACGGCGAGAGGGCCACCGGCGCCAGCGCTCCGAGCCACTCGCTGCTGGAAATGGTTTGGGTGACGTGATCGGCGAGCATCGACTCGGCAGGCGTCAGCGCCTCGCCCGTCGGGACGGCCGCCAGCAGGATCAGGGCCGGGAACCAGGACATCGACAGGCTCCTTGGGATTGAATTCGGAGGTTCACCACGAATCACACGAATGAGCACGAATGAGAAAAAGTAGAAGAGGAATTGAACCACGGAGAACACGGAGGAAGACAGGGAAAGTCAGAGGGATTGAAGGATGGGAGTGAAGTCCTTGTTTCTCTGCGGTTTCTGACGAATTCCATCTTCTCTTCTTCCGTGTACTCCGTGGTGAACTCATCTTCCTTCTGATTCGTGCTCATTCGTGTGATTCGTGGTTGCACGTCTTCCAACGAAAACGCCGCTTCAGGCAAACGTCTGAAGCGGCGCGGTGGATCTCCAGCGAACAAGGCCGTTCGTTATTTCGCGAACTCGATCACGCGGGTTTCGCGGAGGACCGAGACCTTCACTTCGCCGGGATACGTCAGGTTCTGCTCGATCGCCGTCGCCAGGTCGCGGGCGAGCTTGGCGGCTTCGCGGTCGTTGATCTGGTCCGGATTGACGATCACGCGGATCTCGCGGCCGGCCTGTACGGCGAAGGCCTGGTCGACGCCCGGGAAGCCGACGGCGAGGGCTTCGAGCTCTTCCAGACGTCGGACGTATTTTTCCAGGGACTCCCGGCGGGCGCCGGGACGGGAGGCGCTGCAGGCGTCGGCGGCGGCAACGAGGACCGTGTAGATATAGTCCACGCGAATGTCGTCGTGGTGGCCCAGAGCGGCGTGGACGACTTCGGCTTTCTCGCCGTAACGCTTCAGCAGTTCGGCGCCGACGGCAGGGTGGCCCCCTTCCATTTCGTGGTCGGCTGCCTTGCCGATGTCATGCAGAAAGCCGCAGCGGCGGGCCAGCGTACCGTTGAGGCCGAGCTGCTCGGCCATCAATCCCGTCAGGTGGGCGACTTCGATCGAGTGGCGGAGGACGTTCTGGCTGTAGCTGGTCCGGAACTGCAGCCGGCCGATCAGCTCGATGATCTTCTCGTGCAGGTTCGGGACGCCCGCTTCCTGGGCGGCTTCCGCGCCGACCTTGGCGATGTTGGAATCCATTTCCTTCTGCGTTTCCGCGACGACTTCATCGATCCGCGTCGGATGGATGCGACCGTCCTGAATCAGCTTCGTCAGGGCCAGTCGGGCGGTTTCCCGGCGGACGCTGTCGAAGGCGGAGACGACTACGACACCGGGAGTGTCATCGACGATGACGTCGACGCCGGTGGCCTTTTCGAAGGCCCGGATATTCCGGCCTTCGCGGCCGATGATCCGGCCTTTCATTTCGTCGCTGGGGATGTCGATCGTCGAGACGGTGGTCTCGGAGGTGTGGGCCGAGGCGTAGCGCTGGATCGCCATGCCGACGATTTCGCGGGCGAGCTTTTCGCTCTGCTGCTTGAGCTCGCTCTCCCGTTTCATGATCAGCGCGCCGGTTTCGCTCTTCAGCTCGCGTTCGAGCTGGGAGAGGAGCATGTCGGTCGCGGTTTTCTGGTCGAGGCCGGCGATCTTATAGAGCTGCTCCTGTTCCTGCTTGAGGACGCGGTCGAGCTCTTTTTCCTTCGCTTCGATCGAGCGGGTGCGGTCCGTCAGCTTCTGCTGAGTCGTTTCGAGCATCCGCTCTTTTTTCGCGATGTCTTCCTGCACTTCTTCCAGGGTGGACTCGCGCTTGTCGAGGTGCCGTTCGTGATTCCGCAGCTCTTCGCGGGTCGCGTTCAGTTCCTTCTCGGCGGCTTCGCGCCGGCGCAGGACTTCTTCCTTCGCTTGGAGCTCGCCTGTCTTGCGGACGCTCTCGGCGTCGCGTTCCGCCTGTTGCAGGATTTCGTCGCGGCTCTTATAGGCCGCGCCGCGAATCACTCGTTCGGCGAAAAAGCCCGCGAGTGCACCGATGACGAGGCCGACCAGCGGCCCCAGAAGATCGCCCATGATTTCCCCCTGTCACATCCGATTGGCTGTCGTCCCCGCTGCTTGCGCAACGATTCCATGACGGCCGCAACGCAACCGCCATGCTGGACCCGCACCAATCCTGCCGACCGTCGATCGAAAAGGGATCGCAGTCGTCTGGCGGAGGAGGGAATTCGGCGAAACAATCAGACGGGAAACCAGCAGGGCTGACCGGGGAACCCCGGCTGCCCGGAGACATCGCGAAAAGCGAGACCGATCCGCAGGCCGCCCGGCGGAGCCGGTTGACCGCGGGCGGAAGGCCGCCGCGAGGAAACAGGCCGTGTCATGCCGACGGACCGGCTGCTGACGTCGTCGCTGAAGACAGCGGAACGTGCCTCGGAGGTGACTGCGGCGCGCAGCACTCCGATCAGCAGTCGGAACCAGACGAACATCACATTGCCGAGGAAGGGAAACATCCTGGCTGATCCGTAGGACAGTTACGTCGAACTGTGGCCGACCAGCGATTCCCCGTCGGGCGGGAAGGGCCGGTCAGCCACCTCTGCCACAGGTTGGAGCGCGTCCGAAGGACTCGACCCAGTTTGTCCTGTACCGCAGTCAGCGATGCCAAGTTCAAACCGGGCATAGCTTTTCTGCACGAACTACTCATAGTATCAAGCAGTGGTGAAGCTGCAAGGTCCACGCCGCCAAGGACTGGCGTCTGCATGTCGGGAGGTCTCGTGCTGACGGCAGTGTTGGAGCATTCGCTGCGATTGCACGGAGGGCTCGGCCAGCGGGTTCTGGTCGCGGTGTCGGGGGGAGCCGACAGCGTCTCCCTGTTGCGGGCGAGCGTCGAAATTTCAGCCCGCTGCGGACTGACGACGGTCGCCGCACACTTCGATCACGGCCTGCGCGGTCCGGAATCGACAGCCGACGCCATCTGGGTGCAGGAACTGGCTCAAAGCCTCGGAATTGACTGCCAGGTTGGCCGGGCCGATGCCGCTCCATTGGACGTCGTCACGGGGGTGGAGGAACGAGCCCGGAACCTGCGGTATGCCTTCCTGCGGCAGGTCGCCGAACAGGAACAGTGTCCGCTGGTCCTGACGGCGCACACCGCCGACGACCAGGCGGAAACCGTCCTCCACCACCTTCTCCGCGGGACCGGCTGGGCCGGGCTCCGCGGGATCCCCCCGGAGCGACGGCTGACGGAGACCATCCGGCTGATCCGCCCCCTTCTCGCCGTCAGCCGGGAAGATGTCTTCGCCTATCTGGCGGAGTTGGGACAGGAATTTCGCGTCGATTCTTCAAACGCCGACGTCTCCCTGACTCGCAATTCGCTCCGGCGTGAGATCCTCCCCCTCCTGCGGGAGCGATTTAACCCGCGCGTCTCCGAAGCCCTCTGCAGCCTGTCGGAACTGGCCGCGGAAACCGACGCTTGCCTGGGGGAACTTGCTGAGCAGTTTCTCGCGGAATCCCTGCTGGAATCCTCCGCGGATCGCGTGACCCTCGACCTGGAGCGGCTGCGCGCCAGTCCGGAACTGCTGCTGCGAGAGCTGTTACGCCGTTTGTGGGTCCGGCAGGGCTGGTCGCGACAGGATCTGGGGCGAAAGCAATTGCAGCGGACGGCCGCAGCGATCCGGGCCGGCGGCGCCGTCGATGCGTTCGATCTACCCGGCGGGGTGCGGGCCACGGGTCGGGGCGGCGTCCTGCAATTGCAGCGCAATGCGGGCAAACCCTCCGGTTCGGGCGTGGAAAACCCCTGAGTTCGTCGATACGATACGCTCCTCTCGCGTCGTTCGACTCTCCATTCTCCACACCGAAACCACGACTTTTGACTGAGGGAGCCTCCGCATGAGTGCAGAGACAGTGCGTTCCGACGGGCCGATTGCGCCCAACGCCTACCGGCTGCTCTGGGCCGGTTTTATGGCCATTCTGGCCGCAGGCGTCGGGTACTCCGTCCGCGGAGGCATCCTGGGTCAGTGGGCGACGCAATTCGGTTTCACCATGACCGAGCTCGGCACGATCACCGGCGGCGGCCTGACCGGCTTCGGCATCGTGATCATCCTCAGCTCGCTCGTGGCGGATAAAATCGGCTACGGCAAGTTGATGATCTCCGCCTTTCTGCTGCACATGCTCTCCGCCGGTCTGACGCTCGCCGCTCCGATGGCATACGCCTCCGGCGGAAAGTCGGCGGCGTTCGACTGCCTGTTCTGGGGCATGTTCCTGTTCGCCGTCGGCAACGGGTTGTGCGAAGCGGTCGTCAATCCGCTGACCGCCACGCTGTTCCCCAAGAACAAAGCCCACTACCTCAACATCCTGCACGCCGGCTGGCCTGCGGGGCTGGTGATCGGCGGCCTCGCGTCGTTCTTCATGGCGGGAACGAAAAACGATGCAGGCGAGTTCACCGTGCAGCCGGTCGACTGGAAGATCCAGATGTCACTGTTCCTCGTGCCGGTCATTTTCTATGGCGGCATGTTGCTGGGGCAGAAGTTCCCCAAGTCGGAAGCCGAATCGGCCGGCGTGACGCTGGGCCAGATGATCGGCCAGCTCTTCGCCCCGCTGATGCTCGTCCTGCTGTTGATTCATGCCATGGTCGGCTATGTCGAACTTGGCACCGATTCCTGGATCGCCAAGATTACCGGCGCGATCATGGGGAGCCCGGCCTCCGGGTTGGCGCTCTTCGTCTATACGTCGCTGCTGATGTTCCTGCTGCGATTCGTCGCCGGCCCGATCGTGCACCGGATCTCGCCGCTGGGGCTGCTGTTCGTCAGCGGCGTTCTGGGAGCGACGGGACTGACGCTGCTCGGAAACGCCGAGGGGGTCGCGATGTGTGTCATCGCCGCCACTGTGTACGCACTGGGTAAGACGTTCCTCTGGCCGACAATGCTGGCGGTCGTTTCGGAGCAGTTCCCGCGCGGCGGGGCGGTCTCGATCGGGATGCTCGGCGGCGTCGGAATGCTGTCCGCCGGTCTGCTGGGTGGCCCGGCGATTGGGTTCCAGCAGGATCACTATGCATCGCAGCAGTTGAAGGGAGTGTCTCCGGAGGCATTCGATCGCTATAAGGCGGCCACGGAAAGCCAGTTCATCGTCTTCAAGACCGTCGGTCTGGACGGTGCTAAGGTCGGGGTGGTGGAGGATGGTGGCAAGGAGCTGGCGCGAGCCGGAGAGCTGCTGGCCAGCGAAAAGAAAGAAGACAAGAATCACGCGGAACTGGCGGCGTGGTGGGGCGAGGCCAAGGCCACGGCCGGAGAGGACAAGAAACTGGTGCAGACGGCAGGCATTGACGGCGGCAAGGCGGCTCTCCGTCAGACGGCCTACGTCCCGGCCACGATGGCGGTGCTGTACCTGCTGCTGATTCTCTACTTCAAATCGATCGGCGGCTACAAGGCGGTGCATATCGACACACCGGAGTCGCTCGGCACCGGCGAGAGCTGAGCGGTCGCGACCGCCTTTCAACGGCGAACGATGAACGTCAGGCCCGGCGCCATTCCGGAGGCGCCGGGCCTCGTCGTTTGCAGGGAGTCCTTGCGTCGATTGCCGCCGGGACCGGGCCGTTTGGCGGCCCGCGGCAACCGGGGAAAGAATCGCAACCCCGTTGCGGTTTACACGATTCGGGAATCGCGGTATATCTTCACGCCGTCCCGCCGCAGGCTCGTTTTGCGCCTGCCGAACAGGCATCCCCGCCGGGTGGGATCGAGGAATCAGAGACTGCAAACAGGGCGGAATCGGCCCCGGGCTTCCGAAGGAGTGCAGCGTGTCGCCGGTTGAAGAGAAAGTGATTGAAATCGTCAGCGAGCAGCTCAATATTCCCAAAGAGGATATTAAGCTGGAAAGCTCGTTTCAGGACGATCTGAAGGCCGATTCTCTCGACGTGGTCGAGCTGGTCATGGAATTCGAAGACGAATTCGAAGTCACCATTCCGGACGAAGATTACGAAAAAATCCGGACTGTGGGCGACGCCATCAAGTACATTCAGGAAAAGCAGTGACGGATGTCCAGACGAGTCGTCGTGACAGGGATGTCGGTCATCACCGCGCTCGGCTGTGAGCTGTCGGAGTTTTGGGAAAAACTCTGCGTCGGCAAGAGCGGTGTCAGTCGGCTGGAACGCTTTGACTGCTCTGACTTCAAAGTGAACTTCGGCGGGGAAATCAAGGATTTCAACCCCGACGAACACTTTGACGGTAAAGAAGCCAAGCGTCTCGACCGTTTCTGCCAGTTCGCGCTCGCGGCCGCTCAGAAAGCCGTGCAGCAGTCTGGGATCGATTTCTCCGCTTATCCCGATCCCTACCGGGCTGGTGTCATCATCGGCAGCGGCATCGGCGGGCTCAACGAAATCGAAGAGCAGCATACCAAGCTCTTCGATCGCGGGCCCAGCCGCGTCTCGCCGTTCATGATTCCCAAGCTGATGGTCAATGCGGCCAGCGGAAACGTCTCCGTCCACTGGGGGCTCAAGGGTCCCAGCACGGCCGTGGCGACGGCCTGCGCATCCGCCAGCAATGCGATCGGCGATGCGTTTCGCATGATCCAGTACGACGACGCGGACGTGATGATCTGCGGCGGCAGCGAAGCGGCGATTACTCCCATGGGGCTGTCCGGATTCGCCCGGATGAGCGCCCTGTCGACCCGAGTCGCGAGTCCCGAGACGGCGAGTCGTCCGTTTGATCGCGAGCGGGACGGTTTCGTGCTGTCGGAAGGGGCGGGAGTCGTGGTGCTCGAAGAGTACGAGCACGCGAAAAGCCGCAATGCGACAATCCTGGCGGAAGTCCTCGGATACGGCATGTCCTCGGACGGCAGTCATATGACGGCGCCCGATCCGCATGGCTCCGGGGCGGCGCGATCCATGCAGAATGCGCTGCGGGACGCAAAACTCTCCGTCGATCAAATTCAATACATCAACGCGCACGGCACGAGCACCCCCCTGGGGGACAAGGCCGAGACCGCAGCCATCAAACGCGTTTTTGAATCCGAAGCGAAGCGGCTGGCGGTGTCGAGCACGAAGAGTCAGCTCGGGCATCTGCTGGGAGCCTCGGGCGGCGTCGAGTTCGTGATCTCCGTGCAGGCGCTGCTGCACCAGGTGGCGCCGCCGACGATCAATCTGCGGAACCCCGATCCCGATTGCGATCTCGACTATGTTCCGGACGAAGCACGACGCATGAAAGTCGATCGCGTGATGTCGAACAATTTCGGCTTCGGCGGCCACAACGCCTGCCTGATTATCGGCAAGGTCTAGGCGTCTCCAGGCGCGGGATGCAAGGTGAGGGACCCGGCGTTTGCGGCCGGGTTTTTTTCTGCGCCAACAGCGGCGACCGCAGAAAGGCGATCGCGAATTCGGGGTTGTCCGAATCCGGTTCGCCCTGTAATCTTTGCAAATCTCTCCCGTCGATGCGGCCGATGGAACGGCTTTCTCTGTTACGCGAGACAAGGACGTCCTGCGGTGTTCTTAACCCGCTCGATTCGACGTAAGCTGGTCGTCGTGCTGGCGCTCGTGATGCTCATGCTGAGCGTCCTGGTGATCGCGGGCGTGTTCGGCCTGCGCTCCTATCGCGAGCTGGTCCACGACATCGACAACGATCTGAGCGTCGCCACGCAGCGGGGCAATCTGATTGAAGCCGTGGGCGGGCTCGCCGGTCCGCTGCGACAGGGGCCGGATGAGACGCCGACCGCCGTCAACGCCATCTGGCGGGCGGAGGCCTGCTTCGGGCAGGCCGCGACCGTGCGGGAGGAGTTGCAGAAGTTTGTCGACCGGCTGGAACAGCTTCCCGCGGGTTCGATGGACCCTGGGCAGCAGGCGCTGCGAGCTCAATTGATCGCTCTGATCGGCGACGGTCTGCGGGGCTACGAACAGCTCTGCGGACCTCTTGCGGATCCGGCTCAGCACGACGCCGCACGGTTGGGGCTGCTGAATAAGGTCGCCGAACTGCATAAGTTCGCCGCATCGCTGCCGACGCCTCCCGGACTCTACTCCCGTCTGCGGGAGGCGCCTCGAATCTATAAATTTCTCCTCTGGCTGACGGTGGCCTGCAGCGCGGCTGCTTTGGTCGCATTCGCGCTCATGATCCGCTGGGGCTACCTCTGGGTCTTTCAACCGATCCGTCGGCTGCATCAGGGTGTCATGCGCGTCGCCCAGGGAGACTTCACTTACCGACTGAAACTCGTCGGCAAAGATGAGATGGCGGAGCTGGCCGAATCGTTCAACAAGATGGCGGCTCGCTTTCAGGAGATCAAAACCGGCCTGGACCGCGAGGTGCAGCAGCGCAGCCGCGAACTGGTGCGGTCGGAACGGCTCGCCGGAGTCGGGTTCTTGTCGGCGGGAGTGGCTCACGAAATCAACAATCCCCTTTCGGCGATCGCCATGGCGGCGGAATCGCTCGAGAGCCGGCTGCTGGAAATGCCCGCAGATGCGTCCATCGCGGGGGACGATCGCGACCTGATGAGGAACTATCTGCAGATGATCCAGCGGGAGGCGTTCCGGTGTCAGCAGATCACGCGCAGGCTGCTCGACTTCTCGCGCGGCCAGGATGCGCCGCGGAGCGAGCAGGACCTGGCGCGGATTATCGCCGACGTGGTCGACATGGTCGGGCACATGAGCAAGTTCCGCGGTCACGATGTCGTGTTCGATCGCGGCCGGTCCTGTCGGGCCGTCGTCAACGGCGCGGAGCTGAAACAGGTGATTCTGAATCTGACGGCCAACGCGCTGGAGTCGATGGAGGGACACGGACGGCTGGAGATTACGGCCGAGGAGCACGCCGACGAAGTCGTGCTGACATTCGTCGACAGCGGATGCGGCATGACGGCTCACGTCCAGGAGAATCTGTTCGAGCCGTTCTTCACGGAACGAGCTTCGGGCCGGGGAACGGGATTGGGGCTGTCGATCAGTCATCGGATCGTCGCCGAACACGGCGGACGGATTCAGGCCGCCAGCGAAGGGCCGGGCAAGGGAAGTACATTCCGGGTGCATCTGCCTCGTCGGGCGGCGGCATCCCGGGAGTCGACGAATCAGGAGCGAGCGCGGATTCATGCCGCGTGAAGACGTTGCCGGTCTGTGGAGTTTGTGTTATCAACCGCGGGCCTTCTGCAAGTGAATTGACCTTCTTTTAGAGATGCGTCGGCCTGGCGGCAGGGAAGCTGCCGGGTTGGGCAAGGAGACGCCCCTTTGACCGCTGCCTCATCTCAGAAATTGCGCGTGCTGTTCGTCGACGATGAGTCGGCGATCCGCGACGTGATGAAGATTGAACTCCCCCGGATGGGGCACGACGTCGTGCTTTGCGAGGACGGTCAGGCCGCGCTCAAAGCGCTCGAACGGCAGACGTTCGATGCTGCGATCGTGGACTTGAGAATGCCCGGCCTGAGCGGCTGGGACGTGATCGACCACATCAAGAAGGTTTCGCCCGAAACCGAAGTCATCATCAGCACCGGTCACGGCGATCTGGAGGCCGCGATCCAGGCGATCCGGCGCGGAGCCTACGACTTCCTGCCGAAGCCCTGCAAGCTGTTCGAGATTTCGGCGGTCCTGAAGCGGATTGCCGAGAAGCGCAACCTGACAAACAAGACAATTGCCCTCGAAGCCCGTCTGAAGGCGGTGGAAGGCTCTCCCGATCTGATCGGGAACACGCCTTCGATGCTGCGGGTGAAGTCTCTGATTGAGAAGATCGCGCCGACCGATTCCAGCGTGCTGATCCAGGGAGAGACGGGGACGGGCAAGGAACTGGTGGCCCGCCGGATTCACGATTTGAGCAGTCGCGCCGCCATGCCGTTTGTGGCGATCAATTGCGGCGCCCTGCCGGATAATCTCGTCGAGAGCGAATTGTTCGGGCATCGCAAAGGGGCCTTTACCGGTGCGGATACGCCGCGCAAAGGTCTCATCGAAGTGGCCAACGGCGGGACGTTGTTCCTCGACGAGTTCGGCGAGCTCGACAAGAACATGCAGGTGAAGCTGCTGCGGTTTCTGGAATCGGGCGAGATCCGCCGCGTCGGCGAGAACGAAGCCTTCCATGCGGACGTGCGGGTGGTCTGCGCCACCAACCGCGACTTGCAGGACATGGTCCGCGAAGGAAGCTTTCGCGAAGATCTGTACTTTCGGACGAACACTTTCGAAATCCGGCTGCCCCCGCTTCGCGAACGGCGGGAAGACATTCCGGATCTGGCGCGGACTCTGATCGCGCGCTATCTGAAGCGCCGCGACGTCCCCGAATCGGTGCTCGCTCCCGAAACCGTTGCCGTTCTGCAACAACACTCGTGGGCCGGGAATGTCCGTGAACTGGCGAACGCTCTGGAACATGCGGCGATCATGTCGGACGACAAGGTGATCCGCCCGGAAGATCTGCCGGCCAGCATCCTGCGCGGGGGCCAGGGAGGCGCCGTGGTGACCGAGTCGATTCTGTTGCCGAAGCAGGCATTGACTCTTCGCGAGATCGAGATGGATGTGATCTACAAAGTGCTCGACAAGCACCAGGGGGATAAGCCAAAGGCGGCTGCGGAACTCGGGATCGCGCTCAAAACGCTCTACAACAAGCTCAACTCCGACCAGGGGCGCGTGGCCGGTTAGGCCTTGCGCCTCAGGCGGTTACGGTCTGCGGCGGCCGTGGTTCTCGGTCTGCGGCCGCCGGTTTTGCAAGTGTGCAGTGGAAGCTGGGAGCTGCGAACATCTTCCGCCGGAAATCGCACAATTCAGACTGAATGTCTGTAAGCATGGCCGCACCGAATGGGAGAATTTTCCAAAAAATCTGGAATTCTCCCCGAATGCATGACCGCTTTTGACGCCGATCGACGTATTCACCGGTGGCGAAATCCGACTTACCCTTTTGTCTGCGTGGGGCCGCATGGGCTCAGTGGGATGGGTGCGGGAGACAACTCTCGTTCATGAGCCACACGCAGGATTTCGCCTTTTCATTCAAACTTGGTCGGTTGCCACGATTCGGTCCGAGACGCGGTGATCGGGGGAACCGAAGCCTCTCGCAAAGCCGTCGAAGCGTTCTCTGCGAAACGAAAACGGGCAACGAAAAAGCCGACGAAAGGCTGCAGAGCCTTTCGTCGGCCGTTGACTGACGCACGTCGAAAGAGCGTGCGGCAAATTCGATGGTCCGGAAACTAGTACTGGCGAATAACGCCGAGAACGATACCCAGAACTTGGACGTTGTTGCTGAAGATGGGGCGCATGCCCTTGTTCCGCGGCTCCAGGCGGACGCGATGCGTCTCGCGATAGAACCGCTTCAGCGTGGCTTCTTCGCCTTCGACGAGGGCGACGACAATGTCGCCGTCGCGGGCGTCGGTCTGCTTGCGGACGACCACGTAATCGCCTTCGGCGATCTGGTCGTCGATCATCGACTCGCCCTTCACCCGCAGGCAGAAGTGATCGTCCGAGTTGAACAGGCCGCTGAAATCGACCCGTTCTTCCTGCTGGAGCGCCAGCACGGGCTGCCCGGCGGCGATCTGTCCGGCCAGTGGCAGGGCTGTCCGCGGCTGCGGCGGATCGCAAAGCTGAATCGCTCGTGACATGTGGGATTCACGAGTGATAAGGCCCTTCTTCTCAAGGGCCTTCAGGTGGCACATCACGCCATTCGGGCTCCGGATGCCGAAGTGCAAGCCGATTTCCCGCACGGTGGGTCCGTAGCCACGATTGACGATCTTGTCTCGAAGGAAGTCGTAGATCTCCCTTTGGCGCAAGGTCAGCGCCGGCTTGTTGCTGTACATCAACGTCCCTTTCTGCGAAGCCTGTGAATTCGCCCGCTCGTCATGGTGAGCGCTATGTTCCCCAGCGGTGGGCATTTGGGATGGAGGCCGCCGGGGAACTGTGCGGAAACACTCCGCACTGGAAAACACTGATATACGAGAGTCTATACTGACGCGCATGTTGGGCAAGTGCTGCAAGGCAAAATTCTGAAAAATCTTTCGAAAATATCGCCAGAACGCGAGATGTGGAGCGCCGGCAGCGTTTTTCAGGACTTTATTGCGTATTTCCGGGAAAAAAAGAGGGTCGCAACTCCGAAGAATTGCGACCCTGGTGGATCTGAGGAGATCGGCTGCGGGGCAGACAACGCAGTTGCAGTCGAAGTGTCTGTAAATGCACCTGCTGATCAAGTCTGAGCCGCGGCGCACATGGCAGTGGCCGTCAGTTCCGTTGTGGACCTTCAGTGCTCTTCGCGCTGGCGGGCTGGATGGAGCCGTCCTTGATCCCCTTCAGGTAAGGGAGCATGACGTCCCGCAGGCGCTGCTCGGCGTTGTCGGCCGTCAGAGCCGTCTCGACCACTTTGCCATACGGATCGACGAGCCACATCGCCGGCAAACGGTTAATGCCGTAGAACACCGCGACCGGTGAGTTCCAGCCGCGCTTATCCCGCTCGGTATGGAAGATCTGCGGCCACGTCAGGCCATGTTCTTCGACAAACTTATCGAGGGCTCCTTCAGTCTCATCCAGGCTGACGCCGACGACAACGAGGTATTTTTTATACGTCTCGGCGATCGCCTGAATCTTCGGGAGATCTTCGGCGAACTGCGGCACGTGGCTGGCCCAGAAGACCACCAGCACCGCCTTGTCCTTATGGTCCTCGACGGTGAAGAAGCTTCCTTCGGGCGTCGGCCCCGCGATCTGGGCCGGCTGGCCGATCGCGTCCAGACGGCGGAAGACGCCGGCAAGCTGTTCGACTTCGGGGGCTTGCGGGAAACGACTCTTGATCAGACCGTAGCACGAACGAGCTTCTTCCGTCAGGCCGTTCATGTCGCAGCTCTTCGCGGCGGAGATCAGATAGGGAACCGCTCGGGCCTGATCATTGGGGAACCGCGTCGCGTAGACCTGCGCATGGCGCGAGAATGCGACGAGCCAGGCGGGCTCGTCCAGTCCGTTCTGCAGCGCGAAGTGATGCGCGAGCGTCACGAGTGCGAACGCCGCCTGCGAAGCGGCTTCGGACTCCGGCGCGTTCTTGTAGAAATCGTCGGCAAGCGTTTCGAGGGCTTTCACATCGGCGGCGTTGCCGAGCTTGGCGAGCTGCAGGCGGGTGTCGACGAGGTGGTGGACGGCGGCCTTGTAGATCTGCTGTCGTTTTTCGTCGCCGTGCGTGCGGGCGATCGCTTCCTCGGCCAGCTTGATGATCTCTTCGTTTCGTTCGCGGCGGATCTGCTTCTGCTGATCAATCTCCGCTTTCAGCTTCGCCTGAGCTTCTTCGCCCTCACCCGACTCGGCAATCGGCGGGAGCGGCTGGATTTTTACTGCCAGGATCTGCCGGATCAGCCATTCCGGACTCCCCTTCTCGGGTTCGCTGACGACCAGTTCCGCGGCGGCGCGGGCATCGTCGGCGTCGTTGGAGTTCTCTTCGTCCTCCGCCATCGCCGGCTCGGCCGAATCGCCGAACAGTTGTTCGGCGAGGGGGTTCTGTGCGATCGGGGCCGGTTCGGCGAGAGTTGCGCCGGCGCCGGCATCAGCTTCGGCAGCCGCCGGCGGTTGCGACTGGCCGCAGCCTGCCAGGAAGGAGACGGCGAATGCGAGCACCAGCCCGGCGGTAAGTCGATGAAAACCAGAAACAGGGAGCATGACCTCTCCATCCTTTGAGAGACCGCGGGCGAACAGCCGAATGGACCCCCGGGAGTCGCATGCACCCCGGCTGACGCAAATCGGGTTGTATAAGAAAGATCGAAGGTGCAGCAAGACGAGATCGGCAGTTTCTGCCGCGCGAAAGTCACGACGACGAAATGAAATGCGCAGTCCCGGCGTCCGCAACCCGCCCTGAAATGCAGCAAGGCCGCGGCAGTGGGCCGCGGCCTTGGGAAATGGGCGGTCGGCAGATCAGCAACTACTTGGCCGCCGTCTGTCCCTGGCGGAGCAGGCCGACGTAGTCGAGGCTGATCCGCAGGATTTCGTCGTTGTAGGCGGTTTTGGGATAAATCGGACCCTGGCCCCGCTTCGTCTCGCGTTCCTCTTCTTCTTTCTCCGCCTCGTTGGCCGCCTTGTCGGCGTCCCGCTCGGCGCGGAGCTTGTCTTCGTTGAGCCAGACGAACTTGCGGGTCTTGCGGTCGAGATATCGCTGAATGTCCTTCTGGATCTTGCCGAACTCGGCGTCCGCGGCGACGCGCTTCTGGCTGGCGTCGCGAAGGCCGGCGACGATCCCCTGGCTCACCACATCGTACATCACGTGCGGAGCTGGGGTGATGCGGTCGAACGCCAGGGCGTTGTCGAGGAACGATTCGCCGAGGTCCATGTGGTCGAGGATCGAGGGGAGGGCGATGTCGGATTCGACGCCCCGATTCTGAGTGCTGTCGCCGTTGATGCGGTAGAACTGGTTGATGGTCAGCTTGAGTGCGCCGCGGTTCTGGTTGTTGAGCAGACGGAACATCTGGCTGCTGACCGGCATGACGTTCTGGACGGTCCCTTTGCCGTGGGTGGTGTGGTCGCCGATGACGATGCCGCGCTGGTAGTCCTTGATCGCCCCCGCAAAGATCTCGGAGGCGGAGGCGGAGAGCCGGTTGCAGAGGACGATCAGCGGGCCGCCGTAGGCGACCCCGGACTGGGTGTCGTCATTGCTGCGGATCTTGCCGTTCTGCTCCTTGACGAGGACGACGGGGCCCTGATCGACAAAGAGCCCGGTGACTTCGATGGCTTCCTGCAGGGCGCCCCCCCCGTTGCCGCGGAGGTCGATGACGACGGCGTCGACGCCCCCCTGTTTTTCAAAGTCTTTCAGGACGGCGAGGACGTCGCGGGCAGTGCTCTTGAAGTCGTCTTCACCCTGCTGGGCGCCGGCGAAATCGCGGTAGAAGGAGGGGATGTTGATCACGCCGAGCTTGCCCGTGGCGCCGGGAATGCGGTCGGAGGCCGGGATGATCTCCCCCTTGACCTCGGACGACTTGAGCTCGATTTTCTGTCGCGTCAGTTCGTAGACGACCGTCTCGCCGCTTTCCGTCAGGACGCGGAGGCGGACTTTGGTGCCGCCAGGCCCGCGGATCAGGCGGACGACGCGGCTGAGCTTCATTTCGATGATGTCGACAAAATCCCCGTCCTCCTGGCCGACGGCGACGATCTTGTCTTTGACCTTCAGGCGACCGTCCTTCTCGGCGCCGCCGCCGGCGACGATCTCGGCGACGACGGTGTAGCCGTCCTCGCTGCGAAGCGCCGCGCCGATCCCGTCGAGACTGAGCCGCATCTGGATCTGGAAATCCTCCAGAGTCTGAGGCGACATGTAGCTGGAGTGGGGATCGAAGCAGTGGGCCATTGCCGAAAGATAGATTTCGACGACTTCGTTCGGTTCGGTTGAATGAGCCGATTTTTTCAACGTGTCGTAGCGTTTGTGCAACCGCTTGCGCGCTTCTTCGATCGGCGTGTCGTCGAGTTTCAGCAGCAGCAGGTCGTACTTGATTCGCTTACGCCAGCGTTCGTTCAACTCGCTGGCCGAGGCCGCCCAGGTGGCCGCTTCGCCGTCGACGGACATCGTTTCGTCGAGCGTAAAATCGTGCGGAGCGTCGATCAGCATGTGGGCGACGACAACCCGTTCGTCCATCCGCTTCAGATAGACATTGAAGAACAGGTCCTGGGCGAAGTCGAGGTTGCCGATGCGAATGAGGTCGTCGAGCTGGTCGCGGAACTTGGAGACGGCCTCAATGTCCGACTCCAGAAAGTAGAGCTTCTGGGGATCGAGGTCTTTCAGCATCCGCTTCAGAAGCATCGCCGAAATGCGGTCATCCAGCGGTTTCTGGCTGATGTGGGACCGCGTGATCATCTCGGTGACGAGCTTGGCGGTCATCTGCTCCGCGGGGGCTGTCGTCCCGGCCTGCTGGGCGAAGATGGTGGTTCCGACCAGCAGAGCCACGCAGGCGGTGAGGATGGTCATGGTCCGGAAGGATGGACGCAGCAGCATGGGTGGGTCCCGTCACTGGAAGAAAGACGGAGTGCGGCAGAGGGTTACGCCGATTGCACCGGCGGCGCGATATTAGCTGAACGCTCCGCATGTGACAAGACGGGGCGGAGCCCGCAGCCTCACCGGCTCAACCGCTACTTCTGCTACGACGGTTCATGGAAGACTGCTGGTGGATTTCCCGATGATTCGTGATTTCACCGGGCGGAATGCAGCCGCGACCGACTTCACCCGGGCCTGCGACGGCATCCCTGCGACGAATCCGCAACGGTCGCTGAAGGCTGGCAGGACGAGGACGAAGGCCAAAGGCCTTGCGGGAAATCCAGATTCTTTCAGGAGAGTCGGACGGACTGTCGGTGGGTTCCGTCGTGAACGTGCAACTGGTTGCGTCCCGCCGTCCGAGACCGTGTCAGGCCATCGCGGGCTCGATCCAGCACGAGGGCCGCCGGTTCGCCCGGGAGGGCTGCGCTGAAGCCAAAGCTGGCGGTGACCAGAATCTCCGGCGCCTCATCGTCGATGCGAAACCGATGTTCCCGGATTGCGGCTCGAATCTGCTGGGCCTGGCGGATTGCGTCCAGCGGCCACCGGGCCGGCATCAGAATCGCAATCTGGTCTCGATCAAGTCTGCAGACGAGGTCGTTCTCGACGACGGAGCGGACCACCAGACCGGCGAGACGGTTCCGGAGTTTGTCGACGCCGTCGGCCCCCACGCGAAATCGGAGCTGATCGGCTTTGTCGATTTGCAGCAACAACAGGCCGGACGGCTGAGACGAGCGGGCCCCTGCTTCCAGCAACTGGTTCAGATTCGCCTGGAACGTCGTTTCGTCCGGCAGGCTGGTGACCGGGTCGACCGGCGTCCGGATCCATTCGAGTCGAATCGCCTTCGAGGACTTGCGGTTCTTCTCTTCGGCGGAGCGCATGCTTCCGGAAAGGTCGTTCAGCACGCCGGTCAGCTCTTCCCGGACCGTATCGAAGTGCATGATTTGGGCGGCGGGAAGCCGGTTCAGCGCGGCGGTCGTGAGGAGCTGGCAGGCCTGTTGCGATCGTTCCAGGTCTTTCAGAACGCGGTCGCAGAGCTGCTCGACCCGGCTGTGCGCCCGGCGGAGCGCCCACTGCTGGAGCCAAGGGGAAGCCATCAGACCCGAGACGAATCCCGTTGCGACGGCGACCCCCAGGGCGACGACGATCGCTCCCCAGAGGAAGGCTGAATCGGCGACGGGCTCCGCGGCAAGGACAACGAACATCGACGGATCTCGCGAACGCTGAGAGGCGGGCGTCCGGCCCGGATGCGAGCCTCAAGATGCGCCACCTGCAACTCTAGTTCATGGTCGACACCGCGGCGGCGGCCCGATGCGGAATTCTCGAGGGCAGCCGATGGGGGATTCGAGAACTACGGACGGACGGCTGAGGGAGTGAACTTGAGGGAATCGACGAGCTCGCGGTCATGTGTGCCGAGGCGTTCCACCAGGGCCGTATCGCAGGAGAACAACAGCGAGACCTGTCTCCCCGAGGGATCGGCGCAGAAGTAATAGATCCAGGTGATCGGGCGGCCCTCGACGGCGCCCGTCGCGACCGCCCGGCAGACGTACCGGCCATCCCGAGTTTCCACGCGTGCGGGAGTTTCGAGCGTTTTCAGTTTGTCGCCCAATGACCGGCGAATGTCGGCCTCAAACTCTTTTTCCGAGGTGTGCCCGCCGGGCGGTGCGGATGGAATCGGGGCCAGATTGCACTGCGCGACGAATGTCCCCTGATCGAGCAGGCGGAAGATGGCGACTTTGTCGTTCTGGTGGAAGAGATGCCAATCGCGGGCATGCAGAATGGTCAGATTCCAGGGAGAGTCGAAGCGGACCAGCGACGAGGCCTGGGGGAGTTCCGCGGTGGCCTGATCGACCACCTTACTGTCGCCGAGCCTTCCCGGAGCTTTCGCAACGCCGCGGAGCGCGCGAATTCGTGCTGAGACTTCGAGTCCGGGACTGACAACGCCGATCGACCGGTTCTCGGATTGCGTGAAGTCCCAGGCGACGATCGAACGCTGATCGAGGCGATAGTCGAGAGTCCCTTTGAGCGTGACTTTGGATGTCGCTCCTTCGACGGCCCCCTCGATTTCCCCCTCCACCGAAATCTTTGCGACGCCGTCGGTAACTTTGTCGAGTTTGCAGGTGCACTGGGATGTCGTTGCGGCGTCGAGACTGGTGAGCGCCTGGAAAACCCAGCTTTCCGGGTGCCACGTTTCCCCCTCGGCCACTTCCCGCCCCGGCAGCAGCCGTGGAAGGAGCAGGCTATCGCAGGGGACGCGGACGAGGTCCATTTCGGAGGCGGTCATGGGGCCGCCGAGACTGTAGATTTCCACGCCGAAGGACCGGCCCTGGGCGACCGTGAGCTTCAGGGCGTCGGGAAGTTTCAGGCCAGGCGTTTTCGTCCCGCCGACGGAAATTTCGGAATTGGAGACTTCGTAGTCGCGGACTGTCCGCAGAGCTTCCGCGTCCCGTCCCGGTCCGACCACGCGTCGCTCGCGGTACGAGATCGATGCCGCAACCGCGAGATCGAGGGACTGCGGCTGGTTCTCGGCATCGAGTGTGGAGAGTTTTCCATTGACGTCAACGCGGAAACCAACGCCGAAGACCCGGAGGTCGTCCAGCGGCTCATCCAGCAGGTACTTCGGAGCATCCTCGGCCCGGACGGGATTCGACGGATCGGCGGGCAGCGCGACGAGCAGGAGTCCGAAGAGCGCCAGCGACGAGATACGCATTGGGGGGCATCCTTGCATTCGCGAAAACCGACCACCTCCGGCGGCGGGCAGCAGTTTGCGTCAGGCGATCGCCGCGGTCTGCGACGACGAGCGAAGAGCAACGGCCGGGGCTGCTCCCTGCAGGCGGGCCAGTTCTCGGGCGGATCTCGTCAGCCCTGCGACATCCAGGCCGAGGTCTTCCAGCAGTTCTTCACGCTCGCCGTGTTCGATGAAGCGATCGGGAATTCCCAGGCAGCGAACGTGGTCCGCCGTCTGGCCGGCCGCTGCAGCCGCTTCCAGAACCGCGGAGCCGAAACCGCCGGCAATCGCCCCTTCTTCAACGGTCAGAATACAGGCGGAAGACTCCAGCGCGTGCAATATGGCGGCCGTATCGAGCGGTTTGGCAAAACGGGCGTTGATCACGCCGAAGTCCCAGCCCTCGCGCCGCAGAGCTTCGGCCGCCTGGACGCAACTGGCGAACAGGGAGCCGAAGGCAATGAGCGTGCCGTCGCGACCGGTCCGCCAGACCTCGGCCCGACCGAGTTCGATGGGCTGCTCGGAGCGGGTCACGGTTTCGACGTTGGCTTTCGGGTAGCGGATTGAGCAGGGACCGGTGAAAGTGAGCGCGAAATCGAGCATCGGTGCGACATCGCGTTCGTCGCCCGGGGCCATGACCACCATATTGGGGAAGACCCGCATGTAGGTCGTATCGAACACGCCGTGGTGCGTCTGGCCGTCGGGACCGGCGAGTCCGCCTCGATCCATGCAGAACGTGACGGGCAGGTTCTGCAGGGCGACTTCCTGGAAGATGTGGTCGAAGCTGCGCTGCAGGAACGTGCTGTAGATGTCGACGATCGGTCGCATGCCGGACTTGGCCATGCCGCCGGCGAAGGCGACTGTGTGGCCTTCGCAGATGCCGGTGTCGAAGAAACGCTCCGGAAAGTCGTTACGGACGCGGCTGAGCTTGTTGCCTTCGCACATGGCGGCGGTGAGGACGCAGACTTTCGCGTCGCGCTCCATGCTGTCGTAGATCGCGTCGCTCATTGCGTTCGTATAGGCCCGTCCCGACGTCTTACGAACGGAAACGACTTCGGCCCGGCCGTTGCGGGAGATCGGCGGCGGGGCGTGGAAGAGAACCGGATCTTCGCACGCGGGAGGGAAACCGTGTCCCTTCTGCGTCAGCACGTGAAGCAGGATCGGGCCTTCGACATCCTTCACCAACTCCAGAGATTTGCGCAAGCCCACCAGGTCGTGGCCATCGACCGGTCCGATGTAGCGGAAGCCGAGCTCCTCGAAGAGCATGCCGCCGTGCAAAAAGCCCTTCACAGCGTCCTTCAACTGGGAGAGCGTCTGCTGGGCGCTTTCTCCGACGACCGGCAGCCTGTTCAGAAACCAGGAAACGTCTCGTTTCAGGCCGTTGTAGAACGGCGCCACGCGGGCTTTATCGAGGTAACGGGCCAGCCCGCCAACTCGCGGGCAGATGCCCATCTTGTTGTCATTGAGAATGACCAGCAGGTCTTTCTTCAGTTCGGCGGCGTTGTTCATCGCCTCGAAAACGACTCCCGAGGGGAGGGCGCCGTCGCCGATGACCGCGACCGCCCGGCGTTTTTCACCGCCCAGCAGATCGTCGGCGGTCTTGAGACCGAGGACCGTCGAAATGCTGGATCCGGCATGGCCCGTCATGAACAGGTCGTACGGGCTTTCGTGAGGGTTGGGGTAACCCATCAGGCCGCCGCGCGTCCGAATCGAGCGGAACTGCGCATAGCGACCGGTGACGAGCTTGTGCGGATAAATCTGGTGGCCGGTATCCCAGATCAGGCGGTCTTTGGAGAAATCGAAGACCTGGTGCAGCGCGATGCAGAGTTCGACGACCCCCAGATTGCTGGCGAAGTGGGCGGACCGCTCCTGCACGAGACTGCAGAGGGCCTCGCGAATTTCGTCCGCGAGCTTCAGGAGCTGCTGATCGGACATTCCGCGCAAATCGGCCGGCGACTGGATTTGCGGCAGGAGCTCGAAGTCCATCAGTGATCCCTTTCCCGAATGAATTCCGCCAGACTCTGCAGGCGGCGTCCACGTTCACCAAACTGCCGCGCGCGACGACACGCCTCTTCGACCAGCGCGTCCGCCCGGCGCTCGCTTTCTTCGACGCCCAGCAGAGCCGGGTAGGTCAACTTGCCGAGCGTGGCGTCCTTGCGGACTTGCTTACCCATTTTTTCCGGCGTACTGGAGACGTCCAGCAGGTCATCCGTAATCTGGAAGGCCAGACCAACACATTTTCCGTAGATTTCCAGATCCGCCATCTGATCCGTCGACGCTCCGGCGATCCTTCCTCCCAGTGTGAGGGCACTGCACAGGAGTCTGCCAGTCTTTCTACCGTGAATTCCCTCGAGTTCCGCGAGATCGCGGACCGGCTGATGTTCGGCTTCGATATCGACCACCTGTCCGCCGACCATGCCGCAACGACCGGAGGCGGAAGCCAGATCGAGACAGCAGGCGGCCGCAAGGGCGGGAGGCTGGATATCGCGGGCCATGACTTCGAAGGCGAGCGTCAGAAGGGCGTCGCCGGCGAGAATGGCGAGGGCCTCCCCGTAGACCACATGATTTGTCGGCCGTCCGCGGCGCAGATCATCGTCGTCCATCGCCGGAAGGTCGTCGTGGATCAGGGAGTAGGTATGCACCATTTCGAGGGCGCAGGCCGCGGGGAGCGCGGAGACAGGGTTGCCTCCGCAAGCTTCACAAGCGAGGAGAACAAGAACTGGCCGCAGCCGTTTTCCGCCAGCGAGCAGGCTGTAGGCCATCGCATCCTGGAGGCGCGACGGGCAGTCGTCAATCGGGGCGACGTAATCTACCAGCCGATCATTGATCAGCCGACGAAACGGGGCCAGATCTTCGTCGTGACTGCCTGAGGGGGCCGACATGGGCGTCGCTTCCATGCGAAGCTGGGGGATGCAAAATCACACCGCAGGCGCGGATCGAATCACGTAACGCTATTGCTCGCTGCAGGATACTATCGCGCGAAAGGGGCCGTCGGAAAGACCGATCGGCAAAATTTGCCGGTAGACTGGAGGGAATAGCGAATAGGGAATAGCTAGTCGCCAGACTAAAGAAGCTGATCGCGAATCGCCAGACAGACTCGAAGTCGCAGTAGAATTGGCGGCCCCGTCTTCCCTCCTCCACTTTTCTGGCTATTCCCTATTCGCCACTCGCTATTTTGACCCCGACTTGGCAGGCGGCGAGAAAAGCGTCGACGTCGAGCCATTCGTCGGCGGTATGAATGGCGTGCTGCCCGCAGCCGAGTGTGACCGTGGGGAATCCGTGGGCGTTCATCCAGTTGGCGTCGAGTCCGCCGTTGCTGATGCAGGTTTCGGGGGTCAAACCGGCTGCGCTGATCGCGGCTTCGGCCGCCTGCGCAACAGGTTCATTCGGGCTGATGCGGAATGATTCGTACTTCAGGTCCGCCTGAAACTCCACGCGCCCCGTTCGTCCGTTGTCCGTCTTGATCGCGCGTGCAGCGTTTTCGAAGGCCTTCTGGTAGGCGGCGACAATTTTCTTCCGGAAGAGCGGGTCGTGGCTGCGGATCTCGGCTTTGAGTTCGACGAGCGGCGTGACGACGTTGGTGGCGTCGCCTCCGGCGATGATTCCGACGTTACTTGCACCGCGATTCTTGCCTTTGACGATCAGCCCGTGCCAGCCGTTTTCGACGAGTTCGTTGATCGCGCGCGAGGCGATGGCGATCGCCGAGACGCCCTGTTCGGGATGGACCCCCGCGTGGGCGGGAATCCCTGCGATCCGGATGTCGACGCCATAGTCGCCGGTCGCCCCGAGGCAGATCATATAGGGTTCGCCGCCATCCCAGTTGAAGCAGAGCGCGGGCTTGCCGAGTTTGTTGGCGGAGACGAAGCGGGCGCCGTAGAGGCCGATTTCCTCCTGAACCGGAAAGAACAGCGTGAGCGGAGGATGCGGCAGCCCCCGCTGCAGGACTTCGAGTGCGGCCGTGAGCACGACCGCCACACCCGCCCGGTTGTCGCCCCCCAGACCGGTTCGGGGATCGGCCGAGCGAATTTTGCGGCCCTGCTGGCGGGGCCGGGAACCGACGCAAATTGGAACGGTGTCGACGTGCGCCATCAGGAGACGGCGCGGCCCGCGGACCGTGCCGGGGAGCTTAACAATCAGGTTGCCCGTCGCACCGCCGGCGGGCGAGCGGCGATGTGCGGTATCAAAGCTCATCGCCGCCGCAGGAACTCCGGCGTGCTGCAGATCCTGCGAGATCGCGGCGAGAATCTGCGTTTCTTCGCAGCTTTTGCCCGGGATCGCCATCAACCGGACGACGCGGTCAATGGCCTGCCGCGAATCCATCGAAATTGAGCCCACGCGGCTTCCTTACATTCGACAAGGAGTGCATTCACAAACTGCGGCGCGAACGGTGAGTCGAAGAATTCCAGCGAAACGCCCCGACAGGAATGTCCGGGCCACCTTTTCAGAGGAATTCTCTTCGGGTGGGACAGACATTCCTGTCTGTCTCCAATTCTTCAACAGACGGCTAGCGGTGCGCCGCTTCCCGGATTCGCCTGCAGTGATCCGAGACCGACGCAACAGGAGCGGCAGGCAAACACCTGCCGCTCCGTGCAAACGTGCGAGTCCTTGATGTTCAACGCTTTGCGGATGCCTGTTTTCCGCATCGACGATGGAGCCGCAGACTCGGATTCAGATACCGGCGGAAACCGGCAAGGGAAACCGCTCAGGCATCCTGCCGGGGGGATTCTGGCGAGTATCTTCGAGGGGCCTGAGATCAGGCCTTTGCCTTCCGGCCGCGCTTGGCTGCCGCCTTCGCCGGGGCTTTGGCAGCGGGCTTGGCGGCGGGGGCTTCCACGACGACTGGAGCAACTTCGACCGGCTTCTCCAGCGACTTCAGACGGTAGGTGCCGGTTTCCGCGTCGTGGAAGGCGTCTTTGAGGTTGTACAGGCACTGGTAGAGCACGTTGCGGAAGTTGGTGCTGTCCGACTTGTAGCCGCTGGCGAAAACGTGCTCGGTCAGTTCGGCGAGCGTATAGCCCTTCTTGCTTTTGGCCAGCAGCTCCTGCACGAGCTGGCGCAGCGAGACGGAATTCTGTCGGCGCGGCCCCTTGCCACGGCCGCTGACGGAAATCCGCTCGTTCCCCTGCAGTTGGCGGATTGCGGAGTCGATGCGATCAAGTTCCCGCTGAATCTTGCCGCGCTGTTCGAGCATGTTCTGCAGGATGGAACGGCGCGTTTCCAGGATCTTTTCCAGATCGGCGACGGTGAGTTGTTCCGCGGCTTTGGCCATGTTTGTGGGGGCTCCTCTTCAATCGATTGGACGGGGGATGGTGACGTTAAGTTCCGTCGAGTGTAAGAGATTAGACAGCAATGCTGCAGAGTTCAATCTTCAACCGTTGCCGGAACCGCCTGTTTCAACAGAGATTGCGGTCCTGTCTCTGACAGAAGGTCGGTCGCAGATCTGTGTGACACCTTATTCCGGACACCAATGTTGTAGATGGCATGTGATCGTTTGTGATCGCAGTCGGCGCCGCCTGACAGGTCCGGCCCCATTCCAATGTGGTTCCTGTCCCGCATCGAGCTGGACGTTCGCGTTCACGGTCATCCAACGGAGAAGGCCTGCAACCGCCGTGGCTGCAGGCCCTCCGTGTGAGTCCGTACGCGGCATCCGCCTTCGTCAGATGGTCAACTTTGAACGGTAGTATTCCAGACCGGCAGCCAGGGCTTCGTCGAGTTTCTCGGGGAGTTTGCCGCCGGCCTCCGCCAGATCGGGGCGTCCGCCACCCCCTCCGCCGGCCACTTTGGCCGCAGTCTTCACGCAATCCGATGCGTTGAGGCCGCGGGCGATCAGCGGCTTGCTGACCGCCGCCGAAAGTGCGACTTTTCCGTCACTGACCACTCCCAGGAGGACCGCCACATTGGGATCGCAGGCGCGCAGGTGGTCGATGAACTCCTTGAGGGCTTCGCGCGGAACGCCGTCGGCCCGATGGACGAGGACTTTGACGCCGTCGATGACCGGGGCGGCGGCGACCAGTTCGCGGGCGTTGTCGGCCAGAGACTGAGCCGTAAACCTGGCCAGCTCGCGTCGGGCCTCGCGCAATTCCTCCTGCAGGGAGAGGATTTTGCGGGGCAGATCCTCGGGGTGGGGCGCCTTCAGCAGCGCCGCGGCTTCGCGGACGAGGGCGTCGGTTTCGCGCATGCGGGTCAGCGCTTTAGGACCGGTGAGGCAGGTGATCCGGCGAACGCCGGCAGCCACCAGCTCTTCCTTCAGCACGCGGCAGACGCCGACCTGTCCGGTATTGGCCAGGTGCGTGCCGCCGCAGAGTTCGAGGCTGAAGTCCCCCATGGTGACGACGCGGACCTTGTCGGGGTACTTTTCGCCGAACAGGGCCATTGCGCCGAGCTTCTTTGCTTCCGAAAGGGGTAGCGTCTGAATGTTGACGTCGGCGCCGTCGGAGATGCGGGCGTTGACGAGATCTTCGATCTGCAGCAGTTCTTCCGCGGTTAACTGTTTCGCGTGAGCGAAGTCGAACCGGAGTTGATCCTGTTCAACTTTAGAACCTCGTTGCGTCGCGTTTTCGCCCAGCGTCGTGCGGAGGGCGTAGTGGAGCAGGTGCGTCGCGGAGTGCGCCCGACGGATCCCTTCGCGACGCGGGGCGTCGACTTCCGCCAGCACCGTCAGCCCGGTGGTCAGCTTTCCGGACTTCAAATGACCGATGTGAACGATCAGGTCGCCGTTGCGCTGGGTGTCTTCGACCACAAATTCCGTGTCGAGCGTGAAAATCTGGCCGGTGTCGCCGACCTGCCCGCCCGCTTCGCCGTAGAACGGCGTCCTGTTCAGCACGACGCCGATCGGATCGGACGGGCCGGTCCGATCGAACGTGTCGACGAGCCGCTGATGGGCGATGATGCCGACGATTTTCGCTTCGGCCGACGTGGAATCGTAGCCGAGAAACTCCGTTCCGCCGCTCTTGCGGAGGGCGTCGAGCGGGCCTTCCGACATGACCGAATCGGCGAATGCGCCGCGGCCGCTGGCCTCTTTAGCGCGTTCGCGACAAACTTGGAAGCCTTCCATGTCGACGGTGAGCCCCTCCGCAGCGGCGAGGTTTTCGGTCAGCTCGATCAGGAATCCGTCGGTCTGGTGCAGATCGAAGGCCTCCTCGCCGCTGATCTGCGTTCGGTTCTGGCCCCGCGTCTGCTCCACGAGTTTGTGGAACTTGCTGACTCCCCGTTCGACCACGCCCAGGAACTGCCGTTCTTCGGCCGCAATCGCCGTACTGACGGTTTCGATGGTCTTCGTCAGCTCGGGGTAGGGGCCGCGCATCATTTCAGTGATGGCCGGCACGAGCTGATGCAGGCAGGGCTCCTGGCGGCCAAGTCGATAGGCCTCCATCGACGCCCGGCGGAGCAGCAGCCGGACGATGTAGTTCTCCTTCTCGTTGCCTGGCAGGCAGCCTTCGTGGATGGCGAATGTGCAGGCGCGGATGTGGTCCACGATGCGGCGGACCGGCCGGCCTTCGGGGGCGTGAAAGTCGTATTTGACTCCGACGATCTCGGCGGCGGCGTGGCAGAGGGGCTTGAGAATGTCGATCTCGAAGTTGCTGAGCACGCCCTGCAGAGTCGAGGCGCAGCGTTCGAGCCCCATGCCGGTGTCGATGTTCTGCTTGGGGAGCGGTCGGAGATTGTCGGGGGGCGCGCCGACGCGGTTGAACTGCGTGAAGACCAGATTCCAGATTTCGACCGTCTTCTGGCTGCCGGGCGGAAGGTAGTAGATTTCGCTGCAGGGACCGCAGACGCCGTCCGGGCCGTTGGTGGGGGAGCCCGCCGGCCAGAAGTTTTCGTATTCGTCATCGCGGCGGATGCGATCGGGGGGAAGGCCGACTTCCTTGTTCCAGATGTTGAAGGCTTCGTCGTCGTCCTTGTAGACGGTGACCGTCAGCCGGTCGGCTTCGAGTCCCAGCCACTTCTTGCTGGTCAGGAAGTCCCAGGCCCAGTGAATGGCTTCCTTCTTGAAGTAGTCGCCGAAGGAGAAATTCCCCAGCATTTCAAAGAATGTGTGGTGGTAGGCGGTTACGCCGACGTTCGAAATGTCGCCGGTCCGCAGGCACTTCTGGCAGGTCGTGGCTTTGGTGAATTCGAGCGGACCGATGCCGAGGAACTGATTCTTGAACTGGTTCATCCCGGCGGGGGTGAACAGGACCGTCGGGTCATCTTTGGGAACCAGCACGTCGCTGGGACGGCGGATGCAGCCCTTGGATTCGAAGAAACTGAGATACTTTTCGCGAAGCTCGTCGGTCTTCATGAGAGTTGGCTGCCATGCCGGAGGAGAAAAGGGGCGGGGGATGTCCGCGGACGGACGGAGAAATTCGTTACTCGGCGAGCGTCACTGTCCGTCCGCCGAAGAGGGTCAATGCCACGCTGCCGGACGATGAGCGGACCGCGGCCTGAAACTCCGCGGGGGAAGAGATCGGGGTGCGATTGACATGGGTGATGTGCTGATCGGGTTCCAACTGGGCCTCCTGCGCGGGACTGCCCGGCTGGACTGCGGTAATCAGCACCCCCCGGAGAATAATGCCCTGAGGGGGCAGCTTCCCCCTGCGGGCCATGGCGTAGTCAACCTGCAGACCTCTCCAGGGCGTATATCGAGGCACCGTTTCCACGATTCCCGATTCGTCGACGACCGGCCATTTTGCGAGTTTCACCCGGAGAGTCAACTCTTTCGCCACGGCGGACCGCCAGATGAGGACGTCGACCTCGACTCCCGGCCCAGCCAGCCCGACCTCGCGCATCAGATCGGCTTTGTTCAGAATGTCCGCGTTATTAATCTTGAGCACGTAGTCACCTCCGCGCAAACCGGCCACGGCGGACGGGCTGTTCGACGGGACGTTCATGACAATGACCGCGCCGGCGGGCTGGCCGGGAACCGCAGACAGGTCCGACGGCGGAACATCCTCGAAACCCGCGATTCCCAGCAGTCCGTACTCCGCTTCGTGACCGTCCAGAAGCTCGCCGATGATCCGCTGAATTCCGGGCGTAAACGGCAGCGCCAGTCCGCCGGCCTTCTCGTAGCCCTCGATTGCCGCGAGCGACGTGGCCAGACCGACCACTTCCCCCTTGAGGTTGAGGACCGGCCCGCCGCTGCCACCCAGATTGAGCCGGGTGTCAAGTTGAATCAGAGTCCGCAAGTCCGCGAGCCAGGTCCCTTCCTGGTCTTCGGAGAGCGAGGGGGCGATTGGACGGCGGAGCGTATTGCTGACGATGCCCCAGGCGGCACTGGCCGATCCGTCTCGCGCAATGTTGTAGGGATTGCCCAGCGTGATGACGAACTGGCCTTTGCGAACCGGCGGGACGTCGCGCCAGACCAGCGCCGGCACCGACGACGGCTGAACGCCCAGTTCGCGCCAGTTGGGTTCCAGGACCGCTAGATCGCTGCGTGGATCAGCCGCGCGAATGGTGGCGGAACAGGCTCGCCGGGATGCGAACCGCAACTCGATCCGGGTGCCGTCGATCGGCGCCGGTCGGCCGGTGATCGGGCCGCCCCGCACCACATGCAGATTCGTCAGCACAAACCGCGACCGGCTGCCGACCGGGGCGATCACGATACCTGCCCCGAAGTTGCCCGGCAGAAAGTCCCGCTTCGAAGGGTCCGACATCCGGGCCTGGAGATCGAGCGGCAGGCTGCCGGGATCGAGATCGACGCCGACTTGCCCGGCGGGATCCGGGCGGATCGTCGCGATGCTCACCATCGACGGCTCAGCGTCGGCGATGGTTCGTTCGACGGCGTGCTGCAATTGTTCCAGCGGGTCGACGACGGCCGGGGCCGATTCATTTTCCGGGGTCTCTGGAGGTGCGGCGAGCGCTGCCTGCAGAAATCCCAGGCTGAACACCAGCACGGCGAGCATTTTCCGGATTCGGACCATTCCGGGATTCTACTCTTCTCCAATAGCGGCAAGCGACAGGTTCCCGGCCAAATACGCGGCCAGAATCTTCTCCCGGATTTCGGCGGCGACCTCCGGAGCCTGCTTCAAGTAGGCCCGAGCTTTGTCCCGACCCTGGCCGAGGCGGTGTTCGCCATAGTTGAGCCAGGCGCCGCTCCGTTCGATCAGGTGATAAGTTGTCGCCAGGTCGATCAGATCTCCTTCGATGCTGATCCCGCATTCGCCGAGCAGATCAAATTCCGCCATGCGGAACGGAGGGGCGACCTTGTTCTTGACGATCTTCACGCGGACCCGCGTACCGATCGTGGTCTCCCCCTCCTTCAGCGTACTGATCCGGCGGACATCGACGCGGCAGGAGCTGTAGAACTTGAGCGCGCGGCCCCCCGGCGTGGTTTCCGGGCTGCCAAACATCACGCCGATCTTCTCGCGGAGCTGATTGATGAAAATCACGGTCGTTTTCGACTTGGAAATGATGCCCGTCAGCTTCCGCAGGGCCTGGCTCATCATGCGGGCCTGCAGTCCGACGTGCGACGCGCCGATTTCGCCGTCAAGTTCCGCTTTGGGGACCAGGGCGGCGACCGAGTCGACGACGATGATGTCGACCGCGTTCGACTGAATCAGCATTTCGGCAATGCGGAGGCCTTCCTCCCCGTAACTGGGCTGGCTGACCAGCAGGTCTTCCAGGTTGACACCCAGTCGCTTGGCCCAGGCGGGGTCGAGAGCATGTTCGGCGTCGATAAAGGCCGCGATGCCGCCGGCTTTCTGGGCGCAGCCCACAGCGTGCAGCGCCAGAGTGGTCTTGCCGCTCGATTCGGGGCCGAACAGTTCGATGATTCGTCCGCGGGGGAAACCGTGACCGCCGAGGGCGATGTCGAGCGAGAGTGCGCCGGTGGAAATGCCGGCGATGTTCTGCATTGAGGAGTCGGACAGCTTCATGATCGAGCCTTTACCGAAGGCTTTCTCGATCTGTCCGAGGGCGTTATCGAGCATCTTTTCGTCGCCGCCGCCGCCGGTGGCGGCGTTTGGCTTCTTGGCAGCGGGCTTGGCTTTGGGCGCCATTGAAACTCTCCGTATCGCGAGGGGTAACGATGAAGGGTTTGTGCGTGTGAACGTCAGGATAGTACAATTTGCCGGCGGGATTTCAACTGTTCGAGTCGCGATCGTACGCGAGGAGCAGTTCGAGGTAAGACCGCGGCTCCGCCGTCGACAGCCCCAGCTCGCGCGCCAGCGACCAGACCAGCTCGCGGGCCACGTCCCGGTCGCCGGTTTCGACCAGGGTTTCAATCTCGGCGAATTCCCCGAGCGGCGGGACGTGATCGAGGCAGAATTCGAAGTGGCGTCCGTCGCGGACCAGCGTAAACCGGCGACGGCATTTACGAACCTGGCGGACGGTCTGGAAGCCGAGAGCCGCGATCAGCGATCGCCATTGCGATTCGCTGGCCTCGCCGTTGCCGCAGGGGATTTCGATTTCCTGGCGCGTCTTGATCGTCCGGTCGACGACGGGACCCTTGTACGTCAGACAGTGCTGTCCGTCGACGGTCCGCAGTCGAAACGCTTCGTTGGTCTGCACGAAATCGCGGCAGGGATGCGCGTAGTAGGTGTCAACCTGCTCGGATTCACCGGCGGCCACCGCACCCAACCGCTGCAGCTCCGGGACGAGGTCGCCACGGTCACCAACGGCGAACTTCAGCTCAACCTCCCAGGTCACGTCCGGTTTCCGATCAGCAGGGGGCGTTAAGGGGCAGAGCCGGAAGCGATCGCGATGGCCGCTTTCTGCCGACACAACTCCGCGAGTTTGCTCCAGGTGTAAAGCCCGGTGTTGTGGCCGTCGCTCCAGGTCACTTTCAGTGCGTAGTTCCCTGAAAAGGCGAGCTGGACCGGTTGAATTTCGGCGGGGACGGCGGCGGGGTCGAGCAGCCGCACGCCGGTAATCTCGTCAACGCAGACCGCACAGGGGCATTCGCAGCGCACGAAGTGAAATGGCAATCGGAACGCCGAGCCGTCGGGCCAGGCGATTTCGAAGACCCGGTCGTCGCGATGAGCGCGGAGCTGACTGGGGGCGGGGATCAATCCTTCCCCTCATGTTTGATCTGGTCCCAATACTCTTCGAACTTGAAGTTCGGGCTGTTGTCGGTGTCGTGGCAGTAGTAACAGCCGGTCGACTTTTTCGCCTGTTCGAGCGTCTGCCGCATCGAAGCGCGGAGCGTCTTCAGTTTTTCGCCATCCACCGCCGCTGCATCTTCCTGGAACTGAGTTTCCAGCGCGACGTGGGCGCTGCCTGCACCGTGGCAGTGCTCGCACTGCTGGCCTTTCAAGTGGGGCGTCGTCGCTTCATCGAAGAATCCGGACTCGTAGCGAAGCATTTCCTGCGGCTCCCAGCCCACCACGTGGCAGGAAAGGCATTCGGGGTCGTAAATCCGCGAAATATAGTCCTTGTCTTCCGGGCGGGCGTGCCCCTTGATCAGCGAGTCCCACGCGTGAGCGTGTTTCGTCTCCTTCCAGACGGCGAACGCCTTCGTATGGCATTCGCCGCAACGGTCGGCGCCGACGAACTTGAGCCCCTCCGGATGCCGGATCAGCAGTTCATCCTTTTTCCAGATTTCTTCGTCTTTGAGACGCTGCTGGTACTCACGCATCCGCTCGTGCATTTTCGCGTCGTCAGGGAATCGCTTGGCGTCCAGGCTGACCAGCTCGAACTTCAACTGGGGAGTGGCGTCCGGGTAGATTCCCAGCACGCCCACGTACCGCCCCTTATGCCCGGCCTGAATCACCCAAGTCTCGCCGACTTTTGTCGGTCGGCCGGCCGGGTCTCCCGGACCTCCGGCCGCCAGAACCACTTGGAATTCAGGATAGGCTTTGGCCAGGGCCTCGGCTTCGGCCAGCGAGCCGTGCGAGAGGAGCACCATCAGTTGAGGCTTTTCCGCCTGAAGCTGCTGGATCACCCCCGGCAGGACCTCGGACGGAGCCTTGATCGTGATGTTGGTGTTGACTCCTGCAGGGGCGACTTCGGCCTTCAGGCTGTCGCCAAGCACCGCTGTCACCCCGACTTTGAGGTTGCCAACCGTGAAGGTCTTGAAGGCCCTGGGGGTTCCGAGGTCCGGCAGGTCAAACAGGACTACGTTGGCGGAGAGGAGCGCCAGTGAGTTCTGTGGTTTTGACGCGAGGAAATCGGCCCCGAGACGGAGCTCTTCGACGCCGACCGCCAGTCCCTCATAGTGGAGATCGTTCAAGGCGGTCAGAATGGTGTCGAACTTGATCTGATCCTGCTGGCGAGCCCGACGCAGCGTTCCGCCGACATCCAGGCCTGCGACTTTCCACCCGCGGTCTTCGAGCTGCCGGACGAGGCTGGCCCGACGGGTCATGCCGCCCGATTGCCCGAGCGTACAGCCGCACGGTTCGAAGTAGCCGTGTTGTTCGCCCGTCAGCAGCAGTGCGGCGGCGGGAACTTCCCAGCCGTCGAGCAGCGGTTTGGGTTCCGCCGGGGGATGTGACTCAGTCGAGGCCTTGGCCTCTCCGTCGGTCGACGCGGGAATCGTCGACGTTTTCCCCGCGGAGGTCGTTGGAGTCGTTCCCGGCGTCGTTTTACTGGCCTCGCAACCGCAGACGAACAGGCCCGCCAGGACCAGCCAGCGGGTCGGAGTCGAACTTGAGCGAAACGAGAGCGCCTGCATGCCTTCCTCCGTGAAGCAACTCCAGGAATGCTCCGCGACGTGGAGTCGGGACCTTCCAGAATGCTTAGACTACCAGATCCACCTCTTCCGTTCGACAGCAGTCCCGGAGCGGATGCTAAAGGGCCAGGTAGTCGAGGAACAGCAGGAATTCCGCCGCGTCGGGGTGATTGAGTTCGAAGCTGATCTTGTCCGCCTTTGAACGCTGGCGGGCGGCCGGCGGTCCCGGAGGAATCTCGATCTTCAGCTCGTAGCGCTTGGTGGCCCCCTCGAACTTTTCGTCGCGTGCGAGCGTGAATTTCGCCGGGCTCATGTCCGCTTTGACAGACTTGATCTCGAGGTCGCCCTCGAATCCCCGGACGTAGAGAAAGAGTCTAGCGTTTTTGCCTTTGTCGGCGGCGAATTCGCCCAGGACCAGCCTGCTGCCGTCGGGATGCCAGCCGAGCCCCACTACGTCGATCGGACCGGGCCGGACTCCCTTCACGCGGAAGTTCAGCTTGTGATCCCCCGCGATCGACACGTTGACCTGTTCGTTAAACGGTCCGATGGGGACATCCGGTTTCACATGCACTTTGAGCTCGAACGCCGACTTGGAATTTTTCTCGGCCAGCTTTTCGGCCGAGACAGGTTCCCAGGTGACCGAGACGGCCGGGTTGGTGCACGTCGCACTTTCGATTTCGAATTTGTCCAACAACCCCGAATAAATGGCGCCGGTCGCCGTCGCGCCCTCGCCGGCACGAATTTCGCCAATTTCCCAGACTTCCGCGGGAACCACCGCCAGCAGTTTCTCGACGCGCCCGTGGATGGTGAGCTCGATCTCCTTCCGTTCCGGATCGTTGGTGCGGATTTTCGCCCACTGTCGGAACATTTGGACGTCTGCCTTGATCGTCCATTTCAAGGTCACCGTCTGCTCCCCGCCGGGCGGGATCGGCTCGTTGCCATCGACTTTTCCGAGCGTGCACTGGCATGAGCTGTCCCCTTCGCGGGCTACGACGACGAGGGGAGCTTCGCCCTCGTTGCGAATCACAAACGTGTGCGTCCCCTCGGACATGTGCTGCGCAGCGCCGAAATCGTAGTCCAGCTCGGGCGTGACCGCCTTCGGGTAGGGTCCGGTCGGCGAAATCGCGGGACCGGGATCTGCAGGAGGTTCGGGAGGAATCACCACCGGAATCGACGCCTGCCCTGGGCTTCTCGTCAGCCAGACGGTGATGGTCAACGCACATGCGGTGAAGAACAGAGCCAGCGCAATCGTGGTGGGCTTCATGTCACTACCGAAACGTGAGGAAAGAAAACGAAGAAACGAGGTCAGGGCTCAGGCCGTTGCAGTTTGCCTGCAGAACCTGACGCGGAATTTCGCATTTGCTGATGAGACTTCATTTTAGGGCGAATCGGGACGGCTGCAACAACCGGCCGTCACCTCTTTACGTGAATTTCGGCCGAGGTGCTGGAAGTTTACGGCTGAGGCGAAGTTCCGCCCTGTTCGGGAGGCGATTCCACCCCTTCCCGACGGGCACTCAGCTTTGACAGCCGATCCAGCAGTTCTGGCGACAGATATCGATCCACGTGTCCCTGGCTTTCGTTGATTTGCTGCTGGACGAGCGCCCTCCGGGCGGTGTCGCCGGCAGCGGACTCGCGATCCGCCGCCGATAGCGAAATGGCCAGTTCCGCCTGCAGCAGGGCGCTCGTCGGGCTGGCCGAGACGGCTTTTTGAGCCCATGCGACGGCCTGTTCGCGATCTCCTGCTGCGCCAGTGACTTCGGCGCGCTCGGTCCACAACCGGGATGCCTGCTGAGCGATCAGGTGGCTGCCGGGATTTCTGCGCCACGCGGCCTCAATGGCGTCCACCGCTGCGTCGAAGCGGGCCTCGTCACGACGGTCTGCAGCTTTCCAGGCCCGTTCTTCGAGGGTGGCGATCCTCAGCCACGGTTCGACCCACAGGGGCGCCGTCGCCGCCGCTTCACGGTAGGCCCGCCCTGCAAAGTCGCGTCGGTCCTTACTGACACTTCTGTCGCCGGCATCCAGATGAATCCGGGCGAGCTGGACCGGAATCGCGACGAACCCGATCGCGAACAATGTGCCGAGGACGAAACCGCTGCCGATGGCCCGCTGTCGCCAGATCGCAATTTCACTGGATGCAGTGCTTTGCGTCAGGGGGAGCGTGGCGACGGCGAGCAGGAACAGGGATTGGACGACCGTCGGCAGCCCGATTCCGCCAGCGCCGACGAGGTGGAATCCCAGTGTGACCGTCGCCAGCGCCGCCAGAAATCGCAAAGCGCCCAGTGGCACGGCAATCGGAACAAGTCCCGCTACAGAACTCGCACCCATCAGGGACGCCCAGACGAACAGGAGCACCAGCGGCGCGTCGTTCCATTCCGACAGCAGCAGAAACGGACCAAGGAATGCCAGCGTCATGCCCGCGGCGGCGCCGCCGACGAGGAGGGGATTCCAGGTGGGACTGATTGATGGCGGCTGGGATTCGTCCTCGACGGCCGCACGGTTCCAGATCGGGCGGACCGCTGCCAGGAAGAACACGGCGAGCCCGATCAGAGCCAGCAGTCCGCCGTTGGACCAGGCGTCGAGCCACAGATTGTGGGGGTCAGCGATGTCTTCGCTCGCTTCCGGGAGCTTGTGTGCGACGTAGTGGCTGCGAAACTGGCCCAGCCCGGACCCCGGCAGCCAGTCGTCCTGCAGGAAGTTCCAGGTTCCCCGCCAATACTGAAAGCGGTAGACCAGCGACTTCAGCGGGCCGGGAAGGGACGTGTTCTGCCAGTCGCCGAGGATTCCATACAAGACGACGCCGACGGCCGCCGCGCCGACGCCGATGGCCCAGGCCCGCGTCAACCAACCAAACGCCGGTCGACGTTGCAGGCTACCGGCCAGCATGCCGGTCAGACCGACCGCGAGTCCCGCCCATGCGGTCCGGCTGTTGGTCAGCCACAAGCAATCGGCGATCAGCGTGATGAGCAGCAGGAGAGTAAGCTGCTTCCACCATATGGCCGACCCGATCTGACGCCAGAGCCCGAGACCGACGAGCGTCCAGACGGCGAGAAATCCGCCAAACGTGTTGGCGAGAGCAAATAGACCGAACGGCTCCCGGCTGTCGCGCAGCCGTTTTTCGAACAGGATCAGCGCGGAGCCTTCGACATGGACGCCCGCCGCATGGAGCTCCTGGACGGCCCGTGCGGCCTCGGGTGAGTCCGCTCCGAGTGTCCGGACCAGTTCCATTTTGGGGCCGTATTCGGCCGCCAGGGACGGATACAGCACTGCATACTGCCAGACTCCGTAGAGGCTGAGCGTGACGGCGATCAGGAGGCCGATCGAGAGGATCTGATCGGGAAGGCCAGCGCCGCAGAAGGCTGTTCGCAAGGCGAACCAGGCGGCGGCCAGACCGATCCATTCGACGAGCAGGATCGACGCCGTGTAGCGGTCGGGTCCGCTGGCGAGCGCCAGGCAACCCGACAGGATATGGCCGCCGACGAACAGCGCGACGCCGGTGTCGACGAGTCGCCACGTCGGGAGGGGCGACGAATTTCGTGCGAGGAATCCGGCAATGGAAGCCGCAGACATCCAGAGGCACGCCAGCCAGAGCGTATCCCCTTGAGCTGCTCCCTCCGTGGGCAGGAAGCAACCCGCCGTCAGCAGCGCAACGACCATGCCTTGCAGCCAGGCCTGAGGCCGATCCGTGGCGGGGCCGAGAGTGGCGGCTGGTGAGGGCATGCAGTTCCGGAATCGCGAGTGTGTCGTTGCAGGATGCGGCGAAGTGCTCGTTCAGTCGGCGGCGCCGGGATTGGTCGGGGAGGGCGGCGGAGCGATGGCGGGACGCGGAGCCGATTCCAGAATCGCGATGATCGCCAGAATGCAGGCGACGCTGGCCAGCACGAGCCCCCCTGACGTCCAGTCCGGAACGGCATACAGCAGCAGACCGCCGATGCCGGTCGTCAGCGTCGTCAGGTGCACGGTCAGGACGGCCTGAACGGGTTTGAGTCCCAGCGCGACGAGGCGGTGGGAAAAGTGCTTCTTGTCGGGCTGAAATGGACTGCGGCCTTCGCGCAGGCGGATCCAGATCACCGACAGCGTGTCGTAGAGGGGGACCGCCAGGACGCAGAGGGGGGCGAGCATGACGTGGTCGTGGCTCGATTCCGGGGTATAGAACGTCCCCTGCAGGGTCATGCTGCCGATGGTAAATCCCAGGAAATAGCTTCCCGAGTCCCCCATGAAAATCCGCGCCGGCGACCAGTTGTGGCAGAGAAAACCGAGCAGCGCGCCCGCCAGAACCAGGAAGAAGCCGGCCACGAGCCAGCGGGGATCGCCCGGCTTGAGGAGCATCATGGCGGCGAACATCACGCTGACGATGAGAGCGATTCCGCTCGACAACCCGTCCATGTTGTCGAGGAAGTTGAACGAATTGACCAGCACGACCAGCCACAGAACGCTGAGAATGCCGCCGATCCAGGGGTTAGTCATGAAGAGCGTCGCACGGACGCCGGACATGACGACCAGCGACGCCATCAGGAATTGAACTGCGATCCGCGGCTGCCAGGGGAGGGGGCGGAAATCGTCCCAGAGCCCCATGACCGCCAGGACTCCCGCCGCGGCCAGGACGCCCCACAATTCCGGGGTCCGCGAAATCGCGCCGGGGAGATGCTGTCGCAGCTCCAGGGGGATCCATGTCGGCGGGTTGCCGCTCCAGAGCCAGAGGCAGACCTGGACGGCCGCCAGCGGCAGCAGCACGCCGCAGATGATGCCGACGCCGCCCCCCAGCGGCGTCGGAACCCGATGAACCTTCCGCGCGGCGGGCTTATCGATCAGTCCCAGTCGCGGCGAGAGCCAGCGCATGCCCCAGGTGGCCAGGAAAGAGACCCAGAAGGCCGGCAGGAGGCACGCGAGAACGAAGAACCACTTCACTGTCAGCCCGATCGCTGGTTCGGAACATTACGCCGACAAATCGCGGCACCGGAAGAGTCTACGATACGACCGACCGAATTGCCGGAAATCTCGCCGGTGCAGGCAAGCTTGGTCAGGCAGCCTTTTTCTTCTTCCTGGCTGCGCCGGGAGGGGGATCGACCGGTTTCGGGTCTTCGGGGACCTGGTACTCCTCGCGGAGCCGCTGCAGTTCCCCGATCAACTCCTGCTGCACCTGAGCGTAGCCGGGGTCGTTGTAGACGCTGTGGAGTTCGTGCGGGTCGCGTTCCAGGTCGAACAGCTCCCACTCTCCGAGATGGTAGAAATACAGCAGCTTGTAGCGAGTTGTCTTGACGCCGTAATGCCGTTGTACGCTGTGGACTGCGGGGAATTCGTAGTAGTGGTAGTAGAGGCTCTTCCGCCAGTCTTTCGGCGTTGCCCCCTTCAGCAGCGGGACAAGACTCAGTCCCTGCATTTCCGGATCGGCCTTCGCCCCTGCGATGTCCAGGATCGTCTGGGCAAAGTCGAGATTGGAGACGAGGTCCCGGTTGACCGTTCCGGGATGCGTGACGCCCGGCCAGCGGACAAGGAACGGGGTCTTGTAGCATTCTTCATACATGA
Organism: Planctellipticum variicoloris; assembly: GCF_030622045.1. NCBI lineage: Bacteria > Pseudomonadati > Planctomycetota > Planctomycetia > Planctomycetales > Planctomycetaceae > Planctellipticum > Planctellipticum variicoloris. The sequence goes on along the minus strand of NZ_CP130886.1, from coordinate 4,273,933 downwards.
ATCGCTTGTCGAACCAGCCGTGATCTCCCAGGAAGAATCCCTGGTCGGAGGCATAGATCACGACGGTGTTCTTCGTGAGGTCGTTGCGGTCCAGATAGTCGAGAACCCGGCCGACTTGATCGTCGACCGCGGCGACGCAGCGCAGGTAGTCCTTCATGTAACGCTGGTATTTCCAGCGGACCAGCTCGCTTCCCTGCAGATTCGCTTTGTGAAAAGCCTCGTTCTCGGCGTCGTACGCGGCGTGCCAGAGTTTCAGTTGCTCCGGCGTCAGGTTCTTAGGCGGCACCAGCTTCAGGTCGAGGTCGTTCATTTCGCGGGCAATACTCAGCGTCTGCGTCCGGGCGGGGGAGGCCCGTCCGCCGTAGTCGTCGAACAGCGTGGCCGGCTCGGGGATTTCTTCGTCTTTGTACATGTCGAAGTATCTGGGTCCCGGCTGCCACTCGCGGTGAGGCGCCTTGTGCTGGGTCATCAGCAGGAAGGGCTTGTTGGGATCCCGCCGGTCGAGCCATTGCTGCGTCAGGTCGCCGATAATTTCGGTCGTGTACCCCTCGTGTTTGACCCGCTCGCCGTTGCGGATCATCGGCGGGTTGTAGTAAGGCCCCTGTCCGACCAGGACTTCCCAGTGGTCGAACCCGGTGGGATCGCTCTCCAGGTGCCACTTGCCAATCATCGCCGTCTGGTAGCCGGCCTGCTGCAGGAGCTTGGGGAATGTCATCTGGCTGCCGTCGAACCGGTCGCCGTTCTTTTTGAAGCCGTTTTTATGACTGTGCTTGCCGGTGAGGATCGTCGCCCGGCTGGGGCCGCACAGCGAGTTTCCCACATAGCAGTGCTCGAACCGCATTCCCTCCTGAGCAATCCGATCCAGATGTGGCGTCTTGTTGACCTTCGACCCATAACAGCTCATGGCGTGGGCCGCGTGGTCGTCGGTAAACAGCAGCAGGACGTTGGGCGGCGCCGCGGCGGCCGTGCCGACGAAGGAGACGACGAGCAGAATCGACGCGGAGAGGACAGCGCGACGGAGAGTCATGGCGAGCTCCTGAAGAAGTTTCAGAGGCTCATTCTGCCGTCGCCGGGACGTGGGCGAAACCCTGCTGCAGCTTTGCCAAAGCCTGGACTTCGGGTTGAGCGAAGAGCGGATGAGGAATCGCGAGTCGCCAGAAAAAAGCAAAACCAGCGAGACTTCCTCTGACGATTCCCCGCTTGCTATGCCCTGTTCACTCTCCGGGATCGCCCGGAATCGTGGCCGTGGTAAAAGACTACGGCTTCGACCGGGTGGGGCGATCAGGGCCGTCCGGCGACTGAAGTCGTCGCGATGCGCCGTCACATTGGTGGCGATTGCGCGGTGTAATTCCCGACCTGATTGTGCTGGAATTGTCCGGGGAACTGGCAAGAATTTCAGAGGACGTGGAATTTCCTGCGGCGATGGGAATTCTACCAGGGACTGCCAAGTTGGCCAGCGAACGACATCGGAGTTTCATAAGTGTTTTTCGGGAAATGGTTTGCGGATTCTATCGGGCGTCGCCGTTCCATCGGTCGCTGCCATTGTGGCGGATGTGTCACCCGTGCAGGTGAACCTTTTGCGGTGGGAAATGTCACTTTTCACGTTGGGAATTGCGGATGCAGTGACCCTGGCGTCTGGCTGGTACGTTCTTTGCATTAGAGGTGATTGTGGGAAGCGTGGCCCTGCGATGGACCCCCAGTGACGGACTTGTGCCACCAGAGATGGAGGCCGCGATGGACACTCAAGAAGCCAATAAAGTCGTTCGGCGGCTCGCCGCCGCCGAAGGTTACCTCCAACTGGATCTGCCCCGGTACGCTCTGGCGGAACTGGATGCAGTAACAGACGCGGGACCGCTGGAGGCGATTGCCCAGTTGTTCCGCGGCGAAGCCTTGCAGGCGCAGGCGAACTTTGCCGACGCGATCGATCCGTTGCGGAAAGCGGCGGAGCTGTTCCCCGCCCCCTTCAACCAGAGGGCGCTGATGGACCTGAGCCTCTGCTACCGCGAACAAGGGGAAGTCGCACTCGCCGACCAGGCGGAGGCGGATGCCGCTCCGCCGCTGGGTCCAGACGGGAAGCCGCTGGAAATCCGGCTAATGGTGCTGCCGATTTTTGAAGTGCAGTCCGGCAAAGATCCGTTCGGTCGTCGGTCGAGTCAGTGACGCATCAGCCGAGTTCCCGAGTGGAATCACCCGACCCCGGAGTGCCTGCGGCTCCGGGGTTAAGTTTTACGATGATTCGGGAAATGCTTCAGCCTGAGGCCGCCAGCCGCGGAATGACATTACCGGCGCACAGTTTCATGGGCCGGCCGACGGGGGTCAGCAACTCCTTGGCGTAGTCGACGCCCAGCGCCTGCAGAATTGTGGCGTACAGGGCCGGAACTTCGATCGGGTCGCTGGGATCCTTTCTCTGACCGGTCGGATCGGTTTCGCCGATCAGGACGCCGGATTTCAATCCGCCCCCCCCCACCAGGCAGGAAAACCCCGTGGGCCAGTGATCGCGTCCGTCGAGGGGATTGATCTTCGGCGTCCGACCGAATTCCCCGATCACCAGCACAATCGTCGATTGCCAGAGATCCCGCTGAACCAGTTCCTGCACGAGGCTGGCGAGGGCCGGGTCCAGATCCTTCGCCCGGTTGCGATGGGCCAGGAAATTCTCGGCGTGGCTGTCGAATCCGTTCAGATTGACCTCGACCGAGCGGACCCCGGTTTCCACCAACCGGCGGGCGACCAGGCAGCCGCGGCCGAAGTCGCTGTCGCCATAGGCCAGTTTGACCGCTTCCGGTTCGGCGCTCAGATCAAAGGCATCGAGCTGTTCCGAGGTCATCATCCGCAAGGCGGCTTCGATCGTATGCTGATGCAGAGTCGCATCGACTTTCCGCCTGCGACCCTGGGCAAACGACTTTCCGACAACGTCCAGGTTCGCGAGTCGGCGTTGCTGCCGTTCTTCATCGACGCTTTTTTTCAGGTTCTGGGCGTCCTGCCCCGCCGCGGCGATGCGATAGGGGTCGAAGCGATCTCCGAGGAATCCGCCCCGCGACGGGAACTCGGAGTTCCCCAGCGAGACGTATTGCGGAATCTCGATTCGGTCGTCGGGTCGTTCGTGGACGGCGATCGCTCCCAGGCTGGGGTGAATCAGCGTCGGATCGGGACGATACCCGGTCTTAACCATATAGGTGCCCCGTTCGTGGTCGCCTTCTTTGGAAACCAGCGAGCGGATCAGGGACAGGTGGGCCATCTGTTCCGCGACCCGCGGATACAGGTCGGCAATCTGCACGCCCGGCAACGTTGTCGAGATCGCCCCCGTCGGTCCGCCGATTTCGGTTCCGGGATGCGGATCCCACGTTTCGAGCTGGCTCGGCCCGCCGGCCATCCAGAGCGTGATCAGGGACTTCTGCCGTTCGGCGCCGCGGCGTTCCGCCGCCCGCAGGCCGAGTCCCGGCACGGCGAATGACAGCCCCAGCCCGGCGGCCAATTGTAAAAAATGTCGTCGATGGAGGTTCATGATGGTCTCGATCCCGGTATTGCGTAGGGTCCGCTGTGAGGACCATTCCGATGGGATGAATCGAACTCGGGGAATTTCGGTCCGCACACAGCGGACCCTACGGTCAGTGCAACCAGCAGAACTCGGCCGCGTTGAACAGGGTCCAGTAGAGATCCTGGATCACCGGTCCGCGGGCATCGCCCTGAAGGGGCGCCAGTTGCGATAAGAAGTGATCGCGTTCTTCGGCTGTTGGTCGCCGGGTCAGGCAGGTCAGGAAACTGATTTCGATGGCCGCTTCGTCGGTCGGCGCCATCACGGCAATTCGTCCGGAGGCGCTTACCGGGCTGAGTTCGCTCATTTCCTTCGAGAATTCCCCGTTCATCCGCAGCAGCGCCTGCGGGACGGTCCCGGACCGTTCCTTGAGCTCTTCGTCTCCCAGGTCGCCGTAGTCGCGGACGAAATCCCGTTCGCGGGCATATCGAATGATTCTCAGGAACAGGTGCGAGTTCTGGTCGGTCGTCTTAATCGCGGAGGCCTGGAGCATCGAGCCGATCATCTGTTCCGGACGGAGCCGGGAGAGCGGAAAGACCGCCCAGTTGGATTCGAGGGTCTCGCCTGCTTCGCCTTCATCCCAGGCCGGATGCGACGAGGAAAGTCGGAATGTCCGGGACGCCGTCACCAGGCGGATCAGCCGATGCAGATCGTAACCGTGCTCCCGGAAGTCCCGGCCCAGGATGTCGAGGACGTCCTGCTCCTCGGCCGTTTCCGGCGGATCCGGCAGGTCGTCCACCGGGCTGATCCACGGGCGGCCCAGCGCGAGACCCCAGATGCGATTGGCGATGGCCCGCTCAAAACGTTTGTTGTCGGGGTGCGTGACCCATGCGGCGAGCCGTTCCCGAGACGTTCCTTCTGCCGGCCACCACTCCTGCGCAAACGGGACCGCGGGGGAAACTTCTCGTTTTGCGAGCGTCATCCGGTCTTCGACTTCGAACTTCTTGTTCGGATTGTCCTGAATCCCTCGCACGGTGACTTGCGCGGAGGAAAAACAGGCGGCGAGTCCCTCGAACTGCTGCTGCTTCCACTCGGCGAAGGGGTGGTTGTGGCACTGAGCGCAGTCAATCCGCTGTCCCAGAAACGCACGAACCGTCCGTCCGGCGAGCTTGTTCGAGTCGAGATTTCCTTCGTCCGCTGCGGATGTGGTGAAGTTTGTGGCGGGGGTGTCGGTCCAGAGACCTCGGCCGGCGATCAGCTCGCGGGTCATCTCATCCCAGGGGCGATTCTCCAGAAACTGCTTCGAGAGCCACGCGTTGAAACGGTCCCGGCGGAACAGGACGAACTGCCCGTTCTCGGCGCCGGCCAGCACCCGCGAGAACCGCTCGGCAAAGTAGTCGCCAAACCGCGGATCCTGCAGCATCCGCCCGGTCCAGCGATCAATCCGGTGCGGCTGGTCGTCGGCCTCGAACTGCCGGATCGTTTCCAGCGACGGGACGGTGCCGTGCAGGGTCAGGCTTAACCGACGGAGTACGGTCAGATCGTCTGCGGGTTGGGCGGGAATGAGTCCCTCCCGTTCCCAGCGGTCGGTCAGGGCGCGGTCGACCGCCGCCAGCGACGTGGCAAACGAATCGTCTGCAATCGGCTGTTCGGGCAACGGCAGCGTTTTCGGGGGGCGTCCGGACCAGCCCACCAGTCCCAGCACGCCGAGCACCACCAGGAGCGGCAGTCCAAACTGTTTCGGGCGTGGTAAAGTCGGCATTTGCCGATTCTCCGAGAAGTGCGTGCTGGAGGAGCGTGTCACGGCCTCCGTCTTTCCAGTCTACCTTTCCGGGACAGGCCGGGTTTCATTTTCGGGCGTCTCCGAGATCCTGCAACCTGCCGCGGCCCGATGGGGTAAGTTGGAATGATCGGCCGGAAACCGCTGGCCCCGTCGGAGAAGACCCTATGACGTCTGCGACCCTGGAATCCGCCGTGCCCGCCCCCCCGATCTTCGACGAGCCGCCGGAGGAGCGGGTCATCAATGAGGCCCCGGTGGCATTGTCCGACGATGCATTTGTGTCGGAATCGCGCTTCGCGGCGGTTCCTCCGTGCCCCATTCCGTGGCGAAACCCGTTGCGGTTTGTGGCCTGGGTGACCGAAATCGGTTTCGGCCTCATCAGTCTGTTCCTGTTTCTGTCAGTGCTGGCCGCACTGCCGCTGTTCAATTTCCTGGCGCTGGGATATCTGCTCGAAGCCGAAGGACGCGTTGCCCGGACCGGCAAGCTGAGGTACTGCCTGCCGTTGCTGCCGCTGGCTTCACGACTTGGTTCGATTGCAGTGGGCGTCGCCCTCTGGCTGATTCCGGTCCGCTGGATCTCGGATGCCGCAGTCGATGCGGCGATCATCGCACCTGGTTCGGGCATTGCCGGGGCCTGGCGGATCGGGGCATTTCTGGTTTCCGCCGCCGTCTCCCTGCATCTGATCCTGGCCTCGTCGCGCGGCGGTAGCTTCGGCTGCTTCTTTCGACCGCTCAAGAACGTCCTCTGGCTCCGGCGGCAGTTCCGCGAGGGGGACTACTGGCTCACGGCGAACGCTGCGGTCCGGGACTTCTTCAAGTCGCTCCAGATTCCCGCTCACTTTCTCCTGGGGCTGAAAGGCTTTGCCGCCGCTTTCATCTGGCTGGCGATTCCTACCGCACTGTTTGCGGTGATGCAGGATCCGAGCCAGCCGGGGCAGGTGATTCTGACGCTGGTGGGCGGGGCGCTGCTGATTCCAGTCCTCGCCTGGGCGCCATTCCTGCAGGCCCGACTGGCGTCCGAACGGCGGTTTGCCGCCGGTTTTGAACTCCGGGCGATCCGCGAGGCCTTCCGGCGGACGCCGATCAGCTTCCAGCTCTCGATCGTGCTGCTCTATGCTCTGTCGCTGCCGCTGTATTTGTTCAAAGTGGCCGCCTTGCCGCGGGATGCGATCTGGCTCGAAACGCCGATCTTTATTGCATCGATCTATCCGGCCCGTATTCTGATCGGCTGGGCGTACGGCCGGGCCGTGCGAAAGACGACCCGAAGCTGGATATTACTGCAATGGACAATGCGACTGCTGCTGGCGCCGCTGCTGGCGTTCTACGTCTTCCTGCTCTTTTTCACTCCCTCCATCGGCGCCTACGGTCGGCGGGTGCTGTTCGAGCACCACGCCTTGCTGCTGCCTGCACCATTCTGATTGCCGCCGTCTGCTGCGGAATCGCCACGGCCGACGACGAGCGCGTGCTGCTGGTGCAGCCACTGCGGATTGCGGGCGAGAAAGTTCAGTTCGAGCACGAGTTTGACCGGATCAACGGTCCGGTTCAGCGGATCAATATCTCGGACGACAAGTCCCGACGGATTGTCATTCTGGATCGACGCAACGTGGCTGTGGATACGAGCGCAGAGATTCGACGCGGAGTCGGCCACATCGTTCCGATCCTGGTGGAGGGGACTGCTGATCGGGCTGGCTCCGTGAAGGATGGCGTCGGAAAGATCGCAGACGCCGAGGATTTGTCGCTCGCTCCGCTGGCGGAGCGAATTGCAGGCCGGGACAGTCCGCTCTGGCTGCCGGCGTGCGACCTGATCTCTGCCGAAGACGGCAGGACGTTGATTCTCGACGAATCCTTCGAACCGTATTTCTCGGAGCTGCAATCCCTGGAAATCGCCGCGATGACCGGCGAGGCCGTCGCCGGCGACCTTGCCGCGTGCCGCGCGGAAGCTCGGCGGCGGTTTGTGGCGGCGGTGCTCGAATTCACGCCTGAAGAGGCTGAAGCCGTTCGCTGGTTTGTCGGCCAGATTCGCGAGGTCTGCCGCGAGCAATACGGACTGCTCGCCGACACTCCCTGGCGGTTTCTCAAAGTCCGCGGCGACCTGTGTGCCGGTTTCCCGCACACGCGCGCGACGTACATCGTGACGAGCGAGCGCTTTCTGTCCCGGATTGTCGCGGCGCGGCAGGAGACTCGGGAAAAGGCGCTCAGCACGGTCGGGCGGACGTTCATCCACGAGCAGATCCATGTCCTCGAACGGCAGTTGCCCGCTCGTTTTGCCAACCTGGCGGAAACCGTAATGGGCTTCCGCCGGGGGCAGGTCACGGCAAATGCGTGGCTGACGGAACGGCAGATGGGAAACCCGGACGCCCTCGATCTCGGCTGGTTGCTGCCGGTGAAATCGGCGGACGGAACCGAGCGGGTGGTCTGGCCGCGGACGTTGCTCAAGTCAGATCGCCCCGTCCCGCGGATGGGGGCGGATTTCTGGCCGGTGGCGGTCGATGTGGAGCGTCAAGGCGACGGATGGCAGGTCGTCGAAGCGGACGGCGAGCCCCGGCTGCACCCGCTGGCGGAGTTCCGGGAGCCCCTCGAAGCGATGCTGGCGCCGCCGGGCATCGACCATCCGAATGAAGTGGCCGCCTATGTTTTCGAACGAGTCTTCGTCGAAGACTGCGTCCCGGCCGCGAATCGCACCGCCGACCCGCGGCTCGCGCGGTACCGGGCCTGGTTTCGTGAGTACCTGAGGTAGGTGCCCCCACGGCCGTAAAGCACGAAATTCGAAACTCGAAATCGGGGCCGCATTTCAGGCTCAATTCGGTGGGGTGGCTGGAGTCGGAGTCCTCGACGACCCAGCCTGCGATGTCTCGCGCTGAATGTTGCTGGCTTGTGTCGCGTCTGCGGGGGTTGGATACTGCAAGTCTGAATGCCCCTGGTTCTGCGGGGCTCCCCCTCGACTTCGTCGCAGATTCTCCCCCGGATGTCAGCTTCTTGAGGACGGCAGGTTGTCTCCGCTCGCCGCTCCGCGATCTCGAGCCCGCCCGTCCCTTCTGGCAGGGACCGTCGCAGCCCTGCTGCTCATGCTGGAGGCGATCAAGCTCGCCATGCTGGAAGGGGGCGGACCGGCCCCTGTGGACGGGGATGCGATCCTGTACTGGCGGCTCGGGGCGCAGGTGGCCCGGGGCGACCTGTGGATGATCGAGAATCCGGTCGGTTTTCGAACCCCCGGCTATCCGTGGTGTCTGGGGGCGATTCAGGCGGTTTGCGGGGCCGCGAGCTGGCGCGTCGTCGGCGTGCTGCAGTATGGCGCAGTCTGGATCGCCACGCTGCTGACCGGCTGGTGGGTGTGGCAGTTGAGCCGGCAGATCTGGCTGGTGAATGCGGCGCTCGCGCTGCGCTGCGTCAGTCTGGCGGCTCCCAGCTTCGCCGGGACGATCCTCACCGAATCCTTCTACGAGCCGGTGTTTCTCGGCACGCTGATCCTGCTCACGGGACGATCGCCCAAACGGGTCTGGCTGCGGTGGGGGCTGATTGGAGGCCTGCTGGCGCTGGGGACCATCATCCGGCCGGCCAACGCCGGGATTGCCCCGGTCGTGGCCGCCGTCGCACTGCTGGAGTCTCTCCCGCTGGCAACCCGGGGCGCGCAGCTTCGCGGTCTGGCGTTCCGACTGGCAATCGTCGGCGTCATGGGCGGATTGATTGTAGGGCCGTGGTGCGTCAGGAATCAGCAGGTGTTCGGGAAATTCTCTCCGTCGATCTTCCTTGGTCGCGAGCTGTGGATGTCGGTGTTCGGCCCCGGGCGTCCCACGGGGCCTGCGCTGCCGGAGACCGAGGAGGGAAACCGGGTGCGGAACCTGCTGGGAGACCGGGTTCATGGGGACGATTGGCGCGTGAACTGGACGACCTCGCACGCACTCACCGGATCGGGGCTGTCGGATGCGGAAGCGGATGAACTGATGCAGCGGGTGGCGGTGCAGGGGTTCTGGACCGCTCCGCTCCGAACGACCTTCCGAGCGATCTGGCGGCAGATTGACTTCTGGCGAACGACGTACGATCGAAAGTTGTATCTGTACGGCGATGAATTGACGGCGGAGTCGACCCCGGTCGGACAGACCGTCTGGGGGACGGCTGAGGCGAGGTCTCGCCGGGCGGAATGGCTTGATCGGGGGCTGGAAAACCGGTTGCTGGCGATCGAACTGGGGAGTCTGGCGGGACTTGTCGGAGCGGTGGGATTGCTGCTGCTGCCCGGCGTCTGGAGGGCCGGCGTGGTGGTGGTCCTGACGCTGCTGGTGATGGATCTGCTGTCGGGGGCGCTGGATATTCCGAACTATCGGCTGCGAATGGTTCTGGAGCCGGTCCTGATCGTCGGCGGACTGGTGGGCTGGAAGTGCTGGGCGAAGGTGATCGGCCGCGGACTGCGGGTCTCCTGGCAGGAGACCTCCCATGTCGGCGCCTAGTGCGGCGAGTGCGCCCGCGACGCCGCCTCAGGGGCCGCACCGCGGAGTTCTCTCCGTGATCGTCCCGGCGTACAACGAGGACCGGACGATCGATCTGATTCTCGAACGGATCCTGGCGGTGCCGCTCGTCGGGCAGGTGGTCGTGGTCGACGACGGTTCGAGCGACGAGACGGCGGTCTGCCTGGCAAAGTGGAAAGACCGCCCCGAAGTCGTCGTCTGCCAGCACCCGCAGAACCGCGGCAAAGGGGCCGCCATCCGGACAGGGCTGTCGCGGGCGGACCGGGACTACGTGATCATTCAGGACGCCGACCTGGAGTACGACCCGCAGGATTATCCGGCCCTGCTGGCGCCGCTGCTGGCGGGGACCGTGGATGTGGTTTACGGCTCACGCTATCACGCGGTCCAGACGCAAGGCTTTCGGGGGCGATTGATCGCGACCGGCGGGATTGCGGTGATCAATTCCCTGGTTCGCTGGCTGTACGGCGTCCGGCTGACCGACGAGGCCACGTGTTACAAGGTCTTTCGCCGGCGGGATCTGGACCGAATGGAGCTCGTCTGCGACGGATTCGAGTTCTGCCCCGAAGTGACCGCCAAGGCGGCCCGGATGGGGCTTTCGATCGTCGAAGTCCCGATCCACTACTCGCCGCGGACGGTGGCGGAAGGGAAGAAGATCCGCCTCCGCGACGGCTGGACCGCCATCAAGGCTCTGTGGCGCTGGCGCCGGTGGCGGCCGGAGCGCCAGTAGTCGGGCGGCGGGGGCCTCGGCAGACATTTTCGGACCGAGGGACTAAGATACCTGGTTCGGAAGACTCAGGCCGGCGGGCGGAAGATCAGTTCCGGGCAGGACTTGCGTTTTTCAGCTTCGTTCGCGGAAGAAGAAGATTTCACCGCGGAGACACGGAGGACGCGGAGAAGAGGTCAGAACCACGAATTGCACGAATGAACGCGAATGAAATCTCTCAGAGATTCCACCCTTCGCGGCTCGTTTTTTCGAGGGATTGTCTCTTCTTGGCGTCTTTGCGTGAAATCTTCCGTCTTGGAATTTGAACAGACCAGCAGGAAAGACGGGCGGACATGTTTCAGAAGGTTGGCGACGCTGATTTGATCCGTGGCGAGCACGAGATGCTCAAGTTTTGGACGGACCGGGCCATTTTCGCCAAACGCCGGGCGCTGAATGCCGGTCGTCAGCCGTGGAGCTTTCTCGACGGGCCGATGACCGCCAACAATCCGATGGGGGTCCACCACGCCTGGGGTCGGACCTACAAGGACGCCTTTCAGCGTTACTGGGCCATGAACGGCCGCGACCTCCGCTACCAGAACGGCTTCGACTGCCAGGGACTGTGGGTCGAGGTGGAAGTCGAAAAGCAGCTCGGCCTGGGCGCCAAGAGCGCCATCGAAGAGTTCGGCGTCGACAAGTTCGTCTGGGAATGTAAGAAGCGCGTCCTCAAGTACGCCGCGGTACAGACGGAACAGTCCGTCCGTCTGGGTTACTGGATGGAATGGGACGACCCGGAGCAGCTCCGCAAATTGGCCGAAGCGATCGGCACCGACCGGCAGGTGGAGTTCGTTCCTCCGAAGCAGCCGGACACGACGGTTCGCGACACCGCCGAGCGCATCGTCGAGCGGCTGGGGAGCCTGGAATGGGGTGGCAGCTACTTCACGTTTTCGACCGACAACAACGAGACGATCTGGACGTTCCTCAAGAAGTGCTTCGAGCGCGGCAAGGTCTATCGCGGTCACGACGTGATGCCCTGGTCCGGCCGGGGGGGCAGCGCCTACAGCCAGATGGAAGTTGCGGATGGGCGGAAGCTGACGGTGCATCGGGCGCTGTTTGTGAAGTTTCCGTTGCTGGCGGAGGGCGTCGATCGTCGATCGTCGATCGTTGATAGTCAGACGAATTCGAAATCTCCGTCCATCAACGATCAACCATCAACGATCAACGAGTCCCTCCTCATCTGGACCACCACCCCCTGGACGCTCACCAGCAACGTGGCGGCGATGGTCAATCCGGACCTCGAATACGTGAAGTTGCGGGCCAAGCGGGACGGGGCGGTCTATTTCTTCGCCAAGGACAACCTGGAGTACCAGCGGCTGGCGAAGGAATTCAAAGAAGGCTTCGGCCGCCCGGAATGGGGCTGGCCGAAGGATTGTCCGAAGCTCAAAACCCTTTCGCAGATGTTCAAAGAGCAGGGGGGGTATGAGGTCGAGGGGACCGTGCTCGGCAAGGAGCTGATTGGCCGGCAGTATGTCGGGCCTTTCGATGACCTGGCCGCCCAGCAGCAGCCGGGAGGTTCTCCAGCACCTGCTCCGGCGGACCTGAAGCCTGATGCTCCGAGCGCCGTCGCTTGCCATCGCGTCATCGACGGCGGTCGCGATTTCAAAGGGAATCCCAACGTCGTCGCTGGCGAAGGGACGGGCATCGTCCACTCGGCCCCCGGCTGTGGGGATATCGACCATCAGATCGGCATGGCGAACGGCCTTGTCAGCATCGCTCCGCTGGGCGAAGACGGCAGGTTTCTTTACGGCTTCGGCGAATTCACCGGGCGGTCGGCGACCGATCCGGAAACCGTCGATCTCGTCATCCGCCGGCTCAAGGAAAAGGGGCTGCTGGTTGCCGAGGAAAAATATCCGCACATCTATCCGTTCTGCTGGCGCACGGGCGACGAACTGGTGTTCCGGCTCGTCGACGAGTGGTTCATCAACATGGACTGGCGCGAGGAGATCATGGACGTCACCCGGCAGATCCGCTGGCTGCCGGACAGCATCCAAGGGCAGGATCGCGAGGTGGAATGGCTCTCCATCATGCGCGACTGGATGATTTCTAAAAAACGCTTCTGGGGCCTGGCGCTGCCGATCTGGGTCGACCCCGCCAATCCAAGCGACTTTTTCGTCGTCGGTGATCTGAAAGAGCTGGAGGATTTGGCGGTTGAAGGCTGGGACGAATTTCAGGGGCATACCCCGCATAAGCCGTGGATCGACAAGGTCAAGATTCGTCGCAAGGAGAATGGGGAATCCGTTGGCCCCGTTCTGCATCGCGTGCCGGACGTCGGCAATCCGTGGCTCGACGCGGGGATCGTCCCCTTCAGCACGCTGGGCTACAACTCCGACCGGGACTACTGGCAGAAGTGGTTCCCGGCGGATCTGGTGACGGAGTGTTTCCCGGGGCAGTTTCGCAACTGGTTCTATTCGATGCTGGCCCTGGCGACGATGATGCGCCACGAAGAGGCGACCGCCGCCGACAAGCAGCCGTTCAAGACCCTCCTCGGACACCGCCTCGTGATGAACGAGGAGGGGAAGCCGATGCACAAGTCGGATGGCACCGCCATCTGGTTCGAAGAAGCGGCCGAGCAGCTCGGCGTCGACACCATGCGCTGGATGTACCTGGCGCAGAACCCGGCCAGCGACCTGAAATTCGGCACCCGGCATCCCGACCAGAAGGTGACGCTGCCGACGCTGAACGGCCCGACCGACCGGACGATTGATGGCGTGGAAACCTGCCTGGTCACGAGCAGCCCGAGCGACGAAGTCCGTCGGCAGGTGCTGTTGCCTCTCTGGAACAGCTACGCATTCTTCGTGAACTATGCCCGGCTGGACGGGTTCGACCCGACTGTGGCGCAGATTCCCGTCGCCGAGCGGCCGGAGATCGACCGCTGGATTCTGTCGAACCTGCAGGCGCTGATCGGCGGCATGCGGGCCGCTTGGGAAAACTACGATTCCCCCGAAGCCTGCCGGCTGGCCGCGGGTTTCATCGACGACCTGTCGAACTGGTACATCCGCCGGAATCGCCGCCGGTTCTGGCGCAGCAGGGATGCCGGCGATACGGACAAGCTGGCAGCCTACCAGACTCTCTACGACGTCTTGCTGACGCTGGCGAAGCTGCTCGCACCGATGATTCCGTTCCTGTCAGAGCGGATGTACCAGAATCTCGTTGATGGTCGATCGTCGAACGTTGATGGAAACTCAAATTCCGTCTCTAACCATCAACGATCAACCATCAACGATCAACCCGAATCCGTGCATTTGTGCGATTACCCGACCGTCGACGAAACACTGCTCGACGCGGGGTTGAACGAGCGGATGGCGCTGGCTCAGGTAGTGGTGAAGCTCGGGCATAAGCTGCGGGAAACTGCCGATCAGCGGGTCCGGCAGCCACTGCCGGAATTGCGGTTTGCGTCGACCAATCCCGGCCAGCGCGAATCGATCGAACGGCTCGCCGACGTGATCGGCGACGAGCTCAACATCAAGCAGGTCACCGGCTGCGACAGCCTGGCGGATATTGTCCGCTATACCTATCGTGCCAACCTCAAGACATTGGGGCCGAAGTACGGCAAGCTGCTCAACCTGCTGCGGGAAAAGATTCCGACGCTGCCCGACGCCACTTTGACGGCACTCCGCGAGGGACAGTCGGTCACCGTGAATCTCGATGGCAACGAGGTCACGCTGGCTCCGGAAGACGTCCAGGTTGGGACGGAACAGGCCGCCGAGTGGGTTGTGGCTGATGAACGGGGCGTGCAGGTCGCCCTGTCGTTGCACCTGACACCCGAGCTTCTCCGCGAGGGGATGGCCCGCGACTTCATCCGCCAGATTCAGCAGTTGCGGAAGGACGCCAACCTGGAGATTGAACAGCGGATCCGCATCGGCTACGCCTCCGACAGCCTGGAACTGGCCACGGCGATCGCCGAATGGGGCGACACGATCCGCGGCGAAACCCTCGCCGACAGCCTGACCGCCAGCGAAGTCCCCGCCGAGTCCAAGTCGGTCTCCGTCGGCGACGCGAAAATCCAGATCTGGATGGAAGCGGTCTAAATGGTATCCTGAGCCACCTTTTCGGCGGGTGCGTTTCGACGCACCCGCCGGAGAAACCCTCAGGAACCTGCCATGCCGAAGGTGACGTGCGACGAATGCGGCACGCGGTTCGTGATCCACGATCACGAAATCAGCGCTCCCTGTCCCGGCTGCGACGCCCCGAAACGGAACCCCAAGCGGGCCGGGGAGGGGGGCGGCAAGGCGAAAGCCGCGGGGGTCAAATGCCCGCTCTGCAAGAAGACCCTCGCGCCGGGGGTGAAGTTCTGCGTCGCCTGCGGCGTCGACGTCGGCACGGCGGACGCGGGGGACAAGTTCCTCGCGGGGCAGGCGCTGGATGCCGCCTCAGAACGCAGCCGCAACCGCTTCTGGTGGCAACTCTGGTTTGCCCGCTGGTTCCGCTTCTGGCGGTGATTTTCTGAAGAGAAGATTTCACGCAGAGACGCAGAACAGAACGCAAAGACGCAGAGTTGACGAAGAGGATTTACCGCGGAGCGGCTGTGTTGTTGGTCAAGGTGGATTTGTGAGATTTACGCATTTTGGAGTCCGTGGTTCCAGGCGGTGTCGGATTTGATCATCGCGTTGAGGATGGTCAGGAGTTTGCGGATGCAGGCGGTGAGGCAGACCTTGCTTGGCTTACCGGCGTCTTTGAGTCTGCGATAGAACGGTCTGATGACGGGGTTGCAGCGTGAGGCGGTGAGTGCCGCCATGTAGAGAGCGGAACGGACGGAGGCTCTGCCGCCGCGGATGGATCTGAGTTTGGAGGACTTGCCGCTGTCGCGGTTGTAGGGGGCGACGCCGACGAGTGCTCCGACCTGCTGGCGGTTGGCGTCGCCGAGTTCGGGGAGTTCTCCGAGGAGCACGGCGGCTGTCCGTTTGGCGATGCCTGGGACGGAGGTCATGAGTTCGACGCGGCGTTTGGCATCGGGGTCGGAGTCGCAGAGATCGTCGATCTGTTTTTCGATGGCAGTGATGCGTATTTTGAGCATGTTTCGGGTTTGCTCGATGTCGTCTTTGACGGCCTTGTCGCGAGCGGCTTCGAAGTGATTGGACTCCTGGACGTGGAGGTCGACGAGCTGCCGTCGGCGAGTGACGAGTGCGTGGAGTTTGAGCTGGAAATCGGAGGGTTTTTCGGTGATCTGGAGTTCGGCGACCTTGGAGTAACGAACGAGGACGCGTGCGTCGATGGCGTCGGTTTTGGCGATCCATCCGGCCCCTGTGGCAAAGGCGCGGACGCGGATGGGGGGCACGACGGCGACGTGATACCCGTGATCGTTGAGACAGAGGAAGGCGTCGAAGTGATAGGTGCCGGTGGCCTCCATGACGACCTGGCAGCGGTCGGGTGGGGGGAGCTGCTTGAGGAGTTTCAGGAAGCCCTTGAGGTCGTTGTCGACGGCCAGGAGGGAAGAGGAGTCGGACATGGCGACATCGAGTCGTGCCTTGGAGACGTCGATGCCGATGTGGATGCGGGGGTCGATGGCGTGTTCCCAATCTCGTAAATGCGAGCTCGGAGAGTTTCGAGAACGCTTCCGGCTCAAACGGCTGTTCGGGCTGGTACGACCATGCCGACGACGATCCAGCTCCGCGGCGGGCTCTGAGGCCCCAGACGCGATCGATCTGTCGCCGGCCGCGGGGGGGGCCGCTTCGTCGCTACGCTCCGAAGCGGCCCCCGCCGCGTGTCCCATGACACCACACGGGGTAGATGGATTCAACATACGAGACGCGGAGGACGCGGAGAGGAGATCCGGAGAATGAAAAGTGAATATTGAGTCGTGATGAGTGCAAAATGTCTTTAGGCCGGAGCCGGCTGCTTCAGTGATATTGGGGATCTTCTTGATCACTTTATTTAGTAATGCTCAATGCTTACTTCTACTTTCTTTCTTCGGTTTTCTCCGCGTCCTCCGCGCCTCCGCGGTGAAGTTCTCTTCGCCTTCTTTGTATTTCAATGTGCACCGCCTTGAAATCCGGTTCTCCGGCTGAATCCTTGACGGATTCCCATTCCGCGGCCGCTCTTGGTATCCTCTGCGAACTCTGAATTTCCTCTGCGTCTCTGCGAGAAACGACTTCTCGGGCGACGCCAATCGTGCGAAAGACCGACCAGCATGACCGTCAGCGCGGCCCCCCGACGGGCACTCATCAGTTGCAGCGACAAGTCCGGCCTCGTCCCCTTCGTCCAGGGGCTCGTCGAACTCGGCTTCGAGATTATCTCGACCGGCGGCACCCGCAGCCTGCTGGCTCAGATGGGGCTCTCTGTCACCGATATCTCCGAATACACCGGCTTCCCAGAGATGATGGACGGCCGGGTGAAAACCCTGCATCCCCGCGTCCACGGCGGCCTGCTCGGCCGGCCCGATCTGGCGAGCGATGCCGAATCGATGCAGGCTCATGGCATTCAGCCGTTTGAGCTGGTGGTGGTGAATCTCTATCCGTTCGTCGAGACGATTTCCAAGCCTGGCTGTACGCCCGCGGAAGCGATTGAGCAGATCGACATCGGCGGGCCGAGCATGCTCCGTTCGGCGGCGAAAAACCATGTTTACGTGGGGGTTGTGACTCGCGCGGACCAGTACGACCAGGTTCTGGCAGCTCTGAAGCAGGGGCCGCTGCCGGTCGAACTTCGCCGGGAACTGGCTGCGGCCGCGTTCGAAATGACGGCGCGCTACGACCGGGCGATCGCCGATTACATGTCGACACTGGTCCGCGGCGACGGCACTGGGCAGGACCCCGACTTTCCGTCGCAGCTCAGCCTGCATTTCGAACGCCGGAGCTCGCTCCGCTATGGCGAAAACCCACATCAGCGGGCGGCCTTCTATGTCGAGCAGCATCCGGCCCCGGCGAGCCTCGCCGCGGCGCAAGTGCTGCATGGAAAAGAGCTTTCGTACAATAATCTCCTGGATCTCGACGCGGCGATGCAGATCGTTCGCGAGTTCCAGCAGCCGGCGGCAGTCGTCATCAAGCACAACAACCCCTGCGGTTGCGCGGTGGCGGCGCATCTGTCGGAAGCCTACGAGAATGCCGACGCGGGCGATCCGATCAGCGCCTTCGGATCGATCCTCGGCTTCAACCGGCCGGTGGATCTGGCCACGGCCGAGCAACTCTGTGCGGCGGGGCGATTTATTGAAGCCGTGATTGCGCCGTCTTATGAGCCGGCGGCGTTTGAAATGCTGACCACGCGTCCCAAGTGGCGGGCGAACGTGCGGCTGCTGCAGTGTGCGGGGATGCTCGATCCGCGACCGATTACCCAGGACATGCGACGGGTGACGGGGGGATTGCTGATTCAGGACCGGGACGAAGCGACGGATCCGCAGGACGAATGGCGGGTCGTCACGGCTCGGCATCCCACGCCGGAAGAGTTTGCCGACCTGCACTTCGCGTGGCTGGTGTGCAAACACGTCAAGTCGAATGCGATCCTGCTGGCGAAACAGGGGCAGGTCGTCGGAGTCGGAGCGGGTCAGATGAGTCGTCTGGACTCGTCGTACATCGCCTGTCATAAGGCGGGGGACCGGGGCAAGGGGGCGGTTTGCGCCTCGGACGCTTTCTTCCCGTTCCGCGACGGGATTGACGAGCTTCATGAAGCGGGGGTGACCGCGGTGATCGAACCTGGCGGCTCGAAGAAGGACGATGAGGTGATCGAGGCCTGCAACGAATACGGCATGGCGATGATCTTCACGGGCCGCCGCCACTTCCGGCACTGAAATTGTCTTGAATGTTCACGGAATGGTTTCGGGCGTTCACGTCTTTCCGTTCCGCCGTTCCATTGAATCCTCGTGCGCTCCTGATACACTGCGTCCTCAGGAAAAAGAGTTGAAACGTGAGTTTGTGAACAGCGGGGCTGCCATTGCACCCTCAGCCGGGATGGGATTGACCCGGCACAGTCGTGGCGATCTCTTTTCCTTGCAGCAGTTCCCGCGAAAACAGGGTTTGTGAAATGTCGATCACGAAAGAACGTAAGACGGAAGTCATTCAGGAGTACCGTCGCAGCGAAGCCGACACCGGTTCGCCTGACGTGCAGATTGCGGTCACCACCGCGCGGATTAACGCGCTGACCGAACACCTGAAGGGCCACATGAAGGATCACGCCAGCCGTCGCGGTCTGCTGATGCTGGTCGCCAGGCGCCGCCGCCTGCTCGACTACATGAAAGAGCATCATACGGCCAAGTACTACGAGCTGATCGAAAAGCTCAAGCTGCGTAAGTAGTTCCGCAGCGCGCCACGCGGCGCTTCTCCCCGGCTCGTCCGCGCGAAGTCTTGCGTGGCGTCCTGCTGTACGCCGTGCGGGGTTGCGCGCTGTTTTGCCGGCTCACTCTGGAGCCGGCCGGCGTTTGACGGTTGCCCCCTGCGGCTGCCTCCGCCCAAAACTCTTCGAATGCACATCTCTCTAATCTGCAAGGTCTTCCCGTGAAAGTGACTGTAGAAACCCAATTGGCCGGCCGGACGCTCAGTCTGGAATGCGGCGAAATCGCCAAGCAAGCCGCCGGCGCCGTGATGATCCGCTACGGCGATACCGTCGTCCTCGTCGCCGCCCAGGACGGGCCGTCCCGACCTGGAACCGATTTCTTCCCGCTCACCGTCGATTACCGCGAACGGACGGCTGCGGCCGGCAAGTTCCCCGGCGGCTATCTGAAGCGCGAAGGTCGTCCGACCACCCGCGAGATTCTGACCTGCCGCCTGACCGACCGTCCGATTCGTCCGCTGTTCCCGGAAGGGTATACCGACGAAGTCCAGATCATGTCGAACGTGATGTCTGTGGATCAGGAAAACGATCCGGACGTCCTGTCGATCAACGGCGCCAGCGCAGCGCTCACCGTGTCCTCAATGCCGTTCCAGGGGCCGATCGGCGCCGTGCGGGTCGGTTGCATCAACGAAGAATTCGTTCTGATGCCGACCCGCACCGAACTGGAGACGAGCACGCTGGATCTGATCGTGGCGGGTTCGAAGGATTCGGTCCTGATGATCGAGGGCTTCGCCCACCAGTTGCCGGAAGCCGTGATGGCCGACGCCATCATGTTCGGGCACCGGGCGATTGTCGAGATCTGCAAGCTGCAGGAAGAACTGGCGAAAAAGCTCGGCAAGGCCCCCGTGGCCGCCCCCGAGATCGCCGTCAACCCGTTCGCCGCCGCCCTCAAGGAAAAGGCTTACGCCAAGCTGCGTGAGGCGAAGACGGGCGGCGACAAGGCCGATCGTCGTGGCGCCGTCGGCGAACTGAAGAAGGCGCTGATTGCCGAGCTGTTCCCCGAAGACGCCGCCGAAAGTCCCCAGGGAGGGACGCGAGCGCAGTTTTCAGAGGCGTTCCACGCGCTGGAAGCCCGCGTCGTCCGCGACCTGATTCTGGAAGGCCGCCGGCTGGACGGGCGGACTCCCGCCGATCTGCGCGGCGTGACCTGCAGCGCCAGCGTGCTGCCGCGCGTCCACGGCTCGTCTCTGTTCACCCGCGGCGAGACCCAGTCGCTCTGCACGGTCACGCTGGGCACCGTCCGGAACGCTCAGAAGATCGACGGCATCTTCCCCGAGTATTCCAAGCGGTTCATGCTGGACTACTACTTCCCGTCGTACTCGGTCGGCGAATGCCGTCCGATTCGCGGACCGGGCCGGCGTGAAATCGGCCACGGCTGCCTGGCGGAGCGATCCGTTCAGTCGGTGCTCCCGAGCGAAGAAAAGTTCCCGTACACGATTCGGGTCATCTCCGACATCACCGAGTCGAACGGCAGCAGCTCGATGGCCTCGGTCTGCAGCGCGACGCTGGGGCTGATGGACGCTGGCGTGCCGATTACCCAGCCGGTGGCGGGGATCTCGATCGGCCTCGTGAAAGAGGCGGATCGCTTCGTGCTGCTGACCGACATCATGGGTGACGAAGATCACTTCGGCGACATGGATTTCAAGGTCGCGGGAACTCAGAAGGGCGTGACCGGTATTCAGCTCGATCTGAAAATCGCCGGCATCAACGAGGAGATTATCCGCAAGACCCTCGAACAGGCTCGCGGCGCCCGCATCGACCTGCTCAAGACTATGCTGACGGCGATCCGCCGGCCGCGTCCGGAACTGTCCCCGCTGGCACCGCGTCTGCTCCGCACGAAGATCGATCCGTCCAAGATCGGTCTGCTGATCGGTCCGGGGGGCAAGAATATCCGGGCGATCCAGGAGGAAACCGGCACCCAGATCGACATTCAGGACGACGGCACCGTCATCATCGCCGGCGAGCGCGGTCCCGGCGCCGAGGAGGCTCTGGCCCGCGTCGAAGCGATGACCGAGGAGATCAAGGTCGGCCGGATCTACAACGGCACGGTCGCGTCGATCAAGGATTTCGGCGTGTTTGTCGAGATCGCTCCGGGCAAGGACGGCCTCTGCCACATCAGCGAGCTGTCCGACGGGTACGTGAAGTCGATCGACGAAGTCTGCAAACTGGGCGATAAGATCCAGGTGAAGGTCATCGCCGTCGACGAGCAGAACCGCGTCAAACTGTCCCGCAAGGCGGTGCTGGCGGAAACGGGTCAATCCGACGGCGGAGCCGAACGCAATTCGGGCGACGCCGACGCCTGAGCGGCGCCAGTATCGACCGGGAATGAATGAGCGACGGGCGGGGTCGAACCGAAGGGTTCGGCCCCGCCGTTCGTAGCGGGGCCGAGTCTGGAAGCCGTCACATTCTCCGCGGATGATTCGACCATGACCGTCGATCACGCCGAACTCGAAGTCGAGCACCGCAAGTTGCAGGAGCGGTACGCCGAGATCGCGTCCCTGGCGGGGGGCCTGGCGCATGAGATCCGCAATCCACTTTCGACGATCGTCCTCAGCCTGGACCTGATGGCGGAGGACCTGCAAGGAGCGGAAACCCAGCGGGATCGACGCCTGCTGCAGAAGGTGAGTACCGTCCGGAAGGAATGCGACCATCTGGAACGGATCCTGGAG
Organism: Planctellipticum variicoloris; assembly: GCF_030622045.1. Classification (NCBI taxonomy): domain Bacteria; kingdom Pseudomonadati; phylum Planctomycetota; class Planctomycetia; order Planctomycetales; family Planctomycetaceae; genus Planctellipticum; species Planctellipticum variicoloris. The sequence goes on along the minus strand of NZ_CP130886.1, from coordinate 4,252,536 downwards.
GACTTTTTGCAGTTCGCCCGCGTCGGCCGGCTGAATCTTGAACCGGCGGACCTGAATGAAGTCGTCCGTGACTTCATCGAGTTCTATCAGCCGCTGGCTGCCGAACAGCGGATTGAAATCAGCCCGCATCTGGGGATCGATCTCCCTGCCGTGCTGCTGGATCGTCAGCTATGGCGGCAGGTGTTGCAGAATCTCTCGCGCAATTCGGCCCAAGCGATGCCTGACGGGGGCGTGCTGGAACTGCAGACGTTTGCGCGAGATGGTCGGGTCGTGCTGGAGATCATCGACAACGGTCACGGGATGGACGCCGCCACGCAGGCGCGGATGTTCGAGACGTTTTATTCCACCCGGTCTCAGGGCAGCGGACTCGGGCTGCCAACGGTCCGAAAGATCGTGGAAGGTCATCGGGGCGAAATCGATTGTGAGAGCGCCGTCGGCCGCGGAACGCGTTTTGTGATCACCCTTCCTGCGCTCCTCCCGTGAAAACCGGCCTCCCGCCGGGTAGACTTGGACGGATTCGCACCCGCCGCCCGAACGGTAACTCCAGCAGTCTTCCATCGCCATGTCCGCCGCCGAGGCTGAAACTCCCGAATTGCCCGGTCAGTCCATCCGCGTTCTTGTGGCGGATGACGACGAGGCCCACGCGCAGGCTGTCGCCGAAAGCCTGCGCCGCGTCGGGTACGATTGCACCGTCGCCGGTTCGGGGCAGCGTGCGGCTCACCTCGTCGAGAGCCAGAACTACGACGTCGTCGTCACCGATCTGATGATGGACGACATCGACGGGCTTGAGATTCTGCGGAAGACCAAGCAGGAGCTGCCCGACGCGGAAGTAATCCTGTTGACCGGTCACGCGTCGATCAAGACGGCGGTCGCCGCCGGGCAGCATGGCGTCTTCAAGTACCTGACGAAGCCGCTCGATATCAAGGAGCTGCGCGAGACGGTTGAAAAAGCCAGCGCGCGTGTCCGGCTGCTGCGCAAGAACGCCGAGCTCAACCGCCGCCTCGACGAGAAGTTCGGCTTTGAAGGGGTCGTCGGCGACAGCACCGCCATGCATCGCGTGGTGGAGAAGCTCCGTAGCGTCGCGCCCACCGACGCCACGGTCCTGATTCAGGGGGAAAGCGGTACCGGCAAGGAGCTGGTCGCCCGCGCCATTCATCAGAACAGCGACCGGAAGAACAAACCCTTCGTGCCGCTGAATATCTCCGCGCTGCCGGAAAGCATTCTGGAGAGCGAGCTGTTCGGCCACGAAGCCGGCTCTTTCACGGGGGCGACGGCCCGGCGGATCGGGAAGTTCGAGTACGCCAACGGCGGCACGCTATTCCTGGACGAGGTGGGGGAGACTCCCATGTCGACGCAGGTCAAACTGCTGCGCGTCCTCGAAGATCGGAAAATTACCCGGCTGGGCGCGAACGACGAGCACGATATCAATGTCCGTCTGGTGGCGGCGACGAACGCCGACTTGCTGGAAATGGTCAAGAAAGGGACCTTCCGCAAGGATCTCTATTACCGGCTGTCGGTCGTGACCGTGTTCCTGCCGCCTTTGCGCGAAAGGCGGGTCGACGTCCCGTTCCTGGCCGAGCATTTTCTCAAGCAGTTTTCCGCCCAGATGCACCGTCCCGCCCCGACGATTACCCGCCAGGTTCAGCAGGCGCTCATGGCGCATCCTTGGCCGGGAAACATCCGCGAGCTGAAAAACGTCGTGCAGGGGATGCTGGTGATGGATGCAGACGGTCGTCTGGACGTCGACGACCTTCCCGACGAAATTGCTCCGGTCGGACTGACCGCGGACGACGGCATGGCGCCGGGCGGCCGCAGCGGAGCCGACCAGCTCGTTGGCAAGCCGCTCGATCAAGTCGAGAAGTATTACATCGAACGGGCTCTCGAAATTACCCAGGGCAAACGAGACGAGGCCGCCCAGATGCTGGGGATTGGCGAGCGGACGCTGTATCGCAAACTCAAAGAGTACGAGATCAAGGGCTGAGGCCCGCCTGGCGCTCGTCGTCGACCGGCCTCATGTCTTTTCCTGCTGTGGATGAAGTTCATTGTGACCACTGCCCCGGATGGCCTGTTTTCTGCGACGGATCTCGAGAACTTTTCCCGCGACGGCTACGTTGTCGCCCGCGGTCTGACCACCCCGGAGTTTGTCGGCAGGATGCGGGCGGTCACCGACGACGGTCTGAGCCGGCAGATCGGTCCGATCGAATACGAGGCCGACGTCAAGTATCCCGGCTCCCCGGAATCGCTCGACGCCCGCGGCGGCCGGACGGTCCGTCGGCTCAAGCAGGCCTTCACGCGAGACTACGTCTTTCTCGAATGGGTCATGCAGCCTGTGATTCTCGGGCGGCTGCAGCAGTTGCTCGGTCCGAAAGTCGTCAGTCCGCTGGCTCATCACAACTGCATCATGACCAAGCATCCGGACTTCAGCAGCGAAACCGGCTGGCATCAGGACATCCGCTACTGGGCCTTTCAGCGGCCGGAGCTGGTCAACGCCTGGGTCGCGCTCGGTCCGGAAACGCAGGACAACGGCTGCCTGCAGGTCATCCCCGGAACGCACCGCCTCACCTACCAGCCCGATCAGTTTGACGAGCGGACATTCCTCCGGCCGGACCTGCCTGTCAATCAGCCGCTGATCGCGACGAAGCAGTTCGTCACGCTCCAGCCCGGCGACGTGCTGTTCTTTCACTGTCTGACGTTCCACGCCGCGACCCGCAACTTCTCCCGTGAGACGAAGTACTCGGCGGTCTTCACGTTTCGCCCGCTGGACAATCCGCCGAAACCCGGCACGCGGTCGGCGGACTATCCCGAACTGCTCCTGACGCCGGGCTGAAAGGAGCTGCACCGTGGAAATTCGCGAACTGACGGCGCTGCTGGAAAGCTGGCATGCCGGCCAGGTGCCGGACGCCGGACTGCTGGAGCAACTGCGTCTCCTGGCGACCGTCGCTCCCCGGTTCGACGACGTCTCCATCGACCTCGATCGCGCCGGCCGCTGCGGTGCACCGGAGGTCGTCTATGCCCCGGGAAAGTCCATCGAAGCGATCGCCGCCGTCTTCGAGGCTCAGCAGCAGGCGGGGCAGCCGTCGCTGGCGACGCGAGTCTCCGCGGAACAGGCTGAAGCCCTCGCCGGGCTGTTTCCCTCCGCGTCCCACAATTCCACCGCCCGCACAATTTCCCTCGGGCGCCTTGGAGAGGCAACGACCCGTGGGCGCGTGCTGGTCGTCACCGCCGGAACCACCGACCGCCCCGTTGCCGAAGAAGCCTGCGAAACCGCTCGCTGGCTGGGCTGCGAAGTCGAGCTGCTGACGGACGTCGGCGTCGCCGGTCCGCATCGATTGTTTCAACAGCGGCAGCGATTGCAGACCGCCGACGCTATCGTCGTCGTGGCCGGTATGGAAGGGGCATTGCCGTCGGTCGTCGCCGGCTGGGTCGCAGTCCCCGTGATCGGGGTGCCGACCAGCGTCGGCTACGGGGCCAGTTTCGGCGGCTTCTCGGCCCTGCTCAGCATGCTCAACAGTTGTGCTGCGAACGTCAGTGTGGTCAATATTGATGCCGGGTTCAAAGGGGGCTATCTGGCGGGACTCATTGCCCGCCAGGCTGCCGCCGCCCGCGCCGCAACCTGAATCAGGACCTCGACAGGAGCCTCGCCATGTCCGCAGCTCCGGAACTTGTCACTCGTCTCCCCGCCGTCCCGCCTCGGCCGGTCGACTCCCACAAAGGAACCTTCGGCCGCACGCTGATCATCGCCGGCAGCCGCGGGATGAGCGGCGCCGCCTGCCTCGCCGGCCTCGGCGCACTCCGCGGCGGGGCAGGGCTGGTCTACGTGGCCGTGCCTGTCGGCATCCAGTCCATTGTTGCCGGCTATGAACCCAGCTACCTGACCTGCGACCTGCCTGAGGATGGAGACGGCCAGCTCGCTGCCTCCGCATTCCAGTCGTTGCAGCCCAGACTGAGCGGCATGTCCGCCGTCGCCATCGGTCCCGGTCTTGGCCAGTCTCCCGGAGTCCAGCATGTCGTCAGGCATCTGTATACAACGGCCGCCTGTTCGCTGGTCGTCGATGCCGACGGGTTGAATGCGCTTGCCGGGACTTCAGCACTCGATTCATTTCCTACGGCGGCGCGGATCCTGACGCCGCATCCGGGCGAGTTCGCCCGTCTGTCGGGACTCTCCTTGGAGGAGATCCAGTCCAGTCGCGAAACCGTGGCGCTGGAGTTTGCGCGGCGTTCCGGAACAATCCTGTTGCTCAAAGGCGCCAGCACTGTCGTGACCGACGGCCGCCGGCTGGCCATCAACGACACGGGCAATCCCGGCATGGCGACTGGAGGCTGCGGCGACGTGCTGACAGGTGTCATCGCGGCTCTCCTGGCTCAGGGAATCTCGCCGTTCGAGGCGGCCCAGCTCGGCGCGTGGCTCCACGGCCGTGCAGGAGACATGGCGGCCGAACACCTCTCCTGCTGCGGCCTGATCGCCTCCGACCTCCCCCGGTATGTGGCCCGCGCCTGGAACGAACTGCCGCGTTAACCGGGACGAAGATTTCACGCAATGACGCAATCGGTATTTCCAGCGAATAGGGAATAGCGAGTAGCGAGTAGCGAGTAGCCAGACAGGAAGGCCGATCGCTGATTGCCAGAGAAGAGGGCTGGCTCGCAGTCTTCTCTGGCTCCAGACTCTCGGCTTCTTTCGACATTCCGCCTTCGACATTCGACATTTTTTGCGTCGTCGCGTTCTGTTCCGCGCCGTTGCGTGAAATCTTCTCTCCGTCCTCAAAGTCCTCCGTCCCTTTGAGCTTTCCCCAGTCACTCGGCTATCATATTCGGGATGACTGATTCGTCCCTTCGAACCCGGAGCGCGTACTGATGACCCGTCCCTGGCTGTCTTCCCGCCGGTCCTTTCTGCAGCAGTCTCTCGCCGCCGGCATCGGACTGCCGCTGCTGGCCCGCTCCGCTCAGGCCGCTGCGCCGAGCGACATCATCCGTCACGCGAGCTTCGGGGCGTCGGGCATGGCCGGGGCCGACCTGGGGGAGATCGCGAAGCATTCCAAGGTCAAGCTGATCTGCGTCGCGGAAGTCGATACCTCGCGTGCCACCAAGCTCAAGGAGCAGTTCCCCGATCTGCGCGTCTACCAGGACTGGCGGCAGATGCTCGACAAGGAGCATAAGAACCTCGACACCGTCAACGTCTCGACCCCGGACCACATGCACGCCCCGATGGCCATGTCATCAATGCAGCTCGGCCTGAACGTCTACTGCCAGAAGCCGCTGACGCACAACATCGCCGAGTCGCGGGCGCTGACCGAGTACGCCCGCGAGAAGAAGCTCGTGACGCAGATGGGCATTCAGATCCATTCGTCGCGCGAGTACAAGACCGCGATCGCCCTGATTCAGCAGGGAGCCATCGGCAAGGTTCATACGGTCCACACCTGGAGCAGCAAGAAGTGGGGTGACCCGACGGGCAAGCCCACCCGGAGCGATCCGGTTCCCGCCACGCTCGACTGGGACATGTGGCTGGGCGTTTGTGAGACCAGGCCGTTTGTCGGCGGCGGCTACTACCACCCCGGCAACTGGCGGAAGCGGGTCGACTTCGGAACCGGAACCTTCGGCGACATGGGCTGCCACATTTTCGATCCGGTCTTCGGCGCCCTGGCCCTGACCGGGCCGACGACTGTCCGGTCCGAAGGGGCGCCCCCGAACGATTACAACTGGGCGACCGACGCGATCGTCCGCTTTACCTTTCCGAAGACTCCGTACACCGCCGAAAAGGGAGTCGACATCACCTGGTACGACGGCGACCAGCGCCCGCCGCAAGATGTTGTTAAGTCGGCCGTCGGCGATCGCGCGCTGCCCGATCAGGGCTCGCTGTTTCTGGGGGAGAAGGGGGCCATGATCCTGCCCCACATCGCCATGCCGATTCTGCTCCCCGAAAGGGACTTCGCCGGCTACGACGTGCCGAAAATCGACGGGGAAAACCACTGGCATCAGTTCATTGACGCCGTTCGCGGCGAAACCAAAACGTCAACGACGTTCGACTACGCCGGTCCGCTGACGGAATCGGTTCTGCTCGGTTGCGTCGCCACCCGCTTCCCGAAGACGACGCTCGAATGGGATGCGCCCGGCCTGAAGTTCACGAATCTGCCAGCCGCCAACGCCTTCCTGAAACGCCCGTACCGCAAAGGCTGGGAAGTGCCGGGATTGGGATGAGAATGCGAATAGAGAATGGCGAGTAGGGAATAGCTGGAGAAGAAGGCTGTTCGCGGGTCGCAGATTGCCAGAGAAGACGGCTGTTTCGTCGTCTTCTCTGGCTCTCGACTCTCGTCTCTAAACTCTCGACTTCTATCGACATTTCTTCTCTTCACCGCCCCAGCAGCTTCTGGACGTACTTGCCCAGGATATCGGTCTCGATGTTGACCGGATCGCCGACCTTCCGTCGGCCGAGCGTCGTGACCTCCAGCGTGTGGGGGATGAGCGCGATGCTGAACCGGTCTGCCTCGACGTGAACCAGTGTCAGGCTGACGCCGTCGACGGCGATCGAGCCCTTCGGCACCATCAGCGCCGTGAGCGTCTGCGGCACGCGGAACCACATCGAGATCCAGTCTCCTTCTCGCTCGACGGCATCGACCGTGCCGATGCCGTCGACGTGCCCCTGCACGAAGTGCCCGCCGAGTCGTCCATTGACCGGCAGCGAGCGTTCCAGGTTGACCCGATCGCCAGCCTGCAGTCGCCGGAGGCTAGTCTTCGAGAGAGTCTCGGTCCCCGCCTGAAACGCCCAGCGTCCGTCTTCCAGGCCGACGACGGTCAGACAGCAGCCGTTGATCGCCACGCTGTCACCCAGCGCACACGATTCGCCGGCAGTCATCTCCAACGGCGGTTCAACGATCAGTCGGATTCCGGCAGGCTCAGTGACAACCGCGGTAATCGTTCCGAGACCTTCGACAAGACCGGTAAACATGGGAGTTGGTTCCTGGTGGCAGGTGATTTGTGATTTGTCGGTTGTCGTCTGATTGTCGTACGACGGACGTTCACGTCCGTCGGGCTCTTTCACGGAGTGACCGACCGGTCAACGCGACGGATAAGGATGTCCGTCGTACGTGATTCGGACTCAACTCGCACACGTGTTCGTCGTCATCAGACTTTTCCGGACTCTCCAGGAATTCCCGCATCTCTGTGAGAAATCTCCGCAATTCTACGGCCACGTCTCATACAGAATCAGATTCCACAGTTCCCAGTCATCATACCCACCGGCCGCGTTTCGGGGGTGTTCCCGCAGTTCCCAGGAGTTGTCTCGCCGTTGCAGCAGCGAGCGGGGCAGGGGGATGGTGAGGCGTTCTGGACGGGCAACGTCCGCTTTCCAGCGGATGCGGGAGTTGAGCGGCGCGAGCGGCTGCTGATTGATGCTCAAGTCCGTGAGCAGGCCGCCGGCGCGGAGCTCGGCCAGAAACGGTGAGCCGGGAGGTGTTTCGGCGCCGGCAGGCTCCAGTTCAGAATGGTCGAGTTCGATCCAGAGCCGTCCGTTCCAGAACTTCGGGGCCGGAAAATGGCCGGCCAGTCGATGGCCGATTGGCGTCGGCGACCGAAGGTCGAGCCGGATTTCGTCCCCGAGATGCACCGGTCCCAGCCGGAGCGGCGTCGCCGTGCCCCAGCCGCGCAGCGTGATCCGCCGAACTGCGGACCAGGCAATCGGCAGGCGCCCGAGCAACGGGTGAGCCAGCCACAGTCCTGTTCCGTCAGCGCGTGTGATCGCCCCCGTCAGCCGATCAAGCGTTTCCCCCGGAGACTCGGCCAGCGGCTGCAGTTCCAGCTCCACGAGCCAGCCCGAAACGGGGTGTGCGGGAATGTTGTCCCTGGGCGCGGGCCAGGCGATCGACTTCCACTCCGACCACGGCCAGCGCGTTGCCGCACCGTCAGATTCAAGTTCCAGCTCTCCGTCGACAATTTGTACGTGTTCTGCGGCCAGTTCTTCCCCATCTGCCAGACCAACCAGTGGCAAAGCCAGGGGGTGTGATTTCGTGACAGGATGATTGCGGGGTCGGGCCAATATGGCGTCCTGAAAGTCCACTCCGTCTCCGGGTGTGACGACAACCGGATCGGCGTCGAAGGGCGCACGGTCCTCGCAAATCAATTGTCCCGCCAGGAACAGCCGGACCCGACCGCCACGCCA